>JBGVEG010000061.1:0-12724 GCA_045119955.1 Paludibacteraceae bacterium
GGTGTGAACATTATGGAGTTTTGTAAACAATTCAATGCCAGAACGCAGGAGAAGGCAGGTAAGATTTTGCCTGTAGTAATCACTGTTTACACTGACAAATCATTCGATTTTATCGTTAAGACTCCACCTGTTGCTGTTCAACTCAAGGAGGCTGCTAAGGTTAAATCTGGTTCTAACCAACCTAACCGTAATAAAGTAGCTACCATCACCGAGGAGCAAGTAGTGGCTATCGCAACCGATAAGATGGTCGATTTGAACTGTTTCACCGTAGAGAGCGCTATCAGCATGGTTAAAGGTACCGCTCGCAGTATGGGTATTACCGTTAAATAATTAAAACTTCAATCACTATTATGGCAAAATTGACAAAGAATCAAAAGCTTGCTGCTGAGAAGATTGAAGCAGGTAAGCTCTACACCGTAGCAGAGGCTGCTGCGTTGGTGAAAGAGATCACTACAACTAAGTTTGACGCAAGCGTAGATGTAGATGTTCGTTTGGGTGTTGACCCACGTAAGGCAAACCAAATGGTTCGTGGCGTGGTAAGTCTTCCTCACGGTACAGGTAAACAAGTTCGCGTACTCGCATTGTGTACTGCAGACCAAGAGGCGGCTGCTAAAGAGGCAGGTGCTGACTATGTAGGTCTGGATGAGTATATCGAGAAGATCAAAGGCGGTTGGACAGATATTGACGTGATCATCACTCAACCTCAAATCATGGGTAAGATTGGTGCTCTCGGTCGCGTACTCGGTCCTCGCGGTTTGATGCCTAACCCAAAATCAGGTACAGTAACTATGGATGTTGCTAAGGCTGTTAAAGAGGTTAAGCAAGGTAAGATCGACTTCAAGGTTGACAAATTTGGTATCGTTCACACATCTATCGGTAAGGTGTCTTTCGCTCCTGAGAAAATCGCTGAGAACGCTATCGAGTTCGTACAAACACTGATCAAGTTGAAACCTGCAGTAAGCAAGGGTACCTATATCAAGAGCATTTATCTTTCCAGTACAATGAGTCAGGGTATTAAAGTTGACCCAAAATCTATTGAGTAATTTATTTAATCGAAGACAAGTATGAAGAAGGAAGATAAAAACGCCATTATTGCTTCATTGCAAGAGCAGTTGGGTCAATACTCACACTTCTACCTCACCAACATTGAGGGCTTGAACGCAGAGAAGACTAGTGAGTTGCGCCGTGCTTGTTTCAAGCAAGATGTGAAATTGCTTGTTGCTAAGAACACATTGCTCCAAAAAGCACTTGAGGCAAAGGGCATCGATGCTCAGATTTTTGAAGCTCTCAAGGGTAATACTGCTTTGATGTTGTCTAACACAGGTAACGCACCTGCTAAACTCATCAAGGAGTTCACCAAGAAAGAGAAAAATAAAGAAGAAGCTAAGCCACAGTTGAAGGCTGCTTACGTAGAGGAAACTGTTTACGTAGGTGCACAAAACTTGGATTTCTTGGCTACTATCAAGTCCAAAAACGAACTCATTGCAGACCTTGTTGCTTTGCTCCAATCTCCTGCAAAGAACGTCGTTTCAGCCCTCCAATCAGGTGCTACTACCATCCACGGTGTTTTGCAAACGCTGGGTGAACGCGCTGAGTAATCAGCAAACATAACAAACGTCGCCCGAAGGGATGCCGAATGGATACCGAAAGGGGCACACTAACTAACATTAAAAAAATAACACTTTAAAATTATACAACAATGGCAGATTTGAAAGCTTTTGCTGAACAATTAGTAAACCTTACAGTTAAGGAAGTTAATGAACTCGCTCAAATTTTGAAAGACGAGTATGGTATCGAACCAGCAGCTGCTGCAGTAGCAGTAGCAGCACCTGCAGCAGGTGACGCAGCTCCTGCAGCTGAGGAGAAAACATCTTTCGATGTAGTTCTCAAATCAGCTGGTGCTAACAAGCTCCAAGTAGTTAAAGCAGTTAAAGAGCAAACAGGTCTTGGCTTGAAAGAGGCTAAGGACATCGTAGACGCTGCTCCTGCAACTGTTAAGGAAGGTGTAGACAAAGCAACTGCTGAGGCTCTCAAGAAAGCTCTTGAGGAGGTAGGTGCTGAGGTAGAGCTGAAGTAATACCCACTAACCTAATAACGGTAGGTTTAGACCCTGAAAAGGGGTCTAAACCTTTTTCTCTGAATAGAGGAGAATGTTGAAAAAATGTTAAATACTGATAATTCAAATGCGGTTCTGATTAACTAATATTAAACAATAGAGCCAACTATTTAGCTGTAAATAACTCATTATCAGGCATTTTATTAATGTTCGAAACTACTAAAAACATAAAATAAATGGCAAAACAAAACAAAAACCAGCGAATCAATTTCTCGGCAATGCAAAAGCAGATGCCTTATCCTGATTTTCTGGAGATTCAGTTGAAGTCCTTCCACGACTTCTTCCAAATGGATTCTACTCCTGAGGTTCGTCATCAGGAAGGTTTGTTCAAGGTTTTTTCGGAGAACTTCCCTATTGAGGATACCCGAAAGAACTTCCGACTTGAGTTCATGGACTATCACATTGATCCTCCTCGCTATTCTATCGAGGAGTGCTTGCTCCGTGGTTTGACCTACAGTGTGCCTTTGAAGGCGAAGTTGTTCTTGACTTGTACCGACCCTGATCACGAGGACTTTGAGCCAGTGATGCAGGATGTGTTCTTGGGTACTATCCCATACATGACACCTAAGGGTACCTTCGTCATTAATGGTGCAGAGCGCGTAGTGGTAAGTCAGTTGCACCGTTCACCAGGTGTGTTCTTCGGTACATCTGTACACTCCAATGGTACAAAGTTGTATTCTGCTCGTATCATCCCATTCCGTGGTTCATGGATTGAGTTTGCAACCGACATCAACCGTGTGATGTATGCTTACATTGACCGTAAGAAAAAATTACCTGTAACAACCCTGTTGCGTGCTATCGGTTTCGAGAGCGATAAGGACATCTTGGATTGCTTCGGCTTGGCTGAGGAGATCAAGTGTACACAGGAGAACTTGGAGGCAGCCGTTGGTCGTACCTTGGCAGGTAACGTGTTGAAGGCATGGACCGAGGACTTCGTTGATGAAGATACTGGCGAGGTGGTTACTATCGAGCGTAACGAGGTAATCTTGGAGCGCGAGACAGTCCTGGATGAGGAACTCTGTGCGATGATCTTAGAGTCTGGTGCTAAGACTATCCTCTTGCACAAGGATGAGAACAACGAGGCAGAGTACTCTATTATCTTCAATACCTTGCAGAAGGACCCATCGCACTCTGAGAAAGAGGCTGTGCTCTACATTTATCGTCAGTTGCGCAACTCTGAGCCTGCCGATGATGCTACTGCACGTGAGGCCATTCAGAACCTCTTCTTTTCTGAGAAGCGTTATGACTTGGGTGAGGTAGGTCGCTACCGTATCAACCGCAAGTTGCAAATGGATATCCCTGCGGAAACTCGCACCTTGACCAATACAGATATTATTGAGATTATCAAGTACTTGGTACAACTCATTAACTCCAACGCTGAGGTGGATGATATTGACCACTTGTCTAACCGTCGTGTGCGTACCGTAGGTGAGCAACTCTATAACCAATTTGGTATTGGTCTTGCACGTATGGCTCGTACCATTCGTGAGCGCATGAACGTGCGTGATACCGAGGTCTTCACTCCTACCGACCTTATTAACGCTAAGGCTATCAGCAGCGTGATTAATTCCTACTTTGGTACCAACGCGCTGTCTCAATTCATGGACCAACAGAACCCATTGGCTGAGATTACCCACAAGCGTCGTATGTCTGCGCTCGGTCCTGGTGGTTTGAGTCGTGACCGTGCGGGCTTCGAGGTTCGTGACGTACACTATACCCACTATGGTCGTTTGTGTCCTATCGAGACTCCTGAAGGTCCAAACATTGGTCTTATCTCTTCTCTCTGTATCTATGCTAAGATCAACAACCTTGGTTTCATTGAGACTCCATACCGCAAGGCAGAGAATGGCGTAGTAGATTTGGACAATGACCATATCGTATATATGACTGCCGAGGACGAGGAGAACGCAACTGTAGCACAAGGTAACGCACCATTGGATAAGAACGGCAAGTTCATTCGTAACAAGGTTAAAGCGCGTTACGAGGCAGACTTCCCAGTAGTAGCACCTAACGAGGTGGATCTCATGGACGTTTCGCCAAGCCAAATCGCTTCTATCGCGGCTGCGTTGATTCCATTCTTGGAGCATGATGATGCTAACCGTGCGTTGATGGGTTCGAACATGATGCGCCAGGGTGTACCATTGTTGCGCAGCGAGGCACCTATCGTAGGTACAGGTATCGAGGGTCAGTTGATCCAAGACTCACGCACTCAGATTATGGCTGAGGGCAAGGGTGTTGTGACATACGTAGATGCGGATAAGATTGTTATTAAGTACGAACGTAGCAAGGAGGAGGACTTTATCTCCTTCGAGTCTGCGGAGAAGACATATAAGTTGCCTAAGTTCCAACGTACCAACCAGAACACCACTATTGACCTGCGTCCTATCGTTCGCAAGGGTGACAAGGTGGTAGCTGGTCAAATCCTCTCTGAGGGTTATGCTACTGAGAACGGTGAGTTGGCTTTGGGTAAGAACTTGAAGGTAGCGTATATTCCTTGGAAGGGTTACAACTACGAGGATGCTATCGTGCTCAGCGAGCGTATCGTTCGTGAGGATATGTTTACTTCTGTTCACGTAGTTGAGCAACTCTTGGAGGTTCGCGAGACCAAACGTGGTATGGAGGAGTTCACTGCGGATATTCCTAACGTAAGCGAGGAGGCAACCAAGGATTTGGACGAGAACGGTATTATTCGTATTGGTGCTCATATTGAGCCAGGCGATATTATCGTAGGTAAGATTACTCCTAAGGGTGAGTCTGATCCTTCTCCAGAGGAGAAACTCTTGAAGGCTATTTTCGGTGAAAAGGCAGGTGATGTGAAGGATGCTTCACTCAAGGCGAGCCCATCGCTCAGCGGTGTGGTGATTGATAAGAATCTCTACAAGAAGTCACAAAAGGACCGCAAGCAGAAATTGGAGGATAAGGAGACCATGGCTAAGTTCGATGCAGCATTCGCTGTGAAAGCGGCTGAGTTGAAGGCTGTTTTGGTGGGCAAACTCGTAACACTCTTGGAGGGTCATACCTCAATGGGTGTATATGACCACATTAAGACTGAGGTGATTGCCAAAGGCTTGACCTTCACTGAGGAGCGCTTGAAGGATCTTGATTATACCACTCTCATGTTGGCTAACTGGACTGCGGATGAGCACGTGAATGACTTGGTGAGCCAATGTGTTATGAACTATATCGCTAAGCACAAAGAGATGGATGCACAACTCAAGCGCGATAAGTTCAATCTCACCATTGGTGATGAGTTGCCAAATGGTATCGTGCAAATGGCTAAGGTCTATATCGCTAAGCGTCGTAAGATCCGCGTAGGTGATAAGATGGCAGGTCGCCACGGTAACAAGGGTATCGTAAGTAAGATTGTCCGCGTAGAGGATATGCCATTCTTGGCTGATGGTACACCAGTTGATATTGTACTGAACCCACTGGGCGTGCCTTCTCGTATGAACATTGGTCAGATCTTCGAGGCAGTCCTTGGTTGGGCTGGTAAGGAACTCGGCGTTAAGTTCGCTACTCCTATCTTCGATGGTTGTACCATGGATGACCTCAATGAGTGGACTGACAAGGCCGGTATCCCACGTGCTGGTAAGACACAACTCTACGATGGTGGCACTGGCGAGGCATTCGACCAAATGGCTACCGTGGGTGTGACCTACTTCATGAAGCTCGGTCACATGGTCGATGACAAGATGCACGCACGTTCTATCGGTCCTTACAGCTTGATTACCCAACAACCACTTGGTGGTAAAGCACAGTTCGGTGGTCAACGTTTCGGTGAGATGGAGGTTTGGGCACTCGAGGCACACGGTGCAGCACATATCCTGCAAGAGATCTTGACTGTTAAGTCAGATGATGTCACAGGTCGTGCACGTACCTACGAGGCTATCGTTAAGGGTGAGCCTATGCCAACTCCTGGTTTGCCAGAGTCACTCAATGTGTTGTTGCACGAGTTGCAAGGTCTGGGTCTTTCAATTACAATGGAATAAAATACAAGAATTATGGCTTTCAAACAAGATAATAAGAAAAACGGTTTTTCCCGTATCTCAATTGGCTTAGCTTCGCCAGATGAGATGATGCGTATCAGTTCGGGTGAGGTGCTCAAACCTGAGACGATCAACTATCGTACCTACAAACCTGAGCGTGATGGTCTATTCTGCGAGCGCATCTTCGGTCCAACCAAGGACTATGAGTGCCATTGCGGTAAGTACAAGCGTATCCGTTACAAAGGTATTGTCTGCGAGCGTTGCGGTGTAGAGGTAACAGAGAAGAAAGTGCGCCGTGAGCGTATGGGACATATCCGATTGGTAGTTCCTGTGACACACATTTGGTATCTCCGTTCTCTGCCATCCAAGATGGCAGCATTGCTCGGAGTACCTACTAAGAAGCTCGATTCTGTCGTTTACTATGAGAAGTATATCGTGCTCCAAGCAGGTGTCTTGGCAGGTCAAGAGATTGATGACGAGATTGTAGCAGATAAGATGCTTTTGGACGAGGATCAATACATTGAGTTGATGGGTCGTCTGCCACAAGACAACCAACAACTGGAGGATACCGATCCTGATAAGTTTATTGCTCAAATGGGTGCTGAGGCTATTGAGAAACTCTTGCAAAAGATTGACCTCGATGCGCTCAGCTATGAGTTGCGTGACCGTGCTAACAGCGATGGTTCACAACAACGTAAGGCAGAGGCTCTCAAACGCTTGCAAGTAGTGGAGAACTTCCGCGCCAGCAAGGGTCGTAACCTCCCAGAGTGGATGATCCTGCACGTGGTACCTGTTACTCCTCCAGAGCTCCGCCCACTCGTGCCACTGGATGGTGGTCGTTTCGCTACTTCTGACCTCAACGACCTCTACCGTCGTGTGATCATTCGTAACAACCGTCTCAAACGTCTCGTAGAGATCAAGGCTCCAGATGTGATTCTGCGCAATGAGAAGCGTATGCTCCAAGAGGCTGTGGATTCGCTCTTCGATAATAGCAAGAAGACTACCGCTATCAAGTCAGATGCTAACCGTCCACTCAAGTCACTCTCTGACTCGCTCAAGGGTAAACAAGGACGTTTCCGTCAGAACTTGCTCGGTAAGCGTGTGGACTACTCTGCACGTTCGGTTATCGTCGTAGGTCCAGAGCTCAAGATGCACGAGTGCGGTTTGCCAAAAGATATGGCGGCTGAACTCTACAAACCATTCATTATCCGCAAGCTCATTGAGCGCGGTGTAGTGAAGACGGTTAAGTCTGCTAAGAAGATTATTGACCGCAAGGAGCCTATCATTTTCGATATTCTCGAGCATGTTATGAAGGGTCACCCAGTACTGTTGAACCGTGCTCCAACCTTGCACCGTCATGGTATCTTGGCTTTCCAACCTCGCATGATTGAGGGTAAGGCTATCCAGCTGCACCCACTGGCTTGTGCTGGTTTCAACGCCGACTTCGATGGTGACCAAATGGCGGTACACTTGCCACTCTCCAACGAGGCTATCCTCGAGGCACAGCTCCTCATGCTCGGTTCACACAATATCCTTGACCCTGCCAACGGTAACCCTATCACCGTACCTTCTCAGGATATGATTCTCGGTCTTTACTATATTACTAAGGATCGTGCGGGCGCTAAGGGCGAGGGCTTGACCTTCTACTCTCCTGAGGAGTGCGAGATTGCGCTCAACGAGGGCAAGGTGGACATGCACGCTATCGTTAAGGTGCGTATCAAAGATGAGCGTACTGGCGAGACCTCTCTCGTAGAGACTACTCCAGGTCGTATCCTCGTGAACTACTATGTACCAAGCGAGGTGGGCTATAAGAACGTTACCCTCGGCAAGAAAGCCGTTAAGGAGATTATCACCGACGTGATTAAGACTTGCGGTGTGGCTCGTACAGCTAAGTTCTTGGATGAGATCAAGGACCTCGGTTATAAGATGGCGTTCAAGGGTGGTCTCAGCTTCAACCTCAACGATATTCTGATTCCAGAGGAGAAAGCCGAGTTCGTGGCTAAGGGTAACCAAGTCGTTGAAGAGGTGACTGGACTCTATATGGAGGGTCTTATGACCGACAACGAGCGTTACAACAAGGTCGTTGCTGCTTGGGGTGAAGTGGATACACAGGTGACTAATGTCCTCATGAAGCACATGAAGGAGGCAGACCAAGGCTTCAACTCTGTGTTCATGATGATGGACTCTGGTGCCCGTGGTTCTAAGCAACAGATCAAGCAGCTCGCTGGTATGCGTGGTCTGATGGCTAAACCTCAGAAGGCCGGTGTGACCGATAGTCGTCAAACCATTGAGAACCCTATTCTTTCGAACTTTAAGGAGGGTCTGAGCGTGCTGGAGTACTTTATCTCTACCCACGGTGCGCGTAAGGGTCTTGCCGATACCGCGTTGAAGACTGCCGATGCAGGTTACCTCACCCGTCGTTTGGTCGATGTATCACACGATGTGATTATCACCGAGACCGACTGCGGTACCTTGCGTGGTTTGACTGCTCGTGCTATTAAGCAAAACGATAATGTGGTGGCTACACTCACCCAACGTATCTTGGGTCGTGTCAGCGTACATGATATTTATGACTTTGAGGGCAACCTCATTGTGGCTGCTGGCGAGGAGATTCGCGAGGCAGCATGCGAGGCTATCGAGGCTGCTGGTATTGAGGCAGTTGAGATTCGTTCTGTACTCACTTGTGAGGCTAAACAAGGTGTCTGCGCTAAGTGTTATGGCCGCAACTTGGCAAGCCGTAAGATGGTACAGAAGGGTGAGGCTGTCGGTGTGATTGCAGCGCAAGCTATTGGTGAGCCTGGTACACAGTTGACATTGCGTACCTTCCACTCTGGTGGTGTCGCTGGTAATGCAGCTACTCAAAATACATACGCACTCACACAGTCTGGTCGCGTAGAGATTGATGAGCTTCGTACTATCACTACCGAGGCAGGTGATGTGATTGTGGTTAGCCGTCTCAACGAGTTGCGTCTGGTGGATGAGAAGACAGGTGTGGTACTCACAACCTTCAATATCCCTTACGCTTCTAAACTCTTTGTGACTCCAGGTGAGAGCTACGAGAAGGGTACTCAAGTCTGCGAATGGGATCCATATAAGGCTACGTTGATTATTGAGCAAGCTGGTCGCTTGCAATATAGCGATGTTGTCGAGGGTGTGACCATTAAGACTGAGATAGATGACCAAACAGGTAAGAAAGAGGTGACTATCATAGAGACCAAGGACCGTACTAAGATGCCTCAAGCGCACATTATGGACGCTGAGGGTAATGTCCTCCGTACTTACAACCTCCCTGTTAAGGCATTGCTCGTACATGCGGATGGTACAGAGGTGAAGGTTGGTGATTCACTCTTCACACAAACCCGTTCATTCGGTACTGCGGGCGATATTACCGGTGGTCTTCCACGTGTTACTGAGCTCTTTGAGGCACGTAACCCATCCAACCCAGCTATCGTGGCTGAGATCGATGGTGAGGTTAGCTTCGGACGCATTAAACGTGGTAACCAAGAGGTGTCTGTGACTTCTAAGTTGGGCGAGGTGAAGTCTTACCTCATTCCATTGGGTAAGCAGATCCTTGTACAAGAAGGTGACTATGTACGTGCGGGTGTAGCGCTCTCTGATGGTGCTATCACACCTAACGATATTTTGGCTATCCAAGGTCCTACTGCGGTGCAAGACTATATTGTCAACGAGGCACAAGCCGTTTACCGTATGCAGGGTGTGGAGATCAACGATAAGCACTTCGAGATTATCGTTCGCCAGATGATGCGTAAGGTAGAGATCCAAGATGCAGGTGATACACGTTACCTTGAGAAGCAAATCGTGGATAAACGTGACTTCTTGGAGGAGAACGACCGTATCTGGGGCAAGAAGGTAGTTGTGGATGCTGGTGATAGCGAGACCTTGAAACCAGGTCAGATCGTTACTGCTCGCCGTCTGCACGATGAGAACTCTTCGCTCCGTCGTAAGGATAAGAAACTCGTTACAGCGCGTGAGGCAACTTGTGCAACTGCCAGCCAGATCCTGCAAGGTATTACTCGTGCTGCTTTGGGTACCAAGTCCTTCATGTCTGCAGCTTCCTTCCAAGAGACCACTAAGGTGCTCAACGAGGCAGCTATCCAAGGCAAGGTGGACTACCTGGACGGTATGAAGGAGAACGTTATCTGCGGTAACTTGATTCCTGCGGGTACAGGTCTTCGTGAGTTCCAACATATCTCTGTGCACAATGCCGAGGAGTATGCAGCTTTGCAAGCAGCTCGTGCTGCGGCAGCAGAGGCACAACTCCGCCAACAAGAGGAATTGTAATCCATCGCTAAAGAGGATGATTGTTCAACCATCCTCCGCGAAATATCAAAACTATCCAGCCCTGTGGGTTGGATAGTTTTTATTTTACCAAATTTTGCTAAAAATTCGCAAAAACTTTGCTTAATTCAAAAAAATGTAGTACCTTTGCAGCGCGAAACCCAACGAAGGGATGTCTGCACATCGGCGGAGGGTTTTGCAGACATATTAAAAAGGCGTTTATTGCGCTTCGTTCTGACAACTTGAAATCTCGCAAATTTCAAAATCTCATCAGGACTTAGCAACGGTAGATGTCCTACGGGATATAGATTATCCCTCTTGTGCCTATTTTGGTACGTCTTTTGCGTATATGCGTATGCGCACACGCGTACCTTAACTATGTAGCACGGAGAGTATATTTTATATTCGGCGTGGGCTTCGCGTTGTCAGTTCTATGAGATTAGGCAATGCGAGAGCCTCAAGTTGTGGAACTGGCAAGAGCAAGTTTCACGCTTTTTTGTATGTGTATAATGGTTTGGTAAATAATCGATTAAATACAAACTTATTAAAACACTACAACAATGAAAAAGACAATCATTATCGCCCTTATGGCGTTGGCTATTGTAGCCGTTCCTGCAAGTGCTCAGAATAAGCAATTGCAAAAACAGTTGAACAAGGAGTATAAACTCAAAATGAAAGAGTATGCCAAAGGCGATTGGGAAGTATTTGGCACTTCGCGCACATTGGAAGTAGCATTGTTACTGCATTATGAGAAATTAACTGATGATGGCGTAAAGGAGATTACCACACAAACTATCTCTACAAACAAAAACCTCGCGAAAGACAAACTGATAATGAATGCTTGCACTAAGTACGCACAGGAAATGGGTAGCAATATCAAAGGTCGTATTAATGGAGATATGGCTTCAAGATTAACTCCTGAGGAGTTAGATGAGTTTGAACACTTTTATGCTGCGTATGAAAATAATGTAACTGCCGAAATAAAGGGCGAATTACACAATACATTCTGTATTTACCGTGAAATCAAGCACAATGGTGTGCCTGCTTACGAGTTTGAAGCGTACTTTATCGTAGATATGGAAGCTGCTTCTGCTGCTCGTATCCGTGCGTTTGAAAATGCAGCCAAAGAGTCTGCTGTCGCACAAAAGTATGCTGAGAAAGTAAGTGAGTTTATCCGTAATGGTAGTGCCGAGTGAGAACAACTATCTTGATACTGAGTGTATGGTGTAGTATTTTGGCTTTTAGTCAAAGTACTGCACCATTATGGTGTGACGACAATTGGCGAACTGCGACATATCCACGAACATCTTATATCTCGGGCTTTGTCATGGGCGAAGTGCAAGCAGGCGAAAGTATTGAGCAGACACTTCAACGCATCAAAGAGAGAGCACAGACGGAGGCAGTACAAAACATCACAACCAGCGTGGAATACACTTCCTCCTCCATTGTGCAGAGTGACCAACATTCTGGTACAATGGGATTTAGCGAAATGACTCGCGAGTTATTCAGTACCTCAACCACTATTCATAGTTCGCTAAAAGATATTCCAAACTTATCCGTTGAGAGTTGGCATAATCCCGAAACGAACGAGGTATTTGCTTTTGCATGGGTAAAGAAAACTGACTTGGTGCGTACGCTAAAGAAGCAGATTATCAGTCATGTCACTCGCGCTGAAATGGCAATAGAAGAGGCAGAGGGTTTGTTGGCTGAAGGCGAGAAAAGTGCAGCACGCAAATCCATAGCCAAAGTCATTGAACATTTGCAGCAAGTACTGGAGCAACAAAAAGTAGTACAAAGCGTGGATAGCAATACCGAAATGGAAGATATTGCTTTTGCGGAGAGTAACGTACTCAAACAACGAGCAATGGCATTGTATCAACAACTGAAGAATGGAGTGGCAGTGTATATTAGTGGAGAGGTTACTATTTTCGATAAATCATACCCTATATTTATTCAGAAGATTAAGCAGGAGATTTCTCCTATGGGTTGCACTTTCAGCACAAACGAGGCAGATGCGGATTGGGTGGTTCGGTTGCAGGGAACAACTCGCGAATATAATACCTTACAGACAGGGAATTACACTACTTATTTCGTTATGGCAGAGGTGGTGTTGCAGATTGTGAAGGCTAATACACAGAGTACCATATACGAGGGTAGTTTTAGCAAAAAAGGTTCACACACGCTCAATCGTGAAGAAGCGGCTTATGTTGCATATGCAGAAGTTTATCAGCAAGTTGCTACAAAAGTTAAAGAAATTATAAATAACTAAAACACAAACAATTAAACAATTATAACAATGAAAACAAAAACTATTTTATTCTTA
>JBGVEG010000062.1:0-3670 GCA_045119955.1 Paludibacteraceae bacterium
GTCATAATATATAGAATCATAAATTGTGACCATGTCATATAAATTTAAATATGTAGCATTATTGTCAATCTGTGTGAGTATTTGCAACTCCACTATCGCTCAAGATATACCTGTAGACACTTTGACGGCAGCTACTGTTACATCGGCGATTGACAGGAACATCAACTTCACGCAGACGGGCCTGACAAAGATTGACGGATCTGCTTTCAGGAGAGGCTTTGCCGTATTCAGTTCTCCCGATGTGCTGAAGACTCTTCAGACACTTTCAGGAGTGTCTTCCGGAACTGAAATGCTTTCCAATCTCTATGTTCACGGAGGTGACGGAAGTGACAATCTGTTCCTTCTTGACGGAGTTCCGCTGTATCAGATATGCCATCTCGGAGGTATATTCTCTTCATTCAATACCGATGTGGTGGAAGGCATTGACTTCTATAAGAGCGGTTTCCCGGCCAGATATGGAGGAAGGACTTCATCGGTTGTGGATGTTGCAACAAAGGATGGCGATTTCAAGGAGTATCACGGAATTGTCGGTGTCGGTCTGCTGGATGGACGATTACAGTTTGAGGGTCCTATCATAAAGGACAGGACTTCGTTCAATCTGGCTATGCGTAGGTCCTGGATAGACGTGATTTCTGCACCTGCCTGTGCGATTATGAATTCAATGAACAAGGCTTATGGCGAGAAGCAGAACCTCGGATATAGCTTTATGGATCTGAATGCGAGGATAACACATATCCTTAAACCGGGAAGCCGTCTGACTGCAAACTTCTATTGGGGAAATGACGGATTGAGAATCAATCAGGAGTTCGAAGGCCGTGATCCAGATGGAAGTCTCAATGATCTCGACGTGACAAATACCAGATTCTCCTGGGGCAATCTGCTCGGATCGTTGAACTGGCAGAAGGATTTCACAGACAGGCTCGATATGAGGCTTATGGGATTCTATTCAGGCAGCAGGTCAGATATAAAAATGAATACCTTGCTGGAATACTACAGAACCGATCATACAGATATGTTCAAGCAGGATACATATAACCGGAACTGGGTTAATGACGGCGGTATGAGTGCGGATTTCAACTGGTATCCTCATCACAAACATCATATCAGATTTGGTGGTACTTATATTCTTCATTCTTATGATCCTAGCCACACCTATAGCGAGTATGATGTGGACGGAGGAGAAGTTTTTACTGATATAAGCAAGAAGGAAGGCGTGGAGAGCATAGGTCACGAAATGGGTATATATACAGAGGATGAGATGAGCCTTACCAGATGGATGAAGGTGAATCTTGGCCTGAGGTACAGCCTGTTTGGTGCAGATGGGAATGTGTGGAACTATATTGAGCCACGTGCTGCATTGAAGTTCCAGGTTTCTCCTAACGTGGGAATAAAGGCTTCGTATTCGGAGATGAGTCAGTTCTCTCATCTGGTAGCGGCGACTTATATTGATCTGCCGACCAACAGCTGGCTTCCTTCTACTTCGGAGATTGCTCCTATGCGTTCAAGGCAGGTTGCAGGCGGTATCTATAGCAGACTGCCTCATAATATGCATCTGAATGTGGAGGGCTGGTATAAGACGATGGATAATCTCATTGAGTACAAGGGTATGAATTCATTCTTCCCTCCTTTGACGGATTGGGAGAAGGATTTCAAGACAGGTATCGGCAAATCATACGGATTAGAGGTGGATTTCGGATATGATACTGAGAAGACAAGTGTGAGTGTGTTCTATACGCTGTCCTGGAACTGGAGGAAGTTTGATGACATATGGCCGGACTGGTATCTTGACAGGAACGACAACAGGAATAAGATAACGGTTGTCGCTAATCACAGGTTCAGCGAAATGTTCGAGATGTATGCTTCGTGGAACTATCATACAGGTAACAGGATGACTGTCGCATCACAGTATCTTCCGAAAGAGGAAGGATCGTCAATTGGAGAGTTCCTGTACGAAAGCCCTAACAATGCAAAGATGCCTGACTACCATAGGCTTGACGTGGGATTCAATTTCTACAGGGAGACCAAGAGAGGCAATATTAGTATTTGGAATCTCAGCGTATATAATGCTTATTGCAGGATCAATCCATTATATGCAACGGTCGTAAGGGAAAAGTCTGCGGGAAAGCCTATGACATTCAAGGGGTCTGGAATCGGCTTGATTCCGATTGTCCCGACATTCAGTTACACATTCAGATTTTAGGGGTATGAAGAAATACATATTTACATTGATCGTGGCCGCACTTGCTCTGCAGGGATGCGAGACCGAATTCAAGCTGAAGGGAATGTCTTCCGAACCGAAGATATATGTGTATGGTTTGGTCGGAATGTCAGATACTACTGCGCTTCGAGTATGTAAGACGGTGCCGCTTAGTGGTATGACAGATCCTGATATGTCGAGAGAAGTGTCGGAAATCAGTCTTACTGTCGATGGAAAGAAGGTTGAACTGGCAAAGGCAGATGAGAACACTCCTGGAGTGCCAAAGGGTTATTGGTGGACTACGTATATGATTCCAGGAGGCTCGGAAGTCTTGCTGACAGCAGCTGCGGATGAGGCTGAAGATATTTCTTCGTCATTCAATATGCCTGATGCCTTCCCAGCATTCGAAGTCAAATATACATCCGCCCCTGCGTTCAAGATCACGTTCACTGATGATGGAAATACCGATGATTGCTATGCCATAATGGTTTTGGGAGAATGTACGAGAATTAAGGATGGCGAGACAACAGTTACAGTACGAGCGTGCGAGCCGTATGAACCTGATGAGGATTTCGGTATGGAGACAAGGAAGGATTATCTGGATGTTGATATGGATGAGGGACCGGCAAGGGTATGGCCTGACACAGGGTTCAATGGCAAGGAAGTAAGCCTAAATCTTGAAGTGTGGGCATACATCGATGGTATCAGCAATTCAAAGTATGATGAGGTGAGAGAACGATACAAGGCGGTTATATATCGCCTTACACCTGAGTTCTTCAGATATGCCGAAGCTCAGAATCATCTTGATCATAATACTCTTGCATCAATCGGTCTGGCTCCGGCCTCCTTTGCCTATACAAATGTCAATGGTGGTCTTGGACTGTTTGCTGGGGCTGCGGTAGCAGAGACCGAATGGTTTGAATACGAATAACAACTTAATATAAAACGAATTATGAAAAGATTTTTTGCATTTATTGTTGCAGCGATTGCTTTAAGCAGCTGTGTTAAGGTTGGAGATACTTATCTTCGATTTGATGGTCCCAAAGAAGTCAGTGCAGAGGAGCAGGAACTGACTTATACACCAAGTAAGGCGGCTGAGATGTCGCTTGATCTTGTCAGCTGGGCCATTTACGATGCTCCATCTGATCAGGTGCCTACAGAAGGTACTCTGGAGGCTACCGACTCTAAAGAGGTTGTTGGAGATTGGTTCAAGGTGTATTTCAAGGATGGGAATGTGATGGTGGAACTGAATGCCAACGAGGGATACAAGCGAGAGCTTACTGTGTATATTTCCGATTCTGTTTCAACAAGCGGAACTTCGCAGTTTAGCGTAGCACAGGATGGAAAGGTTTATGGGGAGGAATAGTATAGCAGTGTAAATGATATTCTGTCGTAGAAGGAAAATTAATATGACTTATAGAACTAAGGGTTTGAGATGTACACCTCAAACCCTTATGACATATAGCCCGTTCC
>JBGVEG010000064.1:0-56736 GCA_045119955.1 Paludibacteraceae bacterium
GCAACCAACTATGATTATCCCTGAAGTAGAAGCTATTGCTACCCCTACTCTCGTCGAATTAGAAAAAGAAGGTTACCGCGTTATCCCTACGGCTAACGCGGCTTTTTTAACTATGAACCGTGAGGCCATCCGCCGCATGGCTGCCGAAGAGTTGGGCTTACCTACTGCCAGATATAAGTTTGCAGACACCCACGAAGAGTACCTCGCAGCCATCGAGGAGATCGGTATCCCATGCGTAGTAAAACCTATCATGTCATCTTCTGGTCATGGTCAATCGACTGTGAAAAGCCAAGCAGACGTAGAGCCAGCATGGACCGAATCGCAAATGGGTGGTCGCGCAGGAGCAGGTCGCGTAATTGTAGAGGGCTTTGTGCATTTTGATTACGAAATCACTCTCCTCACCGTGCGCCATGCAGGTGGGACTACCTTCCTCAAGCCAATCGGTCACCACCAAGTGGATGGCGACTACCGCGAGTCATGGCAACCACAAGCCATGAGCGAGACAGCTATTGCACAAGCAGAGGATATCGCGAAGAAAGTGACTGACGCATTGGGCGGCTATGGTATCTTCGGCGTGGAGATGTTCGTTGAGGGTGACCATGTGATTTTCTCTGAGGTAAGTCCTCGTCCACACGACACGGGTATGGTGACCATGATCTCGCAAGACTTGTCAGAGTTTGCGTTGCATGCGCGTGCCGTACTCGGCTTGCCAATCCCTGAGGTGCGTTTCTTCGGCGCGAGTGCATCCAAAGCCATCGTAGTAGAGGGCGATGCTACCGAAGTAGTCTTCAGTGGCGTAGAGGAAGCATTGGCTATGCCAGGCGTACAAGTGCGTTTCTTTGGCAAACCAGAGGTACACGGACACCGTCGTTATGGCGTTATCCTCGCAACTGACGAGAATACCGACAAAGCCGTAGCGAAAGCCATCAAAGCATTTAACTGCATTAAAGTTGCAGGCGATTTGAAGACAGTGTAAAGATCGGCTACGCCTGTAGTTGGTAGATCGCACCTATGGTGCTGTAGATCGGCACAAGTGCCTGTAGCAATACTATCACTACAGCGAGAGCAACGAGCGATCTACAACGAAGTGAACTACAGTGTAGCAGAGCGAAACGAACTAAAATAAAAACAAATATATGATTGAACGTTACAGCCGCGCAGTCATGCGCAACATTTGGACAGAAGAGAATAAGTTCAACGCTTATCTCGAAGTAGAGATTTTGGCTGCCGAAGCATGGAGCACCTTGGGCGTAGTCCCAGCAGAGGATGTGAAGTTGCTTCGCGAAAAAGCCACTTTTGATGTAAACCGCATCCACGAGATCGAGGAGATCACCCGTCATGATGTGGTAGCATTTACCCGCGCCGTGAGCGAGAGTTTGGGTGAGGAGCGCAAATGGGTACACTATGGATTGACCTCTACCGACGTGGTAGATACTGCTAATGGTTATCTCTTGAAACAAGCCAACGAGATCCTTCGCAATGACCTCAACTCTTTCCTTGAGGTACTCAAACGCCGTGCGAATGAGTTTAAGTACACCCCTGTGATTGGTCGTACCCACGGTATGCACGCCGATGTGAGCAGTTTCGGCTTGAAATGGGCTCTCTGGTACGAGGAGATGCGCCGCAACATAGAGCGCTTTGAGATGGCAGCGAAGGGCGTAGAGGCAGGTAAACTCTCTGGCGCGGTAGGTAACTACGCGAACATCCCACCAGCCATCCAAACATACGTATGCGAGCACCTCGGCATTGAGTCCGCTGCTATCGCTACACAAGTGTTGGGTCGCGACCGTCACGCGTTCTACTTGGCTACCTTAGCAGTCATCGCTGGTACCCTGGAGCAAATGGCATTGGAGGTACGCAATATGCAACGCCAAGAGGTGCGCGAGGTAGAAGAGGCATTCAAGAAAGGACAAAAAGGTTCGTCTGCCATGCCACACAAACGCAATCCTATCTCCTCTGAAAATATATGCGGATGCGCGCGCGTAATGCGTGGATATATGTGCACCGCAAGCGAGAACATCGCCCTTTGGCACGAGCGTGATATCAGCCACAGCTCTACCGAGCGTATCGTATTGCCAGATGCAACGATGCTATTGGACTATATGTTGGCACGCTTTGAGGGCATATTGGACAACCTCGTGGTATATCCAGAGAATATGCTCCACAATATCGGTTTGACCCACGGCGCTATCTTCGCGCAACGCGTGATGAACGCGCTCATCGAGAAGGGCTTTGTGCGTGAGCAAGCATACGACCTCGTCCAACCAGTAGCAATGAAGACGCTGATGGAAGGCGGCGAGATGCAAGAGAACCTCAAGTTGACCGAGGGCGTTACCGCACACCTCACTAACGAGGAGATTGATGCATGCTTCAGCTTGGATTACTACATGAAGAATGTGGATTATATCTTCGAGCAAGTGGGAATTTAGTTTAGAGTTTAAAGTGTAAAGTTTAAAGACACAGATTATATGAAAAAAGTAGATGTCGTATTAGGCATGCAATGGGGCGATGAAGGCAAAGGTAAGATCGTCGATGTATTGACCCCACGTTATGAAGCAGTTGCACGATTCCAAGGTGGACCAAACGCTGGTCACAGCTTGTACTTCGGCGACAAGAGTTTCGTTCTCCACACCGTTCCATCAGGTATATTCCGCGATGGTACCACCAATATTATTGGTAACGGTGTAGTGATTGACCCAATCATCCTCATGGAGGAGATCCACGCTATCGAGGCAATGGGTGTAGATGTAAAAACCCGTTTGCAAATCGGTAAGCGTGCAAACCTCATCCTCCCTACCCACCGTATGTTGGATGCCGCTTCTGAGAAGAAGAAAGGTGATAAGAAAGTAGGAACGACCGGCAAGGGTATCGGTCCTACCTATACCGATAAGATTGCTCGCAACGGTCTCCGCGTAGGTGATATCCTGCGTCCTGACTTCCTCGAGCGCTACAACGCCCTCCGTGCTGCTCACCAAGAGCAATTGGGCGGTATTGAGTTGCCAGATGACAGTGCATGGCTCCATGCTATTGAGGAGATGAAGCAGTTCCCTATCATGGACAACGAGATTGTAGTGAACCAAATGCTCCGCGAGGATAAAGGTATCTTGGCAGAAGGTGCTCAAGGATCATTACTCGACATCGACTTTGGTACCTATCCATTCGTAACATCTAGCAACACCCTTTGCGCTGGTGCATGTACTGGTCTGGGTGTAGCTCCTCAACATATCGGCGAGGTATATGGTATTTTCAAGGCATACTGCACACGCGTAGGCGAAGGTCCATTCCCAACCGAGCTCTTTGACGAGGTAGGCGAAGAGCTCCGTCGCATTGGTCATGAGTTTGGCGCTACTACTGGTCGTCCACGCCGTTGCGGTTGGCTCGACCTCGTAGCACTCAAATACACTGTGATGATGAATGGCGCAACATCACTCATCATGATGAAATCCGATGTCCTCAACGACTTTGAGACCATCAAAGTGTGCGTGGGCTACGAGCTCAATGGCGAGAAGATTGACTACTTCCCATTTGAGGCAGATGCAGATAATATCAAACCTATCTACAAGGATTTCCCAGGATGGAAATGCGACGTATCTATATGCCGCAGCTACGAGGAATTGCCTAAAGAACTCAAAGAGTATATTGCATACATTGAGCAAGAGACTGGCGTAAGCATTGATGTGGTGTCAGTAGGTCCAGATCGTAGCGAGACTATCCTTCGATAAGTTGAAAGTTTAAAGTGTAAAGTTTAAAGGCAAGAATATATGTCAAAAGTAACATTGAAACTCTCCGATGGCACCTGCTTCATAGGTACATCATTTGGCTACGAGAAGAATGTAGCCGGAGAGCTCGTATTCAACACCACCATGATTGGTTATCCAGAGGTGCTGACCGACGCGAACTTTGAGGGTCAACTCGTGGTGATGACCTATCCATTGATTGGTAACTACGGCGTGCCTGCATGCAGCAGTTTGGAGAATGGTTTATCCGAGTTTATGGATAGCCACCATATCCACCCTGCAGCAGTGATCATGACCGAGTACAGCCCTGAGTACAGCCACTGGAATGCCAACGAGGATTTGGCAGCATGGCTGATACGTGAGCAGATTCCAGCTATCACAGGTGTGGACACCCGTGAGCTGACCAAGCATCTGCGCGAGAACGGCACCATGCAAGCCACCCTCATCTTCGAAGGCGACGACACTACTCCTGTAGCAAACGACGAGAACCTTGTGCCACAAGTATCTTGCAAAGAGTTAGTGACCTACAATGCAGGTGCTGGCAAGAAAGTGGTACTCGTGGATTGCGGCGTGAAAGAAGGCATCATCCGCTACCTGCTCGCTCGCGGCGTAGAGGTGACACGCGTGCCATGGGATTATGACTTCAACACATTGGAGTTTGACGCCCTGATGCTCAGCAACGGCCCTGGCGATCCAGAAGATTGCGCTGTGACGATAGAGAACATAAAGACCTTCCTCGCAAAGGGCGAAGATAAACCATTGTTGGGCCTTGGACTCGGCAACCAACTCTTGGCTCTCGCCGCAGGTGCTGAGGTACTCAAACATAAATATGGTCATCGTGGTGCTACCCAACCTGTACAGATTGTAGGTGGCGAGCGTTGCTATATCACCGCACAAAACCACGGTTATGTAGTGGATGGCACTACCCTACCTGAAGAGTGGAAAGAGTGGTTCATCAACATGAACGACCGCACCAACGAGGGTATTCGCCACACAGAGAAGCCATGGATGGCAGTACAGTTTATTCCTGAAATGAACTGCGGTCCAAAAGACTCTGAATTTGTATTCGATAACTTCTTCCAACTTCTAAACAATTAACGGCCATGGAGAAAAAAGATATCAAGAAAGTATTGGTGCTCGGTTCTGGAGCACTCAAGATTGGTGAAGCAGGTGAGTTCGACTACTCTGGTTCACAAGCCCTCAAGGCCCTTCGTGAAGAAGGTATCTATACCGTACTCATCAACCCCAATATCGCTACCGTACAAACCAGCGAAGGTGTAGCAGACAAGATCTACTTCTTGCCTGTTAACCCATTCTTCGTGGAGAAAGTGATTGCCAAGGAGCGCCCAGATGGCGTACTCCTTGCCTTCGGTGGACAAACCGCACTCAACTGCGGTGTGGAGCTCTACAAGAGCGGCGTATTGGCGAAATATAATGTACAAGTGCTCGGTACTCCAGTACAAGCGATTATGGACACCGAGGACCGTGAGCTCTTCGTAGAAAAACTGGATGAGATTAATGTCAAGACCATCCAAAGCGAGGCTTGCGAGACTATCGAAGCAGCTCGTGCAGCAGCTAAGGAACTTGGCTACCCTGTTATCCTTCGTGCAGCATACGCACTCGGTGGCTTGGGTTCTGGCTTCTGCGACAACGAGGAAGAACTCAATATCATCGCTGAGAAAGCCTTCAGTTTCTCTCCACAAGTACTCGTCGAGAAATCGCTCAAAGGCTGGAAAGAGATTGAGTATGAGGTTGTTCGTGATAAATACGACAACTGCATCACCGTCTGCAACATGGAGAACCTCGACCCACTCGGTATTCACACCGGTGAGTCCATCGTGATTGCTCCTACCCAAACACTCACCAAATCAGAGGCCGCAAAACTCCGCGCTTTGGCAATCAAGATCGTTCGCCACGTAGGTATCGTGGGTGAGTGTAACGTACAATACGCACTCGATCCATATTCTGAAGACTACCGCGTGATTGAGGTGAACGCTCGTCTCTCTCGCTCTTCTGCGTTGGCATCCAAAGCGACAGGTTATCCATTGGCTTTCGTAGCAGCAAAGATTGCTTTGGGCTATGGATTGTTCGAATTGAAGAACTCAGTGACCAAAGATACTCCTGCTTTCTTCGAGCCAACATTGGACTATATCGTAGCTAAACTCCCACGCTGGGACCTCGGTAAGTTCCGTGGCGTAGATCGCGAGATCGGCTCCAGCATGAAGTCTGTAGGTGAGGTGATGGCTATCGGTCGCACCTTCGAAGATACCATCCAAAAAGGTCTGCGTATGATTGGTCAAGGCATGCACGGCTTTACAGAGAACAAGACACTCCATGTAGATGATCTCGATCATGCACTCGCTGCTCCAACCGATAAGCGTATCTTCTTCCTCTCACAAGCGCTCCACGAGGGTTATACCATCGACCGTTTGCATGAGCTCACGAAGATCGACCGTTGGTTCCTCGAGAAACTCCAAAATATCGTTAAGACGGACAACGAACTCAAGGCTGCAGGCACCCTCCAAAACATCGACGAGGACTTGATGCGCAAAGCCAAAATACAAGGTTTCTCTGACTTCCAAATTGCTAAAGCCGTTGGATTAGGCAACCAAATGGATATGGATTTTGCGGTGCTCGTGACCCGCAAGCATCGTCTCTCATTGGGCGTTAAACCAGTTGTAAAACAGATAGATACACTGGCAGCAGAGTTCCCTGCTCAAACCAACTACCTCTACCTCACCTACTCCGGTGTAGCCAACGATGTGAAGTACCTCAACGACCGCAAGTCGGTCGTAGTACTCGGTTCGGGTGCATACCGTATTGGTTCATCCGTAGAGTTTGACTGGTGCGGCGTACAAGCCCTCAAGACCATCCGCGAGAACGGTTATCGCTCGGTGATGATCAACTACAACCCAGAGACCGTTTCCACCGACTACGATATGTGCGACCGTCTCTATTTCGATGAACTCACCTTCGAGCGCGTGATGGATATCCTCGAACTCGAGAACCCACACGGCGTGATCGTATCTACGGGTGGTCAGATCCCTAATAACCTCGCACTCAAGTTGGATGCACAACATATGCCTATCCTCGGTACTACCGCTCGCAGTATCGACAACGCTGAGGACCGCGATAAGTTCTCTGCGATGCTCGACCGCATTGGCGTGGACCAACCAGAATGGAGTGCGCTGACCTCTATGGAGGATGTGAAAACCTTCATCGACAAGGTAGGCTTCCCAGTACTCGTTCGTCCATCATATGTACTCTCTGGTGCAGCGATGAATGTCTGCTTCAACCAAGAAGAGCTCGAGCGATTCCTCAAGATGGCGGCTACCGTGAGCAAGAAGCACCCAGTGGTAATCTCTAAGTTCATGCTCAACACCAAAGAGATTGAGATGGACGCTGTGGCAAAGGATGGCGAGATCATCGCATACGCTATCTCCGAGCACGTAGAGTTCGCAGGTGTACACTCAGGCGACGCGACTATCCAGTTCCCTGCACAAAAACTCTATGTAGAGACCGTGCGCCGAATCAAGAAGATTTCTGGTCAAATCGCACGCGAACTCAACATCTCTGGTCCATTCAATATCCAGTACCTCGCTCGCGAGAACGAGATCAAGGTGATTGAGTGTAACCTCCGTGCATCACGCTCCTTCCCATTCGTAAGTAAGGTATTGAAGATCAACTTCATCGACATAGCTACTCGTATCATGCTCGGTCTCCCTGTGGAGAAACCAAGCAAGAACTTCTTCGACTTCGACTACGTGGGTGTCAAGGCATCGCAGTTCTCCTTCAACCGTCTGCAAAAGGCTGACCCAGTTATCGGTGTGGACATGACCTCTACCGGTGAGGTTGGTTGCCTCGGCGAGGACGCTAACGCAGCACTCTTGACCTCTATGCTTTCCGTAGGCATGCGCGTACCTAAGAAGAATGTACTCTTCTCTATCGGTTCGCCTAAGCAAAAAGCACAGATGCTAGAGTCTGCACGCCAACTCATCGCGAAGGGCTTCAATATCTACGCTACCCTTGGTACAAGCCACTTCCTCACAGAGGCAGGTATTCCTAACACAACGGTTTACCAACCATCTGAGGAGGGCACTCCACAAGCTATCGACCTCATGCGCGAAGGCGTGATTGAGTTCGTAGTGAGTGTACCAAAGGATATCGTTACCGACCCACAAAACGATGTTTGCTACCACGTTCGTCGTGCGGCTATTGACCTCAATGTGCCATTGCTCACCAATGCACGCCTTGCAGCAGCGTTTATCAACGCCTTCTGCACCGTCGATGTCAACGACCTCGCGATCCAATCATGGGATGAGTATAAATAGTTTAGAGTTTAAAGTTTAGAGTTTAAAGACAAGAATATATGCAAGCATTAACTGCAACCAATTTCAACTTTCCTGGTCAAACCAATGTGTACCACGGCAAAGTGCGTGATGTATATTTCATCGGTGAGGACTGCCTCGCTATGGTAGCCACCGACCGTATTTCTGCTTTTGATGTGATCCTGCCAAAGGGTATTCCATTCAAAGGCCAAATCCTCAACCAAATCGCGGCTAAGTTCCTCGATGCAACAGCGGATATCGTTCCTAACTGGAAACAAGCAACTCCAGACCCTATGGTAACCGTAGGTGTTCGTTGCGAGGGCTATCCAGTAGAGATGATCGTTCGCGGTTACCTCTGCGGTTCAGCATGGCGTGCTTACAAGAGCGGCGTGCGTGAGATCTGCGGCGTACAACTCCCAGAGGGCATGCGCGAGAACGAGAAGTTCCCTACCCCAATCATCACCCCTACCACCAAGGCAGAGATCGGTGCACACGATGAGGATATCTCTCGTGAAGAGATTATCGCTCAAGGACTTATCCCAGAGGCAGAGTACGAGCAATTGGAGAAATATACCCTTGCTCTCTTCAACCGTGGACAAGAGATTGCTGCGAAACAAGGTCTTATCCTCGTGGACACCAAATACGAGTTTGGTAAGCATGGAGACCAAATCCTCCTCATGGACGAGGTACATACCCCAGACTCCAGCCGTTACTTCTATGCTGAGGGCTATGAGGAGCGTTTTGAGGCCGGTCTGCCACAAAAGCAACTCTCTAAAGAGTTCGTTCGTGAGTGGCTGATGGACAACGGCTTCCAAGGCAAAGAGGGACAACAAGTACCTGAGATGACCGACGAGGTAGTAGCAGGCATCACCGCACGCTATATCGAACTCTACGAGGGTATCACTGGCGAAAAACTCGTCCTTGATGCTGAGACAGAGGATATTGCCACTCGCATTGAGAACAACGTAAAAACTTATTTAAATAATTAATAATCAGCTTATTAAACTTGCGAGGTAAGCCGAGCATTATTCCTTGAAAACTTGCAAAAAAGTTACTTTTTTGCAAAGAGGAGTAAGTGCGGCGAGCCAAATGCGCGAGCGCATTTCTTCTCGCAAGCTACTTACGACGATATGGCAGGTTTCTTCGGGACTATTTCCACAACAAGCTGCGTAACCGATGTCTTCTACGGCACGGACTACCATAGCCACCTCGGTACACGCCGTGCGGGTATGGCAACATTCGACAAGAAGAACGGCTTCAAACGAAGCATTCACAATATCTCCAACTCGCACTTCCGCACGAAGTTCGAACACGAGTTGGACGAGTTTAGTGGCAACGCGGGCATTGGTATCATCTCCGATACCGATGCACAGCCACTACTCATCAATTCGCACCTCGGTCGATTTGCTATCAGCACCATCGGCAAGATCAATAACCAAGACGATTTGGTAGCCCACCTACTAGAGCAAAAAGTGCACCTCTCCGAGTTCAGTAGCGGTCGCGTAAACCCCACAGAGTTAGTCGGTTTGCTCATCGTGCAAGGCAAAGACTTTGTGGATGGAATAGAGAATGTCTATCGACACATCAAGGGCTCTTGCTCTATTCTTATCCTCACCGAAGACGGTATTATTGCCGCCCGCGACTCATGGGGACGCACACCTATTGTATTAGGTAAGCGTGCCAATGCCTATGCGATTGCCAGCGAGTCGTCATCCTTCTTCAATCTCGGCTTCCAAACTGAGTATTTCCTCGGTCCTGGTGAGATCGTACGCGTATATGCGGATCGTGTGGAGCAACTGCGCAAACCCAACGAGAAGATGCAGATTTGCTCTTTCCTATGGGTGTATTACGGTTTCCCTACTTCCGACTACGAAGGACGCAATGTGGAGCAAGTGCGCTATGCCTGCGGTCATGCAATGGGTAAGAGCGACGATGTGAAAGCAGATATTGTCTGCGGTATTCCTGATTCAGGTATTGCTATGGCGATTGGTTACTCCCACACCTCGGGTGTGCCTTACCAACGCGCCATCACCAAATACACGCCTACATGGCCACGTTCCTTCACCCCTTCGCAACAAGCGACCCGCGACCTTGTGGCTAAGATGAAGATTATCCACAACTACTCTATCCTCCGTGGCAAGAGTATCCTCTTCTGCGACGACTCCATTGTGCGTGGTACACAATTGCGCGACAACACTCGTTGCTTATTGGATGCAGGAGCCAAAGATGTGCACATGCGTATTGCTTGCCCACCTATCATGTATGGCTGTCCATTTACCAACTTCACCACCTCGAAGTCGGATATGGAACTCATCACCCGCCGTATCATTGCGGACTTGGAGGGCGAAGAGGCAGCTAACAACCCAGAGCGTATCAAGGCATATGCGACCACCGACTCTTTGGAATACCAACGCATGATCCGTGCCTTGCGTGACCGCTTCGCGCTTAAGTCACTCAAATACACCAAGATAGAGGACCTCATCGCTGCCATCGGTTTGCCTAAGTGCAAAGTCTGCACCTTCTGCTTCGACGGCTGCAACCCAAAGGAATAAGTAAAATACAAAAATTATAAAAAATTAACCCAAAATTATCCAATATTAAACAGTAAAATTGGTATAAAATTTTGAGTAATTTTCTATAATATACTATAATTTTTGGAGAAAAAAACATGACTCCTTTTAACAACGAGAAATACATCCGCATACAGTCGGAGCACATCAAAGAGCGTATTGCGCAGTTTGGTAATAAGCTATACCTTGAGCTCGGCGGCAAACTCTTTGATGACTATCATGCCAGTCGCGTACTACCTGGTTTTCAGCCAGATAGCAAACTCACGATGCTCACCCAACTCCGTGATACCATGGAGATTGTCATCGTCATCTCCGCTGCCGACATTGAGAAGAACAAGGTGCGCCAAGACTTAGGTATCACCTACGATGTGGATGTACTGCGCCTCAGAGAGGAGTTCATGAACCAAGGGTTCCTTGTTAACTCTGTAGTTATCACCCACTACAGCGGTCAAGCATCGGCACAGAACTACAGCCAACGCCTTGAGCGCCTCGGCATTAAGACCTATTTCCACTACACCATCGAGGGTTATCCACACAATGTGGCATTGATTGACTCCGCAGACGGATTCGGTAAAAACGATTATATTGAAACAACACGCCCATTAGTAGTGGTGACCGCCCCTGGTCCTGGTAGTGGAAAAATGGCAGTATGCTTGAGCCAACTCTACAACGAGCACCAACGCGGCAACCAAGCAGGATATGCTAAGTTTGAGACTTTCCCCGTGTGGAACCTCCCACTCAAGCACCCTGTCAACAAAGCCTACGAAGCTGCTACAGCTGACCTCAACGATGTTAATATGATTGACCCATATCACTTGGAGGCATACGGCAAGACGGCGGTTAGTTACAATCGCGATTCGGAGATATTTCCTGTGTTGGATGCCTTATTTACAGGCATTTACGGTCACAACCCATACAAATCACCTACCGACATGGGTGTGAATATGGTGGGCTTCTGCATAGAGGATGATGCGGCATGCCAAGAGGCAAGCAAGCAGGAGATTATCCGTCGTTATTACCATGCGCTCAATGATTTTGCCAATGGCGATATAAGCGAAGCTGTCGTGAATCGTATCGGTCGTTTGTTCCAGCAAGTAGGTATCTCTACCGCTGACCGCAAGACCACTATCGCCGCTAACGAACGCAAAGAGCGTGATAATAGTATGGCAGTCGGCGCCATCGAACTGCATGATGGTACTATCATTACCGCTGAGGCATCGCCTCTACTCGGCTCGAGTGCGGCATTATTGCTAAATGCGACGAAGTATCTCGCGGGTATTGACCACGATGTGAAGCTTATTCCACAAGAGATGATTGAGCCAATTCAGCATACCAAGATTAGCTACTTGCGCGGACGCAACCCACGCCTGCATACGGATGAAGTGCTGGTAGCACTATCGGTATTGAGTTTGCATGACGAGAACTGCCGTAAGACCTTGGAGGCACTACCACAATTAGCAGGTTGTCAGGTACATAGTACGGTCATGCTCTCTGAAGTGGATCGCAAGATCTTCCGCAAACTCGGCATTGACCTCACGTGCGATCCGGTGAGAAAATAGGGTTTGTGTTTAGTGAACGCTGCGCTACTGTTTAGTGTTTAGTAAATTGGATTAAAGATACGGTGCAAAGACTGCATCGTATTTTTTTATCCATTGCTTAGCGGCTTGGTCGTACCACTTGAAGAAGACTTGGTCAGAAAGTGCACCCTGAGTCCATTGCTCGTACAAGGGCATAAAGTCCTTCACAATCTTCTTCTCTACTTCCTGTGCACAATCAACCAACGCAGGCTTGCCCTCCGCACCACGAAGAATAGTCTGTGTGCTCACATACTTATTGCCATTACTAATATGCAATGGGAATGCCCATTCGTTCTTGATTTGCAAGGACTTATCACAAAGCTCTGCATTCAACTGTTTACCCTCTTTAGCATGCTCGTTGCGCGCTTTCATATACGCTGGCAAGTGATCTTTGTGCATCAGCAATGGTACTGCTACAGCACATGCTGGGTAGCCCAATGCCGTCCACATGATGGTATGCAACGGCTTATCGCCTGCCTTCACACCCTCAAAACAAACCACAGCAGAAGTGATACGGCGAGGGATAAAGTCCTGATCTACGGTAAATTCGGGCGCATTGTCCTTATTAAAGTTCAGGTCCAACACCTCGTGGCGATATTGTCTGGAGAAGATATTCATAGCATCAAGGGCTGTCATCTCCTTTTCGCGAGAGAAGTTCTCTTTCATCTCGGCGCAAGCTGTCTGATAACGCTCCCATCCCTCATAGTCCTCGTAACGGCCTGCGAAGGAGAAATTGGTGACTACGCGATAACCATCTGCCTCTGCATTGACATCGTACTTAATGTAACGATCATTGTTCATCTCGTAGTATGCTGCTCCGCCTTGTGCATCAATGATACCAAAGTTTGCCTCTACGCCCCATGGCTTAGGATAGGTTTCTATCCACGCCTCGAAGTCAGCGATTGTGGCACAGTTAGCCAGAGCGTTATACATGAGTTCGCCCTCTCTATCCATTTGACAATCAAGAGTATCTTCGCGCAGGTTATAGGAGGCAGTATTCATGATACAGAAGCCCGCTTCGTTCATACCTGACCACACTTCACCATCCAAGGTGGGCGAGTTCATCAGTCCAATAAAAGCATATTTCTCGCCTTGGAAATGGGCAATACGATTGTTGAGTTCACCTGTATCGCGATGCTTGAACATGAGCGGTTTGCCCGAAGGGGTTGCCTTGCCACTAATAATAAAGGACGTGCACGCGTGGAGAGGCGATAAGGCAAAAGGCGAAAGGCAAAAGGCAAGAGATAGGCATATTGCCAAAGAAATGATTCGTTTCATGGGTCTAAATTGTTCAAAGTTATTCAAAGTGGTTGCAAAATTACAACTTTTTTTTGATATATGCAAATTTTTTAGTAATTTTGCGGCATGAAAGCTTTTCGTTCGTTCATAGATCGCTATGCGCTGATTATCGCCATGGTTATTGGCGTGTTGGGTTGGCGTTGGTTTCGTCACTTAGGTTGGCTGACCAGTCCGCTGATATTCATAATGTTATTCTTTACGTTCTGCAAGATCAATCCCCTTGATCTCCGCCTGCGTCGTTGGCATTGGATTGTGCTGGGTGTACAGTTAGCGTTGGTAGTGGGCGTTATGGCGATGGGATATGGGGTATTGGGTATTGGTGATGGGCAATGGGCGATGGGCAATGGTGTAGTGTTACAAGGATTAGTGCTGTGCTTGATTATGCCTACTGCGACGGCGGCGCCGATTATTGCAGGCAAATTGGGCGGGAGCATACAGAACTTGACGACCTTCACGCTGCTGAGTAATCTGCTCACCGCATTGGTCGTGCCTGCACTTTTTCCTGTAATCAATCCTTCAGCCGATATTGCCTTTTTCTCAGCGGCATGGCAGATCTTGTGCCGTGTAACGCCGCTATTGATATTACCCTTCTTGTGCGCTTGGGCGGTACGATTAGTGTATGAGGGCTATCACCGTCGCAAAGGCACGCCACGCCGTTTCGCGCTGAATACAACATGGGCAAGCATGCCGTTCTATCTGTGGATATTATTGCTGGTAGTGCTGATGGCAAGAATCACGGACACACTGTTGAATGTGGTGTATGAGGGGTGGATGATTGGTGTGATGTGTGCGGGTGCCTTGGTCGCTTGTTTGTTGCAGTTTGCTTTGGGCAGATGGATTGGTTATCGTTTCCCTGCGGATAGTCATGGTACTGATTTTCAGGACATTTTGATTAACCCCGCAGCAGCCCATTACACGTTATCGGAGAAGAGCCGTGTGACCGCAGGTCAGGCCTTCGGTCAGAAGAACACCGCGTTGGGTATCTGGATGGCACAGATGTTTTTGCACCCCTTGGCAGCCATTGCTCCCGCAGCGTATATCCTGTGGCAAAATCTGCTGAATAGCTACCAACTGTGGAAGGCAGGAAAGAAGAGTTAGAAATAGCTTTAGAAGGAAGAAAATCATGCAGAAAGTTAACTTTCTGCTTTTTTTTTTGCGTATGTGCATAATTTTTCGTACCTTTGCACGCATTTTGGCAAAGTGTGCCGTTTTAGACAAGAAAACAACTTATTTTAGAATAAAATAAATACAAGCAATATGAATATCTCATACAATTGGCTCAAACGCTACATCGCGCTCCCAGACAGCGCTGAGAAAGTAGCACAAATCCTCACTTCACTCGGACTCGAAGTGGGCAAAGTAGAGAAAGTACAAACCATCAAAGGCGGACTGGAGGGACTCGTCGTAGGCGAAGTCATCACCTGCGTCGATCACCCTAACTCCGACCACCTACACATAACCACCACACGCGTGGCACCCGATGCCGAACCCCTGCAAATCGTTTGCGGTGCACCTAACGTAGCCGCTGGACAAAAAGTCATCGTAGCCACCGTAGGCACCGTACTCTACAATGGCGACGAGAAGTTCACCATCAAGAAAGGCAAAATCCGTGGCGAAGAGTCACTCGGTATGATCTGCGCTGAAGATGAAATAGGCGTAGGCAGCAGCCATGACGGTATCATGGTACTGCCTGCAGATACTCCAGTCGGTATGCCTGCCAAGGAGTATTTTGGTGTGGAGGACGACACCCTCATTGAGGTGGATATTACCCCTAACCGCGCTGATGGCGCCAGCCACTATGGCGTGGCACGCGACTTATATGCGTATTATAAGGCGAAAGGCGAGGAGGCGATAAAGTTGGAGAAACCCTCTGTAGAGGACTTCCATGTACAGAGCCACGCACTCCCTATCGAGGTGGTCGTTGAGAACGCAGATGCATGTCCTCGCTACACAGGTGTGAGTATCAAGGATGTGACTATCCAGGAGTCACCAGACTGGCTCAAGAAAGCCCTCAACACCATCGGCATTCGCCCTATCAACAACGTGGTAGACGTGACGAACTTCGTGCTCCACGAGATGGGTCAAGCACTCCACTCCTTCGATGCAGATAAGATCAAAGGCAACAAAGTCATCGTTAAGAACGCTACCGAAGGACAGAAATTCGTTACTCTGGATGGCGTAGAGCGTACCCTGTCAGCGGCAGACCTCATGATCTGCAATGCCGAAGAACCTATGTGTATCGCTGGTGTGTTCGGCGGACAAGAATCGGGTATCTCGGAGACAACGACCAATGTCTTCCTCGAGAGCGCATACTTCGACCCAGTGAGCATTCGTAAGACTGCTCGCCGTCACCAACTCTCTACCGATGCCAGCTTCCGCTACGAGCGCGGCTGCGACCCAAACAACACCCTCTACGTACTCAAACGATGCGCCCTGCTTATCCAAGAAGTAGCAGGCGGCGAGATAGCCATGGAAGTGGTAGATCAGGTTAGAGGCGAGAGGTTAGAGGCTAAAGGCGAGACATATTTTGCGCCATTCCCAGTAGAGTTGAACATTGACCGCGTGCATGCGCTGATAGGCAAAGAAATAGGCGAAGAGACCATCGAGATGATCCTGCGCGCTATGGAAGTGGAGATATACAGCAAAGAGAACCACGTATGGCAGATCGGTGTACCTCGCTACCGCGTAGATGTACAACGCGAGTGCGATGTGGTGGAAGACATTCTCCGCGTTTACGGCTACAACAATGTGGAGTTCCCAGAGAAGCTCAACACCTCGCTCAGCTACAACCCCAAACCTAACCCAGTGGCATTGCAGATCCGTATCTCGGAGCAACTCACCGCTCAGGGCTTCAACGAGATCCTCAATAACTCACTCACCAAAGTGTCCTACTACGAGCCGCTGACTGAGCTCACATTGGATACCTGCGTGAAGATCATGAACCCACTGAGCCAAGACTTAGGTGTCATGCGTCAGACCTTGCTCTTTGGCGGTTTGGAGAGCATTCAACGCAATGCGAACCGCAAGAACGCCGACCTGAAGTTCTATGAGTTCGGTAACTGCTACCACTATAGTGCACAGAAGATTGCTGACCGCCAAGCCAAAGACCCACACTGGACCTACGACCCACTCTATGCCTACAGCGAGGAGCCACACTTGGCACTCTGGCTGACAGGTAACAAGAGCGCACAGTCATGGATACAAAAGGAGGAGAAGACCAGCTTCTACACCTTGCGCGCGTATGTAAACAATGTGCTCCGTCGCTTGGGCGTGAACATCAGCAACTGCACCATTGAGCCTCTGGAGAACGAACTCTACACAGATGGACTGCTCATCAAAGCACCTAACGGCAAACAGATTGGCTCCATGGGACTGGTGAATAGCAAGTTGCTCAAGGCATTCGATATTGACAATCCTGTATATTACGCAGACCTCGACTGGAACATGCTGCTCCGTCTCAACAAGCAGTACAAGCCAGTCATCAACGACCTGCCTAAGTTCCCTGAAGTGAAACGTGACTTCGCCCTCCTCGTGGACAAGTCCGTTAAGTTCGCTGATCTGGCCAAAGCCGCTATGGCTGCTGAGAAGAAACTGCTGAAAGCCGTGAACCTCTTTGACGTCTATGAGGGCAAGAACCTTGAGGCAGGCAAGAAGAGTTACGCGCTCAGTTTCATCCTACAAGACACCGAGAACACCCTCAAGGATAAGCAGATAGAGGCCATTATGGCGAAACTGCTCAAGACCTTCGAGGAGAAATTCGGCGCTAAGTTGCGTTAATCCCCCACTAACAAACAAAGCCAACCCTATGTTAATCAATAGTTTACATAGGGGGGGGGGTAATGAATAACCAAACAAAATCATGATAGGAATATTCAATGACAATTTTCCTCCAATCTTGGACGGAGTAGCCGTGGCGGCGCAGAACTACGCCTACTGGCTGCACAAGAAAGGGTACGAGTCATGCGTCATCACACCCTACGCGCCTCACTCGCGCGACGTGATAGCAGCAGCTCCATACCCTATATTCCGCTATGCATCTGTACCTATACCGATGCGCAACCCCTATCGCTTTGGTTTGCCACAAGTATCCCTGAACTTCAAACGACAAATCAAAGGTATACGCTTTGACCTCGTGCATACGCACTGCCCCTTCACCTCGGGACTATTGGCCAAGCACATAGCCAGACGACAACATATTCCATTGGTGGCGACCTTCCACTCTAAGTACAGACAGGACTTCGAGCGCGCTGTGCCGTCCAAGTTTATCATTGACCGGGAGATCAGACGCATTGTACGTTTCTACGAGCAGGCAGACGAGGTATGGATACCTCAAGCCGCCGTTGAGCCTACCCTGCGCGAGTATGGCTACAGAGGACATGTAGAGGTGGTAGAGAACGGCAATGACTTCGCAACCCCTGTGGGAGAGATCAAAACCATGCGTGCATACATGCGCAGCCAACTGAAGATCCAGCCCAAAGAGACAATGTTCCTCTTCGTAGGACAACACATTTGGGAGAAGGGTATCGACTTTATGTTGGAGTCATTAGCGCAGATTGCTCACCTGCCATTCAAACTGTTTATGTTGGGTACGGGTTATGCAGTGAATGATATACGTGCAATGATTGAGAGACTGAACCTGAGCGACCGCGTGCAACTGGTAGGTGTGGTCAAAGACCGCCAACTGCTCAAGCAGTATTTCGCTGCCGCCGACCTCTTCCTCTTCCCATCGCTCTACGACAATGCGCCCCTCGTGGTGCGCGAAGCGGCTGCTATGCACACGCCATCTCTGCTCTTGGCAGAGTCCACCGCCGCAGAGGTGATACAAGATGGCTATAACGGCTTCCTCTCACCACGCGAGACGCAAGTGTATGCGAAGATGCTGGAGCACCTCATTGAGCAACCCGAGCATATAGCCAATGTCGGAGAAACGGCATCGCACACCATTGCTCGCACATGGGAAGACGTCATGGACGAAGTCATATTGCGCTATGCAGACATCAAGAAACGATTCGAACTAAAGTACAAATAATCATAATGTTACTAACCAACAAACTACGATACATACTGCTACTCCTCTGCTTTGGCATCAGCACGCTCTGTGCCTACGCCCAAGAACTGACAGGGGCATCTGGACAAGTGATAGATGGTGAGACAGGCGAGTACCTGCCCTTTGTGCAAGTATTCTTCGTGGAGTCCAATCAGGACAACGCTAAACCTACTACTTTTGGTACGACCACCGATATGGAAGGACGTTACCATATTAGCAATCCACAGGGATATACCGTTCTGCACTTCCAAATGATCGGTTACAAGACTGAGAAACTCATCCTGCGCAAGGGACAGTCACGCGAGAACATCAAGATCTCGCTCTACCCTGACACCTACGCATTGCAAGATGTCATCGTCACCCCCAAGAAGAAGAAAGAGCGTTACCGCCGCAAGGGCAACCCTGCTGTTGAACTCATACGCAATGTCATTGCGCACAAAGACTCTGCCAATGTCAAGACGCGCAACTACTACACCGCCGATGCATACGCACGTATGTCCTTCGCCCTGGATAACTTCACGCCTAACTTCCAAAAAGGTTTCTGGAAGAAAGTGGACTTCATACAGCAGTATATTGATACGACGGGTGACTATCCATCCATCACCCTCTCCATCAGAGAGAACCTCTCCAAGGAGTACTACCAACAACATCCACAACGCGAGAAGAAAATCATTGAACGCAAACGTTTCTTCGGTCTGGAGTCACTCATTTCCACACAGACATTGGACAAGACACTCACCTCAGTCTTTACCGATGTGGATATTAACACCAACTCTATCTCCCTGCTCTTCAACCGATTCGTATCGCCTGTGAACAGTCTCATGGCGGTGAGTTACTACCAGTACTACATCATGGACACGGTCCTTGTGGACGGCTATGAGTGTATAGACCTGGGCTTTGTGCCCGTCAACTCGGAGGGCTTCGGTTTTACAGGACACCTCTATATCGTCAATGACTCGACCTACAAGATCAAGAAGTACATACTGAATGTCCCACAAGACATCAACCTCAACTTCGTGAGCAATGTCTCCATTGAGCACCAGTACAAGCAACTGGACAATGGTCTCTGGGCACCTGACAGAACGAGCACCAACTGTAAGTTCTATCTCACCAACCGCGAGCGCACCTTGCTGGCACGCCAAACGAAGATCTACCGCGACTTTGACTTTGAGACACCTATTGACCCCAAAGTCTATTCGCCTCTGATACCCACCGATACGGTCAAAGCACCCGACTCCACCTCTATCCGTATGGACTTTGAGTTCTGGAAGCAGAACCGCCCCGAGCCGCTGTCCTTCTACGAGGCATCGGTGATGGACTTGATAGAAGGCTTCAAGATGAAGCCCGAGTTTAATGCGCTCATTATGGCTGTCGATGCTATGACCACGGAGTATTTGGCGACGGTACCATCCTCCCAGTGGGGTGAGTCAGAGTGGGATTTTGGTCCTATATACAATACTATCTCATGGAATATGTTGGAGGGTGTGCGTATGCGTATCGGTGGAACGACCACCGCTAACCTGCATCCCCATTGGTTCATATCGGGCTATGGTGCCTTTGGTATAGATGACCTACGCCCCAAGGGTAACCTCACGCTCATGTACTCCTTCAATAAGAAACGCTACTACCAGTACGAGCCGCTCAGACACCATATCTCGCTCTCTGCACAGTATGATGTGGATGAGCCAGGACAGCAGTTCGGCATTGTGGATAGGGACAACATACTCATGTCTATCCCTACCTCCACCCCAGTGCTGCGCAATATGCAGTATGTCCTCCACGCGCGCGCGAATTATATGAAGGAGTGGCCCAACCGCATGACCCTCAAGGCGCATATCGGTTTCGAGCACAACGAGGCGGCTGGCGCTATGTCCTACGACCGCGTCACAGCGTATAACAACGGCAAGATAGCCTCTACGCATAACCTGCCCTACTACCACGGGTATGAGGCAGGTGTGGAGTTCCGCTATGCCCCTGGCTCGGACTTCCCTATCAACCGTTCGGGTGTAGAGACACCGTTCACCATTGAGCAGGATGCGCCTGTCTTCAGTATCATGCACCGCATTGGCTACTTGGATGACCGTCTGACGGGTGGCAAGGGCTTCCTCTACAACTATACGGAGGGTGTGGCAGAGAAACGCTTCTGGTTCTCCTCCTTCGGACACTTGGATGCTCGCGTACAGGCAGGTATCATGTGGAACCAAGCGCCGTTTACCAAGTTGTATATACCGATGACCTCTACCTCTATCTTCTTGGGTAAGAACGCCTTCAACCTCATGCAGCCCATGGAGTTCCTCTTTGATAAGTATGTCGCCCTGTTCGCTACCTACTACTTCAAGGGATGGATACTCAACCGCATACCGGGTATCAACCGCCTGCAACTGCGTGGCGTTGTCAGTTTCTCGGGTATCTACGGAGGATTATCGAACAGGAACAACCCTTATATAGAGGGCAACGAAGGACTGTATGCCTTCCCTAACGATGCCGTCTTCAATGACCAAGGAGATTACCAATACGGCTATACCTCCTCGCCTATCGGCGCACTGCCATACTTGGAGATGTCTGTCGGTCTGGAGAACATATTGAAGTTCATTCGCGTGGACTACGTCCGCCGTTTGACCTACAACGACTATATGCTCCCTGATGGCATTCACTCACGCCGAATGCGCGGCTGGGGACGCAATGGTGTCAAAGTTACTATACGATTTGCATTATAATACCGTTCAAGCATTATGACGACTTTCAAAATGATATTGCTCATGCTCCTACAGACATCCATGTTGGTAGGCGGGCAAGTGTGTTTCAAATTAGGCATGCAGGGCATAGACAGTTTCGTGTGGTCATGGGACTTTATCTGCCATCAGATTTTGCTCAATGCGTGGCTGCTGATTGGCGTAGTGTTCCTCGTGGCGGCTAACCTGTTCTGGCTGTGGCTGCTGAAGATGTTTCCATTTTCGCTCATATATCCGCTGACCAGTTTGGGCTTTATTTTTGGTATGCTGTCGGGTATGTTCATTTTTCACGAGACGGTTACATTCACCCAATGGATAGGTGCGTTCATGGTCATGGGCGGATGCTATTTCATTGCCGCACAATAAGGAGAGATAGTGAAGACGATAAGTAACATAGTAGTCTTTGCCTCTGGAACAGGTACGACCCTGCAGACGCTCATCAATGAGCAATCGCAACATGGGTATCGCGTAGCATTGGTCATCACCAACCGTCCGTGCCCAGCTCTTGAGCGAGCAGAACAAGCCCATATCCCTGCTATAGTCTCCAAAGACTGGGAAGAGATAGATAAGGCGCTAATAGACAACCACATACAATTGGTGGTACTGGCAGGATTCTTAGCTATCATACCCGATTGGATTTGCGCGAAGTGGGATAAACGCATTATCAACATCCACCCTTCGCTGCTTCCTAAGCATGGTGGCAAGGGTATGTATGGCATTCGCGTACAAGAATCCGTATTGGCAGCAGGTGATACGGAAGCAGGTTGTACGGTGCACTACGTGAGTGCCGAGGTGGATGGCGGTAGTATCATTGCGCAAGCCACTGTGCCTGTGTTGCCCAACGACACACCCGATACCCTCTCCGCTCGCGTACAACAAGAGGAGAAACGCCTTCTCCCTCGTACCATTGCTGAAATAATTAAAAGGTAAATTGTAAATAAATAGTACATTGTAAATTGTCAAATTTGTAAATTATATCATTGTGTTAAACAACGCCGAACAACAAGAGATCTTGCGTCGCCGCACGTTTGCGATTATCTCGCACCCTGACGCAGGTAAGACCACATTGACCGAAAAACTCCTGCTCTACGGAGGTGCTATCCACGTAGCGGGAGCTGTTAAGAGTAATAAGATTCGCAAGACTGCTACCTCCGACTGGATGGAGATTGAGAAGCAGCGTGGTATATCCGTGGCGACCTCCGTCATGGGTTTTGACTACAACAACTACCATATCAATATCCTCGACACCCCTGGTCACCAGGACTTTGCCGAGGACACGTTCCGCACTTTGACGGCGGTAGATTCGGTGGTGATCGTCATCGACTCTGCCAAGGGTGTAGAGACACAGACGCGCCGCCTCATGCAGGTATGCCGCATGCGCAAAACACCTGTGATGGTGTTTGTCAATAAGATGGACCGCGAGGGTAAAGACCCCTTCGACCTCATGGATGAGGTAGAGAGCGAACTCGGTATTCATGTGCGCCCACTCTCGTGGCCTATCAATAGCGGTGAGCGCTTCAAGGGTGTATATAATATCTTCCAATCCACCCTTGACCTCTATACGCCTAACAAGACGCAAGTCACAGAGTCATTGCGTTTTGACGATGTCAATGACCCACAGATTGCCCAGCTCGTCGGCGAGCGTGATGCACAGAAACTCCAAGAGGACTTGGAGATGATTGAGGGCGTATATAACCCCTTCAACCACGAGGAATACTTAGCAGGAGATTTGGCTCCTGTGTTCTTTGGTTCAGCGCTCAACACTTTCGGTGTGAAAGAGCTCCTCGAGTGCTTCGTGCAGATTGCCCCATCACCACGCCCTGTGGAGGCAGTGGAGCGTAAGGTAGAACCAATGGAAGATGGTTTCACGGCGTTCTGCTTCAAGATCCACGCCAATATGGACCCTAACCACCGTTCGTGTATCGCGTTCTTCAAGATTTGCTCGGGTAAGTTCGTGCGTAACACCTATTATAAACACGTGCGCGAGAACCGCCAGATGCGTTTCTCTGCCCCTACTTGCTTCATGGCGCAACGCAAGGAGACGGTGGATGAGGCATTTGCAGGCGATATAGTAGGTCTTCCAGATACAGGCAACTTCAAGATTGGCGACACCTTGACCGCAGGCGAGATGCTCCATTTCAAGGGCTTGCCATCCTTCTCGCCAGAGATGTTCAAGTATATCGAGAACGCTGACCCTATGAAGCAAAAGCAACTCGACAAAGGTGTCAACCAACTCATGGACGAGGGTGTGGCGCAGCTCTTTATCAGCCAGTTCAATGGCCGCAAGATTGTCGGCACAGTGGGACAATTGCAGTTTGAGGTGATCCAGCACCGCCTCGAGCACGAGTACCAAGCCAAATGCCGTTGGGAGCCATTGCAGATGTTCAAGGCATGCTGGATAGAGTCCGACAACGAGCAAGAACTGGAGATGTTCAAGAAGCGCAAAGCGCAGTATATGGCCAAGGACAAAGAGGGTCGCGACGTCTTCATGGCAGATAGTGGCTATGTCCTGCAAATGGCGCAGAACGACTATAAGAACATCAAGTTCCACTTTACCAGTGAGTTTTGATATTAGGTTAAAGGTGAGAGGTTAGAGGCGAAAGGCGCGAATTTGCGGCTTAGCCGCCCAGCCTTTACACTTTACACGATAAACTATAAACTTAAAAAACATACAGAATATGAAGAACATCAAACTTCGACTAACCGTCATGAACTTCCTCGAATTTGCCGTTTGGGGAGCGTATTTAACATCTATGGGTACCTACCTTGCCACGCATGGTATGGCTACCAACATCGGCTGGTTCTATTCCATCCAAGGTATTGTGAGTCTCTTTATGCCTGCCCTCATGGGTATTGTGGCTGACCGTTGGATTCCTGCCGAGAAAGCATTGAGTCTTTGCCACGCACTCGCGGGTACCTTTATGATTGCCACGGGCTTGTATGGTCTGATGGCAGGCGATGGCGTAGTCTTCTCTACCCTCTTCTCGCTTTACACTGCTTCGGTAGCATTCTTCATGCCTACGCTTGCACTCAGTAACTCTGTGGCTTATACGGCTTTAACACAAGCCAACCTCGACACCGTGAAGGCCTTCCCCCCTATCCGCGTATTGGGTACTGTGGGCTTTATTGTGACCATGTGGATTGTGGATTTGTGTGGTTTCCAAGCTACACCTAAGCAGTTTGTTGTCAGCGGTGCATTGAGCATTGTGCTGGCTATCTATTCCCTGACTTTGCCTAAGTGTCCTGTCAAGGGGCATGTGGAGAACAAGTCGCTCGTAGAAGCATTGGGATTGGAGGCCTTTGCCTTGTTCAAACAGAAGAAAATGGCTATCTTCTTCGTCTTCTCCATGTTGCTCGGTATGTGTTTGCAAATCACCAATGGTTACGCTAACCCATTCATTACCAGCTTCGGAGCCATTGAGGAGTTTGCCGATACGTTTGGTGTACAACATGCGAATATCTTGATTTCTATTTCGCAGATCTGCGAGGCGTTGTGTATCTTGTTTATCCCATTCTTCTTGAAGAAGTTTGGTATCAAGTCGGTAATGCTGATGGCTATGTTGGCATGGGTATTGCGTTTCGGTTTGTTCGGTGCGGGTGACCCAGGTATGCCAGGTGTGATTTTGTTCGTGTTGAGCTGTATTGTGTATGGCTTTGCGTTTGACTTCTTCAATATCTCTGGTTCGTTGTATGTGGATCAAGAGACCGACCCAAGCCAACGCTCCAGCGCACAAGGTCTGTTTGTGATGATGACCAACGGCTTTGGTGCGACTATTGGTACTTTGGCAGCGCAGGCTATTGTGAACCATTTCGTAAATGCGGAGGCAGTGATTGCCGCAGGTCCTATGGCTATCTGGCAGGGCTGGCAAACCAGTTGGTATATTTTCGCGGGCTTTGCTTTGGTCGTAGCCTTAGCGTTCTGGGTAATCTTCCCTAAGACTCCAGTGAAGAAATAACCCTCCCCAGCCCTCCCCTCAAGGGAGGGAGTATGTAGTTCATAGACTTAACACATTGATACAATCAATCGCCACTTATGTTTTCGGACATAGGTGGCGATTTTGTTTATCACTCTTCACCCACGCCCTTTCTTCCCCTTTCCCCCTCGCGCCCAGTATGCTCCTATGCATTCCCGACACATACCCGATACATACCCGACACATACCCGATACATACGTATATCCCATGAATACTCCACGAATACTCCGCGTATACCCAACGAATACCCCAAAGCGCCTCCAAAAATGATACAAACAAAAATCGCCCAAAAAGCGATTTGTCTTGCATATATCAAAAAAAAGCAGTACCTTTGCAGCGTGGATCAACAGAATCTATGATTCTCGTTGGTATATTGTCACGAGTTGATGAAAAAAACGGTAGTAATGACAATATTGCTGCTCCTAACATCCGTTTGGAGTATGCTTTTTGCGGGATTGCAGGATAAGCAGCCCTCTATGGTCATTCCCCCTATGGATATGCCGCTCTGCTCACCCGCCATTGTTCCTATAGACAACTATCTGTTCTCCTTTCCTGCAACAGATACGGTGGTGAAACTGCCATTGGAGTATTATGATATACTCCTCTGCAATACCCAGTCCGCCAATCTGCTACTTCTTCCCTCCTCCGTGACGTCCGAACCCATCAGCGCCACCATCTGCTCTGGCGAGAGTTATACTTGGAATGGCAAGACCTACAGCAAGCCAGGTACCTATACCGACACACTCACCAATATCCACGGTTGCGACAGTATTGTGACACTCAATCTCGAGGTATTACCAGACCCACCTATCACCTTCACCGTCAATGGCGTCAGCTTCAATATGATGCGCGTTCGCGCGGGTACCTTTATGATGGGTGCTACGCCAGAACAAGGCACTGCGGCTCCAGAAAACGAGAAGCCTGCTCACCAAGTTACCCTCACTCGTGATTACTTCATGGCGGAGACAATGCTGACACAAGAACTCTGGACTGCTGTCATGGGAACAACCATCCAAGAGGAAGAAGCCAAAGGTTCAGGAGATACGGACTTAGGTTACGGTGCCAACTATCCTATGTATTGCATTTCCTATTACGATTGTCAAAATTTTGTAGAGCGCCTCAATCAACTCACAGGTCTCATCTTCCGCATGCCTACAGAAGCAGAATGGGAATATGCTGCTCGCGGAGGACATCTATCAAGGGGATATAAATACCCTGGTAGCAATAATGCAAATGAGGTGGCTTGGAATACCACGACAGACCCAGAAAATAAACTACATGAGGTAAAGTTGCTGAAACCAAATGAATTAGGCCTATATGATATGGCTGGAAATACATGGGAATGGGTGTACGATTATAATAGACAATATACGCAGCAAGCTCAAATAGACCCTCTGGGAGACACATTATCCACCAATGCATTCATTCGTGGAGGTAGTGCAAAATATGCGGCTTCTTGCAATAGAGTTTCTTATCGAGGATTAGATTTTAAGAAAACATACAAACTAAATCGCATTGCCTTCCGCTTCGTGCTCGATGCCGACCGCGTGATTGGCGAGGATAACACCACCTACCAGGCCTACGACACCATCTGCTCAGGCGAAACCTATACTTGGAACGGCAAGACCTACACCAAGCCAGGCTCTTATACCGACACACTGCAAAATATCTACGGCTGCGACAGTATCGTGACCCTCCACCTCACCATCAACCAATCCGAAGTAGGCACCACCGAATATGCCACTATCTGCTATGGCGAGACCTACACATGGAATGGTCAAACCTACTCTGCAGAAGGCGAGTATAGTCTCACCCTCACCAACACCCTCGGCTGCGATAGTACCGCCACCTTAGTACTCACTATCATGCCTGAGGCAATAACTACTACCGAAATAGTGGTAATCGGCAGCGATGCGTTACCCTATATATGGCGTGGACAATCGCTCAACGCTACAGGACTATACACCGATATAGAGCAATACATGGCTGTTGCTTGCGACAGTGCTATCCACGTCCTCGACCTCACTGTCCTCACCACTGGCGCTACCGATGAGCAGACTGTCACGATCTGCGACACCGAGCTGCCTTATCAATGGTATAACCAAGACTATACTGCCACAGGCATATACACCTATATTGAGAAATACGCCGGCACAGACATCGATAGCGTCCAACATATCCTTCACCTGACGGTTAACCCAACCATCCGCACCGAGGAGACTGTCACCGCTTGCGACTCATACACTTGGAATGGTCAAACCTATGCGACAACTGGCGCATATACCTACACCACTACCGCCGCTAATGGTTGCGATAGTATCGTGACCCTCCACCTCACCATCAACCAATCCGAGGTGGGCACCACGGAGTATGCCACTATCTGCTACGGCGAGAGCTACACATGGAATGGCAACACCTACAACGCAAGCGACACTTATACCATCACACTTAGCAATACCCTTGGCTGCGATAGTACCGCCACCTTAGTACTCACTATCATGCCTGAGGCTGTGACCGAGACGGAGAATGTAACCATCGGTAGCGATGAGTTGCCCTATATATGGCGTGGACAATCGCTCAACGCTACAGGACTATACACCGATATAGAGCAATACATGGCTGTTGCTTGCGACAGTGCAATCCACGCTCTCAACCTCACTGTCCTCACCACTGGCGCTACCGACGAGCAGACCGTCGCAATCTGCGATGCCGAGCTGCCTTATCAATGGTACAACCAAGACTATACTGCCACAGGTACATACACCCATATTGAGAAATACGTCGGCACGAACATCGATAGTGTCCAACATATCCTTCACCTGACGGTAAACCCAACCATCCGCACCGAGGAGACTATTACCGCTTGCGACTCATACACTTGGAATGGTCAAACATACACCCAAACTGGCGCATATACTTACACCACTACCGCCGCTAATGGTTGCGATAGTATCGTTACCCTCCACCTCACCATCAACCAATCCGAGGTGGGCACCACGGAGTATGCCACTATCTGCTATGGCGAGACCTACACTTGGAACGGTCAAACCTACTCGACTGAAGGCGAGTATAGTGTCACCCTCACCAACACCCTCGGCTGCGATAGTACCGCCACCTTAGTACTCACTATCATGCCTGAGGCTATAACAAAGACAGAGAGTGTAACCATCGGTAGCGATGAGTTGCCCTATATATGGCGTGGACAATCGCTCAACGCTACAGGACTATACACCAATATAGAGCAATACATGGCTGTTGCTTGCGACAGTGCTATCCACGTTCTCAACCTCACTGTCCTCACCACAGGAGCAACCGATGAGCAGACAGTCACTATCTGCGATACCGAGTTGCCTTATCAATGGTATAACCAAGTTTGCACCGCCTCGGGGCAATATACCTACTCCGAGCAATATGCAGGCACCGATATTGATAGTATTCAGCATATACTCCAACTAACCGTCAACAACAGCATTGAGGTGCCATACACAGTTACCGCCTGCGACAGTTATACATGGAGCAACGGCATGACGTATACGGCGTCAGGTGTCTACTACGATAGTTTGCAAACTATTCATGGCTGTGATAGTGTCGAGATACTGATTCTCACTATCAACTACCGCGACACGGCATTCTTTAGCCAAACAGCGTGCGAGACATACACTTGGTACGGAACTGAGTACCAAGAATCTGGTACCTACTACTACCATACACAAACCGCACTTGGCTGCGATAGTGTAGAGGTCTTGTATCTCACCATATTACCCCCTACCGCTTATATCGTTGCTGACACCTTGCTCTGCTACGGTGCGACTTGCGACTGGAGAGGTTTGCAACTGACTACTGCAGGCAGCTACAATGACACCGTTAAGAACCAACTCGATTGCGATAGTATCATCTATACCCTCCATATAGACTATCTGCCCGATGTGCAGCACCTCATAACCGACACGTCCCTCTGCTACGGCGAGGTGTGTGATTGGCGCGGGATGGTATATGAGAGGTCTGGAACTTATCTTGACGATGTCAAGAATGTCCTCGGTTGCGACAGCATAATATACACATTGAACCTCGTTATTTATCCAGAAATACCTATTACCCATGTCATCGATACGATGGCTGGTCCTGAATACCACTGGAATGAGCAGATATACACCCACGGCGGTGATTACTCCGTCACCCTGCCTGCTATCACCGGTTGTGACAGTGTGGTTAACTTGCACCTGGTGGACAACCCTGCGGCTATTGACACGGTGCTCGTGTACGAACAATGTGCTGGCAAAGGCGAGCAAGAGGTAGAGATACTGACGCAAGGTTTCATAGAAAAAATGCTATTGAACTATTCGCCCCAAGCGCAAGCAGCAGGTTTGCGCGATACTGTCATGCCATATACAGCCAGCAACACATACACCATACAATATGATAGCGTGCGCGCAGGCGTGCATGAGGTGACAGCAGTGGCATTGTTCCATGGCGTAGAAGTGGCAAGCTACACTTTTGCCCTCCGCTATCTCTATCCAAACACCATCTTTGAACAGCGCTACAATGACTTGATGGCTGTACTGACGCACGACTATAACGGAGGTTATGACTTCGCCGCCTTCCAGTGGTACAAAGATGGTATTTTGCTACCAGGCGAGACGCACTCCTATCTCAACCAACCTTTGTCCTTCGAGAGCGAATACTCCGTACTCCTGACCAACACCGAAGGACTGCAACTGATGTCGTGTTCGTTTACCCCAGAGAGTAAATCTGACTTATCGGTATATCCTACATTCGTCAAGGAAGGTTCTCCTGTCATATGCCGCACTACAGAACCGTTGCAACTGGGCGTATATCACGTATCGGGTGTGCTACTGTACGAACAAGACCTGTCCGTCGGAAGAAACGAGATCTACCTCCCAGCGGTATCGGGTGTGTACATGCTGCTCTTCAAAGCAGAAAATCATATAGAACGCAACATGAAAGTGATTGTACAATGAGAAAAGTTATTATCATACTGTTGATATTTCTCTGCTCTGCTGCCAGCCGCGCAGAGCACTTGGTGGGTATAGCCATCGCCCCTGCTGCCACATGGCAACTGGATACACTATCCCATACCCGCTCCTTGCCGGGTATAGCAGGTGAGATAGGATTAGCATATCAATTTCAGTACCACGCATTCTTGCTGCAAACGGGTGCATATTTCGGTATTACCACATTGCGCCAAGGAGTGGATAGTATGTATATTGGGCAGAACAGTATATTGCGTAATCGCGTGGACCGCATGCTGGCATGGGATGCGAGCATACCGCTGATGATTGGTTTTCAGATAGGTAGCAAGTCGCAAAATAAGCAAGCCCTACAGACTTTTACTATTCTCAAACAGAGTTACTATGCTACTGCAGGAGTGAAACTAACAATTACCTCCAACGCCACCACCTCGCAACGTGGCACTATGGCCGTGCGCGAAGAGGATGACCACTACTACGAAGATTACCATCATGCCTTTCTAGATGCACACACCATTCATACGACAGGCGGAATGAGCATTAGTCCTGATCTGCGTGCATGCATGGAGATTGGCACACAGATCAAAGTGAGTCATTATGATAAGGTTGGCGGCATCAATCCCACACTGCAAATCGGATTATTTGCAGAATATAGTGTTATCGGGAGCCATCCCACCAACTACACAGACAAGCACACAGCCAGTCATGCCGATGTAGCACTACAGCATGTGTATGCTCCATACATCAACCAAAAATTCAACATCAATCACCTCTATGCGGGTATTCGGGTCAAATGGCTACTTGAGATACATCGTAATATGTTCCATTGGTCTTACTAAGTACCGACGCACTAAAGCCCTCAAAGTTCACATCATGCGCAGAGTCCTTTTTTTCATAGCGATATTTCTTTTTACCCTCTCCTCTGTGATGGGGCAGATGATACCTATCAACTTGCCAGCAGATGGCAATTGGCCTACTATCGTGGGCGACTCCATCATGATTATCGGTCCTCGACAGAACGAGCTGACCGAGGAGCAACGCTACTTCAATCCTGTCTATCTGATGGTCTATCCTGGCAAGGAGCACCTGCAGGCAGAAATCATTCGTGCGGGATTATGCGACTGCGACCTGACGAAGCCCAACCGCCGCATTGGTGTGTTCTCCGTGGCGCCTAATAAACAAGTCAGTTTCTCGCAGGGTAACTTGCAATACCTGCCAGCCATCCGTCTCTGGAAGTTCGCCAACACACAATACGAGTATCTGGGCAATGCCAACAAATACCTCAAGCCCATGTTCCGCAACTGGGTGGATCTCTTTGGCTGGAGCGCGAACAACACCACCGCGCCCTTTGGCGTAAGCACCTCGATGAGCGCTTCCGACTACGCTGGCGACTTCGTAGATTGGGGAACAAACACAATCTGCGGTGATATGCCTGGTATATGGCGAACGCTGTCTATGGATGAGTGGGATTATCTCTTTAAGAAGCGCACCAACGCTGCCCAACTCTATAGCCAAGGCAGTATCGAGGGCACTCGAGGTATGATTGTGCTTCCCGACAACTGGGTCTTGCCAGAGGGGGTGCAATTTACAGTTGACACCGCCAATCTCACAATGGATTTAGATCTCAATGCCTATTCATACGCCGAGTGGCAGAAGATGGAAGATGCTGGAGCGGTCTTCTTATGCGTCACAGGTCGCCGTGATGGCAAGGAAGTTGGATATTTGCAAGAATATGGTGGCTATTGGAGTAGTACGACTACCAGTATTACAACATATCATTGGTTCTTTAATTATATTCGGGAAGTATTGACACTATACGATAACTCTAATCGTGTTCAAGGCCGTTCCGTCCGCCTTGTTCATGATACGATTGTGCCTGAACCACCCAAACGCATTGGCGTCTTTTCTGTAGGAGCGGATAAGCAAGTGAGCTTCTCGCAGGGTAATTTGCAATATATCCAAAGCACGGATACATGGCAGTTTGCTCGTGAGCAGTACGAGTATATGGGCGAGAAACACTTTCGCAATGGGCAACTGGCTGATACGATAGAGTATTTCGGATGGAGTGGCAAGAATAGCAAAGCGCCTTGGGGTATCAGTTTATCTATTGAATCATCAGACTACGAGGGAGAGTTCCTGGATTGGGGAACAAACACCATCGCAGGCAGTGCGCCTAACACTTGGCGAACGCTCTCTAATGATGAATGGAATTATATTTGTCAAGGTCGTAAGAATGCCGCTAACCTATTGGGATTTGGAAAAATTGATACTATTTCTGGATTAATTATCCTGCCCGATGATTGGGTCGCTCCTGACGGAATAACATTCACACCCAATATAGACAACCCCAATTCAAATCCATATAACCTACAACAATGGAATGCAATGGAAAATGCAGGAGCTGTGTTTATTCCACCAACAGGGTATTTCAATCATAAAATGGATAACATGCGTACTGTGCATCAATATGGATATTATAGAACTAGTACTTTGGCTCAAGATGGACGGCAAATATTTTCCCTCTTCAGTATAATAGAAGATGGTTTACCTAATGGTTTATCAGGTTGGATTGTGTACTCATACTCTGGAAACAATCAAAGCAACTTATTCTATGCTTATCCCGTCCGCCTCGTGCATGATACCATTGTGCCAAAGCCCGAACCCGAATACGTGGACCTTGGTCTCTCCGTCAAGTGGGCGACCTTCAATGTGGGTGCCACCTCGCCTGAGGACTATGGCGACTATTTTGCATGGGGAGAAACCGAGCCAAAGGAGACATATAGTTGGGCGACATACAAGTGGGGCACATCTAGTAACTTGACCAAGTACAATGCTACGGATGGCAAGACTATCCTTGAGCCCGAAGATGATGCGGCGCATGTGCATTGGGGAGGAAAATGGCGTATGCCAACAAAAGAGGAAATGCAGGAACTATTTGATAATTGCACATGGAAAGAGGAGACGCGCAATGGTATCAATGGGCATATCGTCACTGGTCCTAACGGCAATAGTATCTTTATTCCTACTACTGGTTATCACAACGATGACAATGGAACTGGCGTACAAGGATTAGGTACAATCACATATCTCTGGACAAGTTCTACACCAGGTAATGCGAATGCATACGACCTATTGCTTTCTCATCCAACCCTTGCGGATGGCATAGGTAGCAACACTCGCCGCGTAGGTATGCCTATCCGCCCTGTGTATGACGACAGACCACCCAAACGCATTGGTGTCTTCTCTGTAGCAGCAGATAAGCAAGTGAGCTTCTCGCAGGGTAATTTGCAATATATCCAAAGCACGGATACATGGCAGTTTGCTGCGAATCAGCTCGAATATATGGGGCACAAGCACTACCGCAATGGGCAACTGGCTGATACAATTGAGTATTTCGGATGGAGTGGCAAGGATAGCAAAGCGCCATGGGGTATCAGTTTATCTACTGAATCATCAGACTACGCGGGAGAGTTCCTGGATTGGGGAACAAACACCATCGCAGGCAGTGCGCCTAACACTTGGCGAACACTCTCTAATGATGAATGGCTATATATCTGTCAAGGGCGCAAGAATGCGGATCAGTTGTTGGGATTAGGTAAAATCAGTAGTATTTTTGGATTGATCATCTTGCCTGATGATTGGGTCGCTCCTGAAGGCATAACATTCACACCCAATGATAATAATCCTAATGCGAATGTCTATTCTTTGCAACAATGGACTGCTATGGAAGAAGCAGGAGCGATATTTATACCACCCACGGGGTATTTCAACCATGATATAGATAATATGCGCTATGTCGGCACTTATGGTTATGCTCGAAATAATACCTTAACTGCCAATGGATTACAAATATATACACTCTTTAAGCCTTCCGAAATCCAATATTCGCGCTCCGCACAAGGTAACAATGGAAATTTATACTATGCTTTCCCCCAACGCCTTGTTCATGATACGATTGTGTTAGAAGCCGAGCCTGAATACGTGGATCTTGGTCTCTCTGTCAAGTGGGCGACGTTCAATGTGGGTGCAAGCAAGCCCGAGGACTATGGCGACTACTTCGCATGGGGTGAGACGGAGCCAAAGGAGGTGTATAGTTGGGCAACATACAAGTGGGGCACATCATCTAATATGACCAAGTATAATACTACGGACGGAAAGACTATTCTTGACATAGATGATGACGCCGCGTATGTCAATTGGGGAGGAGATTGGCGCATGCCAAGCAAAGAAGAGGTAGATGAACTGACGCAGCAATGTAATTGGCTTTGGACAACCCACAATAACGTGAATGGCTACAAAGTTACTGGACCAAATGGTAATTCCATATTCTTACCCGCTGCTGGATACAAGGGATCTGGTCCAACTTACCCCGAAGGGGAGGATGGATTATACTGGACCAATACTTTAGAAAAACAACATTATTCTTATTTGATCGTTTTGCACGATGATGCCCCTCCAACACAAGCAGGCACTCAGGGCACTCGCTGCTTTGGCTTTACTATCCGCCCTGTGTATGACGAGGTGCCCGACCCATGCCTGGTGGTAAAAGTCAATGACACCCTCTCTATCAACCTCATGTGCGTGGAAGGCGGCACGTTTATGATGGGTAGTGACGCTCCTGACGCGCAGGCTGATGAGCAACCTGTGCACGAAGTTACTCTGTCGGATTACTATATCGAGCAAACAGAAGTCACACAACACCTATGGAAAGCCGTCATGGGTAGCGACAATAACCCCAGTGCCGTTAAAGGCAATAACCTGCCTGTCACAAATATCACATGGGACGAAGCGCAACAATTCGTTGAGCGACTGAGCGAATTAACGGGCATGCGTTTCCGTCTACCTACCGAAGCCGAATGGGAGTACGCCGCCCGCGGTGGACAATACTCCAAAGGATATACCTATGCAGGTAGTAACGACATTGACCAAGTGGGTTGGTATAACGGAAATAGCAGCAACAAGACGCATGCTGTGGGACAAAAACAGCCCAACGAGTTGGGTATATACGACATGACAGGTAATGTATGGGAATACTGCTCCGATTGGCATATGCCATACGCTGCCCAAGCACAAACCAACCCAACGGGAGCTGCCACAGGCGATAAACACGTACTACGAGGGGGATGCTACCACTACGACTCTAAAAACTGCACAAACACCAATCGACATAGTTACTACACACCCGATAAAGGTGGCGCTTCTACAGGCCTCCGTATCGTGCTCGAGCCATAGCAATTATATAGTATCGGACGTGCACAACTATTCGGTAACTACTCGGTAACTACCCGAGGGGAGATATACCTCCCACGGATCTCACTGATTTGCACAGATACACGGAATATGTTGAAAGACAATATCGACAACAAATAAGACAATAAAAACAATGCACGTAATAATTGATTTGAATTGTCTCTCAAGTTGTCTAAGTTGTCTTATAAAAGCCCTTGGTTCAGTGCTAATCAGTGCAATCAGTGGAAATATATGTCCCACGAATCTCACGGATTTGCACGGATACGCGGAAATTTAACCTCCTTGCTCGCAAGCTCGCAGAGATCTAAACTATCCCAACTAAAACGGATATATTTTTCAACAATACCAACAATGAGAAACCAACAATAAAAACAATCCCTGCCGTGGGGGTGTGTTGTTCCCCCACGGAATTGTTGTTAATGTTGTTTTTAATAACCCATACTCCGTTAAATTATTAGTTTAGATAGTTAAGATTTCTGCCGAAGGCAAGGAGAATATATATCCTTGGTTCAGTGTTGTTCAGTGAAGTTCAGTGGTCAAAATATACCCCGCGGAAAGACGTCATTCAGTGGGAGATAATACCAACCACCGACGAGCACGGATCTGCACGGCAAACGAATAAATGGTGGCAAAAAGAGCATTGAGCGACGGCTATCTACCGCTTATCCACCGCTTATCCACCCGATAAATGCAAGGAAATAGCACCAGAAAGTAAACTTTCGTGCGATTTACTTGCAAATGTGCATTATTTGTTGTACCTTTGCGCTGGATTATACAATCATAATACATTACACTATGGCAAAAATCGTCTTTATCACAGGAGCATCGTCGGGCATTGGTGCCGCATGCGCTCGCAAGTTCGCACAAGCAGGATACACCTTATTATTAAACGCGCGTAGCGTGGATAAACTGCAAGCACTACAAGCAGAATTGCAATCCACCTACCACGTAGATGTACAACTGCTCCCCTTTGATGTGCGCGACCGCGCAGCCGCAACCCAAGCACTCACTACCCTACCCGAGCCATACCAAGCCATAGACATTCTGGTCAATAATGCCGGACTGGCATTGGGCATGGACAAAGAGTACGAAGGCACCGAGGAGAACTACGACACCATGATAGAAACCAATATCACCGCCCTGCTCATGATTACCCGTCTGGTAGTCCCAGGCATGGTAGCACGCGGCAAAGGGCATATCATCAACATTGGTTCGGTAGCAGGCGACGGTGCTTACCCAGGCGGTAGCGTCTATTGTGCCTCCAAAGCAGCAGTCAAGGTGCTGAGCGATGGACTACGTATGGATCTGGTGGAGACACCCCTGCGCGTAACCAACGTTAAACCCGGACTGGTAGAAACCAACTTCAGTGTGACCCGCTTTGCAGGCGACAAAGAGCGCGCCGACAAAGTGTATCAAGGTATCAAACCGCTGACTGGCGAAGATATAGCCGAAGTGGTATATTTCGCTGCCAGCGCTCCCGAACACGTGCAAATAGCCGAAGTACTGGTGCTGGCAACCCATCAAGCCAGCGGCAGCATGGTATATAGACACGCATAAACCACTAAAATACAACAGAGCATGTTTAGAAAAGAATTATCATACTACTTCTCCACCCCCATCGCGTATATCGTGATAGGGTTGTTTCTGTTGGCAGTCAGTCTGTTCCTGTGGGTCATCCCCGGGCAATGGAATATCATCGAGTCGGGCTATGCGCAAGTAGATGGACTCTTTCAGATTGCCCCTTGGCTGCTCATGTTGGTATGTCCCGCACTGACCATGCGACTCTTTGCCGAAGAACGACAGAGCGGCACATGGCTACTACTCCGCGCACAACCCATTGCGCTATGGAAGATTGTCGTAGGAAAATACATGGCCGCCTTTGTGCTGACCGTATTGGCTCTGTTGCCCTGCTTAGTGCACTACTTCATCGTCTATTATATGGCAGAACCCATGGGCAATATCGACAGCGGACAATTCGTGGGCTCCATGATGGGGTTGGTCTTCCTGAGTGCCTCCTTTACGGGCATAGGACTGCTGTGCAGCACGCAGACCAAAAGCCAGTTGGTAGCATTCATCTTGGGCGGAGTGAGCTGTTTCGCGCTATATTGGGTGACACTGCAAGACCACTATAGCAGTATCTCGCGTGGCGTAGTGGACCTCAGAGACATAGTATTCTTCCTGTCGGTGGCTGTGGCTGCCATAGTAGTGAGCATCCTTATCATGAACCGCGCCGAACGATGTTAACCATCCTCCACCATCCTACACCACCCTACACAACTCTATGACACGAATAGGCGTATTGAGCGATACACACGGATACCTTGATCCACGAGTACTGGAGCACTTCGCCGAGGTAGATGAGATTTGGCATGCAGGCGATATAGGCAGCGCTATGGTGCTGCAACACCTGCGTGAGTTCAAACCCACCCGCGCGGTATATGGCAATATGGATAGCGGCGATATACGCTACTCGCTCAGCGAGTTCTATCGCTTTCGCGTGGAAGATGTCAATGTGCTCATGACCCACATAGGCGGCTACCCTGGCAAATACAATCCATGGCTACTACCCATGTTCAAGAAGGAGACACCGCAGCTCTTCGTGTGTGGACATAGCCATATCCTAAAAGTGCAATATGACTCCACATGGCAGATGCTGACCATGAACCCAGGCGCAGCAGGCAAACAGGGATGGCAGACCGTACAAACACTCCTGCGATTTGTGATAGATGGCGCAGAAATACGCGATTTGGAGGTCATAGAACTGGATAGAAAATGACGGTAAACATGTTATTAAACATTTTTTAAGGCAAAAAAGTGCAAAAATGTGTTGCACAACATAAATTTACTCTTGCGGGGATGAACAAAAAGCAGTACCTTTGCACCGGTTTTAAAAACCAACTCAATCTTTTTTGTACCTTAAAAAATCAAACAGACTAATACCGTGGAAAAATAGCCGTCGAGAGACGGCTTTTTTCTTTGTAAGTATTGCATATATGCAAATTTTTCACTACCTTTGCAGGCAAATTGCAATTAATATCCGACAAGTATGAAAAAAAGTATTTTCAAAGGCCTGCTCCTGGTAGCAGTAGCCATGACAATGGTAGGTTGCGGTAAGAGCACAGGACGCACTCTCACCTCCGCAACAGGTTCGGTATATGAGTGCTTGGTCGTTATCAACGATGAGCCTCTGACACAAGAGCAACTCAACGAAGTAGCCAAACTATCCTTGGTCAATGAGGCATCTGGCTATACCGAACCCATAGCGACCCTATACGATTTGGTCGAGGCAGTCATGGGCGCCGACATGCCTTGCATGCCACAGGTAGAACCCTACTTCCGCGTAACCAAAGTGCCTACCGCACAGTTTGATGATATGTTTAAACCCACGCGCAACATCCTTTTTGTGGACATCAACCCACAGAAATATACCCAACTCAAAGCCAAAGTGTCCAACGACTATTGGTCCACACCACAGGCCTTGTGCCGCATACAGTCACCCTCAGAGGAGGAATTTGTCAGTTACTGGCTGGAGCATGGCGAAGAGATTCGCGAGTGGTTTGTCAATCAAGAGATCAAACGACAAACGAAATTCTACCGCGCCAGCACCAACAAAGATGCTCGCGCGATCCTGCAAGCGCAGGGCTATGACATGCTCATTCCAGAGGACTATATGCTCATCATGGATACCGTACTTGGCGGAGCCAGCACCTATAGTCTGCGCAACCCTATCACCGTAGCACCCGAGGTGCACCTCATGTGGTGCTGCAACAACAAAGGTAGCATGCGCCGCGACATCGTGGTATATAGCTATCCTTATACCGATGAGAACACCTTCACCCTTGCGTATCTGAACGACAAACGCGATGCAGTACTCAGCCGCGTAGTGAGCGCCAGCGTGGAGGGCTCGTATATGGGTACCGAATACAAAGTCATGCCTCCACAACTGCGCAATATCACCGTACAAGAAGATGAGCATGCGACTGAAGTGCGCGGACTCTGGAAGATTATCAATGGCGAAGCCATGGGTGGCCCATACGTCAGTCACACCCGTCTGGATCAAGTGAACGGACGCATCGTGACCGCAGAGGCATTCCTCTACGGAGCTGGACAAAAGAAACGCACCGCCCTGCGCCAAGCAGAGGCCATACTATACACCTTGTCTCTTCCACAAGACTCGATTGAATAAGGCGAGAGGTGATGAGGCGATGAGGCGAGAGGCACGAATATGCGGCTTCGCCGCCCATCCTTTACACTTTACACTATACACCCTACACTATAAACTACAAAATGGCAGCCGTTACACCATATCTATTGGTAGAAGGACTCACGAAATCGGTGGGTTCGAAGGTATTGTTTAGCAATATCAGTTTCGCGGTGAACAAAGGGCAACGCATTGCCCTCATTGCGCGCAATGGTATTGGTAAGAGCACCCTGCTGGACATACTGATGGGCAAGACCGACTACGATAGAGGCAAAATCACGTGGCGCAAAGACCTGAAAGTCAAATATCTGCCGCAGCGATTAGGAGGTGAGGAGGCGATAAGGTTATTAGGCGATAAGGCAAGTATAGAGGAGTTCCAGAAACTCAGCGGTGGACAACAGAAGAAACTACTCCTGCAACAAGTCTTAGACAACGAGCCCGACATCCTGCTACTGGACGAGCCGACGAACCATTTGGACCTGGAGACAGTAGTTTGGTTGGAGGAATACCTACGCAATCGCACCACAAGAGGCGAAAAAGCCCTCACCATACTCATGGTGACCCACGACCGCTATTTCTTGGACAATGTCTGCACCGATATATTTGAGTTGGACGAACACTCGCTCTATAGCTACCACGGCAACTACGCCTACTACGTAGAGAAACGCGCGGAGCGCATTGAGGCACAGAATGCCGAAGTAGAGAAAGCGCGCAACCTCTATCGCACCGAGCTGGAATGGATGCGCCGCATGCCCCAAGCTCGCGCACACAAAGCACAATATCGCATTGATAACTTCTACGAGATAGAGAAGAAAGCCAAACAGCAACGCAACGAAGCGGAAGTGCGCCTGGCCGTCAAGTCGGGGTATATCGGCAACAAGATCTTTGAAGCCAAAGATGTATGCAAGACCTATGTATCCCCCCGCACAGGTGAGCAAAAAGTCATTTTGCAGCACTTCAACTACGTCTTCTCGCGTTACGAGAAACTGGGTATCATAGGCAACAACGGCACAGGCAAGAGTACTTTTATCAAACTCCTGCTCGGCGAAGTGCCTTTGGACAGCGGCAGTTGGGATGTAGGTAGCACGGTTAAATTTGGCTACTACGCACAAACGGGCCTAAAGTTCGATGAAGGCAAAAAAGTGATTGATGTGGTACGCGATATAGCCGAAGTGGTGGACTTGGGCAATGGGCAGAAGATGACTGCCAGCCAATTCCTACAGATGTTCCTCTTCTCGCCAAGCCAGCAATACGACTTCGTGGGCAAACTCTCAGGTGGTGAGCGCCAACGCCTGCACCTCTGCACGGTGCTCATGCGCAGTCCGAACTTCCTCATACTGGACGAGCCGACCAATGACCTCGATATACCGACACTCAACGTATTGGAAGACTATCTTATGAACTTCCAAGGTTGTCTCATCGTGGTGAGCCACGACCGATACTTCATGGACCGCGTGGTGGATCACCTCTTTGTCTTCCACGGCGACGGCAATGTGCAGGACTTCCCAGGCAACTATACGCAGTATCGATTAGAGGCGAAAGGCAAGAATAGCGAACGCTACGAAAAAACCTCCAATAGCCAATCGCCCATAGCCAATAACCAAAAAGTTAAAACCGAACAGAAGCGCAGATTGAGTTTCAAGGAGAAACGCGAGCTGGAGGACTTGGAGAAACTATTGCCCGAACTCGAAGCCGAAAAAGCCCAATTGGAGGCCCTACTCTCGGGCGGTGCTACCCAAGCCGAAGACATAGCCAATGCCTCCAAACGCTACCAAGAAGTACAAAACGCCTTGGATGAGGCAGAATTGCGCTGGCTCGAGCTGAGCGAGGTGGGGGAATAAAAACGATACAAAAGAAGTAAATACTTGCATATTCCAAAAAATTATTGTAATTTTGCAGGCCAAATAGATCAACCACATGCCACACCTGAGCAAAGCACAAATAAAATGGGTTCGCCAATTGCAACAGAAGAAGTTCCGCGATGCGGAAGGCGTGTTTGTGGCAGAGGGCGAGAAGTGCGTTAATGACCTCAGGGCGGCTTTTGAGTTGGTACTACTGGTCAACCCCGACAACGCCACACCAACAGAGATTGAGCAGATGTCCTCATTGCGCACCCCACAAGGCGTGATAGGCGTATTCAAGAGGCGATTGGCGATGGGTGATGGGATATTGGCTATTGGCGATGGGCTATGGGTAGCGCTGGATGGCGTGCAAGACCCAGGTAACTTAGGAACGATTATCCGCACCTGCGACTGGTTTGGCATACACCATATCCTATGTTCGCGCGAGACAGCCGATTGCTACAATCCCAAAGTGGTGCAAGCCACCATGGGCGCATTGGCCAGAGTACAATTGCACTACGTTGATGATCTGCCCGGCATATTACGCCAGCACAAGGACAAGGGTTGCCCCATTTACGGCACACTACTTGATGGCAAGAATATGTACGAACCCATGGCTATCGCGGACAAAGACAAAGGCATTATCATTATGGGCAATGAGGGCAACGGCATATCGCCAGCAGTCAGAGAGTTGGTGACACACCCGTTATTCATTCCTTCCTACCCTGCCGACATGCCCACCTCCGAAAGTCTGAACGTGAGCATAGCCACCGCCATTATATTGGCAGAGTTCAGAAGAAAATAATTGCTAATTATAAACTATACATTATATACTACAAATGACTATTTCACAACGAATCGCTGCACTCGAAGAGTCAGCCACCCTGCAAGTAGCAGCATTATGCCAACAACTCCGTGCTGAGGGAGTAGATGTTATTGGATTATCATTAGGAGAGCCCGATTTCCCTGCACCTGCACACGTGAAGCAAGCCGCTATTGATGCCATTAACAACGACATATCACACTATGGTCCAACACCAGGTTTCCCTGCCTTGCGTCAAGCCATTGCGGACACGCTCAACAAGGACATTAAGGACTATGCAGTCCAACCCTACAACGCCAACGAGATTGTCGTTTCCGTAGGTGCCAAGCAGGCACTCTGCAACGCGATTGAGGCATTGATTGGTCCTGGCGACGAGGTCATTATGCCTACTCCATGCTGGGTAAGTTATGTAGAGATGGTCAAGATAGCACAAGGCAAAAGCGTATTGGTGCGCACCACGATGGAGAACAACTTCTGCCTCACCGCCGAGCAACTCGAGGCCGCTATCACCCCTAACACCAAGCTGCTCATGCTCTGCTCGCCTAATAACCCAACCGGTTCTGTCTATACGCTCGAGAACCTGAAGGCATTGGTGGAGGTACTGAAGCGTCACCCACAAGTGGTGGTACTCGCAGATGAGATCTACCAACATATCCTCTACACAGGCAAGCACGAGACATTGGCACAGTTCCCTGAGTTGGAAGACCGCCTCATTATTATCAACGGTGTGAGCAAGGCATACGCCATGACGGGCTACCGTATCGGCTGGTTGGCAAGCCACGACAAAGAGCTCCTCACTGCTGTGAAACGTCTGCAAGGTCAGACCATTAGCTGCGCTACAACTATCGCACAAAAAGCAGCAGAAGCGGCTTACTCGGGCGACCAGACCTGCGTAGAGGAGATGCGCCAAGCCTTCCACCGCCGCCGCGACCTGATCGTCGGGCTGGCGAAAGAGATTCCTGGCATGAAGGTGCTGGAGCCACAAGGTGCGTTCTACCTCTTCCCAAATGTATCGGCGTTTTTCGGCAAGCAATATAATGGTCAGACCATACACAACGCCGATGAGTTGGTAACCTACCTGCTGCAAGAGGCACATGTGGCATGTGTATCGGGTAGCGCCTTCGGCGAGGACAACTGCATACGTTTCTCCTACGCCACCAGCGAAGACCTTATCACAGAGGCCATGCGCCGCATGAAAGAAGCATTAGCGAAACTACAATAACTGTTAACTATTAATTATTAACTATTTGGTATTATGAAGAAAAGTTTGATTTTGGCTGCTATTTTGGCAGTAGTATGCGTAGGTTCAGCCGTTGCTCAACCACGCGCGATTGGTGCGAACATTGGTTATGGTATCGACCTCTCTTATCAACACAGTCTGGGCGAAGCCAATATGATCGATTTGTCTGTTAACGTTCCTTTCTTTGAGGGAATTGGTGCAACAGCTACCTATGACTGGGTAAACCCATTCGGTGCCGTTATCCCTTGGGACTACGAAGGTCAATGGAACTGGAACCTCGGTGTAGGTGCTGGTTTGGGTATCTACGGCTTTAAGGCTCCTGCTTTCTACGCAGGTGTAGTAGGTCACGTAGGTATCTCTTACGACTTCTGGTTCCCAATGCAACTCTCTTTGGACTATCGTCCTAATATCGGTATCGTAGGTGGTGAAGGTATCACATTCAACACAAGTGGTCTCTACAGCGGTATCACCCTCGGTGTTCGCTATTTGTTCTAATAAGGATGACTGATTTTTCGACAATCATTTCGTCACGCATAGGAGTGGCTGCTACGCAAGTGGCAGCCACTATTGCCTTGCTTAATGAACATGCGACGATTCCCTTCATAGCCCGCTACCGCAAAGAGCGCACGGGCAGTCTGGATGAGGTACAAATCAGCCAGATAGCCGATGAGTACCACCGCTTCCTGGAACTGGATGAGCGCAAAGCCACTATCCTCAAGACCATTGAGGAGCAAGGCAAACTCACGCCCGAACTCCGCCAACGCATTGAGCAGTCGTGGGATGCCACCGAACTGGAGGATATTTACCTCCCCTACAAGCCCCACCGCAAGACACGCGCCGATGTGGCACGCGAACAAGGATATGAGCCGCTGGCTATTGCGCTTTTTGCTCAAAAACGCGAGGGCGATGAGGCAATCAGGCGATTAGGCAAGGAGCGAGATGAAGCATTGCAAGGTGCTCGCGATATTATAGCCGAGTGGATCAACCAAGACGAACGAGCTCGACAAAGCATTCGCCGCGAGTTCAGCTATTCGGCTATCATTACCACCAAGGTGGTCAAAGGCAAAGAGTCTGAGCCCGAGGCACAGAAGTACAAAGACTATTTCGCCATTAGCGAACCCCTCCGCCGTATCTCATCGCACCGCCTACTGGCTATCCGCCGCGCTGAGAACGAGGGTTTTATCCGTGTGGACATATCACCCGACAGAGAGAAGTCGCTCGACAAACTCGCCCATATCTTCTTGCGCAGCAATAGCGATGCCTCCTATCAGGTAGAACTGGCCATGGAGGACAGTTACAAACGCCTACTCAAGCCCGCTATCGAAACGGAGTTTGCTGCCAGCAGCAAGGAGAAAGCCGATGCCGAAGCGATTCGTGTCTTTGCCGATAACCTGCGCCAATTATTGTTGGAGTCGCCCCTCGGACAGAAGCGTGTGTTGGCACTTGACCCTGGCTTCCGCACGGGCTGCAAGGTAGTGGTATTGTCTGCACAAGGCGACCTATTGCACCATACCGTGGTCTTCCTCAACACCAAGCAGGCCACCGAAACGCTACAGCACCTCATTCACCAACACCAGATAGAGGCCATTGCCATTGGCAACGGTACCGCCTCCCGCGAGACGGAACAGATGGTACGCTTCGCCCTTTCCAATACCCCATCGCCAATAGCCAATAGCCAATCACCCCAAATCTTCGTCGTCAGCGAGAGCGGCGCTTCTGTTTATTCGGCCAGCAAGACGGCGCGCGAGGAGTTCCCCAATGAGGATGTCACGGTGCGTGGCGCTGTGTCTATCGGCAGACGACTGATGGACCCATTGGCGGAGTTAGTGAAGATTGACCCTAAGTCGATTGGCGTAGGGCAATACCAGCATGATGTCAATCAGACGCGCCTCAGCGAGAGTCTGCAACAGACTGTGGAGAGTGTGGTGAACTGTGTGGGTGTGGATGTCAATACCGCCAGCAAGCATATCCTGACCTATATCTCAGGTTTAGGTCCAGCTTTGGCGCAGAATATCGTTAATTACCGCAGCGAGAATGGTCCTTTCCCCAACCGTAAGGCACTCTTGAAGGTGCCTAAGATGGGCGCGAAGACCTATGAGCAGGCAGCTGGATTCCTGCGCGTCACCAATTCCGATAACCCATTGGATAACTCTGCTGTCCATCCTGAGAGTTATGCTATCGTGGAGCGTATGGCTAAGGACCTGCGTTGCACGGTGAGCGACCTGATGCAACGCGCGGAACTGCGTCAGCAGATTGACCTAAAGCGATATGTAACCAACGAGGTGGGTATCCCTACCCTAACGGATATCCTGCACGAGTTGGAGAAGCCCAGCCGCGACCCACGCACGCAGTTGGAGGAGTTTCACTTCGATGAGTCGGTGCATACGATCGATGACTTGCAGGTGGGTATGGTCTTGCCCGGTATCATTACGAATATCGCCAATTTCGGTGCTTTCTGCGATGTGGGAGTGCATAAGGATGGCTTGATACATATCTCCGAGATGGCATCTCGCCGTATCAGCAACCCTAATGAAGTGGTATCGCTGCACCAGCACGTGCGTGTCAGGGTGATAGATATAGATCGCGCACGAGGAAGAATACAGCTCTCGCTGAAACAACAATAACCTACAAAAGAAAAGAGTTCGGAGATTTTCCGAACTCTTTTCTTTTCGCGCCTTTACACTTTACACTATAAACTATATCCCATTACATTGTATAGTTTGCCGTCACGGATAATCACCACTTGACCATCCATGATCAGTTTACGTGCAGTCGTTGTATCGTTATCTGTCCAGATATTCTCAACATCTGTACCTGTTTGTCCATCTTCGAACCACAAGTATAGCGCACCATCGTTCAACACCCATGGCGCATCTACACTATTGCCCAAGGCAAAGCCGTGGGTATTCAGCCATTCGCTTGTCAGTTCGTTGGTAGCCATGTCGGCACCCTCGGTAGTGGTATTATCTGCAGCAATAGTAGCATCCAGGATTGCCAAAGCAGACGTTACATAGTTGTCCTTTAGGCATTTCTCTGGGTTGCCATAGATACGTGGCCACTCGGATTGATCTTTGTTCCAATCCACATTATCCCAGTCATATTCATAATCATTGCAGCTGGAGAAGCCCACTACACGGTGTGCTATAGCGCCTTGAGGAGCTTGGATGGATTGCAGTGCCACGATATTGTCATACACGATAGCATCTGTAGCCTGACCCATAATATCAGCTGCCAAAGCACCTACGATACCGCCTACTCCACCTTTTTCGGTAGCCAAGGCGAGAGCCAATGTGCCCTCAACATAGTTATTGGCAATTATCGCACGTTCGCTGGAACCCACGACACCGCCCACGATAGCAGCACCTGCAATATCGGCATTGACATGCGCATGTTGAACAGGACTATCACCATCAACCGATGCGGCTATACCGCCTACCATAGCACCGCCCTGGAGTTTGCCAGAGAAAGCAGCCACATGCATACTGGAGGAAGTCATCATATGACCTACCAATCCGCCTACTGCTTCCGCATGAGGCAGTTCGATGTTTGCTTCTTGCAACGAACATTCGCTCATCTTCACGAACAGTGTTGCTTCGCCTATGAGACCGCCGCATACACCAGCAAAGTCCTGACCTACAATCACAGGAGCGACCACATGCACATTACTCAATTGGGCACTGAGTTCTGCGCCCTCATCGGTAAAGCCACCACGCATGGTGTTTGCCACCAGACCAGCATACAGGCCATTGCCATTGAGTGCCATCACGGGCTCTACGAGGCGGATATTCTTGATAACAGCTGTATCCACCACTTCGCGGAAGAGGCCGCTACCGTTCAAGTAGAGATTGGTGAGTTGCTTATTACCACCATCCAACTTACCTCCGAAGGTCTTTTGCAATCCCACAAAAGCAGCACCACCAAAGTCAATATCGTTCATGATCTGATAGTGCGCCATAGGTTGGTCATCTATCTGGATGAAGTCTGCCGCACAGGTGATTTGGTATGGGTTAGCCGCCGTACCGTCACCTTGAAGCGTGTTCTTGCTCAGTGGCAAAGCGTGGAAGTTGAGTGTAAATTGCGAATCGTTGTTGTATGCGCAGAGCATCACTGGGTTGGTCTTCTCGTTGAACACATTGATCATGCTCAATGCGCCACCCTTAGCAGCATCGGCACCCAGTTCGAGGAGTGTCTCACCTTCGTTATTGCAGATGAGCAGTACCTCCTCTTTGTCGGACGAAGTGGCTTTAGAGCGTTTGAGAAGCACCATGTATTCGCGCGCGTTGTCCGCGTTGAAGAGGCGTGGGTTGAGTACGCTCGATTGGATATTGACTTGCGCTGTCTCCACGCGGTGACCAAGATTGAGGTCGTCATAGTGGTCCAACTTGCCCTTGTCGGTGAACCATGCAATGCGTTGGTGAATAGTACCATCCTCAGCATTCTCGCCTTGCAGGAGAGACACTACGTACTGATACGAATCGCCTTGAGCAACACGGTCCCAGTTGCCCGACAGGGTAGCACCGCCATTGTACAGCGGAATGCGAGCCACAGTCTTGCAGGATGGCACATCCACCATTTGGATGAACTCCACATCATTCTCGTTCTTGAAGAAACCATATTGTGTAGAGTAACCAGGCAGATTGCTCATATAGATTGTACCCAAGCCTTTTTCGGCAATGGTGTTGATTTTGTTGCCATTAGCATCATAGAGGTAGTACGAATATACCGAACCATCCGATGCTGTCTCGTAGTTGTCCACGGTTATTACGAAGGCCATCTCGCCTGTGCCGTTGTAGTCCAAGATCACGTCGTTCTGACCGCCCAGACCACCCAGGTAGTAGAAGGTATAGAGGAAGGCAGGGTCTTCGTCTTGGAGCATAGGTATCTTCACCTCAGACAACTGGTTGAACTTATTGTCGTAGCGTGTAATTACCAGATGGTTGTCCGGATTCACGACGGGCTCCTCATATACGGGGATACTTGGGTCGAAGAATGGTTGCTCATATTGCGCTACAATGTAGTCAATCGTATATTTGCCGCTCTGCATCATGTAGATTGGCATAGGGTCATTGAGCGCAGCTATGTGCTGGTAAGGTATCTCAAAGGTATGTTTCAGCACAGGTTGGCTGGTGCCATACTCGGCTTTGCCATACACATCATAGTTGTAGTAGAGCGTATTATTCTCGTCGTAGTACTGACGGAAGAAGACCATGGTGTAGTTGTCGTTGCTATTGGTGGAGATATTCTTCGCCAGCACTTGGTTGCCATCTACATTGCACACATGGGTCGAGCCGCCTTCAGAGAGGGAGAAGACGCTATTATAGAAGCGACCTGTATAGTCCTTGGTAGCTACGGAGATAAAGAGCATAATCTCGATATTGTTGTCCGAGTTGAAGAACTTACGTGTCACCAGCGAGTTGATTTCCACATTGCGGACAAAGAGGTCAGTTTCTGCCAGTTGGAAAGTTTCATTGAGTGTACCTACCAGGTTGTGGTAGTTGTCGTAGATACTGATTTCGGCGGCAGTCACTTCGCCATACTGCGCGGTGTAGGCAGCGGTGTAGGTCCATGTAGAGCCGTCAGGACCTGTGAGGAAACCGTAGTTATCTACAGGACCGATGGTAGTGATGGTAGAGGCCTGTGCGGTAGCCATGAAGCCCATGAGCATGCACAGTGCCATACCAAAAATAGTAACAAATCTTTTCATGCTATTTTCTCTTTTGTTAGTTAGTATTATCTTGTTGTATTATCCAGCATTAATGGAGTTGAATACGACGCCTTTTCAATAATTTACCAAAAACCGTGCAAAGGTACAACAAAAAATGAACATTTGCAACAAAAAATGCAGAAATCCGCAATTTATTTTGCCAATTATACCTCAGAGTGGGAAACTTACTACTCTAACGACCCTCCCATTCGACACATTTTTTTACGCAATAATGCAATAAATCCTGCGCAGCACATGTTACGCAGATGTTACGCAAATGTTACGCAGAGGTTAATGAATTTTAACTTTTCCAACTATTGCATTATTGCATAACTTTATGAGCGAATTGATTTTTCTCGGTAAAAACACACAACGAAATAACCCCTCCAAAATCACAAAAAATTAGGGGGTATTGGGGTAGAATATAATTATATATTTTATTATGCGACATATACCATCGACACTTTTTTTTATGCAAATTTGTTGCATCAATTATTTGTTGTACCTTTGCAGCGCAAGATGCGCAACCGTGGTCGCATGACTCGTGGGCTTCTTGCTCCAAAGACATCTCTAATTAAGGGGTGACTGGCTTTTAGAAAGCGCATAGCGCATACCATACTTGCTATAAGCATAATAGGGGGCTATGCGTTTTCTTTTTCAAATCACCTATTGGGTAGAGTCATGTTGTAGAACGGAGGCGCCCTAATATGGGATGATGAGTAAGTTCTTATCTTCCTATGGTGAATGGCTTTATTGTAGTTTTACGGTGCAAAGTGTTGTTCAAATAAAAAGAACCGTTACTATCATTCCGGATATATACTTCTCAGCCAATCCTGCAAACAGATAATTTTGTTTCCAAAATGGCATCGTGGATTGGAATAATTACGAGGATTGAAGGAAAACATTGGACCTATTTTAATATCACCCCAGTTATCACGTCCATCAAAATATATATCATGCAATCTGCAATCGTAAAACACATTATCCCCTATCTCCATAACCGATGCAGGGATATGTAATGTATTGATATGGCTGGTTTTGAACGCAAAGTGGCTAATGCGTTTTGTACCTTCGGGTATGGTATATTTCCCTAGTCGAGCATTGGGGAATGTGACCAACACTGTAGCATCCTTATTAAAGAGTACTCCATCAATATGCTTGAAATGTTGATTCTCAGCATCTACAAATATATCGACCAGATGCTCGCATTCATAAAAGCACCATTCAATTTCTCGAATTGTCTTTGGCAGATGTATCTCGCTGTACGGAGCGAAATCAAAACAATTAGGGCCTAACTTTACGATTTGGAGAGTTTGACCATTTTTCGTGATTGTTTCTGGCACAAAGATGCGCGAAGGGGATGTCTTTTTTGTCATATTCTTCATGTTTGTTCTATATTCTTTTTTTAGCTTTGCCACCCGTACCTATTTATACGGGCGGCAAAAGAGTTAGTCAATGTTCCAATAGGCATCTGCATCGCCTTCGAAAGCATCGTAGATTGTGTCGTCATCGTAGCCAGCTACGTCATGTGCGTAGGTACCGGCAAAGTCATCGTCATCGTACCACATAGTAGAGTCCTCCATTTTTATAGTTGTACTTTATTATATATTTAAGCATAGTATGCAGATGTACATTTATACACTTCGTGGTTGTAAATGCTGTCAAATAACATTGGATAAAAATCCTCTAATGCAGATAAGTCAGCTAGCCAGTTACATGGTCTTCTCTTGCTCATGGTGTAAAAAATTTAGGGTTATTTCTGAAATCCGCTGCAAAGGTAGTGCTTTCATTTGCAACCTAATGGCAAACTGGAAATATTTTCAACTTTTTATAAAAAATACAGCGCAATCAGTTGATTTCTGATTACGCTGCAAAATTACTGTTTTCGTGTGCAAGGTAATTGCAAGTTAAGAAAAAGTTAACATTCTATTTTTTATTTCAAACTCACCTCTTTTAGCTACTTGCCCATTGCAGGCATATTCCATAGAGTCTTTACTTGTTTTTATGCTTTCTTGTAACGACTTTATAATATTCTTTTGGGTGATAGCAGGTAATGTAGATTTATCCCCCGCTTCCAGTCCGTCAGAAAATAATCTTCTAAAAGAAATATTTTGCGAACAAAGACTATTACTATTTTTTCTAAAAGCTTTCAACTTATGCGTTGCTATTGTAATACTATAATTTGTAAAGATTCTTCTATCATGAGTATCTTCATATTTATAACAATTAGAATTTATAGACAATAATTCTAACGAATATGAATAATTACGAACACTACGCTTAATTTTATTTACTTTCTCTGCTAAAGCCTTGAAAGTGTATTCACTACCATCATCTTTTCTATCCTTGTGATTAAATGTAGAAAAATCAAATACTAATGCAACCTGCTGTACATTATCAGGACTGTTGAGAGGTAACAATGCGTTTAAGATTTGTTGTAAATTGTTAAAAGAATCCTCAATTGTTTCTCCTATTTCACTTGAAAAGAAATATCGATCAATTATTAGCAATGAATTTACTGGACAATTATGTCCAGTAAAGAAAGATTCCCATGAATAGCCTTGTTCTTTCAATATATCAATGCTCCAGCCTTTTTTCGTTAACAACTCAGCATCACTATTTTTTTCTAAACAAATAACTCCATATTTTGATTGAATTGTTTTTGCTTTGTCTGAATCAATATCTAACAAGTAAACAGCACATGGACTCTTGAGGACATATTCTGGATGGTTTGAGGAAATACCATCTAAAACATCTTGTGCAACCCTATTAAATTTGACATCTGCTTTATGTAATATGCGAAGATATTCATTATCAAGCAAATCTTCTTTAGCAGAGATTGCAACTTTCTTTATTTTCATAATAATTTTATACCAACTATTTTCTTTTTCAGAACATAGTCGGATCAAATTATCTTTCGTTGTACATACAACAAACATAATTTCCTAAATAATTGGGTTACTCATTTCTCGTCTGAAGATCTCCATATCCATTTTGGCAGCTTCGTCATAGAAACCAGAGCCAAATGGTTCAGAGAAGGAACCTGTTGTACGATAGCCCATATCGTATGGTTCACCTTCAGATGGGAAATAATAAACTTTAAACGGATTATCTTTCAAACTCTCTTGAGTAGGATAGTTTTCTCCAACTATAATTTGAGTACGGCGTATGAGGTATTCTGAATGAGTTTCAATGATAAAACGGAAGCCGTAATCTCGATTCATTTCATAAAATAAATCTGCTAGTTTACTTTGTAACGAAGGATGCAAATTTTGTTCGGGTTCTTCAATGATGACTATTTTATTCATTGAAATCCATTGTTTCCTTATATCAGTTTGTAGAGTGATAGCTAACCTAAACAGTAATACCATTAATTGGATTGATCCCATACCTTTATCTGCAAGATTTACTTTTTCGTCATCCATATTGGTTATATACACGATATGTGCTTCTCCTCCAACTGATTTTATAGAGAAATTCTTACCAATATTGAATTCTTTCATCCATTTGCTGATAAATTCACGCTTACGTTTATCACCCTGTACAGAAGCAAATTCATGTACTGTCCTTGATAAATAATCGTTTGTATCTTTCGCACTATAGATTACAGTTTGACTCACAGCATGGGCGTAAATATATTCTATATCCAACATACGTGCCCCTAAATATTGTTGTCCTGGTAATGAAAATTCAGGATATCGTTGCTCGTCCCTGCCAAAACACTCATGAAACATTAAAAGGAAAGTTCTTTCATCATCACTTACACTTAATGGATGAATATCACGATTCCTTAAATAACGCTTGCTGCTATTTGAGAAATCTTTGAAAATTGTTGCACTCAAACAATTTTGTACTGATTCTATCAATTCTTTTACAAAGTCATATCCAATACTTAACCTATAGGTATTAGATATAGGCATCGAAAACTTATAATCTCTTTCAAAACTACTAAAATATTTTTGTAAAGACTTTCCCATTTCCCCATGATTTTCAAAACCATCTTGATCATTACTATGATGAAATACAATTGTTGCAACATCTTCTAAGAGATTGAAATCAATTGTAATATTGTACACATGAATGAAGATACCTACTCTTTGAATTACTCCATATACAGCATCCTCATCATTCTTGTTACCTGCAACATCAATCTCTATTGTAGTTATTCCAGTAGTAGTTTTAAATGTAATAAAATCTTCTTTTGCTTTATTATAGAATGCTCTTTTGAACGTTCCAATATGAGCAAAATATCTAGAATGAAAATAAAACTTTTGATTTTTCAATATTTTTTTTACTTGTGAAATAACATCTTCTTGATCATTATTTTCAAAGAAAGTATCTACGTCAAATAAACGTCTGGTGCGACCAGATAAAAATTCGGACAAAGTCAATATGCCTTTTACAACTGTAGACTTACCTGAATTATTCTCACCTACGAACATAGTAATAGGTGCCAAGTCCATCATAGGGAAATCTGCAAACTTTCTAAAATTCTTAAAACCAATCTGTCTCATGTTGATATTTTATTTTGTATTTTTTTTCGATTTCGGCTGCAAAGGTAGTGCACTCATTTGCAATCTAATGGCAAACTGAAAGAAAAATGCTTATTTTTTATATAAATTGTATAATTCTTCTGCTTTTTTAGCCATTTCTTCGCGGACGGAGTCGGGAGAGAGGATCTCGATATCGCCGCCGAAGGAGAGAAGGCGTTGGTAAAATTCTTTATTAGGAATGAGTTCGAGTTCGATGATACCCTCATCCTTGCGATGGTTGCGTTGTGAGCCGTGGATAGGTTTGGTAAGCACATATGGTATGCGATTTTCTGCTACACGGAGCTCAATCTTGACGGGTTCATCGCTTGGCTTGCGGCTAACACCGATGATATCTTCGAAATACTCCCTGAAGTTATAATCAGTATTAGGGATATATGGCACAAGAGATACATCTATCTTTTGGATGCGATCAAGTGCCTTATTGGTGATATAGCAATTTGATTCGTTGATCTCTACCCCAAAGAGGAACCAGCGACCATTATATTGCTTAATATAGTATGGGTGCACAATGCGCGTGTATGCATCATAATTGTAAGGTTTATAAGTGATTTCCAAAGCTTGTTTGCTGCTAATGGCCTCAAATAAAGGACTTAGGAACTCAATTCCGTCCACATTGCGGTCAGTATCGTAAGAGATGATATTTTGCGTGTCACCCAAAGTGAAATTGTAATGCTGTTCGAGATGTTTAAGAAGTTCCTTGATACGATCAAACTCCTCCAGATCATGGAATTGCTGAAGCATAAGGAGCATAGACTTGAGTTGCTCCAATTGGCGCTCATCGAGGTCACGACGATAGATAGAATATGTAGGGTCCTCATAACGGAAATAGCGGCGACCATCTTTCTTCTTTTTAGGAAGAACCACATCCCAATTGGGATTATTTTCCATCTCTTTGATATTTTTCCAAAGGGTACGCTCGCTTATTTCATTCTCCCCATTGTCTCGCAATGCCTTATTTACAAGTTTAAGTAGGTCATCAATGAAGTAATAGCGATTTTTGTCGCTAAAGCAACGGTCGAGGACTTGATATCGTAATTCCGCAAGATTGACAAGTGATGGCATATCGTGTGTTTTATTCTGGTTATGTCGTCAGTTTTACGTCGGGGAGCGACGGTATGTTAGTTAATCTTCTTGCTCGTAGTAATACGAGTAGTCAATTCCTTTCATAAAGATCTCGCGGTCGTGGATCTGGTCGGTCATCGCACCGCGGAGCAATTCGCGGATAGCAGAACTATCTGTCGTACTCAGGCGCATGGCTTGCAAATAAGCCTTCTTATCTATTTGGCTCCAGTCCACACATTGTTTGATAGACGACTTGAAAATCAAATCCAACCACAAACGGGTGCTTCTGCCATTACCCTCCATAAACGGATGGGCGATATTCATCTCTACATACTTGTCCACAATCTCATCGAAAGTACTTTGAGGCATCTGTTCTATCTGTTCCAGATTATAGCGCAAGTACTCTGCACGGCAAAAGAGCGTGCCGTCTTTCCAAATGGTTTTGGTGCGAATCTGCCCCGCAAAATCGTATAATCCACCAAAGAGATAAGCGTGTATCTGTTGCAGCGATTGGATAGTGCCTGCTTGCATGTCATCCAATATACCGCTTTCAAACAAAGTATATGCCTTCTTGCGACTCTGTCCGTCGATAGAGTTATCGGAGAAAGTGAACCAATCAAGAAAGGCGGTAGCACGCGTATTCGGAAAGTTTTTTGCCACCATCTCAACGCCTTCGAAATCCAACACATCCGACTTACGCATCTTGCCATCAGGAGCTTGGAATTTGAAGTCGTGAGTGGCACTCACGGGTTGAACACCTTGCGATGTAAGTTTCTTTTTCAACCAACGCCAATAGTTACCAGCTTTCACATAGTCCTGCTCATCGTTGATAGCACCAATAATATCTGTAGCGGAGAAATACCACTTGTTTTCTTCCTCGCTCCAGATAGCGCGTACCTTATGGTCGTTGTAGAATCGTATGGACTTCTTGTTAATCATATTAGTTACTCAACAGCATTGATTGACCTTTGCGGTGCAAATATACAACAATTTTTTGACATGACCAAATAAAAATGACTTCTGGGGTGATTTTTTTGGGTATAGGGTGCAGAATGTAGGGTGTAGAGTGTAGGGTGTAAAGTGTAAAGGCGGGGATACTCGGCGAACCATCGCCGAGAACAAGACAGCCAACGGAAGTGCGAGGAATGCCCGAATAACATTCGTCTAACACTCCATGACGCATGCGTCATCGGGGACCCCGTGGGTAATGGACATAGAAGGCACATTGAAATTTGCATATTACAAAGGCGAGAGACGAAAGGTAAGAGGTTAAAGGCGGGATTATGACCCGCCTTTAACATGTTGAGATAACTCGTACCAGATTTTTGCACGAACGTAGCAGTCGAACTTGGCGTAGATCTTGCGCTTGCCTGAGCGTGGATCAATTGGTGCATCGGGTTCCGCCTTCTTGAGTTGCGCTTGCCAACGCTGTTGCCACAGAGCACGTTGCTCTGGATCATGCAAGATAGCTTTGGTCTTCGCGCAAGCTTCTGCCCAACGGTCTTGCTTCACTTTTTCTGCGCCCTTGGCTGGATTCTTCTTCCAGTCACGTGGGTTCTGAATAACATACACCTCCTTCTTCATGGGACGAATAATCGCACCATGGGAGTCGCGTGCGAATTTTTGACGAAAGACTGTTTTGTCTTTTTTGTTGAGTTTGCCCGTTACATAATCGACGGGCGCAATGGGTACGTAATTTGCCATAATAAATAAAAAGATTTTAAATTAAAACAACATTAACAACTTATTCCGCTGGGGAACAAATAATCGTTCGAGCGAATGTGAGATAAGAACACACCCAGCGGCAAG
>JBGVEG010000065.1:0-4249 GCA_045119955.1 Paludibacteraceae bacterium
GACATCTGCGACCGACTCTATTTTGATGAGCTTACTTTTGAGCGAGTATTGGATATTATTGAAAAGGAGAATCCGCACGGAGTGATTGTCTCCACCGGAGGACAAATACCTAACAATCTCGCATTGCGATTGGATAATCAAGGGGTACATATCCTTGGGACAAGTGCGACATCAATCGATAATGCAGAAGATAGGGATAAATTTTCGGCAATGCTCGACAGAATCGGGGTGGACCAGCCGGAGTGGAGAGCTTTGACTTCAATGAAGGATATTGCTGCATTTATTGACAAAGTGGGTTTCCCTGTTTTGGTGCGTCCTTCGTATGTGCTTTCGGGTGCGGCGATGAATGTCTGTTCAAATAATGACGAGCTGAGTCGCTTTCTGAAATTGGCCGCCAACGTTTCGCAGAAACATCCCGTTGTGGTGAGTCGTTTCATCGAACACTCCAAAGAGATTGAGATGGATGCCGTGGCGCAGGACGGGGAGATTGTTGCCTATGCAATCAGCGAGCATATTGAGTTTGCAGGTGTGCACTCTGGTGACGCAACGATACAATTCCCGCCGCAAAAACTTTATATCGAGACAGTAAGGCGCATCAAGCGTATATCTCGCAAGATTGCAAAGGAATTGAATATATCAGGCCCCTTTAATATCCAATATCTTGCACGAGATAACGACATTAAGGTTATAGAGTGTAATCTGCGAGCTTCGCGTTCTTTTCCCTTTGTCAGTAAGGTGCTCAAGCTGAATTTCATTGATATGGCAACCCGTATTATGCTTGGGAAAAGAGTCGAGAAGCCGGCAAAGAGTCTCTTCGATTTGGATTATGTAGGTATCAAGGCCAGCCAATTCTCGTTCAATCGTCTGCAAAATGCGGATCCGGTATTAGGTGTGGATATGGCCTCGACGGGTGAAGTCGGTTGTCTGGGCGAGGATACGCAGTGTGCCATCCTGAAGGCGATGTTGTCGGTCGGTTATCGCATCCCTCAAAAGAACATTCTCCTATCGACGGGTGATGCCAAGCAGAAGGCAGATATGCTCTCTGCGGCACGGCTACTCCAACAGAAGGGTTACTCGCTTTTTGCCACAGGTGGAACTTCTCGTTATTTGTCGGAAAATGGTATCGACAACACGTTGGTCTATTGGCCTGACGAGAAGCGAGAGCCGCAAGCCTTGGGACTGCTTCATCGCAAAGAGATAGATATGGTGGTGAATATACCGAAAGATCTGAGCGTCGGCGAATTGGACAATGGTTATCAGATACGACGTGCGGCTGTGGACTTGAACATTCCTCTTCTTACCAATGCCCGCCTTGCAAGTGCTTTTATCAGTGCATTCTGTTCATTGTCGGTAGATGATCTTATCATCAAAAGTTGGGCTGAATATGAAAACGAAAATAGATGTTAGATATGGTGCAACAAAAAATTATTATTCTTGATTTTGGATCTCAGACTACGCAACTTATAGGTCGTCGTCTGCGTGAACTCGATACATTCTGCGAGATTGTTCCCTATAACAAATTCCCGTATGAGGATGAGGGCATAATTGGCGTTATTCTGTCGGGATCTCCCTACAGCGTATATGATCCCAGCGCATTCAAAGTGGATTTATCCAATATCCGCGGCCGTTATCCTATCTTGGGAATCTGCTATGGGGCTCAATTTATGGCACAACTTTATGGGGGAAGTGTAGAAGCGACCAACTCGCGCGAATACGGCAGGGCCAGACTGCAATATTTTGAACGCGAGAATCCGCTTTTCAGAGGCTTCCACGAGAACTCACAAGTCTGGATGAGTCACGGTGATACAATTACGGCGCTACCCGACGGATTTCGTACCATTGCCTCGACGGGAAAAGTGAAGTATGCCGCTTATCAGGCTGAGGACGGGACATTGTGGGGAGTACAGTTTCATCCCGAGGCATTTCATTCAGAGCAAGGCAAGTTATTGCTGAAAAATTTTGTGGTTAACATCTGTGGCAGCCGTCAAGATTGGAGTGCAGCCTCTTTTATTGAATCATCCGTAGAAGCATTGAGGTCGCAGCTCGGCAATGACCGTGTGATACTCGGCCTATCGGGAGGTGTGGACTCCTCCGTCGCTGCAGTTCTGTTAAATAAGGCCATCGGCAGCAATCTGACCTGCATATTCGTAAATCACGGTTTGTTACGCAAGGGTGAATACGAGAGCGTCATGCACGACTATGAATGTCTGGGACTTAATGTGGTTGGAGTTGATGCTCGCGAGAGGTTCTTTTCGGCATTAGAGGGAATCAGTTCTCCCGAAGAGAAACGAAAAATCATAGGAGCGAAATTCATTGAGGTGTTTGAAGATGAAGGTCGCACAATAGATGGTGTACATTGGCTAGCGCAAGGAACAATATATCCTGATTGCATAGAGAGTCTGAATATTACTGGGAAGGTAATCAAAAGCCATCACAATGTGGGAGGATTGCCAGAGAAGATGCAGTTGAAACTGTGTGAGCCATTACGTTGGCTGTTCAAAGATGAGGTACGGCGTGTCGGTCGCCAACTTGGTATGCCCGAGCATTTGATAACTCGCCACCCTTTTCCAGGACCGGGTCTGGCTGTCCGCATATTGGGCGAGGTTACACCTGAGGGAGTTCACATGTTGCAAGAGGCAGATGAAATCTTTATCAATGCATTACGTCGATGGCATTGTTCTGACGGTCATTCTCTTTATGACGAAGTATGGCAGGCGGGTGTCATACTCCTGCCCGTGCAAAGTGTTGGTGTCATGGGAGACGAGCGCACATACGAACAGGCTGTGGCATTGCGTGCCGTAACAAGCACTGATGCTATGTCGGCCGATTGGGCACAGTTGCCATATGAATTTCTATCTCAGGTGAGTAACGAAATAATAAACAATGTAAAGGGTATCAATCGAGTATGTTATGACATATCTTCAAAACCACCGGCAACGATAGAATGGGAGTAACTGGAATCAGAATGTGAATAAAAATAGTGATAAAAACATGAATCAACCAAAATATATATTCGTAACAGGTGGCGTAGTGAGTTCCCTCGGTAAAGGAATCATTGCTGCCTCTATCGGCAGATTACTGCTGGCCCGTGGTTATAAAATTACTATTCAGAAGTTCGACCCGTACATCAATATTGATCCGGGCACGCTCAACCCATACGAACATGGAGAGTGTTATGTCACAACTGACGGATGTGAAACAGACTTGGATTTAGGGCATTATGAGCGCTTTACAGATATTCGGACAACGTCGGCAAATAATGTTACAACGGGCAAGATCTATCAAACAGTAATTGAACGTGAACGCAAAGGAGAATATCTGGGTCGGACAGTACAGGTTGTTCCCCATATAACGGACGAGATAAAAAGAAGAATGCTCCAACTTGGAGCAACGGGAGATTATGACTTCATAATCACCGAAATCGGAGGTACGGTCGGAGATATTGAAGGACTTCCATTCTTGGAAGCCATGCGACAGCTTAAATGGGAACTTGGACGCGATGCCGTTTGTATCCATCTGACTTATGTACCTTACATAGCCGCAGCGGGTGAATTGAAGACCAAGCCGTCACAACATTCTGTAAAAGAATTACAGGGTCTTGGACTTCAACCTGATGTCCTTGTGTTGAGAACTGACCGCGAGCTCGGACGAGGAATTCTTGACAAGGTCGGACATTTCTGTAATGTTGAAAAGGATTGTGTGATACAATGTGTTGACCTGCCTACCATTTATGAAGTGCCTATAAAAATGGCAGAACAGAATCTGGATGCGGTCATACTTCGTAAATCTGGCATAACGTGTAATACGGTGCCGGATTTAGGCAACTGGCAGGATTTTATAAGTCGCCGGGAACAAGCGAGCAAAGAAATCGACATTGCTCTTGTCGGAAAATATGATTTACAGGATGCCTACAAATCTATTTTGGAATCTTTGTCACAGGCCGCGACCTACAATGACAGCAAAGTGAATACACACTTTATTCAAAGTGAGAACCTTACCCGTAGTAATATCGCAGATTATCTTGCCGCGATGGATGGCGTGGTGATCTGTCCGGGATTCGGACAACGCGGAACAGAGGGAAAGATTATTGCTGCCGAATATTGCCGGACCCACGACGTGCCGACATTGGGTATCTGTCTTGGTATGCAGATGATGGTCATTGAATTTGCCCGTAATGTATTAGGTTTGGAAAATGCCAACTCCCGCGAAATGGATTCCTCGACTCCACACAATGTCATAGATTTGATGG
>JBGVEG010000066.1:0-16962 GCA_045119955.1 Paludibacteraceae bacterium
AGCGAGTGCAAAGGTACTGCTTTTTTTTGACATGACCAAATATTTTCGAAAAAAAATGCATTTTTTCTTCATTTTCTTTCAAATTCCAGTTTTTTTTAGTACCTTTGCACGATTTTTCGGGCAAAATGAACAATATTGCACCACATTGAACAATACTGAACAATTTTGAACCAAATTGAACATTTTTTTGCATAATAATATATAAGGTATAGAATAATGGATAAAAACACATGGATTGGCTTTGCCTTAATAGCCGCAATTGTCATTGGATTTTCATTTATCAACCGCCCTTCTCAGGAGGAGTTGGCTGAGCGCAAGCGCGTACAGGACTCCATTGCCCTCGTGCAGGCGCAAGAGTTGGAAGCTAAACTCATTTCGGAGCAGATTGCGCAGCAATTAGAAGCAGAGCGCGCAGCACAAGCTCCCACCCAGACTGCAGATGAGTTGGCAGCGCAAGTGACAGCCGTATATGGTCCCTTTGCTCCTGCAGCACAAGGACAAGAGGGACAGGTCGTACTGGAGAATAGCAAGGTGCGCATTGCTATTGACCGCCGCGGTGGTCGCATTGCCAAAGCCGAACTCAAGGAGTACAAGGCATACGGCGACAGCGTGAACAACCTCTGCCTCTTCCAAAACGATGAGAGCAGTCTCAACTTCACATTGGTAACCAACAGCAACCGTATCTTGGCGACACAGAACCTCTACTTCGCCGAGGCAGGACAAACCACAGATGCCGAGGGCAATACCACCCTCACCATGCGCCTCAACACCAATATTGAGGGCTGCTATTTGGACATTGTCTATACATTGCCTGCGGATGACTATATGGTCGGCATGAGTCTCCAGCCACACAATATGCACTTGGCTTTGGCACAGAACATGTCCTCGCTGGAGATGCAATGGAACCAGACCATTCCGCAACAGGAGAAAGGTCGTAAGTTCGAGGAGAAATACGCCCAACTGCAATACATGTTTGTCGGCGGTGAGGTAGAGAAACTCTCCGAGATGAAGTCTGACCGTGCCAACGAGTCAGCTCGCCTCAAGTGGATTGCGTACAAAGATCAGTTCTTCTCCACCGTGATGATTGCAGAGGATGCGTTTGAGTCCACCACCATGGAGTCCACACCGCTCAATCCACAGAGCCGCTACATTAAAGAGTACAAGACAACGACCAGTCTGCCTTGGGACCTTACGGGCAAGCAGACTACCAATCTCAAGTACTATTTCGGTCCTAACCACTATAATACGCTCAAGGCATACGATAAGGATGTGACCAGCGTAGAGAAACTGCACCTCAACGAGTTGGTGCCACTGGGTTGGAAGATCGTAGCATGGATCAACAAGGTGTTGGTGATTCCGATGTTCGACCTCTTCAGTTCATGGGGATTGCATATCGGTATTGTGATTCTGCTGATGACCTTGGTCATTAAGCTCATTATCTTGCCATTCGTGTTTGCTTCGTATAAGTCCAGCGCTAAGATGCGCGTGCTGAAGCCACAGTTGGATGAGATCAACGCTAAGTACCCACCAGAGAAGATGCAAGAGCGTCAGCAAGCCACCATGGCGCTGTATCAGAAGGCAGGCGTGAGCCCTATGTCAGGTTGCTTGCCTATGCTGTTCCAGTTCCCTGTGCTGATGGCTATGTTCTGGTTCTTGCCTACCGCCATTGAGTTGCGTGGTCAATCGCTCTTCTGGGCAGACGACCTCTCCACCTATGATGCTATCCTCACATGGAGCACACCATTGCCGCTGTTGGGCTGGACACACCTGAGTCTCTTCTGCTTACTCATGACCATTGTCAATATCGTTTATACCCATATCACCATGCAACAACAAGCAGGTGGACAGGAGATGAAGATGATGCGCTGGATGATGTACCTCATGCCTGTGATGTTCCTCGTCTTCTTCAATGACTATGCAGCTGGTCTGAGCTACTACTACTTCGTAAGTCTCTTGATGACCATTATCCAAACCATGATTTTCCGTTGGTCTATTGATGATAAGAAAGTCTTGGCTGAGATGGAGGCCAATGCCAAGAAGAAAGGCACACAGAAGAAGTCTGGCTTCGCTGCACGCCTTGAGGCAATGCAACGCGAGCAACAACGCCTCGCACGCGAGCAAGCCAAAGCGCAGATGAAGAGATAATCCGATTAGGCGATTAGGCGAGAGGCGAGAAGTAGCGGCACAGCCGCATATTACCAGCCTTTAACCTCTAACCTTTAACCTCTAATCTTTAAACTACAAGTATATGAAACAGATAATGATAATAACAGTCCTGTGCTCAGTAGTGAGCATGGGACTTTTTGCGCAAAATGAAGGCACTCCTAAATCCTCCCCTGAAGGGAAGGACGTAATTACAGTGACTAATGAAGCACCCAAAGACAAATACACCTTCGGTGATTTCTTTGATGCGCTGGATTTGCCTACGGTGTTGGGTGTCGGTTTGACTCCTAATGGTATAGAGGGGGGAACCTTCAATTCGGCTATGCGTTTGGGTTGGCGTCACCATAAGAACTATGGTACCTTTGTGTATATCACCTACGATACGCACAGCAACGAGTACAAGGACTTAAAGGTGAATGGCACTAACTTCCGCAGTGGTGAAGTGTGGTACAACGAGATTGGCATGAGTGTGGGTTACCGCCTGCCATTGGTGAAGGACATTAAGGCGTTTTATGAGAATCCTTATTTCCACCCATGGGATTTCTTTGTTAGCGTGCAACCAGGAGTGTCCATTGCGACGGTCAAATATGCAGAACCATACGTTTCGACCAGCGCAGGCGAGATTGCTACGGAGCCAGAATACCAAATGACCAATTTCGATCATACAGTCCCTACCCTACGTTTCTCAGCGGGTGTAGAGTGGTTTATTTTCCACAACTTTGCTGTCTTTGCAGAGGCCGCCTATACGCAGCACTTGATGCCTACTCTCATTGAGCAAGCAGCCATTGAGAAAGGCGACATTAAGCACCCATCAGGTCCTATCACATTATCTGTAGGTCTGTCGCTGTTCTTTAACTGATGAGTAGCGATATAGACAATCTGTCGTAAAGCGAAGTTCTTGAAGTGAAGGAGTGCCTATTGACATTCGTCGGAAAAGTATCAATTATTAAGATTCTTTCTCTTATCGTTTTGCTATAGGGTACTCAATCTCACCGAGCGACAACCCTGAGAACTCCGAGAGAACTCCCTGAAACCGCCAAAACCGAAAAAGTGCGTTTTGTTAAGATTGTGCCTAAATCGCCATTTGTGTTTTCGAACATGAATGGCGATTTTTTTGTGCAATATCTTGCATATATCATAAAAATGTAGTACCTTTGCAGTCGCAAAGTGGTTGATAGAAGATATTAACTATTAATTATTCACTATTAACTGCTCAGCAGACATATTAAAAAGGCGTTTATTGCGCTCTGTTCTGACGAATTGAAATCTCGCAAATTTCACGGAATTTCAGGACTTAGCAACGATAGATGCCCTACGGGATATAAGATTATCCCTCTTGTGCCTATTTTGGTACATTGTTTGCGTATATACGTATGCGCATACGCGTACCTTAACTATAATATAGCACGAGAGTATTTTATATTCGGCGTGGGCTTCGCGTTGTCGGTTCTAAATTCCAAGGCAATGCGAGAGCCTCAATTCGTGGAACTGGCAAAAGGCAAGTTTCACGCTTTTTTTGTACCCTTATTAGACGATAAGACTAATTAAACAAACTATAAACACAATGAAGAAACTATTATTTTTACTGCTTTTAATAGCAGCGCAAATGACTCTTGTTGCTCAAGAGATGCCCCAATGGGTACTGCAAAAGCCCCGTCCCGCCAACGACAGTTATCTGTATGTAGTAGAACGCGGTGTCGGTGCCACGGAGATGGAGGCACGCAATCGTGCTATGGGATTGGTGTATCGCAGCACAATAGAACGATTGGCATTGGCGATTGATTTGTCCAGTATCAACGAGGCTATTGCCAATGGCAGTAACTATGGCGAGAGTTCCGATGCAATGAACGTGCCTGTAAACAAAGTGTGTGAGTATATCCAACGCGAGGGCAGTCAGTATGTAGTGTATGTGCTTTGCCAAGTAGCCAGATACGGTAATATGGCATACAATTTTACCCCATTCACCCAATGCAACCAATTAGCCAAGAGCCAATATATTGGACATTCGTTTGTGCCTGGCTTGGCACAGATAAAGAAAGGCAGCGTAGGCAAAGGAACAGCGTTTATCGTGAGCGAAGTAGTGTTGGTAGGTGGCGTGGTGGCTGCTGAATGTCTGCAACGTTACTATGCTCAGCAGATAAGTATGACGCATAATAGCGGATTGAAACAACGCTATGCACAGAATGCCAATATCTGCCAGATTAGTCGTAATGTCGGCATTGGCTGTGTGGCAGCGGTGTATATATGGAATGTGATAGATGGTATGGTGGCAAAAGGGAAAACACAAATCCCATTGGGTACAGCCGAATTGCGGTTGGCACCATACGCAGATTACGAAAGTGGCGGTGTGGCTGCGAGAGTGAATTTTTAGAAGACAGGGATTATAATAACAACAACTTCAACAACAAAAATCAACAACCATTTCGCTCGCAACAACACAGCGAGCGACAGGGAAATAATATGGAGATTATGAAACGATTAAGTATTTGTGCTATACTATTGGCATTGCTGGCAATGGTAGGCTGTGAGCCTGTAACGTATGATGTATTTGCTAATGTTTGTGGAACGGTGGTGGATAGTGATACAATGGAGCCGATTGAGGGTGTGTCTGTTATACTCAGTCCTTCAGGCAAGAATATAGTAACAAAAGCAGACGGACGTTTTGAGTTTGCAGAATTAGATGCCGTACAATATACGATTACGGTACAAAAGTCGGGCTATAGCACCAACCGCAAGTTGGTCAATGCTATTGCAGGGGAGACAACGGATGTAAGCATTACGATGGAAGTGAAGAAATAAAGACAACACAAACAACATTTGCGCGAACCAACATTGTTCGCGCTCAAAGCAAAACCAAATGCAACAATGAAAAAGATTATCTATTTATTAGTGGGTATTGTCCTTTTTGGAGGATTGTATTACTCATGTGCACCAGAGGAATTGCCTGGCAGTATTTATGGCACAGTGGTGGACAAAGCCACAGGCGAGCCAATTAAGTCAGCGGGTGTAGAATTGAGCCCAAGCGGACTGAAGACCGTGACTGGTAGCGAAGGTCAATTCGAGTTCACAGAATTAGACCCTGGTAAATACACCTTGATAATTACCAAAACGGGTTATGTGGATGGTGTCAGTGGTACAATTGAAGTCAAGCCAGGACAACAAGCCAAGGGCGATGTGCAAATTGAGAAACTGCCCCCTGCGCTAAAGGTGGTGAATGACAATCGCGAGGAAATCAGCATATTGGATTTTGGTAGTGCCGAAGATGATGTAGCTCGTTCATTTAGTGTATTTAATGACGGTACAGAAACATTGGAGTGGGAACTGACTGCCACTGCAGATTGGATAAAGTCTGTTAGTAAAACAACGGGTGCTTTGTCTGCAGGTGCTACACAAGCTATCATTATCACGATTGACAGATCGAAATTGAGTAGCGGAGAGAATAAGACAACCGTGCATATCACTTCGAATAGCGGTAATAAACAATTGGTTGTAACTGCTACAAATAATTTCCAAGTGACTAAACTGAATGTACTCCCAACTACAGCTATAACAAGTACTTCTGCTACCTTGAATGGCGAGGTCGTAGAGGACGGCAGTCCAATATACACGGAACGCGGGTTTGTGTATGCAGAAACTACGCAACCAACTATTAGTGCTTGTATTCAAAAAATTGCAGCCCCATTCTCGGACAGCAAAACTTTTGCTGCTTCGGTTAGCGATTTGGTTGAAGGCAAGAAATACTATGTTCGTGCGTATGCTATCCAATCGGGTAAAGAGATGTACAGTGTAAACGAAGTTTCATTTGTTACCAATACAGTCATTTTGCCTTCTGTTGTCACTTCGGCTATTACAAATGTTGGCAAGAACTCCGCTACCGCAGGTGGCAATGTGACGGATGATGGTGGCGTAAATGTCACTGAACGTGGAGTAGTGTTTAGTACCAGTCAAAATCCAACGGTTGCGGATACTAAAGTGACCAGTGGCAGTGGTAAGGGAGCGTTCACTTGTAATCTGACCAATCTGAAAGAAACTACAACCTATTATGTTCGTGCGTATGCGGTGAATGAGAAAGGTACTGCTTATGGCGAAGAAGTTAGTTTTACCACCAGCAAGGATATTTTGTTGCCAAGCGTAACTACTTCAACCATTACTCAAATCACAGAGACCACCGCAGTTGCAGGGGGTAATGTGACCAGCGATGGCGGAGCCAGTGTAACGGAGCGTGGTGTATGTATTGCTACGGTATCTAATCCAACGACTTCGCATAGTAAGATAACGGCTGCTGGTGGTACGGGTTCGTTTACTTGTGCTATCACAGGTTTGCAAGAGGGTACGACCTATTATGTGCGCGCATACGCGATAAATAGTAAAGGTACTGCATATGGTGAACAAGTTAGTTTCACCACGGCAGTAACCATCTCTTTGCCAAGCGTAACTACTTCAACCATTACTCAAATCACAGAGACTACCGCCGTTGCAGGGGGTAATGTGACCAATGATGGTAAAGCCAGTGTTACAGAGCGTGGTGTGGTATATAGCTTATCGGCTAATCCTTCTATTTCAGATTTGAGCAGTACGATTGTTCGTTCGGGTAGTGGTACGGGTTCGTTTACTTGTAACTTGACAGGGTTAGAAGAGGGTAAGAAGTACTATGTTCGTGCGTATGCCATGAATAGCAAGGGTACTGCGTATGGTACAGAAGTGACATTCACTACAAATAAACAGTCTGGCAACGGTACCGAGAACGGTTATGCGTATGTAGATTTAGGTTTGAGCGTGAAGTGGGCAACGATGAACGTGGGCGCAAGCAAAGCAGAAGGTTATGGTAGTTATTTCGCATGGGATGAAACGACTACAAAGAGTACTTACAGTTGGAGTACCTACAAGTATTGCAATGGTTCAAGTAAAAGTTTGACTAAGTATAATACAAGCAGTAGTTATGGTACCGTGGATAACAAAACGCAATTGGAGTTGAGTGACGATGCTGCTCGTGTGAATTGGGGTGGTAGTTGGCGTATGCCTACCGATGCAGAGTGGACAGAGTTGCGTGAGCAATGTACTTGGACATGGACTACTCAAAACGGTGTGAAAGGATACAAAGTGACCTCCAAGAAGTCAGGTTACACTAACAACTCTATTTTCCTCCCCGTAACGGGTTTCCGCGAGGATAGTTCGCTCATCAATGCAGGCAGCAGCGGCTACCACTGGTCGAGTTCGCTCGATACGGACGACCCGTACGGCGCATGGTGCGTGAGCTTCGATTCCAGCAGCGTGCGCAGGGTCAGCGGCTATCGGTACTGTGGGTGTGGTGTGCGACCTGTTTGCCATTAGAGTAAGGTGTAAAGTGTAGGGTGTAAGGTGTAAAGGCAATGGGAGGATGGAAAGAGAAATCCAAAATTATTGCTATAAATTTGGAAAAATAGAGAAAAAACACCTACCGTTTTTGATATAAATTGTTAAATGTGTGAACGTGTGAACGGGACATTCTAAAAAGAATTATATGTACATACAGGATAATACATAAAAAAAATACCTGTTCACACGTTCACATGTTCACAATAACTCTACAAAAAAAGCAAGGCTATCCACCGCTTATCCACCGCTTATCCACCCGATAAAGACCCCTCTAAACAGAGGAATCCTCCTTGACACTTTTGACAGAACAACAAGCAAATTTTTGACGGGAATACAAGCAAACTACGGGGAAAGTATTGGACAGTATTGGAGTGATAACGGAGTGGTAACGGGCAAGACTGCTGAACGAAGAGATAAATCTTCAAAAAAGTCCAACTCACTCATCTTTTGCGGATGGCAGCGGACAGCAATTGATACACCTGGCGTTGCTCCTCGTTGAGCAACTCGAGGTGGTGGTTCATCACATTCTCATCGCCACGGCGGGCAGGACCCGTCTGCGCATCACGCGGAGAGAGGGTGTGAATCTTCTTGGCCGTCTCATCTATCAAAGGCAACAACGCGCGGAATGGGATATGCGTGTTTTGCAACAACTCCGCCGCCATGGTGTACATGAGATTGGTGAAGTTATTGGTGAACACACCCGCCACATGCAAGCGCTCGCGGTCGTGCTGCGTGGCCTCATACACATGGCTCGTAATGGTCAATGCCAAGGAATACACCGCACTAATATCATCTATCCCACGTGCCTCAAAGAACACTGGCACCGTGGAGAAGTCCTCTATCAAACGTGCCTTGCTAAACGTCTGAAAAGGATAGAAAATACCTGCATGCGGCTTATCATCACCAAAAACCGTGATAGACATTGTCCCCGAGGTGTGAAGATGCAAGGATTTACCTACGCCGACTACTTGCTTCACCACACTGGGCAATGCCTCATCACGGACGGCATAAATATATACATTCGCCTGAGGCAACTGGTCGAGCCCCTCACGACTACTCACCATCTGACACGCTATGCCCTTCTTGCGAAAAGCATAGTCCAAATTAGTGGCTACATTGCCCTGACCGATAATAACGATATTCATAGTTTAGGTTAGAGGTTAGAGGCGAGAGGCAAGGACTTATAAAACTCGGTTACTGCGACGATACCGTTTTCCCAGACCTCGAGGTCCATGGACTCGTCAGGCGAGTGGATAGCGTTCTTCTCCAAACCAAAGCCCATGAGGATAGTCTTCACGCCCAGTATCTGCTCGAAGCTGCTAATGATAGGAATACTACCGCCACGGCGTGCCGCCAATGGGCGTTTGCCAAATGCCACCTCAAAACCATGCTCCGCTGCCTTATACGCAGGAATATCAATAGGACATACATACCCCTGACCGCCGTGCATAGGAGTCACCTTCACACGCACTCCCGCAGGCGCGATACCTTGTATATAATCCACGAAGGCTTGGCTTACCTTCTCGTGGTCTTGGTTGGCTACCAATCGGCAGCTGACCTTAGCATACGCCTTGCTGGGCAAAACCGTCTTACTACCCTCGCCCGTATAGCCACCCCAAATGCCGCAAATATCAAAGGACGGGCGGCAAGAGTTACGCTCCAAGGTAGAATAACCCTCCTCGCCAAAAGTAGTGTCCACATCTATCGCCTCGCAGTATGCCTGCTCGGAGAAAGGAATCTGCTTAATCATCTCGCGTTCCGCCTCTGGAATAGGCAATACATCGTCATAGAAACCCGGGATAGTGATACGACCCTTATCGTCCACTACTTGTGCGAGCATCTCAGTGAGGGCATTTATGGGGTTCTTCACCGCACCACCAAAGTGTCCGCTATGCAGGTCACGGTTAGGGCCTGTAACCTCAATCTCCCAATATGCCAAACCACGCAGACCCGTAGTAATGGATGGTGTCTCTTTGCCAATCATAGAGGTATCGCTCACGAGGATAATATCGCAGGCAAGCAAGTCGCGGTGCTCCTCGAGGAAGGCCTCCAGACTGGGGCTACCAATCTCCTCTTCACCCTCGAAAATGAACTTCACATGACAGTTCATCAGTCCATGCTTAACCAAGTATTCAAACGCCTTAACCTGAATCATGGCTTGTCCCTTGTCATCATCCGCGCCACGCGCATAGAGGCGACCATCACGTATCTCTGGCTCCCATGGATTAGAGTGCCAAAGGTCAAGCGGCTCGACAGGCATCACGTCATAGTGGGAATAGACGAGGACGGTGGGTATATTCTTGCCTTTAGCCTCTAACCTTTCACCTTTAACCTCCATAGGCAAGTACTCGGCATACACAAATGGATTGCCCTTGGAAGGCATAATCTCGGCATGTTGCGCACCTGCCTCTAATAGGAGTTCGCGCCAGCGCTCGGCACAACGAAGCATATCCTGCTTGTGCGCAGGTTGGCAACTAACACTGGGAATACGAATAAGACTCGCCCACTCCTCCATGAAGCGGGTACGATTGGCTGCGATATAAGAACGAATCATATATAATTATGAATTTTGAATTATGAATTATGTTTTTCAAAAAAAATGCTGCATTGCCACTTGACTCGAGAAAACTCCCAAAGACAGGATTTGAGGGGTACAGATCCTTTGTAATCTAACTGCCTCACCGCTACGACAAATGTCGGTCACCGCGCAGAGTATTAGCACGCCATTGGAAGGAGCACCTTTCTCGGAAAAAATAAATGTGTTGAGTTTTCCGGTTCCGGGCAATGCAACAATATATGTAAGACCGCTGCGCTGTTAGAGGTTAGACCGCTACGCTGTCAGACCGCTCGCAAGCTCGCTGTTAGATCTTTCTGCGTTATATTCTTTACAAATTCTGTGCCAAAGTATAGAGGTTAAAGGCTATAGGTTAAAGGTTAAAGGCAGGTAGTATGCGGCTTTGCCGCTACCTCTTGCCTTTCGCCTCATCGCCTTTCGCCTAAAATCTCCATGCCAAGGTGGCTACAATGCGGTGGGTACGGGTGTCAACATCCATAGGGAGGAGTTGGCACTCGGAGGCATACTGGTGAAGCATTTGCCAACGGTATTGGTACGCCAACTGCGCTACAACCACATCGCCACGATAGCCAAAACCTACACTACAATATTGCGTAGAAGCCGTATAACGATAATCCATATCCGTGCGTACCTCGTTGTAGCCCAACATCCATATTGGGTCTTCCTTCATAAACGAGGACTCATACACATAACCTGCATTAAGATACAGTCCACGAGTGACCTGTGCTTCTGCACCCAGGCGCAGCGTGTGCACATCCTCCATCTCACCAGCATGCGCATAGTCGTACTGAAGCGCAATCAGTCCATCATTGCCAATCTGCCCTGCCACACTCACACTGGTGCGAAGGGGCGCAACCATCTCGGTACTAATCACCCCACTCTCGGGAGTGAGGACATCGTATTTCTGTCCGCCGATAGTACTATACATATCACCCTCCGTCTGCACGGATAAGGTCATCATAGTCGGTGTCTGGAAGGATGCACCTACGCGCAGGGCTCGCATAGGACGATATATAAGCCCTATAGCACCATTGACACCTAATCCAGAGAGATGGTACAACGAACGCAGTTCAGCAGAATTGACACGATCGGTCTCGTAATGTGATGTGCGCTTGGTGTAAGACAATGTAGGGATATTCAAGTTCAAACCCACATACCACTGATTGCTAATGTTTCCAGCCCAAGAGAGAGTATATTGATCCGTGGTACCTGATTCGGAGACAGATAACTTGCCATCTATGAGTTGCACAGCAGGTTGCCATTGGCTATCCTCAATAGGGTCAATGAGATATGCCTCATAGCCCAAAATACTGAGCCAACCTATCTCCACATTATCCCATGGCTTATCCTGCAAGTACTCCTCTGCTACACCACCCATATCGTTGGTAATATTGCAAATGGTAGATACCAGTCCCATGTCCTTACCCTCAACCATCACATCGCGATTGAAATTCGCCAAGCGATGAACGGAGAGCATCAGGTTGCTGTATATCAGTCCACGCTGTTTGGTCGGATTGCCCCATGCCCAAATAGCCGAGACTTGTGGTGCGGCAAAACGAGAGCGGGAGTAGGATGGTGTAGTGTTGTTGGGTGTGGTAGAGCGTTGTGTAGTATTGTCTATGGTCTCGTCAAGAGTGAGCGATATTTCGCTTCGGCGATAGAGTCCTAATCCCGCAGGGTTGTCCAAGACTGCCGAGGGGTCGCCACCTATAGCTGTCATAGCGCCACCCATACCTACATAGCGCGCCGTACCGATAAGCTGACGTTCGGAGAAACGTTGGACGTCTTGGCTATTGGCTATTGGCGATAGGCTATAGGCAAGGAGTAATATGAGCAAGAGGCGTTTCATTTCTCTACTATGCGCATAACGACAGTATCGGGGTATTGGGTAGTATCTTCCAAGAAAATGAACTCACGTGCATGTCGGTCATATACGGGCTCGTTGGGCACAATGGTGTCCACCAAGGGCCAATAGTAGGAGTCGTCAATATATAAGCCTACCCCATCCCTTCCTGATTCAGGGAGGGTGTTAGGCGATGAGGCGAGAGGCGACAAGGCGACAAGGCTCGGAACCAACAGTCCAACGGTTAATATGATTATGCAACGTTTCATGCGGGTAAGGACAGTAAGGTCATTAAGGACTTTAAGGTCGTTAATGGTCTTTCTGCAAAAGTTGTGCCAAAGCGATTAGTTGCGGAAGCCAATGATCTCGCGTACCTCGCGAATGGTCTTCTCAGCACTGGCAGCAGCTGCCTCAGCACCCTCACGAGATACCTTCAAGAGATACTCCTCATTGCTTTGGAAATCGAGAATACGTTCGCGGATTGGTGCGCAGAAAGCATTGATGTCTGCTGCCAATTGCTTCTTCATATCGCCATAGCGGATAGCCATATTGTTGTACTGATCGTTGAAGTAATCGTAGGTGTCAGGCGTAGAAACGAGTTGCATAAGCGTGAAGAGGTTCTCGATTGGCTCTGGTTTCTCCTGGTTGAGCATAGTAGGACCAGCATCCGTTACCGCACGCATAACTTTCTTCTTGATGGTTGCCTCATCGTCGCAGAGGTAAATGGCATTGCCCTCGCTCTTGCCCATCTTACCGCTACCATCCAAGCCAGGCACTTTCACCGCTTTGGCATTGAAGTGGAAAGATTCGGGCTCCTTGAAGTACTCTACATCGTAAATGCGATTGAAGCGGCGAGCAAAGAGGCGCGCCATCTCCATGTTCTGCTCTTGGTCTTTGCCCACAGGCACTTTGTCCGCTTTGTGCACCAGGATATCCGCCGCCATGAGGGATGGGTAGGTCAGCAGACCCGCATTCACGTTGTCGGGTTGCTTGCGTGCTTTCTCCTTAAAAGAGGTTACACGCTCCAACTCACCCAAGTAGGCGTTCATATTGAGATAGAGGTAGAGCTCCAGCACTTGCTTCACATCGCTCTGCACATAGATGGGTGCTTTCTGAGGGTCAATGCCACAAGCTAAATACTCCGCCAAAATGGTGCGAACAGAGGTACGTATGTTTTCGGGTGTAGGGTGCGTAGTGAGCGAGTGCCAGTCAGCAATGAAGAACATACAGTTATACTCCTCTTGCATCTTCACAAAACTCTTCACAGCACCAAAATAGTTACCGAGGTGCAAATTGCCCGTAGGGCGAATGCCACTAATTACTTTTTCCATTGTTGGTTATATACTACTTATTGATTCAACTACTTGTTCATTATCATTTAGCATTTGGCACTATATCCGCAGCAAACTCAATCTTCTGAGATGGCAAGATATGTGGACAAACAACGCTCAACTCCTCTGGAGCAGACAATCCAGCAGGTATGCTGATGCGCAAGGTGTCTTGAGGCAGAAGTCCCTTCAGGGACACATCTGACTTAGTATCACCAATAGCGAAATAGGCGTCTCTGTAGAGCGGTGCTACACCCTCATTGGTAATGCTCAGACGTGTTTCATTGCCGTTGGTAGCACAACGCAACACGCGCAGGCTATATCCCACAGCTATACCCGCCTCGCGGAAGCGATCCACTGTACCATGTATGCCTCCAGGTGCATCATTCGAGATCATAAAGGTGATGTGATACTTGGCAGAAGCAGCCTCCCATGTCCAACCGTACATACCTTCTGGGTTCAAGAAATTGCGTTGGTCATTGCGCGTGTAGTAGCTTACCTCGCCACCACATACACCTACTTGCCAACGTTTATCTGCACCTATCGAGTTCCAGCAACGCTCGTTGTAGCCATCGCCCTGCTTAATCTCGTGGTGCTCGTGCATAAACGAGTCATCGAAAAGACCGAAGTTCAACGCCATCAAATCCTTATCTGCCACGATTGGGGTATATCCATCGTCCGCAGCATCTATACTGATAGCCCAAGGTATATCCAGCACATTGTCCACATGCAGCAAGAACTCCTTTTGATATTCCTTTGATGGGAAGTTAGTACCTAACTTAAGAGGTGTACCATAAATATGGTATTCCGACCAGTGACCAAAACCTAACTCTACGAACGCAATACGTGGGTCGTTGTTGTAACGCGCCGCAAAATCGGTATAGAACTGCTTGGTAAACCATTGCAACTCCGTATTTGTCCAATCGGCATAGTAGGTAGGGCCATCGCCACCAGCGTTCTGCTTGAATGTCTCGTTGTAATCGGGCAGATCCTTAATGTACTGTGGCACTGCTGTAGCACCTGGTACCTCGCTATCCACATCCTTATTACTTGGATATTCGTAGCGGAAACGCAAGATGGCTTGGTGATTACGACTGGCCATCTTGTCCAAAATATCCTCCAAATAACTCCAATCGTATTGCAAGACGCCGTCCACTTTACCCGTCACCACACGGCATGGCAAGCAGTACTGAAACTCCAATGTAATAACTGGAGCATACTTACCTGTCGAATTATACGATGGCCACAATACCAAACCTGTCATAGGTTGCACACTTGTAATCTCGCTTTGCAAAGCGACCTCCTCGAAGCCTTCCTCTGTGAAGAATACTTCATCCTCTGCTCGCTGGCAAGACAACATTATAGTTGCCATTGCCAATAAAATCATTGCATTTTTCATCATAATTTATTACTTTTCGGTGCAAAGGTAGTATTTTTTTTGCATATATACAAATTTTTCACTACTTTTGCACACAAATTAAAAAAAGTATATGACATTATCCGAATATATCGAGCAACATAGCTCGCCAGAGAACCCTGTCTTGCAACAGATTACGCGTAGCACCCACCTTGAGGTTATCAATCCTCGCATGCTGTCAGGACACGTGCAAGGGCGCGTACTGAGTATGATTAGCCAGATGATTCAGCCCAAACGCATATTGGAGTTGGGCACTTTCACGGGCTACTCTGCCCTCTGCTTGGCAGAGGGACTGACCGGGGACGGCAAACTTATCACCATTGAGCACAATGATGAGATGGAGGACAGTATCCGTCGCAACTTGGCGCTCTCACCATTGGGCGAGAAAATCGAGTTGGTGATTGGCGATGCCAAAGAGGCGATGAGGCGATTAGGCGATAAGGCGAGAGGCGAAAGGCGAGAGGCGAAAGGCGCGGAGGTGTTTGACCTCGTCTTTATTGACGCGGATAAGAAGGAGTATTGCGATTACTTGGATTTAGTGCTTCCACTCATGCGCAAAGGTGGCTGGATATTGGCAGATAACACCCTGTGGGACGGACATATCATTGAGTCCGCTTATGACAAAGACAAGCAGACCGTTGCCCTGCGTGCTTTTAACGACAAGGTGATGCAAGACGAGCGACTGGAGAAAGTGATATTGCCCCTCCGCGATGGACTGACGATAATAAGGGTTAAAGGTTAAAGGCGAGAGGTTAGAGGTTAAAGGCACTAAATATGCGCCTTAGGCACCCTGCATTTAAACTATAAGCCTATAAACTATCAAATAGAAAGCACTTCGCCGACTACATAATTGCTGCCACCAATGAAGATAATGTCTTCTGCCGTGGCTGCTTTTTTTGCCGCTTCATACGCCTCTTGCACAGTAGAAAAGGCGGAGATTGGCGATGGGGTATTGGCGATTGGAGATTGGGTATTAGCGATTGGATGGAGTTGTTGCCAACGGCGAAGCAATTCTTCAGCAGGCAAGGCACGCGAGGTGGCAGGTTGCGTGAAATAATACACCGCCTCTGTAGGCAATAATGCCAAAACAGTATCAATATCCTTATCGTTCACCATGCCGAGGATGATGTGTAGGCGATTGGCAATTGGCAATTGGCAATTGGCGATTGGCGATTGGAAAGAGGGGGAAGATATTAAGGCACGGAGTTGCTCTGCCACATAGCGGATGCCATGACCGTTATGCCCTGTATCACAAATAGTTAAAGGATTCTGCGAAAGTACTTCCCAACGACCACGCAAGCCCGTCAGCGTACATACCTCAGCAAAACCTGCTGCAATAGATTCCTTAGCGACCTCCACGCCACAATAGTTGCGGAGCACTTGCAATGCCACGTATGCCGTCTGCTGATTCTTATCCTGATACACGCCCTGCAACTGACATACAGGCGCCTCTTTCAAACGGCGTTTGCGCATATAACCACATTGATCCGCGAACCACAAACGACAATCCGTTGTCTCCAATCCCTCACCTAATATATCGCATACACGCGCACGAGCAAGGAACACCTCCTGTGTCTCACTCTGCGTCTCACCCACGACACAAGGCACATGCGGCTTCATAATGCCCGCTTTCTCCTCGGCTATCTGCGCAAGGGTATTGCCCAAAAACTCGGTATGGTCAATTCCGATATTCGTAATCACCGAGACCAGCGGCGTGAGGATATTGGTGCTATCCAGTCTGCCACCCAATCCCACTTCCACAACCGCTATATCTACCTGATGCTGAGCGAAATACCAAAACGCCAAAGCCATGGTCGTCTCAAAGAACGAGGGGCGAACCTCGTCCAAGAACGCACGATGGTCTGCTACAAACTGCACGACGGTCTCCTCGGGAATCATTTCACCCGAAATACGAATACGCTCGCGAAAGTCCACCAAGTGGGGCGAAGTAAACAAGCCCACCTTATAGCCCTGTGCCTGCAATGCCGACGCGATAAGGTGCGAGGTAGAGCCCTTGCCATTGGTGCCAGCCACATGCACCGCACGCAGTTGCTCGTGAGGATTGCCCAAATGCGCCATGAGGCGGTAGGTATTATCCAAGCCAGGTTTGTATGCCGCTGCACCTACCAAATGAAAAGCAGGTTGCGAAGCGTAGAGATAGTCGATGGTTTGTTGATAGTTCATAATCCTTGAAATTTCACGCAAAAGTACAAAAAGTTTTGCATATACGCAAAAAAAGTTGTACCTTTGCAGGAAATTTATTAAAAACATGCAGTATTCC
>JBGVEG010000067.1:0-4573 GCA_045119955.1 Paludibacteraceae bacterium
GTGCATCATGCGACAACGGTCAGAACCCTGCTGTATCGACCACCGAAAATGTAACGATTATCGATGATCCCTCACAATTATCATCGCGATTAGTTTTTGGAGGCAGTCTCAAGAAACTACCTGCACGCAAGCGCGTGGCAACTACTCCCGCACCCGCCATTCCTGCGGACGCACTACCACTCAAAGACCAGCCTACTAACTGGAACAATGGTGTAACTCTCACCCGTGGCAAAGCGTATTTTATCAATGAACCATGGACTGGTACTATCAGTCAAGATTGGTCATCTCAAACTGGCAGCATTGATATCTATGTAGCCGCAGATGCCACCTTTAGCAATTCATGGTGGAACGATGACACACCTTTGAACATCTACATCCTCGAGGGCGCAGTACTCACCTACTGCGAATCAGGTTATGATGACAAGGTGCATATCAAAAAAGAAACCCGCGTATATTGCTGGGGTAATATTACCACACCAGATAATATGGGACTGCGTTTGTACAACGCAGGCTTGTTGCACATCTATGGCACCGAAGGCGAGCCATTCTATGTGAAAGCCAACAACAATACCGTTAATAACAACAATGCCTACTCTTCCTTCCAAGTGGATCCTGCTTCCGATTTCTACTGCGAGCGCGAGATGTATGTAGAAGGTACTGCATTGCTCAACGGCGGTAAGACACATACCACCAACAAGGTGACCATTGGCAAAGACCTCTACGTAGAGGGTGAGGCTGATGTGACCTTTGATGACTGCGTATTTGTACTGCGCGAGTTGGACTTCAAGTCCAGTCGTTCGGCGGTTGTAAATGTCAATAAGTACCTTCAAACCAATACCTTGCTTACCAACCAAGGTGTAGGTACTATGAACCTCAAGGATGCTTTGTTTGAGATCGTGACCGACGGTATGTTCGTGGACAAAGGCAGCCAACGCATTGTAGTCAACGGTGTAGAGGCCACCTACAAATCCGTAGTGAAAGTGGGCGGTAAGCTCTACTTCGACCGTGGTAACGAATATACCAACGTGCCTGGCGATGTAGCAGCCGCAGCATTCCCATGTGGCAACCTAATGGGTAACTTGGACGTGCAAGGTGACTTGCGAATCAAGTTCTACTACGATGTAGCTGATGAGAAAGCAGTGCTCAACGAGGAGAACATGGTCGTGCCAGCAACCGTGACTATCGGAACCGACTCTTGGCTTCCTGCATCAGAAGATGGTTGCCGTCCAGAGGTGGGCGAAGTGCCAGTCATTGAGGTATTGCCTCCAGAGAACAGTTCTCCTACCCATAAGTATTCGGCTACCAGCATTGCCTTCAATGGTGATGTGCTCTATCTGAGTTGGCACGCAAACCCAGAGACCAACCTCAAGTATGCAGAACACAACTATAGCCCATCCGTGGACAGTGCAGAGGACTTTGGTGGTATCATTGATGTGATTCATATTGACAACTACGACATCACCAGCAGTCTCTTTGAGCAATCCATGGAGAACAGCGAGTTCAAGTACAACCATATCTTCTTCTCGGACAATGTGGTTTACACCGCCGCTACCAGCAATAAGGTAGGTGCAGCTATGACCAAGGTAGCATTGACAACCGCTGGTCTTTTCCCTGCCATAGAGGAATACAAAGAGGAGCGCGTGAACTTGACGGGCTACTCGGCAAACTGCGTGGACCGTATCGGTAATGAGTTGGTGACTATCTCTGGCTACTCTAATGGTGGTATCAACAAGTTCGGCTTGACTGACAACAGCAGCCAAGAGAAGAAGCATATCAACGAGAACGCAGAGAGTTTCCAAGGCAAATACATATACTATAATAAGGAGAACGGCAAGGTGGTGACACTCAACAACACCGACCGTGGTATCGTGACCATCTACAACGCACAAATGGTGCAAGAAGCATCGTTTGAGGTAGGTTCGATCTATCCTGTGGATGGCAAGAATGTATGTATCTGCGACAACGAGCACATCTATGTCTGCAAGGGTCAAAACGGCTTTGGCGTATATGACTACGCAGGCAACCGCGTCGGTGGTAGCAACCGCAGCGCCAATGGTGTAGATGTGGATGAGAACCATATCTACCTGGCAGCAGGTGATGGATTGGTAATCTTGGATAAAAACAATACCTACACCGACGCAAATGGCAATATCTGCAATCGCATGATCAAACGCCTCTTCTACACGGGCTGTGCAGCTACCAAGGTGACCAACAACACCGATGTGAAACAATCGGCTAACTTCGTTAAGAAAGGTCCTGATGGACGTATCTATGTAGCATACGGCATGTACGGACTCCAAATCTACGACTTGGGTATGACCGAGTAATAAACGCCACAACCCATATATATGAAAAAGCGGAGAATTTCTCCGCTTTTTCTGTATTTAATCGTTACAATCGTGCGTGTTCTGCCTAAAAAATAGAGAATTACTACGTAAAACTTGCATAATTCGAAAAAAAAGTGTAACTTTGCAGGTTGAATGGATTATAGTGCTATTTAATGACTACGTATGAGAAGACTATTGGTAATATTATTCGTCATTTGTGCCACTACCATGACTTACGCCCAGCCAGACGGAAGCCAGCGGCTTTTTGACACCTTCGAACAACGCTTCGTAGCGTTGGATTCGCTGATTTTTGCATCCAGTGATGCGGATAGTGCTACAGCAGATCATCCTGCCGTGCATTTTCAACACTGGTGGATAGCGCAAGACAGCACCAGTGCAGCAGACTCATTAATCACGAATCATGTGAACGCCGAAGTGCGCGCCATGAAGCATGAGACTGGACTGGCTCTCACAGGACAGACCTACTACCGTCTGGATGAGGGCTTGGCGCTTGATGAAGATGATGCCGTGTCGCGCTACAAAGCCAAAGTGCAGGTGGAGCTGCGCTGGAACTTCCTCAACTCCTCGCTCATTCATCGCCAAGGACGCCAGCAAGCCATTGAGCTGCAAGGCGACATCGAGCGCATAGAGATGGACAAAGCCAATCTGGCACGCCTGCTGGCAGAGAACCAAGAGTTCTACCAACAGAAGTACGACAGTCTCCTATCAGGTATTCTGCAACACCGTCTGGTGAACCTCACGCTGATGAACGATGCACAGATGTACCTGCTGGAGCATGGCAATATCTCCAGCGATGAGATGCTTGACATCATCAACGACAAGGCAGAAGCCGAGCGCGCGCTGATGGCCATGTCCAAGTCCTATCCGATGACTAATGACCTATCCCACCCTTCGGGCTTGGTGGTAGAGATTGACTCAGCAGGTCTACTCGGTTATATCCGCGAGCACCACGCCGACCTACACCTGCTGCAACTGCAATCTGAACTGCTGGCGCAGCAAATGGAGAATCACTCCTATTGGACGAAACTCAATATCTCGCCCTTCATCCGCTATTCCTACTATTTCCGCACCGAATTGGCTAACTCCACTAACGTGGACTTCGGCGTGAACTTCAATATCCCTATCACAGGCGAAGCGGGCAAGAAACGCGCTGCCATGGACGCCAAACGCATGATCATTGACAAGGAGAAAGAGGAAACCACCAAGAAGATAGAGGAGAACATCCGCGCCATACTACTGGATGTAGAGCGTCTGAATCGCGTCTCGACAGCCGAACTCAATCGCATGCAAGACCTCAAACGCTACTTGCAGATACGCAGCCATGCCTATCTCAACCGCAAGGGCGGATACAATATCATCTTGCGCACCAAGGAGTATAACACCTATCTGGTATGCTGGGAGAAATTTTTATCCTATCAGTACCAACGTGACTGTCTGCTAATGACCTTGCAGACCTATCTGACCAATACATCTATATTTGATTTTTGTGTAGGAACCATCATATAAGCATATAAACACTATAGTTATGAGAGAATTTTCATTTTCTTCCGAAGAAAGACAGAACGACATAGAGAGTATTCTCAAAGAGCGAAAAAAGAAGATTGCCACGCAGCAGATTGTGTTTACAGTCATATTGTTAGCCATTCTGATTATCATTGGCTTGTGGATAGGTAAGAAAATCGTATACACGGAGTTCGATGGATACATTAATGCCGATCTGAACACCCTTCGCCACGCGGACGACATCTATGTGCTGGAGGTGAACAAGAACGTCGGTGACTTCATCGCTCCAGGCGACACCTTGCTCTCCTACGTATATAGTAATATTTTCTATAGCCACGAGTCCACCGATAGCGAACCTACCGTAGTGGTACAAAACCGTAACATGCGCGTGGACTATGGTCTGGCACGCCAAGACCTGGAGGTGCTGAAAGTGCGTATCAAGGAGCTCAAGAAGCAATTGGAGACCGAAGACCACAATATCCGTTTCGGACTGAGCGACAACCTCAAGAAGATGAAGATAGAGCAAGAACTGGCAGAGGCGGAGGAGCAATACAATGCCCAGCGCCGCAAGTTGGGTGTGCTGTGGAACGCCCTCGACCAGACCAAGAAGGCCGTTCAGAAAACATATAACAACAATTCAGGTTTCCTCCGCGTACAAGACATGCGTAATGTGGAACTGATGAAGGAACTGGGACTGGTGCGCTACTCCATAGCCGTGGACT
>JBGVEG010000068.1:0-1772 GCA_045119955.1 Paludibacteraceae bacterium
TTCTTCCTCTCTACCAACGCGATGGCTTCTAACGGTTCTGCTGCTATGCAAATGTACCGCCACGGTGCTTACTTCGCTAACCCTTGCTACGCACAAATCCACCCAACATGTATTCCAAAGCACGGTGACTTCCAATCTAAATTGACATTGATGTCTGAGTCACTCCGTAACGATGGTCGTATCTGGGTTCCTAAGAAACTTGAGGACGCTCAACGCCTCCAACGCGGTGAGATCAAGGGTCGTGATATCCCAGAAGAGGATCGCGACTACTACTTGGAGCGCCGCTACCCTGCCTTCGGTAACCTCGTACCACGTGACGTAGCTTCACGTGCAGCTAAAGAGCGTTGCGACAAGGGTTATGGTGTAAACAATACTGGTCTTGCTGTGTTCCTCGATTTCTCTGACGCTATCCAACGCCTTGGTAAGGATGTCGTAGCTCAAAAATATGGTAACCTCTTCCAAATGTATGAGAAGATCGTTGACGAGAACCCATACGAGGAGCCAATGATGATCTTCCCTGCTATCCACTATACCATGGGTGGTATCTGGGTTGACTATGAGTTGCAAACCAGCGTGAAGGGTCTCTTCTGTATTGGTGAGGCTAACTTCTCTGACCACGGTGCTAACCGCCTCGGTGCTTCTGCATTGATGCAAGGTTTGGCTGACGGTTACTTCGTACTTCCTTATACAATCCAAAACTACTTGAGCGACCAAATCGGTGTGCCACGTATGTCTACCGACCTCCCAGAGTTCGCAGAGGCTGAGAAGGCTATCGAGGAGAAGATCAACAAGTTGATGGCTATCCAAGGTAACCGCTCTGTGGACTCTATCCACAAGGAACTCGGTCTTGTGATGTGGGACTTCGTAGGTATGGGTCGTACCGCTGAGAGCCTCAAGAACGCTATCGAGAAGATCGACGCAATCAAGAAAGAGTTCTGGAGCAATGTATATATCCCAGGTGAGGCTAACTCATTGAACAACGAGCTCGAGAAAGCTCTCCGCTTGGCAGACTTTATCGAGATTGGTCGTTTGATGGCTGTAGATGCTTTGAACCGTGAGGAGTCTTGCGGTGGTCACTTCCGCGAGGAGTATCAAACTCCAGAGGGCGAGGCAATGCGTCAAGACGATAAGTTCTCTTATGTAGCTTGCTGGAAATACACTGGCGAGGACAGCGAACCAGAGCTTATCAAGGAGCCACTCGACTATGAATTCACCGAACGTAAAACTCGTAACTATAAGAGCTAAGCAATATGGATAATTATATAGACATAAAGGTGCGTGTCTGGAGACAGGCAGGCCCAAAGGCAGAAGGTCACTTCGAGACCTACGAACTCAAACACATCTTCCAAGGTGCTTCGTTCTTGGAGATGATTGACATCCTCAACGAGCAACTCATCAGCGAGCACAAAGATCCTATCGCATTCGACCACGACTGCCGTGAGGGTATCTGCGGTATGTGCTCTATGTATGTGAACGGTCACCCACACGGACCAGACAGCGCTATCACCACTTGCCAATTGCACATGCGTAAGTTCAAAGATGGCGAGACCATCACTATCGAGCCATGGCGTAGCCGTGCATTCCCAGTAATCAAGGACTTGATGGTGGACCGCGAGGCATACGACAAGATCATGCAAGCTGGTGGTTTCGTGTCAGTTAATACAGGTGGTGTACCTGATGCAAACGCAATTCCAATTCCTAAGGCTCACGCTGACGAGGCAATGGATGCTGCTTCTTGTATCGGTTGCGGTGCTTGTGCTGCTGCATGTAAG
>JBGVEG010000069.1:0-18540 GCA_045119955.1 Paludibacteraceae bacterium
GCAAGCATCCGAAGAGCTATTTCATGATTCACCCTACCAACTATTAGTAAGCAAACCCTCTTATGCGATATAATCCGGCCGGAAAGATCGATGTGCCTTTCAGACCGGATTATTTGTTTCCTGGCGGACTTCAGACGCTTTCGTTATTCCAAATATTCCCAGTTGTATCTGAAAATATGCAATATGAGACTCTGTCAAACTTGTGAAAGATTTTTCTTTTAAACACTATTGTAACTTATTGATAATCAATAGTGGCTGTAAGACTTTTGTAAGACTGTTTTTTTTGATGTCAAACTATGAATGCTTAACTTTGTATCCGGTGGATGCCCTTTTGACGCATCCGGAAAGTAGTAAGTGTTAATATGTTTGAATATGGGTTATTCTTGTAGCATGACGACTGTCTGTGTGATGATGGGTGTCGTTGCACTCCTTCTGTGTGCCATCCTTGTGACGGCAGTGGTGTTTATACGCAGGGCCGGGTCTACAGAGGGATTGTTTCTGTCCAGAATGCAGACAAGGGAGGAGCATATGCTGGCTTTCCAGAAGAAATATGACGACCTTTGCCGCCAGGTCCTGAATGTGGAGCGTAACATCGCAACTCTGAAGAACTCTGTAAAGGACGGCAAGGCGTCGTCGTGTTATTCCGCATATCTTGCACAGGTCGTCGATCTGAGACGTTCCTGGGAGTCTGTCACAATCTATTTGTCCCTGTTCTCCCGAGTCAGACATCTGGCCGAACTGGACAGGGATGACATAATGGCCAGAATGATAATGACGCATCTTTCAGAGACGGAGGAACTTTGCTCACGCATTAAGGGTGACAGAGATATGTATCCTCTTCAGAGGCGTCGTCTTGTCAACTATATGAAGGGGGCTATGGAAGGATATGTCTTCCCGTTGCTTGATGGTCTGCATTATCAGGGTGGTGACGAGTTCTACGTAGCTGTTGAGCGTATCAGAAAGGATCTGTTTTAGCGTATAGTGGTAAAAAGTGCATAATTACGTGTCATTTCTGCTATGTATTATGTCGTTACATATTTAGTGGCTATATTTGTATTGAATTTCATCCTATCATCAGTAGATTATGAATACCAGGCACATATTATATATATTATTGTCGGGATTCCTTCTTGTATCCTGTGCTGACACTACGGAAGTGGAAAGATATCTTGATGCTGCAGATGTACATTTGGAGGATAATCCGGAAATGGCTCTCGAGACTCTGGAGTCCATAAATAGGGAAATGCTGACCACCCGTAAGGTCCGTGCCCGATTCGCATTGCTCTACACGATGGCGTTGGACAAGAATTATATTGATGTGGCAAGCGACAGCATCATCGCTCCAGCTGTCAAATATTATGAGAACCACGGGACTGCCAAGGAGAAATTACTTACTTATTATTATAACGGGGTGGTATCCTTGAATGCGGGTGATATGGAACGAGCAATGGAGAGCTATGTAGAAGCTGAACAATATGTTAAGGATTGTCGTGACTATGGTATAATAGCCCGTTTATATACGGCAAAGATGAGTCTTTATCAATATTCCTATGATTTTGAAAGTGCCTTGAGTCAGGAAGAAGTCGCATCATCATACTTTCTGAAATCAAAAGATACTCTACAATATATAGCCACGCTCAATGATATGGCAAGTTTGCATATGCAGTTGGGACAATACGTTAAAGCTTATGAACATCTTGATATAGTGAAGTCGCATTGGCAGTATTTGAATGAATATAATAAGAGCCGATATTTTTCAAATATGCTGTATTTGTCACAGATTGATACAGTAATCAGTACTGATTCTATACTCAATGAGTATATTTCTGAAATATCTTCGCCCCAATATATTAATTGGATTAATATATCAAATGCTTATCTGGAAATATCTGATTTTGATGCTGCATTAGATTCTATCTTAAAATATCGTGATAGTGGTGGTTGTCTTAATGCTGCTTACTATTGGACTCTTGCCTTGGTATATGAGGGGTTGAATGATTATGAAAACTCAATAACTGCATTCAAGGAATATTTTAGTATTACTGGCAAAGAGAATGTCAATATTTTGGAAAGTGATACTAAGTACGTGGAAGATAAATATTTGGCAGAACTCAAGTCTGTCAAACAAACCTTGTATATAGTAGTAGTCACCCTATCCTTGATTGTATTTATTCTCCTTTTTATAATTCTTTTCCAGAGAATGAGAAAGATTAAAGAAGAGAAGCGCATTCAAAAAATCAAATTCGATGAAGAACGAAGGACTATTGTTGGAGAAAAAGAACAGGTTGAAGCAAAGTGTGTTCTTCTTAGAGAAGAGAAGGAAGAGACTGAGCGGATGCATGCTTCACTCAAAGCCGAGATAGAGCAGCTCAAGAAAATCAGGAAAGATAAATCAATAGATAAGGATATTCTTGCTTCTGTCGAACAGAGGTTGAATGTTCTTAATATGTTCATTCTGGCAGAACTCTCAGATTCCTTTGAAAAGATAGCGTATACTGAACTCGGAAAATTGATGGAGAACAGAGAGGGTTTTCTGGAATCCACAAAGAAGACCTTTATGATCTCTCATCCGAAGTTTATGGCATACCTTCGTAAGAGAAATCTTACAGAATGGGAGATCGGCTGCTGCTGCTTGTATTGTATTGGTTTCAACGGAGCCGAGATTTCAGAGTATCTTAATCGCAAGGCAATCTATAATGTTAACAGTACTATTAGACAGAAATTGGATATTCCAAAGGGTGGAACGCAGATAGATGTATTTCTTAAGCAAAAATTGCAAGAATTTCATACATAGTAGTCTCACTTTGAGATAGCATAGTCTCACCTTTGTAACTCCCCGATAATCAAGTGGTTATCGGGGAGTTTTTCTATATGTATCTAAATGCTTAGAAAATAACGGGGGGGGGTAAGTCGTTATAAATCAATATCTTACCGATTTTTAAAAGTGAGACTAAAAATTTGCAGGTGAGAATGAGGCCGCGATACTTTTGCAGCACAAACCAAAAACAATTCGAAAAATGAAACGCTACATTATTCTTATTCTCGCTGCACTATGCAGTATGACAGTAATGGCTGATGATGAAAAGCCAGAAAGAAACCAGCAGACAATAATATTGATTGGCTCGTCTATGCCTGATGGAGGACGAATAAGATCATTAATTAACCCTGTTGAAGCTACCCTCTACTATTCGACCTCTTCTATCATTATTAATATGGGTGAAATCGGTGCAGGAGAAGTAGGTGTTGTTGACAGTTACGGTAATCTTATTGAAAGTGCAATTGTGTATGATGGGATGGTATCAATTACATTGCCTGCTCCGGAGATTGATGGACATTACACTTTATATATTTCGTGTGAGTATTATTATGGTGAGGGATATTTTACAATAGAATAGGATAATTTCATTATAACATGGGAGGAAACCGAAAATCCCGAGACAGAGTAGGTAACCAATTAACATTTTCAATTATGAAAACTAAAACTCAGCTTTCAAAGAAGCAGATGAGCGCCGTTAAGGGCGGAAACAACGATCTCACAACATTCGAATGTGTCGCATTCCTTGCAGATGGAACAAAGGAGATTCATCACGTTGATGCTACTGGCCATGTTGCAGCAGCTGACATCGTCCATGGCATCACTGGTGCTGGACAGGTAAATTGTACAGAAGACTAGTTGCATCATTGTATTCCTACTGGTACTCATTGATATTTGAGTTCCAGTAGGAGTGCAATTATAAAGTTCTTATGTATGAAATTTCAGCTATTATTACTCACTCTCGTCTTTTCTGCCACATTTAGTGGAAGTGCTCAATATCGAGAAAGGACGCTGAAAGATTTTGTTACAAGACCAGGTTATGTCATTTATCAAGATGTCTATCGATACTCACCACCAATGTTTTCACATTGCGATTTAAGCAATCCTTTGAAGATCGGAGACAGTAAAATTCATATAGAGTATGAACTGATGGCTTTGTGTGATACCTTGTTCACGACTAAATATCAGGATAGGGTCATATGTCTTATTGGCGATGAATATAGTTGGACATACGGGGAAAGCACTTGGAGAACCAATATGCTTTATACACTTCCCAACGGGCATCCGGATGAAAAGAAATATAAGCGTAGCAAAGGGTGTGAGGAAGTAATGGCATCGTCTGTATATCGCAACCTTAAGACAGGCAATCTGATCAATTATGGTCTTGTTCCAGAGGTTAAAAATACAATGTTCAGGTATGATGAGAAGTTGCCGAGAATGAATTGGGAATTGACCGGAGAAACAGAGGAAGTAGCAGGATATATTTGTCAGAAAGCCGTTACAAAGTATGCAGGGAGAGTGTGGGCGGTATGGTTCACTCCTGAAATTCCGGTCGATTGCGGACTATGGAAGTTCAACGGTTTGCCTGGCTTGATAATGAAAGCAGTGGATTCAAATGATGAATATGTATTCAGTCTTATCAGTATCGAACAAAAGCGAGAAGAGATAACAAGATATCCTAAGAGAGAGAAGGTTGTTTCAAGGGAACAATACAGAAAGATGGAAAAGAACGCCCACGATGATCCGATACTTACAAGTGATGGTGTTGATGGATATAGACTGATATATGATGAAACACGAGGTTTAACTTCGAAAGAAGTATTTTCTTCTGGGCATTTCTTATACCCATATAATCCGATAGAAAAACAATAATTTGAAGTATGCATAATTCCGACACAACAACTAGACTCATTCATCATTGTATTGCAGAGCACGGCATATGCCGCGATTGCAGTACAATATCCCAGATTTATCATAGACACCCTATGCCTAACAGCATCAGGTCGATCAGTGATACTTTGGATGAATTGGGTGTCGTGAATTATGTGTATTACTTGAATCCTGATCAACTCACATCAATCGTCTATCCTGCAATTGTCCCCACCACTGGAACCCGAGCATCTTTTGTGTTGATCAAAGCCGTTTCGAACGAAAGTGTAACTATAGTCGGAGAGGATGATAAGGAAATTATCGTTCCATTGGAGGATTTTACAAAAATATGGAATGGTTATATCCTAACAGTGGATCCATCTAACAAGCAAAGTTCAAATAAATCAGCATCATATTATTTAGGCCAACTGATGTGGCACCTGAAGGAGAAGGCTGTATTCTATTTATGTGCGTCTTTGCTAATATTAATCTGCTCAATATTGAGTTTTGACGGCTTTCAGAATGTCCTGTTTCTAGCCAGCGGACTTGCTGGAATAATCATATCAGCAGCAGTATATCTTAAAGAGAACAAGATCAATAACCCTTTGGCTGGGTTATGCAATATTAAAGGACACGACCGTTGTCAGGAAGTCATAGGCTCAAAAGGATCAAAAATACTGGGGCATATTTCAATAGGTGACTTATCCTTGACATATTTCATCACTATAACATTTGTTTCCTTTTTACCTGATTATTCCATTGGCGCCGTCTCATTATACCCATTGACAGCAATAGCCTTTGTCATCTATTCTGCAATATGGATGTTCGTTAACAAGAAAGCTTGTCCATTGTGTATAACAATTGACTTGTTACTGGTCGGTCAATCCACATTGGTTGTCTCCTCATTAGCAGAGATAGAGTTTACCAGACTTACATTGACTTATGCTGTCGCATTCTTCATTGTCTTTCTGGCATTGATCAAGTTGAAGGATTTATTGAATAGCGAGAGAGATCTGAAATCTTTGAAATCTGTTAAAGAAGCATTAGTCTCAGACACGAACATATTCTGGGGACTTATGAGACAACAGCAATGTGCAATTTCAAAGATACCGGAGCATACAATCTCGAATATAACAGACAATTCCAAACCCACAATTCTTTTAGTCATCAATCCTCATTGTCCGTTCTGTCATAGGATTCACAAGAAGTTATGGCGGTTATCTGATTATAACATAGAACTCATATTTCTTACCAAGAAGAATGACCGAAGAGCCGAACTGGTAGCAGCTTATATCCTTGAGCAGTTTCATAATGGGAATTTATCGTGGGAGGCTGTAAATGCTCTTATTGAAGATTATTACAAAAAGTCAAATATACCTTTATCTTGGAAAAGAGATGACAGATATTACGATATACTTACTCAGCATCGGGCATTCTGCATTGAAAACAACATTTCAGGTACTCCTACAGTGTTGATAAACGGACGGAGAATACCGGAACAATATATCTTGCCAGACCTTGAATATATCCTGTAGCCGACATCAAATGAAGAATCATCTATACATATTCCTGTTGTTTATGACTATGACTCTTTATGGTCAGAACCCCGTCGTGGAGAGATCTATTTCCGGTGCGGTTGCGGAGAGGAACGGCGAGGCGGTTGCCGGGGCTAATGTGCTTGTGCAGAGTACAGACGGGAAGAGACTTTATAGTTATGGCAGCAGCGATGGTGCGGGTCGGTATGAGGTGAGATTCAGGTGTGAGGCTGATTCCGTGAGGGTTACTGTCACAGGGTTCAATCTCGGGAAGGTCAGCAAGGATGTTCCGGCTGGCGTTGGAAGATTGGATTTCGTTGTGGAGTATTCTGCTTTGAAGATCAAGGAGGTGAAGGTCGAGGCAAGTGCGATCGAGAGGAAGAAGGATACCGTGTCTTACTATGTGGCCAACTTCAAGGATTCTACTGACAGGAGCATCGGCGACGTGCTGCAGAAGTTGCCGGGAATCGAGGTTGCTCCGAGCGGACAGATCAAGTATCAGGGAAAGGCTATCAATAAGTTCTATGTAGAGGGGATGGATATGTTGGGCGGTCAGTATGGCATTGCTACGAATAACATTCAGGCTAGCGACATTGCAAAGGTGGAGGTGTATGAGGACCATCAGCCTATCAAGGTACTGCAGGACTGGGTGGCTTCTGACAGGGCTGCTATCAATCTGATTCTGAAGTCCGGAGCGAGAGGTGCCTGGAACGGAGTGGTTCAGGGTGGAGCCGGTTATCAGCCTGTGTTGTGGAACGGTGAAGTGACTCCTATGTTTTTCGGCAAGAAGTTCCAGACCATTATGACTTATAAGACGAACAATACCGGAGAGGATGTTGCGAGGGAACTGGAGTCTTCTATGGGTATGGGCTGGGAGGCAGAGAGGCTGACCGGGGTGCAGGAGCCTGGCAATCCTCCTGTGAACGAGAGACTTTATCTGAGGAACAACATCCATTCGGTTTCGATAAATACCATCAACAAGATCGGTGAGGACTCTGATCTGACTGTGAACGCTTATTATATCCACGACAGGAGGAACGAGTCTGGAGAGAACAGTACTTCGTATTTCATTCCGGGGCAGGATCCGCTGGACATCTATGAGAATATTGATGCGGAGAATATATCTGACAGGCTTCAGGTGGCTTTGAAGTATATGAATAATTCCAATAAGAACTATCTGAACAACAGGTTTTCGTTCAACGGCGGATGGAACAGGAGCAGCGGTACTGTGATTGGTGATGAGGAGGTTTCGCAGAGTCATAAGCAGCCGAGGATCACTTTGAACAATGAGTTAAGATTGATACGCAGGTTCGGCAAATGGCAGGTGGATTTTTCGTCGAATACTGACTATAACAGGCTGACTTCAGAGCTTCAAGTAAGACCCGCTGTGTTCTCTGAGTATTTCGATGAAGGTGCAGGACAGGAAGGTACGCAGCAATATATCCGGGCAGAGAAGTTCAGGACTAGGAATTATGTTTCCACTTCATATAGGGCGGGATTCTGGAACTTCTATCTCAAGGGAGGATTCAATGCTAATGTGGAGAATCTGAATTCTGTTCTTTCTCCTTTGGAGTGGTCCGGAAGCGTTGCCGACAGTCTTATGAATGATTGCAGATGGAGAAGGTACGATGTGTTTGTGGAGCCGCAGATCGCTTATTCGAAGCATAGTTTCAATATGAGTTTGGCGAGTCCTCTGGAGCTGGCTATCATCAATGGCAAGGATCATTTTCTTGCACGGCCATCGTTGTTTATGAACTGGAAGATTTCGTACAATCTGAAGATGAGCGCTTATGGAGCATATAATGTGGATCTGGGGGATGTATATGATGTTTACCGCGGATATATAATGAGGAATTACAAGTCTGTGAGCAGAAAGGATGGAGAGCGTGCTAGGACGAATACGCAGAATTACGGTTGGGATATATCTTATTCGAATCCGATGAATTCTTTGTTTGCTTCGGCTGATGTGTCTTATTTCAGGTCGAGCAGGAGTCAGACTGTGAACAATCTGTATGAGGGTGATTCATTCATTGCGGAGGCTATTGACAGGAATAATGTGTCGTCGGGATTGTCGGCGAATGGTAGGGCAAGCAAGCGGTTCAGTGCAATTTCTACTTCTGTCAGCCTTAATGGAGGATGGTCGAGGAACTGGAGCGAGACAATGGTGCAGGGTGAGGTTACGCCCGTGACGATGGACAGTTATCGCGTCGGGGCAAATGTGAATTCAAATATCGGGAAGTACGTGATCCTGGATTATTCGGGCAGTTATTCGGTGCATTCGGTTGATGGATATAATGATGTGGAGCCGGTTGGTACGCTGAGGCAGAGCGGAGCGTTGAACTTTGTGATTGCAAAGCGGGTGCTGCTGAATGTGGGTGCGGAGCATTATTTCTGTGGAGAGATCGAGGGTGATGACAGGAATATGGTGTTCATGAATGCTTCGGCTTCATATAAGTACAGGAGGTTCGAGTTCATCCTTGAGGGAAGGAATCTTTTGGATAAGAGGTCTTTCAGTGCTATTGAGTATTCGAATACGTTCAGTTATGCTTATGCGTATGAATTGAGGCCGTTGTCAGTTATGTTTAAGGTTCGGTTTAGTTTGAGATAAGAGAATGATATGTCACGCAATAAAATGGAGAAAGCCGAAAATCCTTTAAAGAGTAGGCATTGTATTAATCTTTAATTCATGAAACGTAAAAATTTTGAAATCGTTAGTCCTGGAATATCTTCTCAGGAACTTTCAAACCTTGACATGCAGGGTGTTAAGGGTGGGGTAATTTGTCCAGAGTACAATATTATTTGTCTTGAGGACACATGCTCAACAAAGTTTATTACAACTAAGCCATGTCTTACAAAAGACATCGTTATTAATTAATTCGTTTTTGAGAGTGGCATCGAGACACTTTGCCACTCTCATTAAAAACACGTTGAATATGAATTGGAGTAAATACACCAAGTTGTTCTATTCAGAAAAGGCTTCTGCTTTTTTGCTGTATAGCACATTATCGAATGCGTTAATTAAGGTTGATCCAGAATTATATGATGAACTTGTATCAATAATGGAGTCTCCATCATCAATTAAATCCGATGACGAAAGGTATAAATTTTTGTTTGATGGAAGATTCATTGTTGAGTCGGATGATGCAGAAATTAATAAGATAATACTTCAGAATTTAAGAAGACGTTTTTCCACAGACTCATTAAGTCTAACGATTGCTCCCACACGTTATTGCAATTTTGCGTGTCCTTATTGTTATGAAAAAGGCCGTATCATGCGCAAGGAAATGAGCATGGAAGTAATGGATGGCATCATATCTTATGTTAAGAAAAACTATATGGATAAGCCGGTTTTTGTTACTTGGTATGGTGGCGAGCCTACGGAAGCAATTGATTCAATAGTATATTTAACTACGCATTTGAAACCAATATGTAAATACTCTGCTAGTATCATCACGAATGGTTATAATTTAGATAAATTGCTACCTATTATTGATGATCTGAAAATCACAAGTGCGCAAATTACTATTGACGGAGCTCGACAGAGTCATAATAGAACCCGTATTCTACGCTCTGGGCAAAACTCGTATGATAAGATTATGGACAATATTAATGCTGCAATCCAGATAAAGGATGATATGAACATATATGTCCGTATGAACATTACAAAACAAAACTCTACTGAATATGTGGATCTACATAAAGAGATTCGGAGTCGTTTTGGAAGTCGTGTAATACTATATCCGGCTTTTGTCCATGACTATACTAATACATGTAGTAATAATACTTGCTTTGAGTGTGCTGAAGAAAAGTCGTCATTCTTGGCAGAACTGTATGAAACTCATGGAATATATACAAATGAGTTGTTAATATCTCGTAGAAATAAAGGATGCGGGGTTCAGAGCCAAAGCAGTTTTGTCATTGGACCCGAAGGTGAATTGTATAAGTGTTGGCATCATATCGGAATGTCTGATAAAGTAATAGGCAATATCTTGGCCCCCAATATTATAACCGATATGGATCGCTATGCAACATATACATTGGGAAATGATAATCTATTAGATAAAGACTGTCATGAATGCGTTTTATTCCCCTCATGTACTGGAGGATGCGTAGATATGAGAAATTTGAAGCAAGACTACTGTATGGTAGCAAAATCTAATTTGGAAAAGTTCATTGAACTGCAGTTTATGCATAATTCTCAAAATTAAAGATTATGAAAAGAATTCTATTACTGTTCGTCTATTGCTTATCAATATATACATCTTTCGCTCAAGAGTTTCCATCAGTATCGTATCCTTTGATAGAAACTTCAAGTCTATATCTTGATGGGAATAAGTATCAGAAAGACCTTCTGCTATATAGCAAAACCTTCGAACTATCACATCCATATTATGCCGACAGGAAGCATGTGAAGGAATTAAGGAAGGATACCAGAAGACTGTATAAGGAACTGGCTGGTGAGGACGACTTGAAGGCATTCCGCTGCGGATTGCAGGAACTGACTTCACATTTGAACGACGGACATTCGCAGGTCGCTTCCGGATTATCCAAGGAACTCATTTATCCGATATACATTATGTTCGACACAAAGGATTCAGGATATCTGTTGGCTGTCGAAGATGATTACAAGGAGGCTCTTGGCAAGAGGATCGCTATAGTGAATGGCTATCCGCTAAGCGACTTGATGGCGAGAGGTCAGAAACTCATCAGTGGAGACAATGAGATCTTCAAAAACAGTCAGTTGAGCCAGATGCTTCAGATGAAGGACTTTTGGGAGATGTGCGGATATGATGATGACGAGATTGTTCTGATATTCGAGGACAATACTTCTGTGACGATTCCACCCTGCACAGGGCATGGTCTGGTCATTAAGCAATTGGATATGGAATTCGATTCACCTACCGCACTGAAAGAAGTTCCTTTCTATTATGGTGTGATAGATTCATTGAGTATCTGCTATCTCCAGTTCAATATGTGTTATGACAGCCTGAACTATCCTCAGTTAGGACAGCGGTTTGATGATTTTGTCGAGGGAATGATGGCTGAGATTGAGAACAAATCCATTCAAACATTGGTCGTGGATGTCAGAAACAATGGCGGTGGAAACAGCGGACTTTGCGATCTGCTTCTGTCATATCTTACTGATTATGACAAGATGAAGAATCTGGGCTGCAAGGTGCGAATGTCTGAGCTGTTGCTCAAGCATCAGCCAAACCTTTCCGGCGTGGAACTGAATGACGGTACAAAGCCTGACTATGGAGATGTGTTTGATTACTGGGAAATCAAGAGAGAGAATCCTGTAGAAGCCGCTTCGGTTCATAGGATAAATCACGACCCGGATAAGATTTTCAAGGGGAATGTCATTTTCATCAGTGGCAGGGGTACATTCAGTTCTGCTGGACTTCTCCTGACTCTCGCTCGCGATAATAATATCGGAACCATCATCGGTGAAACATCCGGCCACAGGCCTTCTCATTATGGGGATGTACTGCGCTTCAATCTGCCGAATACTGGTACCAATGCAACTGTCAGCTGCAGGCATATCACTCGTCCGAATGAGAATCTGAATAATGAGATAGAACTGGTCCCAGATGTGGTCTTGAATCTCTCGGATTATACAATGGAAAAGGATCCAGCGTGGGAATATATCGTCGAACATTATCAGGAAAATCAATAAACATACAATCTAAATACAGCATATAATGACTTACCCATCCTATAGGCAGCTAGATACCATGGACTGCGGTCCTACGTGCCTGCGCATGATCGCGCGGCATTACGGCAGGAGCTACAGCCTCCAGAACCTTCGCGAGCGGTGCCACATCACCCGCGAGGGGGTGTCGATGCTGGGGATAAGCGATGCGGCGGAGAGCATCGGCTTCCGTGCGACAGGCGTGAAGATCACCTGGGAGCAGCTCCGCGAGGAGATGCCTCTGCCGTGCATCGTCCATTGGAACCAGAGACACTTCGTAGTGGTCTATGAGATAAGGAAGAAGCGTGGCGGATATGTCATCAAGGTAGCTGATCCGGCATCTGGACTACTGACCTATACCGAGGATGCGTTCTGCAAGGCCTGGCTCCAGGTTGGGAAAGATAACGTGAGCGAAGACGATGCATCTGTAAACACTCACGGCATAGCCCTGATGCTGGAGCCGACTCCGAAGTTCTACGAGGAGAAGGGTGATGAGGAGAAGAAGTTCGGTTTCGGCTACATCCTCGGATATCTCCGCCCTTACAAGTCGTTCATCGTCCAGATACTCCTGGCGATGCTAGTTACCAGCGTCATCAGCCTGATACTGCCGTTCATCACTCAGTCCGTGGTGGATACCGGTATCGGCACAGGCAACCTATCCTTCGTGGTTATGCTTCTGATAGCACAGCTGGTGCTGACAATCGGTCAGATGGCCAACAACCTTATCCGCAGCTGGCTGATGCTCCACACTACATCCAGGGTGAGCATATCGCTCATCTCGGACTTCCTGTGCAAGCTGATGAAGCTTCCGATAGCGTTCTTCGACTCGAAGATGGTCGGTGATATAATGCAACGCATCGGTGACTACAACAGGATCCAGACCTTCCTTACCGGTTCTCTCCTGAGTATCGTCATCGCTGTCGTGACCTTCCTCATCTACGGAGGCATAATGGCCGGTTATAACATCGGTGTCTTTCTGGTGTTCTTCGCAGGAGCTGCACTCTACATCGGATGGGTGCTCCTGTTCCTCAGGAGAAGGCGCAAGCTCGACTATATGAGGTTCCAGGAGGCATCGGCCAACCAGAGCAACATCGTGCAGCTGATCGGAGGAATGCAGGACATCAAGCTGAACAACTGCGAGAAGCAGAAGCGCTGGGATTGGGAGAGGATACAGGCCCGCCTGTTCAAGGTGAGCGTCAAGAGCCTCTCGCTGGGCCAGGCTCAGGAAGTAGGAGGCACGTTCATTGACCAGACGAAGAACATCCTCATATCGTTCCTTGCTGCGAAGTCCGTCATCAGCGGCGATATGACCCTCGGTATGATGATGTCCCTGCAGTACATAATGGGACAGCTAAACGCTCCTATCTCACAGTTCATCTCTTTCGTGCAGGCAACGCAGGATGCTTCCATCTCCCTTGAGAGACTCGGAGAGATCCACGACATGAAGGACGAGGAGCCGGAGGGCGAGCAGAAGATCAGAGACATCCCTCAGGACGCGGACATAGTGTTCGACGATGTGACCTTCCAGTACGACGGTCCCCACTCGGCCAAGGTGCTCGACGGAGTGTCTCTGCGCATACCGGCCAACAAGGTGACCGCGATCGTCGGAGCCTCCGGCAGCGGAAAGACCACGATGCTGAAGATGATGCTTGGCTTCTACAGGCCGGTCAGCGGAGAGGTGCGCCTCGGTGGAGCATCGATCTCTGCCTACAGCGAGAGGGTCTGGAGGTCGCAGTGCGGAAGCGTGATGCAGGAGGGCTACATCTTCTCCGACAGCATATCGGGCAACATAGGCGTCTCTGACGAGACTCCGGATATGGCGCGTGTGCGCAGGGCAGCAGAAGTGTCGAACATACGCGAGTGGATCGAGAGGCTCCCGTTGGGGTACAACACCAAGATCGGAGCGGATGGCCACGGCCTCAGCACCGGACAGAAGCAGAGGATCCTCATCGCGAGAGCCGCGTACAAGGATGCTAAGTTCCTCTTCTTCGACGAGGCGACGAACTCTCTTGACGCGAACAACGAGAAGGCCATAATGGAGAACCTCGACAGACTGTTCGAGAATAAGACGGTAGTGATCGTGGCCCACAGGCTCAGTACCGTGCGTAACGCCGACAACATCATCGTGCTGGACAACGGCAGGATAGCGGAAGAAGGAACGCACGAGCAGCTCACGGCAAGAAGAGGAAAGTACTATAAACTGGTCAGGAACCAGCTCGAACTTGGAAACTAAAGAAACTATATAAAAATATACCTTGGCCAAGGAGGAGTAACCGAAAATCCGATAAAGAGTAGGAATGATTTATTAAATTAAATTTAATTGTATGTCAAAGATTTTAAAACTTATTATGTCCTTTTTAGCTTCAGCCTTAGTATTAAGCTGCTCAAATGAACCAGTATCTGAAGCAAGTAATAATAGTTCAATGCCTAAGGTGTCTATGGGAACTATGCATAACGAACTCTTGAATGAATTTTTCAAGACTGCCACAAGAACAAATTCTGCAAAAGAAATCAATTTTAAAGAAATCTTGTCTCTTAGTTACGAAATCCTATCACGTCATGGAGTCGATGAGGTTCTTACATTAGAGATGCGGAACGAGTGTGAAGAGCTTGTTGAAGATTTTGTACACAACTGGAATACACAAGGCTATTCATCTCTTTCTTCTTACTTTGAGTATCTTGATCTGTCTCCTTCTATTGTGGATGAACTACGCACTGCATATGTATTAGACTGTTCAAATAATAGTGGCTTGTTTATACAAACATTACAAAATATTTATTCTGATCAGATATATAATAAGAGTTTCAGTGACTTTTATTCAGTTTGCATCTCTTCATACGATTTTTGGGGAACGCTTCAAACGAGAAGTGAGGGAAAAGTCAATGTTGCTGCATATGTTGCAGATGCATTAGGAAGTCTAGCTGGTGGAGCAATTGGAGGCGTTGTCGGTGGATTGGCAGTTTCGGCTATTTTCTCACTTCAAGTAGATACATATGATCCATCAACACCTCCAGGCGAAGTAGATTAATCATGAAAGAGCTTGTAAAATACTACATCATTGTTCTTTGTTCAGGCATAGCAGGATTCATAATATTATGTGCGTTTAACAAAGAGCTATTTAATAAAGAATCAATTATTATTGCTGTATTGACTATATTTTTAATTGATTCACTAGTTTGTGGAATTATAGCTTTACTTCGATACATAGTATCTCACAGAGCGAAGCGGTGATGTACCTTTAGTTTCGCAAGTATTTGAAGTTTGGATGTAGATACTTGCGAAACTATTTCTCAAGCGTTCTTTTGAAGTGCGAGCATTTTTTATGGCACTCGCTATAATTGTCACCGGTATTTCGCAAACTACTTATCCGAAGTAATTCAAATAGCGATGATTATATCATTGGGACTATTGAAGGAAATAAGATTAGTATGAAAAGAAAATACTACCACAGCGAACCCGTCCAGGAGATAATGGGTACTATCCCTTCGTGGATCACCCGTTGGGGCGTGACCGTAATCTTCGCGGTCTTCACGCTCATCGTCATCGGATGCTGCATCATCAGATATCCCCAGACGGTGGATGCGGGCATCTCGATAACCTCCTCCTGCCCTCCGTCGGAGCTGACGGCCAGATATGACGGACTCATTGACAGGGTATGCGTCATCGACGGACAGAAGGTGCAGGCGGGAGAACTCATAGCCCTGCTCTCCACACCGGCTAGGTACGAGGATGTCATCTCGATGAGCGCCTATCTCTCGATGTCGGACACGCTGAACCTTGACAGGATGGCACAGATGTCTGTCCTCTCTGCGGATCTTCAAGTCGGCGGACTTCAGGGTCAATGGAGCACGCTCCAGAAGGCGTTCCGCGACTACTCCCATTATCTTGAGACGGACCAGATAGCCGTCAGGAAGGGACTGCTCCGTCAGCAGATAGAAGGCCAGAGGTCTCATCACACTACGCTTATGAGGCAGAAGGCCCTGCTCGACAGCGAGGTGGAGATGGAACGCGCGACCCTTGAACGGGACTCCCTCCTGTATGCGAGGAAGGCAATCTCCCAGGCAGAGTACGAGACCTCACGCAAGGGCTTCCTTTCCAAGATGAATACGGTGGCGGGGTTCGAGGCGAGCCTTGAGGCTACAGCCCTCGGCATACTCCAGCTGGAGCAGCAGCTTGTGGAGCTCGACCTTCAGAGAGTGACAGAGACAGAATCTCACGAGTCGCAGATCAGCCAGCAGATATACCATCTTAAGGCCCAGGTCGCCACGTGGCTGGATACATACGCGATCATAGCACCATCCGAGGGCGTAGTGTCCCTGCAGGACTACTGGAGTCCGGGGCAGCACGTCAACGTCGGGGACGTGATAGCCAACATCACCCCGGAAGACCCGTCCGAGGTCACGGGCAGGATGAAGGTGCCGTCGGCAGGCTTCGGCAAGGTAGCCCTCGGCCAGACGGTCAATGTCCGCCTGAACGGGTTCCCGTATATGGAGTACGGCATCCTGAAGGGCGTGGTGGCGAACGTGGCATCCGTGCCAGAGAGGCTTCAGGACGGCAGCGTGGCGTACACCGTGGCGGTGGACTTCCCGGACGGGCTTGAAAGCACATACCACAAGGAGTTCCCGCTGATCCAGCAGATGGACGGCGAGGCTCAGATCATCACCAGGGACAGAAGGCTCATCGAGCAGTTCGTAGACCCTATAGTGTCACTCTTCAGGAACAGATAGCATATGCGTACGATGACGGTCATACTGGCAATGCTTGCCGCAGGAACGCTCTGCGCCCAGACCCCTTCCAAGGTCTGGATCCTTGAGGAGTGCATAGGCTACGCCCTTGAGCATAACATAGAGATCAAGAGGCAGGAGCTGGGCGTTGACGACTCTGAGATCGGTCTCTCGGAGAGCCGCTGGGACTACGCGCCTTCGTTGTCAGCGGGAGCGTCATACAGCATCTCCTCCGGAAGAGTGCTCGACCAGACCACATATGAGTTCATAGAGAACAACGTGGTGGGAAGCAGTAGCGCGTCCGTGTCAGGAAGCGTGCAGATCTTCTCGGGAATGAGACGGCACTATGCGCTCAGGAAGGCCAAGGCATCGTTGAAGGCCTCGCTGGCGGATCTTGAGAGCGTCAGGACTGATGTAGAACTGAACGTCACGGCAGCCTATCTTCAGATACTCTGCGATCAGGAGAACCTCGCATCTGCAAGGGAGATGGCCTTGATGCTGGAGTCGCAGATGGAGAGGATACAGACAATGGTGGATCTGGGCCGGGTGACGGAGGCGGACCTATTGCAGATAAGGTCACAGCACTATGCTGCGCTCAATGACGTCGCAGCAGCAGAGGGTCAGTGCCGGCTGTCGAGGATGGAGCTGTGCCAGCTGTTGGAGATACAGGACTGGGAGGACTTCGCGGTAGAACCGATTGAAGCAGATGAGTATGAAGGAATGCAGTTGTTCCCGTCCACGGACTCGATAGCTGTAGAGAACAGACCTGAGTACCGCTCGGCGGAAGCCGGTGTGGAAGTGGCCAGGAGGAACCTCCAGATCGCAAGGTCGTCATACTATCCGACTCTGTCGCTGTCGGCGGGATATGGCACGAGCTACTCGGGCGCGAGGCAGAAGGCCGTGCAGAACCCTGACGGCACCTACCGCTATGAGGCGTACCCGTTCTTCAGGCAGTACCTCGACAACGGCAGTTCCTACCTCTCGCTGAGCCTGAACATCCCGATTTTCTCAGGGATGTCCGCAAGGAACAGCGTCAGGAGGGCGAGAAACGCCAGTATGGATGCCCAGTACGCGCTTCAGACAGTCCGCAAGCAGCTGTCAAGGGAGTACGAGCAGGCGCTGATCAAGTACCAGACCTCGTGCAGACAGTACGAGACCGCAAGGGAGCAGCTCGCATACGCTGAGGAGGCAGCGAGGATGATGACCGAGAAGTACAACCTCGGCAAGACGGACTTCACCTCCTGGAATACGGCGATAACGGAACTGGCGAAGGCAAAGTACGCCTTGAGCAACGCCACATACAGGAATGAGTTGGCAAGAAGGACAATCAATATAATACGGTGCTTATGAAGAAGAAATGGATCATACTTACAATCACCTCGCTCGCGCTGCTGCTTTCCGGCATAGTGTGGATCAGACATTCACAGCTTGAGAGGAGGAACTCGGAGGCGAGAGAGTCCCTGAAGGAGGTATATGAGCTAGAGACGGCTTACAGGGCGATGTTCGGGCATTATACGGACAACATGCATGCGATAGTCTATATCCAGGACGCGCTGGTGACCGAAGGGGGAAAGGCGAATTACCTTGTCTCGTTGCTGGAAGTGACCGACTCGACCTTCACGGCGGCGGCTGTCTCCGTGGTGGACTTCGACGGTGACGGACAGTTCAGTCAGTGGATGGTAGACGAGACGGGAACCATAAAGGAAATAGTCGAAGACTAGAAGATATAATGAGTTGCGCAGCTCAAAGAGGAGGTGTCCTGAAAAATCCTATAGAAAAGAGTAGGGAACAAAATCTTAGATAAACATGAAAAAAAGTTTTATTGCAATTTTTGTTGCGTTATCAGCCCTAATGGCTTGCAATAAAGATAACGCATCACCGATTTCGGTTCAAGAAGAACAAAC
>JBGVEG010000070.1:0-33746 GCA_045119955.1 Paludibacteraceae bacterium
GCCAATCTCCATTACTGTAGCAGGGATAGCAATCTCTGAGAGGTTGCGAGCACCTTCCACCATACTCTCAGGGATTACCTCTATCTGCTGAGGGAGATAGAGTGTAGAGAGTTGGTAACTATTGCTCCATGCGCCATAAGGTAACGTGGTGTTAGTAGCATTGGTGAGGTCGAGTATCTGAACAGAGGCGTTATTATTGGCGATGTACTTTATGGCTTGGTTGGTTAGTTCTCCATCGGTGACTTCAATATAACGTGCTTTGTGTGGTACGCCATAGCGCGCCTCCAGGGCAGGGTCAGCAGTAGTGCAATGCCAAAGGGCAGCAGGAGCAATAATGGTATCAAGATGAACACAACCAATGAACGGGTGAATGGTTTGGTTATTGATACTGCGAGGCTCGCTCTCGTAGAGGAAGGTGTGGAGGCCGTTGCATGCCTCAAAGACTTGTTCGCCTAAGTCGGTGACGGAGGCAGGGATAGTGACTGACTGCAAACCCGTCCATGAGAAAGCGCCATCTCCAATGCTGGTTACGCTGCTTGGAATAACTATACTGGTGAGGTTAGCACAGTCGGCAAAAGCGACGTTGCCTATGTGGGTGATGACTTCAGGGAGCACGATATTGTTCACACGTGCTGGATACCAATCTTGCGTGCGATAAGAAAGGAGGTCCGGATCATCGTACATGGCGCCTGAGCCCGTGATAATCAATGCACCATTGGAATAATACCAAGTCAGATTTTCTCCACAATACTTATCTGAGTCAATATTATCTGCTATCGTTAAGTCAAGCATGTAGATGACACTATCACATAGCGGATTCACCACAAAGTGGACGGTATCGTAATATGTACCCGTCTCGTTGTACTCTTTTCCACGCCAATTTACAGTTTTATTGGTGGGTGCAGAGATGTACTCCGTTTTGCGAATCACCTCTGGCAGCACGGTGAGATGGAGTATTGCCGTACTATCGCAGCCGAGGACAGAAGAGAGGCTCGCGGTGTATGCGCCTTCAGTCGCATAGGTTTGACCGTTCCAAGTATATGTCTCGCCGTGGCAGATCGTGGCGTACTCCTCCGTAGTAAGTATCTCGGGCAGAATGGTTAGTTGTAGCGTAACGATGCTATCGCAGCCAGAGGTGTTGGATAGGGTTATACTATACTCGCCTGCAGTCGAGTAGGTTTGACCATTCCAAGTGTAATTTTCGCCATAGCAGATGGTAGCGTACTCTGTTTCACCTACTTCCGAGTGGCCAATGGTTAGGTGAAGGGTAACGATACTATCGCAACCTGCAACAGAGGTGGTGGTGTAGGTATATGTGCCACCCTCGGTAAAGGTTTGACCGTTCCAAACGTAACTATCGCAAGCGGATATGGTTTCTTCGGTGTATAATGTTGGGGTAATTGTCAGGTGGAGTGTTACGATACTATCATTGCCATTGACTGCCGTAGTGGTGTAGGTGTATGTACCACTCTGGGTATATGTCTTGCCGTTCCATGTGTAACTATCGCAAGCCGTAGCCGTCTCTTCGGTGCGTATAGGCGCATCGAAATCATCTAGTGTCAAAGTATAAGATGCGTAGCCATTGTTAACAGCATAGATAGATATGGTTGCGGTATTGCCATTCACTTCGACAGAAGGGACTGCTGTGCGGAAACCATTCGTTGCAGAACCCAATCCATTGTGGGGAAAGTACCATAAGGGTTCCAGTCCGTCAAATGTTCGCATCTCATCTGCAAACTTATAGAGCGCAAAGGCTGAAGGTGTAGAAGCCGCGGTATTAGAAGCTGCCATCAATAGGAAATAATCATCGCCTACTTGGAACTCTATGAGACCATTGTGACCTGTGTCCATCGTAATTTCCTCACCTTCGTTATTCGTAACACGTGTACCTGTAGGAACATGGATAAAGTCATCCACCAAGACAGCACCATCCTCTAGGTTACCAGCGAACAACATTGGCAATGTATTGAAGCCATCCACATAGAAGAGAAAACCCTCTTCGTCTTGCGGGGCGATTTGAGGAGCAGTACCAAAGCCTGTTGCGGTAGAAGCCAAGTAATTATCAACTTCGGGATCCAGTAGGATAGAAATCAGTTCTCCTTTTCCTACCACGCCATTCTTAATCTGCCAACGGAAGACATTCCAAGAATTCTGATCTGCCGCCATGACAACAGCATTCTTAGTCACATCACCATATACACCAAAGGCGTCAAAGCGGAATTGAATTCCATCTATATCTGGATTATCCCACAGCACATCATTAATAAGCTCGGTAGCGACACCTGTTTCGAGATTTACGCTATAAACAATGAAAGGTTGGCATTTAGTTCCAGCCATTACAATAGCACCTATCAAGCAGTTGCCTGCATTATCAAACTTTAGGTCATTGAATTTATAAGTAACCGCATCCGTATATGTGCCATCTTCACCTTGTACTTGGAAAAGATGATCGCCTGTAATCTTCAGTGGCGCAAGCATAGTGCCAGTGGCGGCATCTACACGCACAAGCGACTCCGTCTCGCGGTTGATGAAGTACATGATACCGTCTTTAGCAGCCATACCACGAACCACATCTGTATTACCAGGACGATTTCCCTCGAAGTTGCCCTCTATGTTAGAAATTACCCAATTATTCACAAGACTGTACTTATTATTACGAACAGGATAATTGTAGTTGTCTTGTTTAGCGGCAACGACTTTCTCTATGCCACTAACATCTCCTACAAATCTGAAACCATTGTACCATGCTGCTACAGCAGTCACATTCACCTTTGTACCTACTGGATATACTACAGGGTCAAGAGACATCTTATAGCAGAGTGCTTGATTTCCTAATAGATCCTCTACAGTTGGGGTAAGGTAACTATCGTAAGAAACAATCTTCAAATCAGAAACAGAAACGCGAGTAGCGGAGTACTTAAATTCAGTATCAGCGATAAGTGCAGTCAAGTTCTCAAAAGAAACTGCTGTAGGCAACTCAGATGCATCTGCAGATTCGACTATTGCATTCTTAACCTCAGGAGCACCACCATAGAGAAGCTTCACACCCTTAGCGATGATCTTGTCACCTACATTGAAGTCAGGAGTCTCAGCGGTATAAACGAGGATACCACCTGTAGCGTCTTGGATATAAACATTCTTACCAGAAATAAAGTTAACTACACCCGCTACCTTGGTCTCTGTATCGTCTGCCAAAGCCTTCACCTCAGCAATAGTTGGAATATAGTCTTGCCATTTTGCATAGAGTGCACCAATGGTAGACGCGTTGATGGTTAGTATATTGTTGCCTGTAAAGTCTGGCGTGGCATACCAACCTGCAAAGGTATAACCCTCTTTGTAAGGAGCGTTGAGTACCCAGTCACTCGTCGGCTCTGTTGGGTTAGCAAAGCCATGTTTCCATGCTGGTTGGAAGGCTTCGTATTTTCCAGCGCGTGAGAAATCAGCAGATTTTGGCCAAGAGGCACGTTGCATCTCCAAGAAGAAAGCCGCGATAGCATAACGCCAACTTGCAGAAGATACACCTTCTGTCAATGCAGTTGCCGTATTGTCAGCATTCTGAACAGACATAATGTACGCCTCAAGCCAGTCCCATTTCTCGCTATCAAGGATAGTTTGTGCATTATTTGCACCGAAGGGGCCAGTGATAAGGGCAAATGCATCTGCTTGCTCCTTCAACTCCGCGAGAGAAGGAAGACCTGTAACACCCGCATCAGCCATACAGGCTTGAAACATGTCGTCCTTGCTCATCCAACCATAGTCGTTGGTCACACCGCCATTGAGTTCGTAGGTGATGGTGGGGGAGGAGTATGACCTATCCACCAAGTAGATCATTGGGTAGGTAGTCTCGTTAGCCTTTACTGAGAAAGGAACCTTATATTGATCATCCAATGGGAAGAAACCGTCGCAGTTAGCGTCGAGTGAGTAGTCATCGCCTGGCTCAAGACCTTCGAATACGAAGATACCGTTGTACATGGTGTCCACATTGTAGCGAGCAACTTCTACGCCACCTTTCTTCAAGATAACCTCTGCACCGTTACATGGTACCCATTGGTCGTTTGAGCCTTGAGCATAGGTAAAGAGGCTATGGTTCATTTTGTTACTTTTATCCTTGATAGTGCCGACGATATAACCCACAGTTTCTTTGTCCGCACCATAGTAGTTCACAATGCCGCGGTAGTAATCCAGACCCTCCATGTGGCAGTAGTCTTGGTTGAGTGCACGGTGACGAGCTGGTTGATAGGTGTGGAAATAACCCTCAGAGAGGAAACCACTGGCACCATGTTTCAATACGCTGAGGTAGCCCTTATAAGTCTTATCATTAGCGTGGGTACGGTTGCTTGAGCTACCATAGAAGTTCCAGTCACCACGGATATTGAGGGCTGTTGAAGATGGTACATCAATACCAGCCTTCATGATTTTGAGTTTCTCCTCGTTGCAGAATTGAGCTTTCTCGTAGCTACCCTCCACATACTCATATCCGTCTGTAGTGTTTGCAGAAGCGCGATCGTCTGGACCACGATAGAGCATGAGTGGGAAGTTGGCTGTTGAACCCTCGGTGTTTGCATTAGAGTGTACAGAGATGAAGTAGTCGATATTGTTAGCCTCTACCTCCTCGGTGATCTCAACGAGGTTGCGGTTGTACTTCTCATAATCTGGGTGAGCTTGGTAGCCATCAGAGTATTGCCAACCGATAGTAGGATCTTGGATCGTACCATTTTTGATAAACTTGTAATCTGGATAATCACCATCTACCATAGTATATGGCCAAGGACCACATTGGGTACGAGAGTACAATACAGTAGCACCTGCAGCCTCAAGTTTCTCTCCGAGGTACAAACACTTCCATAGATTGGTATTGGACTCGTAAAAACCACACGTATCTGGCATACCTGTAGTCTTGAGATTGGGGAATGGAATAGTAGCCGCGGGGCGGTCATTAGTACCAAAACTACCATGACCTGGGTTCACATAAAACCTAATGCCCGTTAAGTCTTTTGCGGACATGGATACGGTTAGCAGTGCTGCAAGAATTGTATATATCTTTTTCATGACTGCTTACTTATTTAACGTTCAACAAATAAGTTTCACCTTCGATAGTAGAGAATACGATAGCGTTCTCTGCTGCGTAAGGATACATAGCAATCATTGAGTCGTTGGTCAATGTTTGTTTCTTGCCGTCCAATGTGTAGAGCACAATAGCAGAAGCAGTAGTGAAGTGACCGTCGTCCTCGCTGGCCATAGCTACGAGGGTATTGTTGTCATACCATTTAGCAGCTTGGCAGTCGTGACCAATGTATTGTGGGTTGCTACCATCGATGTTAGCTACCCAGCAACCGTTACCACATACGTAGTAGCAAAGTTTGGTACCGTCTGGTGAAACAGAAGGCCAGATGTAGCTTTCGTTCATACCGTTAGGAGCCAAAGTAGATGTAAGGCCATTGCGGGTCAAGACAATGAGGCGATCCTTGATACTAACGGAGGTCAGATTATCGGAAGTGGACATGCGTTTCATGTCGCGCTGAGCACGTGCTACCACATTTTGTCGCAGGTTAGACATATTGAGACGTACAATTTGGTTGTGGCGCAAGTTGTTATGATCAATAGTAGTTTCACGGAACACTACCTCCTTGCCATCTTTGCTCACTTGCACATTGTAACCTGCGCCTGCAGCATCGGTAATGGTGGTAAGGGTTTGGCCTTCCATATCATAGCGCTGCAGACCTTTATTGCTACCCAAGGTAAGCAAAATATAGTCACCTGCGGGACTTATCCCCGCCACTTTCATCTCCGCCTTCGCAGGAATTGGCAATTTTTGCATAGATACCACCTCAAGCACCTGTGCGCTGGCAGCTAGACTAAGAAAGCAGGCTACCAATAAAAGCATTGATTTTTTCATACTGCATGTTAAAGCCAAAAACAGAGTAATAATGTGTTTCTTCATATTGTTGGGATTGTGTTTACGAATTTAATCTGCAAAGGTACAATAATTTTCTGATATATGCAAGAGGATAGCGACTTTTTTGCTATTTTCAGTTTAGTGGACGGCGTATGGACGGCGTAGAGCGCCTACTGTTCAGCATTTAGGGGCGAGGAAAGACACGGCGGACCACCGCCGTGCACAGAACAGCCAATAGGGAAGAAAAGACCTTTTCTCTCACTAACTTTTTGGGTACACTTCACTTTTCTCCCTTAGTGCTCCTTTAGGTGGAGTATTCATAGAGTATATGCGGGATATTCGTGGAGTATTCACCGCATATACGTATGTGTCGGGTATGTATCGGGTATGTGTCGGGTATGTATCGGGAAAGTGTCGAAAGATACAGGGAGCGGAAAGGGTTCCAAGGACACGGAAAGAGGGGAAAATATCTCCCACGGATGGCACGGACTAACACGGAAACGCGGAAATAACTATCTCCTACGCGCTGAGCGCGAGAAATCTAAACTATCTAAACTAATAAACGGAGTTATATTTACAACAACAATAACAACATAATTCAACAACTATTCCGTGAGGGAACTAATAATCGTTCGAACGAATGTGAGATAAGAACACACCCCCACGGCAAAGAATCAGGGAAGACACATTTGACAACTGAAGAGACAATGAAGACAATAATGGTCAACAATAGAGACAATGATAATCAACAATAGAGACAATAATGACACGGAAATAGGAGTAAAGACAACATAGACAACTATTCTTATCTCGCATTCGCTCGAACGATTATTACCGTGGCACCAACATTGTGCCACGGCAAGAGGGGTTATTCAACAATAGAAACAATGATAAACAACGATAGAAACGATAATCTCCTTGCCCTGGCGGGCAGAAATCTTATTAATCTTATTTAACCCTATGTGCTCCGCAATAAATTACCACCGCTAGCACTCGCTTGCGCGAGTCCGCTAAATCTTATACAAAGATCTTGAATCTCCTTGCCCTAACGGGCAGAAATCTAAACTATCCAAACTAATAAACAATAAACGAGCGGGGAGGGCTATTCGTTCTCGAAACTTAGGTAGGGTTGGAGGCGGAGGAGGTCGGATTCAGACAGGCAGTCCAAAGTTCGCAGCTGGTCGATACTCTTCAAACGAATCTTGCGGCGGCGGAGTTCGTATATAGCCTTCGCCTGCTCAAAAGAAAGATAAGGATGGCGCTGCAAAGACTCCACATGCGCCATATTCACTCGCAAAGGCACCACCTTGACACTATCCAATACAAAATGCCTCAACAAACTGTCTGCCGACAAACTGTCCGACAACAAAGGTTGCAATGCCTTCACCTCACGCAACTGCTCCACCGAAGCAAAACCACCCAACTGCTCACGGTAACGCACAATCTGCTTGGCACGGTAAGCACCAATGCCACGAATCATCTTCAACTCCGTAGTGTCCGCCGTGCGGAGATTGAGCACCGTATCACGCTTGTGGCTGATATATCGGGGTGTCGTGTCCCGTGCAAGCGTGTCGCTGTCAGCACGAACAGGCGATACCCGAGGGCGTTGGGCACGGTACAAACTATCCCGAAACAAACGAACAGCCAAGGTATCTATCTGAATATAAGGCAACAGCGCCTGGTACATACTATCGGTCATGCCGTAGAGTTTTTTGAGGTCTTCGGCTTGGCGGTAGCGGCCGTTCTTAGCACGGTACTTGAGCATGTTGCTCGCCTGCCAGGGTCTGAGTCCAAGGTGCACCAAGGTGCTGCTATCAGCCGTATTGGGGTCAAAAGGTTGCAAGTGAAGGGCTATCGTGTCACGGGGGTATTGCTTCTTGCGTTGCGCCTTGCGGAGGCTGTCCTGCTGGGATTGGTGTTGGGTAAAAGCGGTGAGCGTGGAGTCGGAGAGTTGTAGCGTGGGCTCCGTTGTTGGCTGAAAACGGTGCAAGAAGAAAAGCGCGGCACCAGCCAATATGAGCAATATCAGAAGACCCAACCATTGCTGGGGTGTGAGCAGAAAGATGATATGCTTATTTCTTTTTGAAGACAACATAGACAACTTCCGCTCGAATCAACTCCCTCGAGCGGCAAGGGAAAAACGTATGAACACCTATTAACTTTTTACTTCAGATTGAATAACACCATCGGCGGTATGGGTGAGGAGGTGGTCGCCAGTTTTGACATCGTTTATGCTCTTGACAATCTTGCCGTTAACCGTCGTGAGACTATAGCCCATGCGATAAATACGCTCGGGCGAATGGAGGGCAATAGTCTTCTCCAAAAACTCGAGTTGGGTGCGCTGGCGGTGCAGGCGTCGTTGCGTAGCAAAGCGCAGCGACTGCCAGAGAGCATCGAGCTTGCTATGCTGCTTGCGGATAGCCATTTGCGCCACACGTTGCAGGCGTAGGTGCAGTTCGCCCAAACGGTCGGCCTGCGCTTGCATAGTTGCAATGAGCCACTCAGCCGCCGCCGTAGGTGTCTTGACGGAGGTATGCACCACCATATCCACCACACTCACATCGCGCGTATGGCCTATACCCGCGATAATAGGCAAAGGGAAATTGGCACAATGGAACGCCAAGCTATAGTCATCAAAATTCCTGAGATCGGTCGTCGCACCGCCACCGCGGACAATAACCACCAGATCGTACAGGTCAACTGTGGCAGCAATCTGCTGTAGGGCAGCTATGATAGAGGCAGGCGACTGCTCGCCTTGCATAACGGCAGGGAAGAGTTGGGTACGGAAGCGGAAACCGCCACTGTTGCTCTGTAACTGGTGGCAGAAATCGCCATATCCAGCCGCATCCGCCGCCGAGATAACCGCCACACGGCGAGGCAATAAGGGCAGAGGAAGAGAGCGTTGCAAGTCCATGACACCATCCTCCTGCAAGCGCTGGATAGTGAGTTGGCGCTGGCGCGCCAGATCGCCCAGGGTAAAAATAGGGTCAATGCCCACAACATTCAGACTCAACCCATAAACGGCATGAAAACTGACCTCCACCTGCAATAAGACCTGCATGCCGACAGCGAGTGTTTGCCCCGTCTCATTGGCGAAATACGCCGACAAGAGGTGATAGACATGCTGCCAACAGGTGGCACGCAGTTTGGCGGCGATAGCGTTGTTCTTCGCCTTCTCCACCAGTTCCATATAGCAATGCCCACGCTCGGTAAGCGACGCGATCTCAGCACGCACCCAGTAGGTGTCATTGAGCTCCATGCTCAGCGCTTCGTCTATGCAGGAGCAGAGTTCGGAAAGGGTATACTGTTTCATGTTTCGTTGATAGTGTATAGTTTATAGTGTAAAGTGTAAAGGCACGGAATTACATACTATGGCGGCAGCTGCGCAGCCCACCACGCCTACGAGCCAGGGCCATCTGACTTTTTCGCCGCGCATCATCGCTATCGCACACACCATAGCGCCATAGCAGCACAGCGTGGAAATACCACTGAGGTGGATATGCGTTGTGGCAAAGGGCAAGCCCTCTATCCACTCCACGAACAGGCGCAAGGCGTGGGTGCACCATTGCAAGCCCTCTGCCAGCCATTCGCCCACTACGCACCACGACAATGCCAAGGCAGCCAAGCCCATGAGCAAGAGCAGAAAAGCTGCTGGTACCACCACCAAGTTGGTCAAAGCGAAATAGTTGCTCGTCTGACCAAAATAATGCAAGGTCAGCGGCATAGTGCCCAGTTGTGCGGCAAAAGACATAATGAGCAGCCCGCCAATGTATTGCCGTAGTTTGCCATGCAGTATCAGGTGCTGTTGCATCCAGCCGCCCACCAGCATGAGCGAAGCCACCGCCGCGAAACTAAGCTGAAAACTTACGCTCCAGAGCGCGAGCGGATTAATGAGCAATATGATCACCGCGGCTGCCGCCAGCGTGTTCATACCCATCGCATGGCGGTGGAAGAGCCAGCCTAGCTCCAGCATCGTAACCATCAAAGCACTACGCATGACCGAAGGACTAAGGCCCGTGACGAAAGCGTATGTCCACAGAGCAAGCAGCGTCAGCAAGGTCAGTAGCGTATGCCAGAGGCGCTGTTCGTATTGTGGTTGGGCTAATCCGCCCAAAGTGAGTAGCCACACAATGAGTCCCCAAACGATACCCGTATGCAGTCCACTCACCGCCAAAATATGCATGGCACCCGAGGCAGAAAAACTCTGTTGTACGCGCGGGTCTAAGTCCTCGCGATAGCCCAAAGTGAGGGCAGAGAGGATACCGTGTTCCTTATCTTGAAGACCCAGTTGCGCATAGCGCTGGTGCAAGAGGCGTTGGCATTGTTCCGCCTTGGCTCGTAGTCCGCGAAGCGGCTCATGACCAATGACTTGCCAATGACGGCGATTCGCCCACGCACTACCCACCAAGCCCTGCAAACGCAAGTATCGACCATAGTCAAAGTCACCCAGCGTGTCACCGCGGTGGACGGAGGTTTGAACGAGGAGAATATCTCCAATACGAGGTTGTGGCAGACTATCACGCTGCAAATAGAGCAGTAGGCGGCTACCATCGGGAGCTTGAGCCGTATAGCGAATGGTCTTGGGGCGCTCTTGCCCCTCGCTCACCAAATGGAGACAGAGAACAGTATCGCAGTCGAGGTAATCGACTTCGGTTGCAGACAAGAGGTTCACGGGGAACTGCGTATGATAGCACAGCAAGATACCTGCTATCAGCGGGATAAGAATAAGCAGCCATGTATGTGCTGCTATCCACCTCATTGCTTGAGCAAGTCAATAGTCGCGATAGGGTCTTGGGCTTGGAAGACGGCACTACCTGCCACGAGGATATCGGCTCCTGCTTCCCAGAGCAGCGAGGCATTCTTGGTATTCACACCACCATCCACCTCAATGAGGGTCTTCAAGCCGCGGCTATCAATCGCCTCGCGCAAATAGCGCAGACGGTCCACCGACTCAGGAATGAAAGATTGGCCACCATAGCCCGCCTCCACGGACATGAGCAGAATCATATCCACCTCGCCCAGGTAAGGGTCCAGGGCATGAATGTCGGTCTTGGGATTGATTGTCAGGCAGGTCTTAACACCCTGCTCGCGAATGATACGGATAGCCGCCATAGGATTGTCCGTTGCCTCAATGTGAAAGCCCACGCTATACGCTCCCGCCTTGCAGAAACGCTCCACATACTTCTCGGGCTCGGTAATCATGAGGTGCACATCCAGGGGCTTGGTGCAGTGTTTCGCTACGGCTTTCATCACGGGAAAACCGAAAGAGATATTGGGTACAAAGACGCCATCCATGACATCAATGTGCAACCATTCCGCAGAGCTACGGTTGATCATTTCGCACTCGCGTTGCAGATTGCCGAAGTCGGCTGCCAAAAGAGAAGGAGAGATATAACGCATGGGATTTACTATTTACAATTTGTGATTTGCGGTGCAAAGGTACAACTTTTTTGTGATATATGCAAGAGTTTGTGGGGGAAAGTTGAAAGTTTATAGGCGAAAGGCGAAAGGTTAGAGGCGAGAGGCGAAAGGTTAGAGGCGAAAGGCATGAGTATAAAAAGAAAAGAGCGCGATATCACATCGAACTCTTAACTCATTATGAAAAACACTATTTATTAATAACACAATTACTTGCGCAAAATACTATTTACAAATACCGTGCCAAAGCGTAAGGGGTTGGCTGCATTTTTTGAGAATTATTCCTCATTTTGACTTTTTTTATCATTCATGATCACCAATTTGTAGCCCTTGCCATGTACGCTAAGGATCTTAACGGCGCTATTCTTGCCCATATAATTACGCAGGTGGTTGATATAAACACTCAACGAACGGGCATTGAAATAGGTATCACTTCCCCAAAGGTTCATCAAAATACGATTGCGCTCCACCGTTTGCCCCATATTCTGGCAAAGCAACAAGAGCAGTTCGTTCTCACGCGAACTGAGGCGTTTATCGCCCAGCGTCTGACGCACAGCATCAAAATGGAGACCGTCCAAATCAAACTCCATAAGGTCAGGTTGCTGACCAATAGCATAGCGACGGAGGATAGCCTCCATCTTGCAAATCAAAATATCCATGGAGAAAGGTTTGGTCACATAGTCATCGCAGCCCAACTGGTAGCCGCGGATAATATCCTCGCGGTCGGTCTTGGCACTAAGGATAATAACAGGCAGCAACTGATTGCTCTCACGAACAGTCTTGAGGAGCTGCCAGCCATTCTTCTTAGGCATAGCAATGTCGGTGAGCAGGATATCAAAATGCTTCTTAGAGAGTAATTCCCATGCCTCTACTCCGTTAGGGGCTGTCTCTACATGATACTCCTTGCTACGCAGGTAGTCTGCCAGCACGGTGGAAAGGTTGAGGTCATCATCCACCAACAATATATGCTTAGTTGTTGTCATGATTACAAGAAAAAAAATCGGTTTTGCATACCATATACAAATACCGTGCCAAAAGGCAAAAAAGATAAAAAAATCAACAACTATCCACCAAAAAGTAAAAAAGTAAGGCAAAGCCTTGCATATGTCAGAAAAAACTCGTACCTTTGTGTCCAAATTTTGGTATATGAATGTATTACTCCTCTTCACAGGCGGTACCATTTCCATGGTGCGCGATGCAGAAACAGGCGCTCTGCATCCTGCTGACATACAGACCTTCAAGACCTACGTGCCAGAACTCTTTGCTGGGGATGTGCATGTGGATATGTATCCATTTGAGCCATTGCTGGACTCCTCAGACTTGAACCCCGACAACTGGCGACAAATGGCGCAAGTGGTACAACAGCACTATGATACCTACGACGGTTTTGTCATCCTACACGGCACAGACACCATGGCGTACTCGGCATCGGCACTGAGTTTCATGTTGGATAATCTATGCAAGCCAGTGGTCTTTACTGGTAGTCAGTTGCCCGTAGGTGTACTGCGTTCGGATGCCAAAGAGAACCTGCTGACTGCCATTGAGATAGCCGCTGCATACGACAGTGAAGGCAAAGCCATTGTACCCGAAGTGACCGTCTATATGGACGGCGAGCTGTACCGCGGCAACCGCGCTACGAAACGCAATGCGGAGCATTTCTCGGCATTCAACTCCTACAATTACCCCGCGCTGGCGCGCGCTGGCGTACATATTACCTACAATCGTCCACTGATTCAGCCCATGGGTAATACCGCACGCGGGCTGCATGTATATGAACGCTTCGACACACGCGTAGCGATACTCAAACTCTTCCCTGGTATCACAGAACAAGTAGTGGCAGCCGTACTGCACACACACGACCTCAGAGGCGTGGTGCTGGAGACCTTTGGTTCGGGCAATGCCCCCTCGCACAACTGGCTCTATGAACAACTGCGCACCGCCACAGAACGTGGCATAGTGATTGTGAATAAGACACAGTGCAATACAGGTTCGGTGAGCATGGGACAATATGCCGTGAGTCTGAACCTACTGAAAGCAGGCGTTATCTCTGGTTACGACATCACGACCGAGGCATTACTCACCAAGATGATGCATGTGCTGGGCGAGCATGGGAATGACATAATGAAAGTAAAGAAAATGCTGTCCGCGTCACTGTGCGGAGAAATGACGGTGGGGAGTGTTTAGAGGCGAGAGGTTAAAAGGCGAGAGGTTAAAGGCTAAAGGTTAAAGGTTAGAGGAGAGAGGTTAGAGGCTGGAAATTATAAATTAAATAGAATATATGAAGAACTTACAACCACAAGCGGTATGGAATCACTTCCATAGCTTGACACAGATTCCCCGTCCATCGGGCAAGAAAGAAGAAGTAACTGCCTTCTTGGCAGAGTTTGGTCGTTCACTCGGTTTGGAGACCATCGTGGATAGTATGGGCAACGTGATTATTCGCAAGCCAGCCAGCCCTGGTTACGAAAATCACCCAGGCGTCATCCTACAAGGACACAGTGATATGGTGCCACAGAAGAACAACGACACCGTATTTGACTTTGAGAAAGACCCTATCGAGGCATACGTGGATGGCGAATGGGTAACCGCCAAAGGTACTACCCTCGGCGCGGATAACGGCATTGGCGTAGCAGCCGCTATGGCTATATTGGCAGACAAGGATGCTGTACACCCACCACTGGAAATGCTGGTGACCGTGGATGAGGAGACCGGTATGTATGGTGCCTTTGCCTTGGAAGGCGGCATGCTGCAAGGCAAGACATTGCTCAACCTGGACTCTGAGGCAGAAGGTGAGTTGTACGTAGGCTGTGCTGGTGGCGTGGACACTACAGCGAAGTTCGCCTATACACCAGTAGAAGTGGAGGAAGGCGATGTGGCATTGAAAGTGAGCATCACGGGCTGCAAGGGCGGTCACTCAGGTTGCGACATCCACTTGCAACGTGCGAACGCTAACAAACTGCTGTTCCGCTTCTTGAAGGATGCAGTGGCAAACTTGGAAGCACGTCTGGCAAGCGTAGAAGGTGGTAGTCTGCGCAATGCTATCCCTCGTGAGGCATCGGCTATCATCACCGTTCCAGCAGAAGGCGTAGATGAGGTAATGGATCTCGTAGCGGAGTATGAGGACCTGTTCGTTAAGGAGTATGACGGTGTGGAAGATAACATCCGCTTTAGCGCAGAGGAAGTGGCATGCCCAACCACCGAGTTGCCAGAGGATGTGCAAGACTTCCTCATTCATGCTATCACGGCTTGTCCTCACGGCGTATATCGCGTGATACCAGAAATGCCCGATGTGGTAGAGACCAGCAACAACCTGGCTATGGTCAAGACAGAGGCAGAGGCAGTAGTCGTATATTGCTTGACTCGCTCATCCGTGGAGTCACGCAAAGAGGAGTTGCAAGACATCATCCACTCCGTCTTTGCTATGGCAGGCGCCGAGGTAGAGTTCTCTGGTTCATACCCAGGTTGGAAGCCTAATCTCAAGAGCCATATTCTGGAGGTAATGAAAGAGACCTACCTTACCAATTACGGTGTAGAGCCACGCGTGATCATTATCCACGCGGGACTGGAGTGCGGAATCATTGGCCGCAACTACCCAGGCATGGATATGATCTCCTTTGGCCCAACCATCAAGTACCCTCACTCACCTGATGAGCGCGTGAACATCGCCACTGTAGCGAAGTTCTACGAGTTCTTGCAAGCGACGCTGAAGGCTTTATAACCAATCACTATAGAAAAAGGAATGCATAAGATAGGAATTATTCTGCTGCTATGTTTCTGCTGTGCCGTGTCCGCGAAGGCGGACACGCTCAGCATAGACACAACGCGTGTACAAGACATGTCCGATGTGCGCGAGTTGCGCGACTCACTGAAACATGCCATGCGCACGGCACGCCGATCCATGCACAGCGATATACGTAGCTTGCGCGACTCGGTACGCCAAGATCTATGCGACATGGCGCGCAGACGTCCTCACCTGCTACGCGTAGGTTGGGGAGACCAAATGTTCGAGACCCTGGTGTGGTACAACCAGACACACTCTACGCTCTATCCCGAGTCATATATCGGACAGTATGAGGAGCGGTATCGCTACACACAACACTGGTTGGCAGAATATCAGTACCGTGTTCGCTATTGGTTTAGCGCAGGTGCAATGGTGGACTACAGCGGTGTGCTCTGGGACAAGGTGCAACGCAATGGCAAGGGCGACGAGGTAAGTCGCATCAAGAATTGCAACTTCCACAATATAGCCATCCTGGCGACGACACGATTCACCTATCTGCACTCCAAATATGTATCGCTCTACTCTGGACTGGGCGCTGGTGTGAACATCAACACAGGTTCAGAGACCGACTACCGCGACCGCAAGACAGCCGTAGCACCCGCAGTGAGTCTGACCGTGTTGGGCATGAGCGTAGGCAATGAGCAATGGTTCGGCGCCGTGGAGTTTGGCGGACTATATTCACTCATGAATATCCACGAGGTGTATATGGCAGGTTCGCGTATGTTCACCGTATCAGTAGGTTATCGATTTTAGCGCATAGAGAGGAGAGGAAATATGAAGCAAAGTATTATAGTATCCATGTTGTGCCTGCTGTTGGCGGGCTGTCACGTAGGCGAAGTGCAATACGTTGATTTCGCAGACTTGAGCATGGCGGAGAACACCACATTCCGTGTGACTGCACAACGCACGACCCATCTGCAAGACCTGAGCAACGACCCCGAATGGATGGCGCTGTGGGGTATGACAGATAGCGCTGCGACTGCACCCGCGCATGCAGCAGGCGTGACCCATCCGCAACGCGCCACCTCCACCTCTATGGCAGGTATCATGCAAGAGCTCTTAGACTTTAGCAAAGCGGCAGTAGCGGTGGAGATCAGTGGATTGTATCCATCGATAGATGTGGATGAGAACCCTATCCTACTATCGGGCAAAGTGATTTTGCCTGCCAAAGGACCTATCAAACGCTATATACTGGTATCACACTACACAATAGCCAGCAACAAGGAAGCCCCCAGCAATATCTTCTCGCTGGAGGGACTGCTGGTAAAATTGGGCTACGCGCTCATCATACCCGACTATATAGGATATGGTGCGACATCGGACAAAGTGCACCCGTATCTAGTCATGGAACTGACAGCGCGCAATGTGCTGGATATGTATGATGCCGTAGTCCCCTTCCTAGAGAAAGCAGGTTGCGCACCCGAGCACGATGATATTTACCTCATGGGTTATTCGCAAGGCGGTGCGACCACCATGGCCGTGCAACACGCCATTGAGCACCATGACCGACCTATCAAGATTCGCCGTGTGTTCGCAGGAGGCGGTCCGTATGACATCAAATACACCTACGACCAGTTTGTGGAAACCAATTGGGCATCCTATCCATGCGCCGTGCCTATCATGATGCAGGGCATGGTGGTGGGCAATAAACTCAATCTGGACATGCGCACCATGATGGCGAGCAATATCTACGAGAATCTGGACAAGTGGGTGAATAGCAAATTCTACACCACCAACCAGATCAATGCGCTGATTGGCACCAAAGTCACCAGCGAACTGCTGACCCCTACAGGTATGGATCGCACCAGCAAAGAGGTATCGGAACTGTACAAAGCCATGACCGAGAACTCCATCCTCACCTACTCATGGACACCCGAAGCACCCGTCTTCATGTTCCACTCCATGGACGATGATGTAGTGCCTTTTGAGAACGCCATGCGCGCTAAGAGCAAATGGAAAAATGCAAACATCCAATACAGTTTTGGTCACTACGGCAATCACCAGATAGGTTGCGTGCGATTTATATATACGGTACAAACATTATTAGAAAACGATGAAAGAGAAGAAAATGGCAACTTTAGTTTCTAATATCCGCCCTCTATTACCTCTCCTGTTTGTGGCTATACTTGCCGCATGTAACCCCGAGGTGGCAGCATATACAGAAGGTGTGGAGATCAGCATAAACGTGGAGCAGGTGTCGGCTGGTTTTGCACAGGTGCGCTTCTCCACCAATAAGGAGGCATTCTACCTCATCAGTATCCAACCCACGCAAGAAGGCATTGACCCACAGAAGATAGCCAAGACGTTTATGCTATTGTCACTGGATAGTGCCTACGCCGATTACCTATACTGGCGCAATAAGCAGTTGCAACAACATATCCCCTTTGTGGCTGATTTCTCTTCACACTCCTTGCAGTATGGGGATATTAAGCATTTCTTCACCCTGCTGCAACCTAATACAGAGTATTGGGTATATGCGTTCGTCGTTGATCCTAAGACCAATAAACCAGCAGGCAAGTTGTTCGTGGAGACTATTATGACTGATAGTGTTAGTCAGGTACCCCTGCAGTTTGAGTATCGCATAGATGGCTATTGGGACTATATTTACCCCATTGACTCGACAGGTGAGATTGTCTCGACCATACCTTGGGTAGGCGAGACGATAGATAGTCTGACCATTCGCGAAGGTGGTTGGCGTGTGCCTGGTGAATATTTCTTCGACCGGTTTAGAAATGTGTATTACGAGGACTACGAACGTATATTATACGGTATATACGCGCACGAGAACAATGGTGTGGGCGATGGAACCTCCCCTACCCACTTTGAGGTGGGCAAGACCTACTACACCGCTATGGCTGCCCTGGATGCTCCGCTGGTGTTCCCATTGCCACAGAATATATACAATATCTACCGCTTCACATGGACGGGCGAGGATATGGACACCGTCTTCCTGCCCCAAAATAGTATGTTGGGGGAGTGGTAGTCATGTTCAGAGTTTAGAGGACGCTGCGCTACTGTTTAGAGGCGAGAGGTTAGAGGCTAAAGGCGAGAGGTTAGAGGCAAGAGGCAAGGGTATAAAAAATGAGTTGGATTTCTCCAACTCATTTTTCATATCTACCTATATCCAATTGCCAATAACCAATCGCCAATAACCAATTGCCAATTGCCACCTCCTATAGCGCAGCATCTTGCGCTTTAGCCTTCTCATAGCAAGCGCGGCAGAGGGGTTCGTAACTCTCTGTCTCGCCAAGTAGGACACGTTTGTCGCTGCTGACCGTGCGGTGGCTGACATACGCCAAATCGCCACAGTGCACACAGATAGCGTGCGTCTTATACACGTCATCCGCAATAGCCATCAGCGCTGGCATAGGACCAAAAGGCACACCCTTGAAGTCCATATCCAAACCAGCACAAATGACTCGAATACCGCGGCGTGCCAACTCGTTGGCTACCTCCACGATTCCCATATCAAAGAACTGCGCCTCATCAATGCCGACCACATCCACATCACTGGCCAGCAGTAGGATATTCTGCGACGAGTCCACAGGTGTGGACTGTATGGCGTTATGGTCGTGGCTTACCACTTCCACATCGCTATAACGCACATCGATTGCGGGTTTGAAGATTTCGACTTTGAGTTTGGCAAACTGTGCACGTTTCATACGGCGGATGAGTTCCTCTGTTTTGCCAGAAAACATACTACCGCAAACTACTTCTATACTGCCTCGACGCAAGCGAGGGCCTTTTGTATCTAATTCACTGAACATGGTTGAATATCTTGCACCATCATTTGAATGGTGGTATAATGGTTGAATGTATTTTCGTTGAGTTCGTAGCAGATATCCACGGCGTTGCCGTTTTGGATATACTCTGCCATATCGGCACGGCCAAAGGCAATGCCGGTGATAGCGTTCTGTCGGTCGGTGACATCCAGACGCAGGTGTTCTCGTTCCTTACCCACGGCGCGGGTATCGCGGTGGTTAATGAGTCGACGTGACACGAACAGCGGACGCGGATTACCCGGACCGAATGGCTCTAAGTGGCGTAGCACATTGTAAAAGGACTTGGTAATATCCCCCAACTGTATCTCTGCCTCAATCTCCAAGGTAGGCTGCAACTGATTGGGCTGTATATGTGCTGCCACATACGCCTCAAAGCGCTCGCGGAATGCAGGCAGGTCATTAATATGCATACTAAGACCCGCAGCGTATTTGTGTCCGCCGAAGTTCGTAAGCAGGTCATGGCATGAGTCTATAGCGGCATATATATCAAACCCTCCTACCGAACGCGCCGAGCCAGAGATAATACCATTCTCGCCCGCCGTAAGAACGATAGTCGGACGATAATACGTTTCGGTGAGGCGCGATGCAACAATTCCTACCACACCTTTATGCCAATGGGGTGCATAAACGACCGTGGAACGACGATGCGCATAGGTAGGGTCATCTTGCAGTTGCAGGAGTGCCTCTTTGGTCGTTTCGGTATCGCAATCGCGGCGATCCTCATTGTTTTGATTGACCTCCTCGGCTTGCTGACGCGCAAAAACGGGGTCATTGGTCAGTAGCAGTTCGACCGCAGCGCGACCCGACTTCATACGTCCGCAGGCATTAATGCGAGGGCCTATCCGATAAACAAGATCATTGATTGTCAGTTTCTTGGCTTCAATACCCGCTACTTGCATGATAGCCGACACGCCCGTGAAAGGTGCTTTATTGAGTTGTCGAATACCGAAATGCGCCAATATACGGTTCTCGCCTGTAATGGGTACAATATCGGAGGCAATGGACATAGCGAGCAGCTGAGTGAGGGGCAGAAGCCTCTCGCCTGATAGCCTAATAGCCTCATTGCCTTTCGCCTCAATTAAGTATCTTTGGGTATATGCCTGTGCGAGTTTGAAGCCCACACCGCAGCCCGACAACTCCTTGAACGGATATGGACAATCTTTACGCTTCATGTTGAGTACTGCCACCGCATCAGGAAGGGTATCGCCTGGCGTATGGTGGTCGCAAACGATCACATCTATACCCTTACTATTGGCGTATGCCACTTTCTCTACGGCCTTGATACCGCAGTCAAGGGTGATAATCAAGTTACAGCCTTGTGCTGCAGCGTAGTCAATTCCTTGCGTGGAGACACCATAGCCCTCCGTATAGCGATCGGGTATATAGTAGTCGATATTGGGCGATTGGCAATCGGCGATTGGCGATTGGACACCCTCCAGAAAACGGTACATGAGTGCCACGGCCGTAGTACCATCCACATCGTAGTCGCCGTAAATGAGGATTTTCTCATTTTGGGCAATCGCACGGTGTAGGCGTTCTACGGCCTTGTCCATGTCACGCATGAGGAAAGGGTCGTGCAGTTTGTCCAGCGATGGACGCACGAAAGCGCGTGCCTCATCAGCAGTCTGTATGCCGCGTACTACTAACATACGTGCCGCAGCGGAACTGATATTCAGTTCGCGCTCCAACTGCTGTTGCAACTCCTGTTCCACCGCAGTCAGGTGCCGTATGCTCCAATTATATTGCATGTCTTATATACGTTCCAAAACGGTTTGTACCAATTGTTTAATACGAGGTTTGTAGTCCGTGTTGGCGGCCTCGACTTTTCGTTGGGCAATCACGCAACAAACGGTCATCGCCTTATGTCCCATCAGCAGACTCAGTCCTGCAATAGCACTACCCTCCATCTCGTAGTTGGTAATGCGTTGTCCCTCGTAGCGGAAGTCGGTAATCAGGTCATTGATCTCCTTTACTGCCAAGTCGCAACGCAGTACACGTCCTTGAGGACCGTAGAAACCGTTGGCAGCAATGGTGCATCCGCGCATCATATCCTCTCCTGCAATGCGGTTGACAAGCTCGGGGTTTGCTGCCACCACGTATGGGCGAGCTGCTTTGGCGGGATAGTGGATAAAGTCCACGAGTGCATCCTCAAAGCCGAGGTCAGCTATCTCGTCGCGACCTTCGTAGAAAGCCAGCACGCCGTCCCATCCAATGGACTTCTCGCTCACGAGGAAGGTGCCAAGCGGTATATCCTCTTGCATACCACCGCAGGTGCCCACACGCACAATCTCCAGGGTGCGGTGCTCATCTTTCTCGGTGCGCGTCTCGAAGTCAATATTCGCGAGGGCATCCAGTTCGTTCATCACTATATCGCAGTTATCAGTGCCGATACCTGTGGAGATACAGGAGATACGTTTTCCCTTGTATTTGCCCGTAATGGTATGGAACTCACGACTCTGTATGTCGCACTCTATGCTACCTTCGTCGAAGAACGAAGCCACCATATTGACGCGACCTTGGTCGCCGACCAATATCACCTTATCCGCCAAATGCTCGGGGCGAATATGCAGGTGAAATATACTGCCGTCCTCATTGATAATGAGTTGACTGGCTGGAAAAGTCTTTTTCATCGGTTAAAAGATTTATGACCGCTCGCTATGCTCGCTGATAGAAGTTAGACCACTACGTTGTTAGATCGCTTCGCTGTTAGATTATGGATGTCTCTCAGCGCGAGCGCGGTCTAACAGTAACACGGTCTAATATCTCTCAGCTTGTAAAAGCGGTCTAGTTAATAATTAGGCTTGACCGCCGCCGAAGGACATAGGTATAGTACTTCCAGGAGGAGGTGTGCCATTGAGTTTGATTGTACCAAACTGCTTCTCGTATTTAGCCACGTTCTCTTGTAGCGCAAAGAGCAGTTTCTTGGTATTTTCAGGGGTCATAACGACACGCGAACGCACATTGGCACCTTTTTGACCAGGCATCATGCACGCAAAGTCCACTACGAACTCCGAAGCGGAGTGCGCCACAATAGCCAAATTGCTATACGTACCCTCTGCCACTTCAGGCGAGAGGTTAATGTTGAGTTTTTGTTCTTCCATAATTGTATGTTGTTTAGAGTTGTATTACCAGTATATATGTTTTTTGCGGAAGCGTTGGGTCAGCAGTATCCACAGCGAGATAAGGGGCAGTGCTATATCATATGCCACAATCTCTATGCCAAACAGCCGTCCGCCCAATCGGTATGCAGCGGTATTAATGACACTGAGTTGCATGATTAATCTGAGCCACCAGAGTCCAAGAGCTATCATCATCGCCCATGCTCCACCCCAAACGAAAGTAGCTATGAGCAAGGCATACAACAATGCGCGTGTCATGGGTTCCATACCCAGGCGCAGTTTGCTCACTGTCTTATAGTGGTGCGATACCGACAAGTGTCGGCGTTTCTGGTGCAACCATTCCCCCCAACTGGTCTTAGGCGGTGACCATGTTATACTATCGCGCGAGCCGACAATGGCGGCATTGCGACGATTTGTCACCTTATTGACAAACAGGTCATCATCCCCCGAACGCTCATTGAGCAGTCCGCGAAAGCCATCGTGTGCAAAGAACGTCGCCCGTCTGTACGCCAAGTTGCGTCCTACTCCCATGTACGGATGTCCTGCAGCCGCCATGCCCATGTATTGCAAGCCAATGAAGAGCGTGTCGTAACTTATCAAACTACTCAACACGGTCTGCTTCTCCATGTATGCTCCGTATCCCAACACCACCTCCGTCTGTTCGCCTCCGCGCACGAAGCCGCTCATCATCTCTCTAATCCAATTTCGTGACTCAGGGCGGCAGTCCGCATCGGTCAATAGCAGGTAGTCATAGTGCGCTGCCTTGATACCTATCGTCAGTGCCAGTTTCTTGCTGCTAATCACGCGTGCCTCGCAAGGGACAAAAGTAATATAGAGGTTATTGCATTGTTGAGCATATCGTTCGAGCACCTGTTGGGTATCATCTTCGGAACCATCATTCACCACAATCACCTCATAGCAGGGGTAGTCTTGACCAAGCAATGTATGCAGGTAATCGCTCAGGTTGGTCTGCTCGTTGCGTGCGCAGACTATCACACTCACCTTGGGCAAGTCTTCGTCTGCTATAGGCGGCTCCGTTGCATGGCGGCGTTGCCAGCGAACCACACCTGCCATATACCGCAGGTAGAAATAGCACTGGTAGAGCATCACCCATGCTAATGCTCCTAACAGATAATAATCCAACTGTGAAAACCAGTTCTCCACCCTATTGTTGCTCTATGAAGAGCACTACATGCTTTTTCAATTTCTTGATTTTCTGCTCCAGCACTTCCTCCACAAACAAACGGCTCACCTCTGTAGCTCCTGCTTCGGTGAGCAGATATTCGCGACGTTGGGTATCTGCGGAGATATTCTTGAAGAAGAGCGATGCGTTCTGCTCGCCAATGGTACTAATCCAGTCCATGGTGAGTTGCTCCATATCGATAAGATAGGTCTGCTTGGCTTTGGCTACACGGCGAATCACATCGGCATATACGCCCATGCGCTCAATCACCTGACCCTCCATGTAGTAGGGTTGTACAACGGGGGTACAAAGGATTACCTTAACACGTTTTTTTTGCAATTGAGCCACAATATCAGCGAGTTGCGTAGCCATATCTGCGGCAGGGTAGTACATCTTGCCATACTCATCGCGCAGGTCGTTCTGTCCCAATTGCAGCACCACGAAATCACCTGAATGGCACTGATTGATAATCTTCTTCAATCGGCCGTCCACCAGGGTATGGGTACTCTCACCTGCTTGCGCGAAGTTCAGTACTTCCACTTTGTCCGTGAAGAGCGCAGAGAGTTTCTCGCCCCAGCCACGTACATCAGGGTTCGCAATACTGTGGGGTGCCAAAGAGGCATCACCAATCAGCACCAGTCGCTCTTTAGCCATACACATCATTGGCAAACAGAGCGCAATACACATAGTCAGTAAAATCTTTTTCATATATCCTTGCCTTTAAACTTTTAACCTTTAACCTTACTCCTCATACACCAAACACACATTATCCACCCAAAGGGTGTTGCCTTCGTGTCCCTCAAAGGCCTCCATCTTACCAGAGGTCAAGACGATGACCATGTGCGTAGGTTCCAAGGTTGCATCCCAGCCTTCCTCCAGAATCGGTGTTATCTTGCCTCGTGAGTTCATGGCGCGTTCTATGCCTTTGAAGCCCATATACTCTTTGTACCATGGCTCGCCTGTGATGTCGCCATAGTGGATTGGGACACGGTGCGCATTCACCCACTCCTCTTGGGTTTTGGAGAAGCGCTCGTATCCTGTTCCTACGCGAATGGAGTGAATCTTGCCTTTCTCATCCTCCCAACGGTGTTGCAGGTAAATGTATGCCTCTGCCTCATCTATCTCGCCATGCTCGAACTCGCGTTTCTTGGGTTTGCCCGCACCTTTGGCGAACCAGTACCAGTTCTCCTGCTCCACCACGCACTTGTAGTCGAACATCAGCGCCGATGGGCGTCCCGTAAAAGGCACACCAAAGTCAATATTCTGATAAGGGTCAGCAGCCGTAGTGATCGGTTCGATATTGCGCCCTGTGAATAGGGTGCCAGACACCAGTACCTGTATATCTATCATACCCATCACACGCACGCCCAGCATATCCACATCCAGTCGGCAGCAAGTGCCACCATTCTCACGCACCTCTGGGCTCATTGTACCTGCCGCTTTCTCTATACCCATCACATTGGCATACGCATTGCTGGTTGACCATAGGTTGCCGTCTTGTCCATAGATATAAGGGGCATTCTGTTGCAGAGTATCAGTAGGGGCAAGACAATAGAGGGTCTTGGTTTGTCCGCCCAAGAGTTTCGATTCCTTAATATAGCGCACTGTCCATTGCTCCATATCGCCGAAGGGGATAGGTTCAATGCGTTCAGCCAAGAGGGGCAATGCCATCGCCAGCAGGGGTAGAAAGAGTACTTTTTTCATCTATATAATTCAAAATTCACAATTCAAAATTCATAATTCACATAAAAAACGCGCAAAGTTACAACTTTTTTTTGACATATGCAATTTTTTTTGTAATTTTGCGCGTTTATTAGATAAAGCGCATGAACACCTTTGGCGAAAAGTTTGCTTTCACCTCCTTCGGGGAGTCTCACGGTCGAGCTATCGGCGGTGTGCTGGATGGCGTACCCGCAGGGCTGCATATTGACCTCACGCTCATACAGAACGAGCTTGCCCGTAGGGCGGGGCGGAAGCCTACCCCTACCCCCTCCCTAAAGGGAAGGGAACATATTCAAGGAGTCTCTCCTCGAGCGTTGCACGAGGCGGATGAGGTGGAGTGGCTGAGCGGCGTCATGGACGGCGTGACCCTCGGTACACCCATCGCGTTTATTATTCGCAACCAGGATGCCCGTCCAGAGGACTACGACTGGCTCAAACATTCTTTCCGTCTCGGACATGCCGACCGCGTTTATCAAGAGAAATATGGCATACGCGACCACCGCGGCGGCGGGCGCGCATCGGCGCGCGAGACGGCCTCGCGCGTCGTGGCAGGCAGCATTGCCAAACAGCTTCTCGCTGAGCAGAATATCCATATCCACGCCCAACTCATTCAGGTAGGAGACAAAACCAATCCTGCTGATTTTGAGGAGTATATCCGTCATGTGCGCCAAGAGGGCGACAGCATTGGCGGCATCGTAGAGTGCACCATCACGGGCGTGCCCGTGGGCGTGGGCGAACCTATCTTTGATAAACTGCAAGCCCACCTCGCATTTGCCATGATGAGTATCAATGCCTGCAAGGGCTTTGAGTACGGTTCGGGCTTCGAGGGGGTGAGCAAGACGGGTAGCGAGATGTACTTATCGGGCAACCCTACCCTCGTCTCTGGCGGTATAGCAGGCGGTATCAGCGACGGCACACCTATCGTCTTTCGGTGCGTGTTTAAGCCCACGGCGTCAAATCGCAAGACGCTGGAGGTGATAAGGTTAGAGGCGAGAGGCGAAGAGGCGATGAGGCAAGAGGTAACGGGCAGGCACGATGCCTGCGTAGCGGTGCGCGCTGTACCCGTAGTAGAAGCCATGGCAGCATTGGTGCTGGCTGAGTGGCATGATTTTTGCAAGCAGCAATAAGCACCAATCATGACAACTATGAAACGAATAACCACATTGTGTATATGGATTACACTACTCGCTAATGCCACCTCCTATACGTTGGCACAGCATACATTATCAGGAACTATTCTCTCCCAGACAGACAACGCCCCCGTTGAAATGGCGACGGTGCGGCTGTTCTCCTACCACCGCACACCAGGCATTCACCCCGACACGGGGCAAACCCTCATGGACTCCACCCTCGTACAAGGTGCACAGACTACCTATGACGGTATGTTTTTGCTGCACAATATCCCCGAGGGCAAATACCGCCTGATCATCTCCTCCGTGGGTTTTGCCACCTTAGCCAAAGAGATACAAATGCCCAACCAGCATTTGGATATACCCGTTATTCGCCTTGTCGAAGAGGTGCAACACCTTGCCGAAGTCAGTGTGCAAGGCAAAGCGGCTGAGATGACCGTCAAGGGTGACACCATAGAGTACAACACCGCCGCCTACCAAGTCAGCGAAACAGCCACCGTCGAGGAACTGCTCAAGAAGATGAACGGCGTGGAGGTGGACAAAGAGGGCAAAGTGACCATCAACGGCGAGGAGATCAAGAGCGTGCGCATAGACGGCAAGAAGTTCTTTGGCGACGACGTGCAGACTGCCACCAAGAATATCCCTGCCGAGATGATCGAGAAGATACAGGTCATTGACGAGAAGAGCGATATGGCCAAGCTCACGGGCTTTGAGGACGATGACACGGAGCGTATCATCAATCTCAGTCTGAAGAAGAACCGCAAACAGGGTGTGTTTGGCAACTATTCGGGGGCATTGGGTGCTGACCTGGTAGCCGACAATGGTCGTTGGCTGGGGTATGACCAACCCTTCTTTGCTAACGACTTTCGCTATGGTGCTAACCTGTTCACCAACCTGCTCTTGGGCGAGAGCCAAACGACTATCGTCGGTGGCGCTAACAATACCAACGAGATTCGCTCTGGCCGCGGACGCGGTAATTGGGGCGGGCAGAACGCAGGTATCACCGCCTCGGAGAACATAGGCGTGAACACCAATATCGACCTCACCGACCGTATCACCAAGCGCGACAACTCCACCTCGCTCCTCTTGGGCGGAGACGCTACCTTCAATCACGCCAAGAACGATACCCGTACACGCTCGAACAAGGAGAGCTATTCCGACGAATTTACCTATATCAACAACGATACGACCAGCAAACTGTCGCACTCATGGAACGCGCAAATGCGACTGGAGTTGGAGTACCAGATTGACACGCTCAACAAGCTCATTCTGCGCCCGACTATCAGTTACACCAATAACGAGGGCAACTCCTACAACGCCTATACCTATGACCGCGACACCGTAGTGGATACCCTGAATCAGGTGGTGCGTATCAACGATGGTTACCAACAGCAGTATAGTCTATCGCAGGACATCTCCGCAGGACTGCGTGCCATCTACAACCGCAAGTTCATGCGCCCTGGACGCACCCTGACCATGCAAGCCAACATGAACTTCACCAACACCCAAGGCACCACCCAGACCTACTCCTACGATCAACTGCGACACACCGCCATGGTGGACCAACGCACCTTGTCGGGCAATGACTCCTATCGCTACTCGCTGCGCACATCCTATGTCGAACCCATCTACAAGAATAATCACCTGCTGGAGATGGTGCTCTCGCTGTCGGGTAGCAATCGTCTGTCGGAGAAGAACCAATACACCAAGGACTCTATCACAGGCGATTACTCCGTCTATGATAGCATCTACAGCAACAACCTACTCAACAGCCTCTACTCCGAGCAACTGGAGCTCAACTACCGTTGGGTGGATAAGCAGTTTGACCTCATGGTCGGCGCACGCGCTATCGCCCAGCAGACGCACTCACGCACGTACTACGGCCATACCCTCGCGCGCGATACACTATATAATAAGTGGAACTTCTCGCCGAACATGAATTTCCGCTATCGCTTTGAGCGTAAGAAGTTTGCGCGTATCACCTACCGCGGCACCTCGCAGCAGCCCAGCATCACGCAGATGGAACCCGTGCGCAACAACTCCGATGCGCTCAACGAGACGGTCGGTAACTTAGGATTGCAACCTGCCTATAGGCACAATATCTTCATGATGTACTCCAGCTTCAATCAGGATAAGTTCTCCAGTTTCATGACCGGACTACGTGCCACGGTGACCGAGGACGCGCTGGCCAACAACACCATCTATGACCAGACGGGTAAACGCTATATGCAGACCGTGAATGCGGATATTATCCCTTGGGACATAGGTTGGGACATGATGTCCAACACGCCTTTCTGCAAGAAGATGTTCCAACTGCATACCCGCACGGCCATCAACTACAACGAGCGTGTGGCATACATTCTGCGCGAGCAAGACGCGGCTACGATTGAGCAGATGATTGCAGCGGGCACTATGCCGTTGGGCGAGGCATCGCATACGGGCAACCTGCGCGTGAGCAGCGATATTGGTCTGCGATTTACGCACCAGATTGTGGATATAGGTATCAAGAACACCAATATCTACTCCCTCACCCGCAACTCACTTAACGACCAGAGCAAGAGCCATATAGGCGACTGGATTATCACGGGCGATGTCACCTTCCACCTACCTAAAGACTGGAACATCAGCACCGATATTGGCTTCACAGGCCGCTATGGCTATACGGGCATAGATGACACCAACGAGATCGTCTGGAATGCATCCATTGACAAGACCTGGCAGAACGCTACCCTCACGCTGAAGGTCTATGACCTGCTGCATGATAAGAAGAATATTGTGCAGACGGTAGGCGAGGACTTCGTCAGTTACAAGAAGTTCAACACCCTGCCTACCTATGCTATGCTCACGTTCACGTATAAGCTCAACCGCATGGGTGGTTTGAAGGCGAAAGGTGCCGCCGCATGGCAACAGCAGATGTACGAAAACGGAGGCAGACCGCCTATGCCCCCAAGATAATGCCGCGTATTTCATACATCCATCTGCCTATTTCGTACATTTTGCACCCAATAGTTTGCATATCTCACCATAATTCGCTACTTTTGCACTCGATTTATTAAAACAGCGTGAACACCCATCTCGTCATATCGACTTCCAACGAACTGCTGCGTGTAGCAGCGGGGCAGATTATTTATATCTCCTCGGACGGCAACTATAGCAATCTGCTGATTTCGGGTGGTGAGATTCGCATGGTGACCTTCCAGCTGGGTCAGTTGGAGGATATGATTAGCAAGCAGTTGCCCGATATGCGCAGCACGTTTGTTCGTATTGGTAGAAGTCTGATCATCAACATGAATCACATCTACCATATCAATATCTCGCGCCAGCAGCTGCTGCTCAAAGACCGCGACAACACCTACACGCTATCGGCCTCCAAAGAGGCACTCAAGTCCCTGAAAGAATTTATCGAACAAAGTATATGAAACAGGATCTATACGACATACAAGATACCGAGATTCGCATCATAGGCGACTCCGCTCCTGCCCCTCGCAAAAGGTATGGTTGGTTAGTGCTTGTGGGTGTGCTGCTCATTATTGTCGCGAGCATAGCTTGGCTATGGACTGCTCGCTCGAACAATGTAGCCGAAGAGGGCGTATTTGAACAGGCCACGAGGACGGCCGTCCCCCACCCGCTGCGCGCTTGGTTGGGGTCGCTGGATAGTATCTCCACGCCATGCGTCATGACCAAGGACACCACTGTGAACGATATTCCTATGCGACTGTATGTCCCTCTCAACACTACGCCACGCTTGGAGGTGGGTTATGCTTGTATTGATGATACGACGAAGAACCTGCTCGTCTTCCAAGCGGCGGACGTGCGTGCGGATAATAAGAAGATTGTCGGCGCGTTTGTGCTGCGCGGTCAACCGCTCAGTTGGGGATTGAGCAAGAAGGGGTATTGCGGTATTATAGGCGACCAAGTGACTATTGGTGTGGCGGATAACTCGCCGCTCTTTGAGCAGGCGACGGAGGAGGGAGGGTACTTCTTCCGTCAGTATCCGTTGGTGAGCCATGGGCAGTTGGTGGAGAACGAACTCAAGAGCCAATCTACTCGCCGCGGTTTGTGCGAACTGGAGGGCAAAGTGGTGGTGGCTGAGACCTTCACGCCCGAGTCCTTGCATGATTTCGCGCAGGCGCTTGTGGACATAGGTACTACCAATGCTATTTATCTGGTAGGCAGCTCGGCTATTGGTTGGCACCGAACGGTGGAGGGTGTAGGCGTAGCATCGGGTCAGTGGCAACCTCGTGTGTATAAGAATGTGAGTTTCATCGTCTGGTCACTCTAACCTCTAACCTCTCAACTACAGCGAGCATAGCGAGCGTCCTCCAGCGAAGCCTCCTCCAACCTGTACAAACTGGCGTGATGAATACCAATTCATACACGCCAATTTTCATTTCGTACATATTTCAAAATTCTTACCCCTTAATTCAAAATTATTCACTACCTTTGCAGTGCAAAACAACCAAAACCGTTGTCATTAAACCACCTTCAACCTTCAACATTAAACATTAAACCCTATGAACCTAACCTCATGCCTTCAGCGCATTAAGTCGCTATCCACCAAATCCCTTCTGCTCATTGCCTCCTCTACGGTGGTGGTGATTGCCACCATCGTAGCTCTCAGCGGCACCATCTCATCTGCCTCTCAACGCATGGAGAAGAAACTCTACGGCGAGGAGATTGGCAACAACCATCTCCGCTACAAGTACGGCGACCACATCTACGACCCTAAGACGGGCGAGGTGCTCGTGGACAGCATTGACTGGTTGCACATCAACTACAGCGACACAATTGCTATTCTCGCTAAGAACAACCGCCGCGCATTCATCAACCTCAACACTGCGCAGCTCATCACGCCACTCATCTATGAGAAGGCATGGGAGTTTGCTTGCGACCGTGGTATCATGGTCAAGAGCGACACTATTTACATTTTCCGCCGCGACGGTTCGTTGGTCAATCCATCGGGCTTCAAGTACAAGGGGCAATACGACCTACTCTACCACCGCGACAAGCTGATTGTCAATGTCGATAACGACAAGGTCGGACTCATTGACACGGCTGCTCAGTGGGTGTTGCCACCGGTCTATTCCATGATTGAGAACGAGTACCAACATCGCCTCTACAACACCCGTCTGGGTGACCAATGTATCGTCTATGATTATGCGCTGGATACGGTGCTTCATGGTGCGTACAGGTCTATTGATGTCGATTGGTCGGAGGGTCTTATTGCCAGCGAGTACAATGGTATCCAGCACCTGTTTTCTTACGAGGGCAAACTGATCTATGAGGTGATTTATAAGTCCATCTCCGAGCTTGCTTATAATACAGGGCGCAAGGACGCGCAGGGTAACGAGATCTGGGAGGAGACCAACTGTTATGTCTATACCGACTACAATGGTAAGAAGGGTCTCATGGACAAGCGTTATCGGGTATTGACGCCGCCTCGCTTCTATGATATTGAGGCACAAACCAAGCACACATTCTTTGCATCTTTTGGCAAATGGTCCAACCGCTTCGGCACGCTCATCGACGAAAATGGCAAAGCGATTCGCTAATATCCTCAGTACGCTGCTGTTGAGTTTCTTTCTCTCTACGCTGCTGTTGGTGCTGCTCTTCAAGTTCGTGCCTGTGCCTTATACGCCTCTCATGTGGCTCCGTCATATGGAGGCGTATCGGGAGGGGCGCAGTTTGGATATACAGCACGAGTGGGTTCCGCTGGAAGACATATCGCCGAATCTTATCGCTGCTGTCGTTAATCACGAGGACGCCAAGTTCTATGAGCATAGGGGTTTTGATTGGGATGCTATCCGCTATGCCCACAAGCAGAACCAACGTTATGGGCGCATCACCTGCGGAGGCAGCACCATCTCGCAGCAGACGGCTAAGAATATCTTCACTTGCCACTCGCGCACTTATCTGCGCAAGGCTGTAGAGGCATATTTCACGGTCTTGATAGAGTTCCTATGGGGCAAGGAGCGCATTATGGAGGTGTATCTGAATATGATTGAGATGGGGGATGGGGTGTTTGGTGCCGAGGCGGCAGCTGAGCATTATTTTTGCGACTCTGCGGCAGGTCTCAACCGCTACGAGGCCAACGACCTCGCCGCCCGCCTACCTGATCCGCGGTGAAGGTGAAGGATTATACCGAAAAAGCACGTAAAAAGCGATTTTTATTTGCACATCTCGAAAAAAAGGTGTACCTTTGCCCAAACAATTTAGTTCATAATCATACCATGACATCAGTTAGACAATTTCAGCGTTATATTTGGCTCGTTGATTTGCTATATTCGCGGGGAGCATTAACTCGCCAGCAAATCAATGATTATTGGCAAAACGCAGCGCTCAATGATGAAAATGGAGCAGCTATTCCACGACGCACATTCTTCCGCATGAAAGATGATATTCTTATTCTGTTTGGTGTTGAGATAGAATGTGTAAGTGGCAACAAATACGCGATAGCTAACCGTGATGACATCAAGAGCGATAATGTCCAACATTGGTTACTCAATTCCTTTTCTGTCAGCAATCTTCTGATGGAGGGGCAATCGTTAAAAGACAGATTACTTTTAGAAGACATTCCTTCTGGCAATAAATACCTGACACAAGTGATAGATGCCATGCGACGCAATCTAACGCTGCGCGTTGAGTATCAAAGTTTTAAGATGAGTGTTTCGCGAATCTTTGAGATTGCTCCCTATTGTATCAAAGTGTTCAAACAAAGATGGTATATCATTGGTCATCGAGAAGGCAATGATGAGGTGCATTTCTATTCGTTGGATCGTGTGTTATCTATGCAAATAACCGAAAATGCTTTTAAGGTTCCTAAGAGTTTTAACGCAGATGCTTTTCTACACAACTATTATGGTGTAATGGCTGGTACTATGCCAGCGGAGTCCGTTCTACTCCGTGTAACACCTTTCCGTGCTAACTATCTGCGTTCACTTCCTCTGCACCATTCACAAAAAGAAGTAGAGCGAACAGATGAATATTCGCTATTTGAGTATTGGATTGCTCCGACAGCAGATTTCATACAAGAACTCCGCTCGTTTCTTCCTGACATAATTGTCCTTCGCCCATTATGGTTGCGTGAGAAATTTATTAATGAAGCAAAAAATATATTGGATAACTATAAAAAAATGAACTAATTTGTATATTTCTTTCATATAGTGCCACATGTTGGCACTTCGAAGTAGTAATTTTGCAGCCGAAAATCAATATCACGGATGTTTAACTTAAAATTACTACAACAATGAAGCGCGAAGTTAAGATTATTTATGTTATGCCATTATTGAGCAAACAATAGCAGAAACCAATAGTTATGAGTATATTCAACAAACTTTGAAAAAAATAGAAGCCAGCGAAATGCCTAAAGAGAAATGCAAAATCATATTTCTTGATTTAGATGGTGTGTTAAATACAGCTAACTACTACGACCGACTTCAGCATGAGCACCTACCAACCGAAGATATTTTCGGGACTATGTTTGACCCCAAAGCGGTAGAGCAATTATCACATATCATTGATTCAACAAATGCCAAGATTGTTATATCATCTTCGTGGAGATATTCTGGTATAGTAAATATGCGCGCAATGTGGAAAGCACGCCAATTGCCAGGAGAAATATATGACATCACTTCATTGCATGTGGCAGATGATTATATCCAATCGCAAATGGAGAACAACCCCAATGACTTTGATTTATATGATGCAATGATATT
>JBGVEG010000071.1:0-22255 GCA_045119955.1 Paludibacteraceae bacterium
AGAGGAGCAACTCCGCAAGGCATCTGAGAGCGCAGTTTGCAAGATCAACATCGACTCTGACAGCCGTTTGGCTTTCACCGCTGCTGTTCGCAAAGTGTTCGCTGAGAACCCAGGTGAGTTCGACCCACGTAAATACTGCGGTCCAGCTCGTGACCTCATGACCGAGCTCTACAAGCACAAAATCGTTAACGTATTGGGTTCAAACGGTAAAGCTGAGTAATCATGTCTCTTCCATTTATGACAGCCGCTGAGGCTGCTCAATTAGTACCTCACGGAGCAATATGCGGCATGGGTGGCTTCACCCCTGCCGGCGCTCCAAAGGATGTTCCTTCTGCTATCGCAGCGATGGCTGAGGCGCTCCACGCTGAGGGCAAACCATATAAGATTGGTATGTACACTGGTGCTTCTACTGGTGACAGCTGCGACGGTGCTCTTGCCCGCGCTCACGCCATTGAGTTCCGTACTCCATACCAAGGCAATAAAGACCTCCGCACTGAGTTGAACGCTCAGGGTGCTCACTACTACGATATGCACCTCAGTGAGTTGGCGCAAGATCTCCGTTATGGTTTTATGCCAAAGCCAGACTTTGCTATTGTTGAGGCTTGTCAAGTCGTTGAAAAGGGTGACGAGGTAGAAATCGTTCTCACCGCTGGTGTGGGTAATGTACCTACCTTCTGTCGCTTGGCTGACAAGGTGATTGTGGAACTCAATGAGGCAATGCCTGCTGCTATGCGTGGTATGCACGATATCTATGAGCCAGCAGACCCACCTGTACGCCGCGAGATCCCTGTATATACCGTTGCTGACCGCATTGGTAAAGACTGCGTGACTATCCCAGCAGAGAAGTTGGCGGCTGTGGTTAAGACAAACCGTCCTAACGAGGTAGGTGGTTTCACTCCACTTGATGAGACTACTGCTAAGATTGGCGCTAACGTAGCTGCTTTCCTCGAAAACGAGATGAAAGAGGGTCGTATCCCAGCATCCTTCTTGCCAATCCAATCTGGTGTAGGTAACATTGCAAATGCGGTACTCTATGCGTTGGGTGATAACAAGAACATCCCTGCTTTTGAGATGTACACCGAGGTGATCCAAGACTCTGTAGTGGAATTGATGAACGCAGGTCGCGTGAAGTTCGCGAGTGGTTGCTCACTCACTATTGGTTCTGATAAGCTCCAAGAGATCCTCGACAACCTCGATTTCTTCCGCAGCAAGATCGTGCTTCGTCCACAAGAGATTAGTAACAACCCAGAGGTAGCTCGTCGTCTTGGTTTGATTACTATCAACACCGCATTGGAGGCTGATATCTTCGGTAATATCAACTCTACCCACGTTTGTGGTACCAAGATGATGAACGGTATCGGTGGTTCTGGCGACTTTACTCGCAACGCATATATCAGCATCTATACTACTCCATCTACCGCTAAGGGTGGTGCTATCTCGGCATTCGCGCCAATGGTGAGCCACCACGATCATAGCGAGCACTCTGTGAAGATCATCATCACCGAGCACGGTATTGCTGACTTGCGTGGTAAGAGCCCTATCCAACGCGCTCACGAGATCATCAACAACTGTGTGGACCCACAATACCGCCCATTGTTGAACGAGTACTTGGAGATGTCTAAGACCGCTCATACCCCTCACACACTCAGCTGCGCACTCGCTATGCACGAGGAGTTCCTCAAGTCAGGCGACATGCGTAACACCAAGTGGGAGAATTATAAACGCTAATCTCGCTCGTAAACAAATAAAAAGGACTGCTTCACTTAGGAGCAGTCTTTTTTTGTACCTTCGACTCACTATGAATATCCATAGAGTTGTTTTTATTCGGAAAATGGCACTATTTTTGCAAAAATGATTAAAAAATTTGCACAATCCGAAAAAATAGTGTAATTTTGCAGTCGAAATTTGTTCTATGCGTCATTGTAGCATTCATTGCGACAAGCGCATTCCAATGAGGGGGTGTTTGGTTTTGACAGCAGGTAGAACAGGTATGTAAGCACGCCGAGCATGAACACCGCTCGTAAATCGGGTTCGCCATTATAACTGGCAACAATACTGTAGCTCTCGCTGCGTAATCGAAGTATAGTAGATTCGCCCAGTTTCGGCACAAGGTGCTGAACCGAGACATCGCTCCAAGCCAACGTCCAGAGGCTGATAGGATCAAGCGGTGCGGAAATATCAGGACTGGTTTTTGCAAGCTGCGATGCAAGAATGAGATTTAGCAGATAAGGCAATGGTTGGTGGCTTGGGTCTTGCCGTTGCTCGAAAATCAAGGCCAAGATAAGCGTGTAGAAAGCATATTGGTTCCTTGTTTGGACGCGGGTTCGAGTCCCGCCACTTCCACGATAAAGCGCTTTACGCGCTATTTGTATTTTTTTTGTACCTTTGCACGGATTTATGGATTTTGGAGAAATGGGGCAGAAAATTAGCGGAAAAGAAGCAGATAAGCAGGAATTAATAATACCTTAATAATATAAAAAGAGAGAAATGGGACTTTTTTCGTTTACACAAGAGATTGCTATCGACCTTGGAACAGCGAACACCATCATCATTTGCGATGACAAAGTCGTAGTGGATGAGCCATCGGTAGTGGCTATCAGCGCTGCTGACAACAAAATGGTGGCTGTGGGTCGTCGTGCACAACAGATGATTGGTAAAGGCGGTAACCTGATTCGTACCGTTCGCCCTCTGCGCGATGGTGTGATAGCCGACTTCTATGCCTGCGAAATGATGATTCGCGGTATGATTAAGATGATTCCTAAGCAAAATCGCCTATTCACCCCAAGTATACGCATGGTGGTATGTATTCCATCTGGTAGTACCGAGGTGGAGATTCGTGCCGTTCGCGACAGTAGCGAGCACGCAGGTGCACGCGAAGTATATATGATATACGAACCAATGGCGGCCGCTATCGGTATGGGTATCGATGTGGAGCAACCTGAAGGTTGCATGGTGGTAGATATAGGTGGTGGTACCACGGAGATTGCCGTAATGTCATTGGGCGGTATCGTAGCCAACAAATCCATCAAGATAGCAGGTGATGACTTGAACCGTGATATTGTAGAATACATGGGTCGCACACACAACCTGCGCATAGATGAGCCAACCGCAGAGCGCATCAAAATGCAAGTAGGTTCTGCTTTGCCAGAACTGGAAGAAGCTCCCGAAGACTATATGGTTATCGGTCCTAACAAAGTGACAGCGTTGCCTATGCAAGTGCCTATCAGCTATCAAGAGATAGCTCACTGCATGGACAAGAGTATCGCTAAGATTGAAAGCGCTATCCTGCAAGCCCTGGAAGCAACCCCAAGCGAGTTGTACGCCGACATCGTAAAACGCGGTATCTATCTCACAGGTGGTGGTGCATTGCTCCACGGACTGAGCAAACGATTGACAGACAAAATCACCATCCCATTCCATGTAGCTGAAGACCCGCTCCACGCTGTGGCACGCGGAACAGGTGTGGCACTCAAAAACGTACACAACTTTGGCTTCTTGATTCGATAAGACGCAATAAGACATGCGCAACCTGCTACAGTTTATAGCACGATATAGCAACTTCCTAATATTTCTGATATTGGAAGTTGTTGCGTTTATACTGATAACCACTACACACCCTTATCAGCATAGTGCAGTGTGGTCATCCGCCAACAGACTGGCAGCAGGAACAGAGAACATAGTGACAGGGATTGGCGATTACTTTCGTCTGCAACAAGACAACCAACGTTTGGCAGAGGAGAATGCAGAACTGAAAAACCTACTCATGGCACAAGCCAACCAACTGGAAGCTATAGCCGAGCGCGATAGTCAGTATGTATATGCACAGTTAGACTGGGAATACACACCCGCCAAAGTGGTGCATATCACCACCCATAAGCAGCACAACTACCTGACCATCAACAAAGGTCTGCGCGACAGTATTCAAGTGGATATGGGCGTGGTAAATAAAGATGGCGTAGTGGGTATTGTGAGTGCCGTGGGAGAAAGATACGCCTTAGTGGTACCTATTATACACGTGGGAATGAACCTGAGTTGCCGACTGAAGACCAACAACTATATCGGGCGCACCCAGTGGAATGGTATACGCTATGACGAAGTAGCACTGGAGGATATATCGCGTCACGTGACAGTGAATGAAGGCGATACTGTCGTCACCAGCGGATTGACCAATGTATTCCCCGAGGGTATCGTGGTAGGAGTAGTAGCCGAAACAACAATAACCGAGCATGACAACTACCATCGCACGAAACTGCACATAGCCACCGACTACAAGACTATCAAATATGTACAAGTCATAAAGAATCATACCCCAAATCCAATCACTCAATAAATGACTTTTATTCGCGAAATAGGACGACTGTTGCTGGTGCTTGCGTTGCAAGTACTGCTTTTTGACCACCTGCATATAGGTAATTGGGGAGTGGTAATGATGTATATTCTGTTTCTGATCAATCTGCCAGTGCGCATCCCCCGCTGGGCGGAAATGCTGATAGGTTTAACGGTGGGTCTGGTAATGGATATGTGGCACTCGTCTCTGGGCATACATATCGCCGCCTGTGTAGCATTGAGTTTTGCACGCCCACTATTGCTCAGTCAAGCAGTACAAGATATTGAACGCATCAAAGATAATATGTCCATCCAGACTATCGGACGAATAGAATACACAAAATGCGCCGTCATATTGACAGTTCTGCACCATTTCATCGTGTTTTCGTTGGAGACATGGAACATACAATTCTGGTGGATAGTGCTGCTTCAAACACTCATGAGTAGTATCATGACGTTGTGCATCATATTGGGATACGAATACCTGAAGCGATAACATGATCAACGATACACTATATAGGCGCAAGTATCTCATCGGAGGCATCGCAGTAGTGGTGGTGCTGGTGTATATCGTTCGCCTATTTATGCTTCAGATAATCGATCAGTCCACCCAAACCAAAGCCGACAATAACGCTCAACTGCGCCAGACTATCTATCCCTCGCGCGGACTAATCTATGACCGCAATGGCGAACTGCTGGTGGCCAATCAACCCATTTATGAGGTGACCATGATTGTGCGGGAAATGAAGCAAGAGCCATTTGATACACTCGGGCTGTGTAGCGCACTGCATATATCACGTGACTCGTTTGAGATACGTATGCAAAACATGACCAACCGCAAGAAGAACAGAGGATATACCCCTTATGCACCACAGATATTCATGTCTAACCTCAGTCAAGAGGAGATAGCCCAACTGCAACAAGAGAAATACAAGTATCCAGGTGTCGATATTCGTATCCGCACGCTGCGCGACTACACCTACCCGATAGCATCGCATATATTAGGCAGCGTAGGAGAGGTGAATCACAATGACATCAAACAGGACGAATACTACAAGACAGGCGACTACTCAGGACGCGATGGAATCGAACGAACCTACGAGAAGGAACTACGCGGACAAAAAGGTGTGAAAGTCTTTATGCGTGATTCGCGCGGTCGCATACAAGGACCTTATCAACAAGGACAACTGGACCGAAATGCGGAAGCAGGAACAGACTTACACCTGAGTCTTGACCGCAAGACACAGCAACTGGCGGAAGCGCTCATGCAAAATAAGATAGGTAGTATCGTAGCCATTGAACCCAAAACAGGCGAAATCATAGCTATGGTGAGCGCACCCAATTGGAACCCCAACCAATTGGTAGGTAAAGAGCGTTCAGCGAACTACCAACAACTACTCAACGACCCATACAAACCACTAATGAATAGGGCGACCCAAGCACAATACGCCCCTGGTTCGACCTTCAAGATACTACAAGCATTGGCAGCGCTACAACAGGGTGCTGTTACCCCTAATACCAAATATCCATGCAATGGACAAACCTCCACGCCTATCAAATGTACACACAATCATGGTAGCCCTGTGGATTTAGAGGAGGGTATTGAGCAGAGTTGTAACCCATACTTCTGGGCACTATACCGCGACATGCTACAGGCAGACGGATATGAAGATGGACATGTGCGCTTCAAGGAGCACTACAATGATTGGAGAGAGATCATAGCCAGTTTCGGATTAGGCGAACGATTCACCAACACAGATATTAGGGAACAAGCCAAAGGGTATCTGCCCACCACAGAGTTCTACAATAAAGTTTATGGACAAAAGGGCTGGAAAGCCATCACTATTCGCTCACTGTCCATCGGACAAGGAGAGATACTGGTCACTCCATTGCAACTGGCCAATCAAGCGGCTGCTATCGCCAATAAGGGATACTATATCACACCACACCTGAACCGAAATGACTCAATGAAATCGAAAGTTCATACCACGTTGGTTGATTCTGCGCATTTTAATGTGGTACACCGAGGTATGGCACGCGTAATGACCGATGGAACGGGACGATGGTATAATATACCCGAGCTGCAAATGTGTGGCAAGACAGGTACTGTGCAGAACCCTCATGGCGAAGATCATGCCCTATTCATCGGTTTTGCACCTATGGATAACCCGCAAATAGCCGTAGCTGTAGCAGTGGAAAATGCGGGCTTTGGAGCCACTTGGGCGTGCCCAATGGCTACATTGGTCATGGAACAGTATTTGACCGGTGAAATCAATCGAAATGCACTCTACGAGCGCATGGTTAATGCGAACTTGATCGATCAAGAAAATGAGCAGTAACAGAAGCATCATATCGGGTATTGACTGGTGGACAATTGTGTTGTTCCTCGTGATTGCGCTATTCGGTTGGCTGAATATCTATGGTTCGAGTTACTCGTTTGACCAAACGAGTATTTGGGACTTCTCTAATCGTGCAGGTAAGCAATTGGTATGGCTGGCGACAGCCGTTGTAATGGGCGCAATCATACTAATGATAGAAGAGAAGGCATACGATGTGTTGGGGTATATCTTCTATGCGGCAATGATTGTACTGCTGATTATTACGCCTATATTTGCGCGGGATATTAAGGGTTCGTATTCGTGGCTCACGATAGGACCTATTAGTCTGCAACCGGCAGAGTTTGCCAAATGTTTCACGGCGATCGCCATAGCCAAATACATGAGTAGATACGGGTATAAAGTGCGAGATTTGCGCGATTTAATCGTACCTTTCTTGCTCATAGGTGTACCAATGCTGATTATCGTTGTTGCACAACGCGAGACAGGTTCGGCATTGGTGTTTATCTCCTTCTTGCTTGCCTTCTACCGTCAAGGTATGTCTGGATATGTGCTGAGTTGGGGAGTAGTAAGCATATTATTATTCATCTTAGTTATTCGATTTGGCGAGATAGCATTGCCATGGGGTATGGGTAGCGTAGGAATGTTGGTGAGTACTCTATGTATCCACACGATTGTATTGGGACTATTGATAGGCAAGGAGAAAGACTTACGCACTGCTATCATCATGGCAGTGGGAGTAGCACTCTGCTACGGAATAGGACTAATCATCAATATATGGATAGCGGTAGATTTTAATTATGTGGCCATAGCCAGCTTGGCGTATGCGGCTATATACTTGCTATTACAAGCGTTGAAACAACGGAAAAGTAGTATGGGTTGGATTGTAGGTTTTGTAATGATCTCTACCCTACTCTGCCAAGGTAGCGATTTTGCTTTCCACAAGATACTGCAAGAGCACCAACGCAAGCGAATAGAGGTGCTGTTGGGAATGAAAGATGACCCTACGGGTGTGGGGTATAATGTCAATCAGTCGTTGATAGCGATTGGTTCGGGGCAGACTACAGGTAAGGGTTTCCTACAAGGCACACAAACCAAACTGAAGTTTGTGCCCGAACAGGACACAGACTTTATCTTCTGCACAGTGGGTGAAGAATGGGGATTTGTAGGTTCAGCAGGACTATTGCTGCTGTATTTAGCATTGATATTGAGGATTATCTATATTGCAGAAAGACAGCGAGATAAATTCAGTATGATATATGCCTATTGCGTGGCAGGTATATTATTGTTCCACGTGACGATTAATATAGGTATGGTGTTGGGACTATTGCCTGTGATAGGTATTCCGCTGCCGTTCTTTAGTTACGGTGGTTCGTCGCTATGGGGCTTTACCATACTGCTCTCCATCATGCTACGCATGGATGCAGCACGCGTAAACAAACTACAAGGACAAATGTAATATTACAGACATGGCTGAACACAATATCATAGGACAGAAGGGCGAGGAGATTGCTTGCGAAACGATGCGCAAGAAGGGATTTCGTGTAGTGGATACCAACTGGAAGTTCGGGCATTTGGAAATGGATGTGATAGCGGTGAATAGGAAAGAAATTGCCTTTGTAGAGGTAAAAACACGTACTACTTCGTTTGGAGGGAAAAGACCAGAGGAGTATGTAGATGAATTGAAGCGGAGACGAATGGCAGCAGCAGCGAATGCATATATTAAGTTTCACAAGATAGAATTGGTTCCACGATTTGATATTATAGGTATTTCAATGGACCCCAACACCTATGAGGTGAAAGAGTTAACGCATTTGGAGGATGCATTTTTGCCACCACAACGAACGATAGGCAAGAGCAGTTTTAGCGGACAAGGTAGGTGGAAGCACAGAGGTCGAGTAATTGGTAGATAAGCGGTATAGGATATATATAGGATAAGTAATAGATAAAAGATAAACGATTGATTATATGGAATTTAAGTACGATATTATTGTAGTAGGTGCAGGACATGCGGGCTGTGAGGCAGCCAGCGCTGCTGCTCGTATGGGTAGCAAGACATTGCTCATCACAATGGACATGAATAAGATCGGTCAGATGAGTTGCAATCCTGCTGTCGGAGGTATAGCTAAAGGTCAGATAGTCAGAGAGATAGACGCAATGGGTGGACAAATGGGTGTTGTGACCGATAGAAGCGCTATACAATTTCGTATGCTCAATCGCAGCAAAGGTCCTGCCATGTGGAGTCCGCGTAGTCAAAGCGATCGGAAATGCTTTATTGAGGAATGGGTGAAGATATTGACCACTACTCCAAACTTGGATATTTGGCAAGACACCGTCATGGAACTGAGTGTTAAGGACGGTGCAGTTTGTGGAGTGAAGACATTGTTGGGTGTAGAAATGCAGGCGAAGGCGGTGATATTGACCAATGGTACATTCTTGAATGGTTTGCTTCACTTTGGAAAGACGCAGATTGAGGGTGGACGTATATCCGAGCCAAGTAGTTTTGGTATTACTGAGCAGTTGCGTCAATTGGGTTTTGCGACAGATAGAATGAAGACGGGTACTCCTGCGCGTGTGGACAAGAGAAGCATTGATTTCTCACAATTGACAGAGCAGCTGGGTGACGAGGATAATCACCAATTCTCGTATTTGGATACGGTACAGCGACAGCTGAAACAAATGAGTTGTTGGATTACCTATACTAACCAAGAGACACATGAGGTATTGCGTAGTGGATTAGCTGACTCGCCATTGTATAACGGACAAATACAGAGTATAGGTCCACGATACTGCCCAAGTATTGAGACCAAGATTGTGACTTTTGCCGATAAGGATATGCACCAATTGTTCTTGGAGCCAGAAGGTGTGGACTCAAATGAGTATTATATCAATGGTTTTTCTTCGTCCCTACCCTGGCAAATTCAGTGGCAAGCATTGAAGACTGTGAAGGGTTTAGAGAACATTGTTCTCTACCGTCCTGGATATGCGATAGAATATGACTTCTTTGACCCTACCCAACTGCTACATACATTGGAGACAAAGAAGATAAAGAATCTCTTCTTTGCGGGTCAGATTAATGGTACGACGGGCTACGAGGAGGCAGCAGGACAAGGATTGGTGGCAGGTATCAATGCACATCAGAATATCACAGGCGGAGCGCCATTCACGCTGGCAAGAGACGAGAGTTATATTGGCGTGTTGATTGATGATTTGGTAAATAAGGGTGTGGATGAGCCATACCGTATGTTTACTTCAAGAGCGGAATATCGTATCTTGCTTCGCCAAGATAACGCGGATGCTCGACTGACAGAGCGCAGTTATGAGTTGGGATTAGCAGATAATTATCGCTTGTCACTACTCAAGAGCAAACAGGAGGGCGAGGAAGCCCTGACAGAAATGCTGCGCACCACTTCTGTAAAAGCTAAAGATATTAATGCCTATTTAAACCAAATGGGCTATGGAGATCTACAACAAACCTGCAAACTGATAGATATAGTGGCTCGTCCAAATGTGACGATCATGGGATTGGCAGAGGCATTGCCTGAGTTGAAAGAAAAGATAGAAACATTGGGCGCAAGACAAGAGGAGATTGTAGAGAGTACAGAAATCAATATCAAATACAAGGGTTATATTGAGCGTGAGAAGTTGGCAGCAGATAAACTAAGAAGATTGAACAATATCCGTTTGCCAAAGGATTTTGACTATAATAGCGTGCAGTCACTCAGCACAGAAGCCAGACAAAAACTAATCCGTATTCAGCCGAATACGATAGGCGAGGCAAGCAGAATACCAGGGGTTAGCCCAAATGACGTGAGTGTGTTGCTGGTGTTAATGGGAAGATAATATTAGGTTAAAGGCGAGAGGTTAGAGGTTAAAGGCGCGGATTTGTTTCACGTGGAACATTAAAAAAGGAGATTAGATAAACATCATTACTGATTAGATAATTTATAATAGACAAACAATATGAAACACGAAGAAGTGCTCGCGGCTATTCGCGATGTAAAGGATTTTCCTGTAGAGGGAATTATTTTTAAGGACATTACTACTGTATTGAGTAATCCAGAGTATTTGAAATGGATGAAAGATGAGATTGTTAATCTGTATCGTGCATACGGTATTACCAAAGTAGTGGGAATTGAATCAAGAGGATTTATATTAGGTCCTGCTGTGGCTATGGATTTGGGTGCTGGATTTGTGCCAGTGCGCAAACCTGGTAAATTGCCTGCTGAGACTATTGAGGTGAGTTATGCTAAGGAGTATGGTGTGGATACTATTCAAATTCATGCGGATGCTTTGTGCGAAAATGATGTGGTGCTTTTGCATGATGACTTGTTGGCTACTGGTGGGTCTATGGCAGCTGCATTGGAATTGGTAAGAAAGTTCAATGTGAAGAAAGTGTATATCAACTTTATTATTGAGTTGGACTTCTTGAATGGCAGAAAAGCCATTGGCGATAATGTGGAGATTAGCAGCTTGCTGAGTTGCTAATAATGGATAGAGAAAAATAACTCCTACTCGCTTCGCTCGAGAAATCTTATTAATCTTTACTCAATACTGTTACTATAAAACCAGTGCTCCGCAATAAATTGCAACCGCTAACTTTCGCTTTGCTCAACCGCTTAATCTTAAGTAAATAACGTTGGTGTGTTGCAATTATATATGATTTTATCAGCAAATTAAAGTATATGTCTAAAAATCCACATATACAAGAGATACTTCGGCAGTTGCCTGAAGAGCCGGGGGTGTACCAATACTTCAATGAAGTAGGGGAAGTGATATATGTGGGTAAGGCAAAGAATCTGAAACGCAGGGTAAGTAGTTACTTCCATAAAGAGCAGGACAGATACAAGACTAAACTGCTGGTTCAGAGTGTTGCTGATATTAAATATGTGGTGGTAAATAGCGAGCAGGATGCGTTTTTGCTCGAGAATAACCTCATTAAGCAGTATCAACCACACTATAATATCCTATTGAAGGACGGAAAGAGTTATCCAAGTATATGTATTACAAGAGAGGAGTATCCAAGGATATTTAAGACGCGGAAGATTATCAAAGGGATTGGCGAGTATTTTGGTCCGTATAGTTTTGGTTACACCTTGGACCTGGTTTTGGAGCTAATTCATAAGCTCTACCCTATTCGTACATGCGCTATGCAAATGAACAAAAGTAGCGTTGAAATGGGGAAATATCGCGTGTGCTTGAAGTATCATTTGGGTAATTGCTGCGGTGTGTGTGAAGGAAAAGTTAGTAGAGAGAGGTATTTGGAATACATAGAGGCAGCGAGAAAGATTATTAGAGGAGATGCGCAGGAGATTGGCAAGCAGATAGAGGCAGAAATGCTGCAAGCTGCTATGGAAATGCGCTACGAGGAGGCAGGCAGATTGAAAGAAAAGCTCGAATTCATCGAACAATTTACCAGTAAGACTATTATCACGAACTCGCATGCGGGGGATGTGGATGTGTTTGGTTATGATGAAATGGGGCAAAATGTGTATATCAGTATGCTGCATGTGCACAGGGGAAGTATTGTGCAGGGGCAGACAATTGAGTATAAGAAGCAGTTGGACGAGACGAGAGAAGAAGTCTTGGCAATGGGTATTTACGAACTGCGAGAGCAGTTGGGAAGTACGACAAGAGAGGTGATTGTTCCGTTTATTCCGGAGATAATTAATGAAAATCTGCATGTGAATATCGCTTTGGGAGGCGATAAAAAGAAGCTCTTAGATCTGGCCATGCAGAATGTGCAGCAGTATAAGAAAGACCGAATGAGGCAGGATGATAAGTTGAATCCAGACCAACGGGCTGCGCGTATTTTGGGTGGCTTGCAAAGTTTGTTAGGTCTGCCTACCCTACCCATGTGGATAGATAGTTTTGATAACTCGAATACGCAGGGCAGCAATGCGGTAGCGGGTTGTGTGGTGTTTAAGAAGGGAAAAGCGTGCAAGAGTGAGTATAAGAAGTTTGAGATCAAGACAGTGGAAGGTCCCGATGACTACGCGAGTATGAGGGAGGTAGTGAGGAGACGATATACGAGATTAGTGGAAGAAGGTAGTCCCCTACCCGACTTAATTATTGCAGATGGTGGATTGGGACAAATGGGTGCCATTAAGGAGGTAGTAAATGGAGAGTTGGGATTGGATATACCAGTGGCGGGATTGAAGAAAGATAACAAGCATAGGACGAATACCCTACTCTATGGAGACCCAGTTCAGGAGTTTGGCATGAAAGTGACGGACGAGATCTTTAGACTAATGGTCGAGATACAGGATGAGGTGCACAGATATGCCATCAACTACCACAAAAAGAAGCGTAGCAAGGCACAAACAAAGAGCGAACTCGATGATATTCAGGGAGTTGGCGCGATTACGAAGCAAAAGATACTGCAACGCTTTGGCTCCGTGGCGCGTGCTAAAAGCGCCAAATTGGAAGAGTGGATTGATTTGCTCGGAACTCGCTCAGGGACAAAGCTTTACGAGTATTTTAATGGCAAAATAACGCCCTGAGAATTGAATATTTTTGAGGAGCGTGGAACAAGACACAGGCAAAATGATGTGTTTTGAAGAAAAAAATAACAGTTGTTTGTAATATTTACTTTTTCTCATTTGTCTAATGGGTGTAGTCGCAAAGAAGCGGCAAGAACGATTTGTTAAACTTATTAAATTTTAGTATTATGTACGCAACCATTATTGATGAATTAGTGCCCCTATTTGGAATGTTGTTACTTTTTGGTGGAATACCAGCAATTATTTTGACGGGTGTAATTATGTATCTCAAAAACCGCCGTCACAAAGTGGAGGAGCATAGTAAACTTATCTCTCAGATGATTGAGAAGAGTGAAGGTGCAAACATTGACTTCAAAGCAATGGCTGAGATGTTGAATGAGACGGACAGCAAAAAGAAGACCACCAAGATGGCAGTGTTGAAACATTTGGAGTATGGTGCACTTTGCTCATTGGTAGGATTATTTGTATTGCTCTATGGAGTGTTTGCTACAGTGAATAAGGCGGTTATCATTGGAGGTTTGCTCCTGACTATTGGTGTGGCATTCTTGGTGATGTTCTTTGTGTCAAAGAATTATCTCAAGAAAGAAATTGAGAAAGAAGAAAAAGAGCTTGCTGAAAAAGAGTAAACTGCGTTTGTCTGTCTGACTTGTTTTCAAAATCACTTGTTTTTCATCACTTTATGGATAAGCAGCAGTTTATTTCCGCCATTGGCGGCATGCAGGAGTCCCTTCGGCGATTCCTGCTTGTGCTGACTCATGGAAATGAAGAACTGGCTAATGATCTGGCGCAAGAAGCAATTTTGAAAGCATACTTACATTGTGCTACCTTTGAACAGAAATCGGCTTTGCAGACCTGGGTGTTTCGGATTGCCTACAATGAATACCTTAATGAGCAGAATAGATACTGGAATACCCATCGTGTGGCAGTAGAGAACTACGAAAGTGTTGATACGGAAGCGGCGAGTGAACAGACTGATTCGGCTTTTCGCTATGAGCCACTGTATCAGGCGATTGACCAATTGCCGAAGCAAGAGAAAGTGGTGGTGATACTATATTATCTGGAGGAAAAGAGTATTCGAGAGATAAGCCGGATAACTGAGATAACGGAAGGCAATATAGCGGTCATGCTGTTTCGAGCCAGGAAGAGGTTGAAAGCTATTTTGAGTAAAGAATAAGGAACCAAGAGCCAAGACAAATATGATAACCAATACTAAAATAAAAAAGCGTTTGCGGGCGAGTGCGCCGCAAGTGAAAGATAATGAAGCGTTTATGGCGGATACGATTCGTCAGATTAATCTCATGCCATCGCCCAGCAGCGAGTTGCAAGAGAGTTTGCGTAGATATACCATGCTGGAGCAGTTGGCCATGCGAATGGACGCAGTTCGCTGGTTACTCGTTGGAGGGACTGGAAGTGTGGCTGTAGCATATGCTGTTTTTAGCCATTTAGAGGCGATTTTAACGGCTATTTCGGCGTTGTTGGTGGTGTAGTGCTTTTTTACCGCGGGGTAGCCGCGAAAAGCACCCCATAACGCGAGCGTTATCGGGAACTCGGCACACTAAACCTGTGGCGGGAAGGCAAGAGGTACACGAATGAGATACGAAAGGAAGGGCAAATACTTGCTCAAATCTGTCCGTTATGCATAATTATTAAGAAATCATGACTCTTTCTCTACTCGATTGGAGCGTGCTGCATTGCCAACAGGTGTACATCTAAATGTATCATAAAAACTAGCAAGCAAGGTACTCTCAAAATTTTTAGAAAGTTGCGTACCTTTACAATAAAATACATCTACATGACAACCATAATACAACATGTATTGGTACTTATCAGACATCATTCTAACATAGTTCTTATGAATACCGAAGTCCTTATCATTCTCTAAAACTCTATAATGCTTCATATAGTGCTCATCACGAAGACGTCTTAGCAAATCGTCAGAACATCCAATATATATGATTGAACTTTTCTTACCATTTGCATATTCGATTTGTTTGGTTGAGGACGAAATAATATAACACCCCTTTCGCTTACCAACTATACCACAATCAAAATCAGTTTTTCTGAAGTCAGAGAGTTCAAAACTCACATCTACTCCTTCTGTGGAACGAAAATCCGCCCCCATAAATTGTTTTATGTACTTTGGAACTTGTTTCATAATATGCTTCTTTAATTCGTTGCAAAGATACTACAAATAAATGAATATTGCAAATTTTTAGTTGTTTTCGAAAGTATTTTAAAGGAAGATTATTGATTTCTGAGTTGGTAGTAAAGCATGGCGCGAATGAAGGCAGGGAATTGGGCGTATTGCTTGCCTTTACCAGTCTTTGGATCAATGGGCGCCTTTGCGTCAGGGTGTTTGCCACGAGTATTTGGCAATTGAGCCTCATAGCGACGACGGAAATCCTCTAACAAAGTGCGAGCTTCGTCTAAGGTATAGTAATCGGGGATTTGATTGATACGGCGCTCAAAAAGCTGTTGCTCGGTTGGTCCATCGGGTTGGGCCGCTTGCAGAATCTGAGCAGCGCGACGGCATGCCTCTTGCCAAGCCGTTTGATTGGCAAGTTCGGCTCCCTGGGCTGGGGTTTTCTTCCAGTCACGAGGGTTTTGGATAGCATAAGACTCCTGCTTGCCTTCGTGAATAACACGGCCATTAATGCGGTATTTCTTCTGACGATTGACAATGTTGCTGCGCTTGCTGAGAGCACCATGAATCTCCGCAATGGGTTGGTTGAGGGTAATTTGTGCCATAGTTTGATAAGTTTAAACGGTTTTAAAAGTTTTAAGGGTGTACGGCGCAATGCGCCTACTGTTTAATGTATCCAAAAAATAGGGTCATGACAAGTTGATCTTATGGTGAAAGCTGCTGAATCACCTAAGAATAACCTATAAATCACCTATGAATAACCTAAGAATCACCTAAGATTTATAGGAGCATTTCGGGTGCAAAGGTACAAAAAAATTGGAGAACTTGCAAATATCTTGGGAAGAAAAATAGAAATGATTCGCAGAAAAATAGCAGTAAGTGGCTTTTATGGTTTTTAAATAAACTTGCAAAAAAACATTAAATTTTCAGACAAAGGCCACAAAATGGCATAGATAACACATCGTTTGGCACGCAATTTGCATACAACCCTATGCCAAAGGAAAATGGCAAGCAACCTACCAAGAGATTGTTGCCATCAGACCTAAACCTAACTATAAAATTTATTGTTATTATGTTACCAACTATCAAAAGGCAAAACAACTGGTTGCCAACCATCTTCAACGACTTCTTCAACGACGATTGGTTCCCTATGCGCGCTGTAGCAGCGACTGCACCCGCTATCAATGTCAAGGAAGACGAAAAAGCATTCACCGTGGAAATAGCCGCTCCTGGCATGACCAAAGAAGACTTCAAAGTACATGTGAATGACAAAGAACAATTGGTCATTTCCGTAGAGAAAAAGAAAGAAACCAAAGACGAAGACAAGACGGCTAAGTATCTGCGCCGCGAGTTCAACTACACACGTTTTGAGCAAGCATTGCTCCTCCCCGAAAACGTGGACAAAGAAGCCATCTCAGCCAAAGCATGCAGCGGAGTACTCTGTATCACCCTGCCCAAATTGGCTACCATGCCAGACAAACAACCCACACGCATGATTGATATACAATAATCATAAGGATTTGTTTTGATTGTTTTTAGATTGTTTTTTATGGGGCTGTGTCAGCAATGGCACAGCTTTTTTTTATCCTTAAGACTATCGGCAAATGATCGGAATAGCCCGCGTGATAGCGATAACCGATAAAGGTACGCTTGGGACGAGAAGCCAGGTACTTGGTATCTTCCTCCAAGAGCCATTCGGGCGAAAAAATATGCGTTTGCACCTGCTGTGATAGGGATTCAGAGACATAAAACTGGTCAATGCAGGACCAAAGACCTTGGTACTTGTGCGTGCCCTGCCCTACCCTATGAAAATCAAGCATGCAATTGGAAAGATAGCGCAAGTCGTTTTGGGGCTCACTATTCATATCGCCCATAACCACAATATGGGCATTAGGTTGCAGGTGTAAAATACTATCAACCTGCTGCTGAATCACCTGCTTGGCTGCCATACGTTTCCAGTCAGAGGCCGCACTTCCGCCTAATTGGGAGGGCAAGTGGCAGACCATGGCATGCAAGGTGTCTTTGTCTTCTACCAATGCCTCTACATACAATATATCTCGCGTCTTATCGCCTTGCAAATCGACAGGCAAGGGCTTGCTACTCAATATATTGACCTTGGTACTGTCATAGAGCAACGCCACATCCACTCCGCGTTCGTCGGGACTCTCGTAGTGGACATACTTGTAATGAAAGCACTTTAATCGATAGCATAAATCGCGTAGGCAATGCGCGTTCTCCACCTCACAAAGTCCAACCATGGCTGCACTCTCCCAGCCCGAGATATTCACCAGAACCTGTGCGATACGGTCAAGCTTAGTTTGATAGCGATAATACGTCCAATGATAATCTCCGTCAGGGAGGAAAGAAAAGTCATTCTTGAGTGTATCGTGCTCACAATCAAAGAGATTCTCCACATTGTAGGAAATGATTGTCAGCGAGTCTTGCGCAAAAAGAAATCCACACTCAATACAGAACAATATCATCCATATCAAGCGTGGAAATCTCATATTCTTCGTTGGGTAAACGTGAATTACTCCAGCATCATAATCGCCTTCTTGAGCGCAGCCATGAAGGCATCAATATCCTCTTGGGTATTGTATAGTCCCACAGAAGCACGCACCGTGCCAGGCACTTGGAGGTAGTCTATCAATGGTTCTGCGCAATGGTGACCAGTACGCACCGCTACCCCCTGACGATCAAGCAAGACACCTACATCAAAGGGGTGAATCAATGTGCCATCCGCACGGAAGATATTAAACGAAACGGCACCTGCTTTCTTTTGCCCAGCCGCATAGACATGGACTTGGCTCACTTGGCTCAGCTGCTGCTCCATATATTCTGCGAGCGCATGCTCATGGGTGGCGATATGCTCTAAACCAATGGATTGTAGATAATCAATCGCCTTGCCGAAGGCATGGCTACCGACATAATTGGGAGTACCAGCCTCGAACTTATAAGGAAGGACATTGTAGGTCGTTTTCTCAAAGCTGACATGCTCAATCATCTCTCCCCCACCCTCTGCTGGTGGCAGTCGGTCGAGCCACTCTTTCTTGCCGTAGAGCACGCCTAAGCCCGTAGGGCCATACATCTTGTGGGCACTAAAGACCAAGAAATCGCAATCCAACTGCTGCACATCCATCACCAAATGAGGAACAGACTGCGCACCATCCACACAAACAGCTACGCCTCTCTCATGCGCTAAACGAATAATCTCCTCCACAGGATTCACTATGCCCAACACATTGCTCACCTGCGCCACAGAGACCAAGCGTGTCTTGTCGCTCAAAAGCGCCTTAAATGCCTCTATATCGAGCGATAAGTCTTCGCGTAAAGGAATTACCTTCAGAACGGCTTTCTTGCGCTCACAGAGCATTTGCCAAGGAACAATGTTTGAGTGGTGCTCCAGTTGGGAAACGATAATCTCATCGCCCTCGCTAATCAACGCATCACCAAAACTGCGAGCCAACATATTGAGACTGTCGGTAGTGCCTTTGGTGAAGATAATCTCTTCGGAAGATTGGGCATGAATGAGTTGGGCGACTTTCTCGCGTGCCTCCTCGTGTTTCTGCGTTGCCACTTGGCTGAGGTGGTGCACGCCGCGGTGGACATTGGCATTCCAATGGCTGTATGCCTCAGCAATAGCGTCTATCACCGCTTGTGGTTTCTGCGTCGTGGCAGCATTATCCAGATACACCAATGCGCGATTGTGCACCTGCTCACTTAATATAGGAAAATCTTCTCGGTTCATGGTCGATAATAACTCTGTTCTAATATCTTTTGTGCGTCACCTTCAGCCATCAAATCGTGAATGGTGATATTCTGGTTAGAATGCATATAACTCTCTACAATTCGCCATCCGACCCATAGGCCTAATCGACCAGGAGAGTCCTGGGTAACTTCGGCGGTGAAGGGTCCTTCGTTCATGTACGAACTCAAGACAGAGGATTCGGTCTTGAACAAATCGCGCTTCTCCATGATACGATTCCAAATGGCCTGCTCGTAGTGCAAGCACCATGCCCATTGCTCGGGGGTGTAACCAATGATTTGCCAAGCAGGAGCATCGGGGAGCAGTTGGCTGAGCAGGAAGAGTTGCTTGCCGCGGAAAATCATTTGCTCTAATAGTCTGTTATACTGGCTGTTATACGCGATATTGTATGCCAGATACATACTCATCATATCGCGCACGACATACTGCTTCTGCATGGTAGGGCGCTGGTAGTCATAGACCACATTGGTGTAGTACGGATAATCGCTACCCAGGTACATATCAATGCCCACGCCCAACATATCGTCGTAGTAGAAGACCGTGGAATTGAAGCCCGATACAAACATATACACTGTCGGAATCGTCCAGTCAGGATACAGATAATGCAAGCGCGAAAAAGCCGTATTGAGCGAAGCCTGAATCGTGTCGATATGTGCAAAATGGCGTTGCGACAAGGCATTGGTCTGCGCAAAGCCCATGGTTGTGTCCGTCAGGAAGGTGGCTAATTGCTGGCTAAAGTACGCTGTATCCGCCATAGGCAAGCGCAAGACACCCTCTACATACACAGGCATAAACGCCTCGTAATCAGCATATAATTGCACTACATCCTGCAAGGCACTATCCGTTCGTACTGCCAACAATGCGCTATCAAAACGCACAATGTTTACCGAAATGGGTTCTATGTCCTTTGGGATATAGTGATACTTGTTATCGCATCCGCACAATGTCCCAATCGCCAATAGCCAATAGCCTATTCGCCTTATCGTCTTGTTGCCTATTTGTCTAAATCTTTCCATCTTTTATTTCAATCACTCGGTCACTAATCTCTGCCAACTCCTTGTCGTGCGTCACAATGATAATGGTCTGTCCGTACTGCTCACGCATCTGCAATAGCAGTTTGTGCAGTTCCTTCTTATTGCTCTCATCCAGACTACCGCTGGGTTCATCCGCAAGTATCACATCGGGGGACATCATCATAGCTCTCGCCGCAGCCACACGCTGTTTCTCGCCACCAGATAACTGATTGGGCTTGTGCGTAAGTCGCTCAGCCATACCCAATTCGGTCAGCAGTTGCAGGGCACGTTGGTGTGCCTCTTTCTCTGGAACACGAGCAATCATCGCCGGCATCATCACGTTCTCCAAGGTGGTGAACTCGGGCAATAACTGGTGAAACTGAAAGATAAATCCGATATGGCGGTTACGGAAGTCTGCCAGTTCTTTCTCTCTAAGAGCAAACACATCTACGCCATCAATCAGCACATGACCCGTGTCAGGATTGTCCAAAGTGCCTATGATCTGGAGTAGGGTAGTCTTGCCCGCACCACTCTTGCCTATGATACTGACAATCTCACCTTTCTCCACGGTCAGATCCACTCCTTTAAGCACCTCCAACGTGCCAAAGGACTTATGTATGTTTTTTACTTCTATCATATCAGTCGTTCTGTTTATATGCTGAATGTATCAAATCAATGGCCTCTTCTATCAGATCATCTTTGTCCTCAGAGTGCTGATTGACCAGCAAGTGGGGTCTTATTCCAGGTTCAATGCTCACGCTATCTCGGTCGTACATCTTCACACTCGAGAAGCGTACCAACCAACCATTAGGTAGTTCATAGCTCATCGGCATGCCGCCACCACCGCCACTTATTCCACCGAGAATCAAGCAGTTATCGGCATAGCGCATGATACTGACGAAGAAGTTAGCCGCTGAGTAACTGCGTCTATTGCACAGCACAATCACAGGTCGGCGCCAAATACCTTTACTACCCTCCATCCGCATGGGTTCTAAATGGGAGAACTCCTTATGTCCAATTCCCGACTTGTGCTGCCAATACCCGACTACCGTATCTTGCAGGAAGAAGGGGGCTGCCAATCGATAAGCATTATCCATGCTTCCGCCGCCATTATTACGCACGTCCAAGACTATGCCTCGGCAATCCGCAAAATAATTGAAGACTGCCAACCAGTTTGACAGCGAAAAACCATCAGAGAAAGAGCCATAATAGACATATCCAATACTATCGCCATCGATCTTGCAGTAGTTCAGTCCACCAGCACGGCGATAGTCTTTGAGGTAGTATTGGGTCAGTATCTTCGAATCGAAATTCTCAGGATAACCCTCGTACCACTTGCTGCACACCGAAACATCAAATGGCGAATACAGATTCACATGTCCATCCTCCAGCGTATTCAGCATCTCTTCCATAAGGTCAAACATCCGATAGTTATCCTCGAAGCATCTGATTTTTATGGTGTCAAATTGTGGTTGATAGACTTCGTATATCGAATCCCAATCTACCTGTTTATCATCAAACAAACAGTATTTCTCATCTATGATTTGCCATAGTGCCTCAAAATTGTTCAGCGGTGTATTATCCCTCTGGTCATCAAACGAATGCGTACAACCGCACAGCAAGCAGCCCACACACCACACACCATATAGAATCCACTTTCTTACCATGGCACAAATGATTTTGCAGGGTTTACCTTATAATGCCACACGCAGCCAAGCACAGCGTTCACTGTTTCGCGTGAGAACATCATATCTATAGTTCCATATTCCAGGTACTCATGTGCAATACCTACGCGCCAAGTACTGTGTCTGAACTGCATATCCAGTGTCAATTCGTGCTTCAGGTGCCTGTGATTCCAAAGACCTGCACAGCGAAAATCGCCCAAAACACCCTCTCCCATCTCGAAATACGAATGCCAATAGTCGGGTAGGTAGTCCATTCCTAATACATTCAGACGTGCTAAATAGCGCAATCTATAGCTTGTTTTCTGCGCTTTGAAAGCCCAACTCACACCACCCAAGGCACATATATTCACTGCCAAATCCATAGAGTAAGGTTTGTTCACGTTTGAGGCCTGCATTTTGCCGCATAGCTCCATATCCAGATACGGACCCAACAATGCTTGCAAGCCCAAATCTTGCCATTTCCACACATATTGCGCACCCCAT
>JBGVEG010000072.1:0-3994 GCA_045119955.1 Paludibacteraceae bacterium
AGGGACTAGTCCCTTGTGGGGTGTTGGGGTGAAACCCCGACAAGGGTATTAGGGACACTCCCTAACAAGCGGGAAATGTACTCCCACTCGGTTAAGAGTGGGGTCACATTTCCCCCTGCTTGCTAAGTATCTAAAAACACAAAATAAGCAGGTGTCAGGAGCAAGCAAAACAACATGGGGCTTGCCACCCCATACCCCCGCCAAGCGTAGCACGCTTGACCGCAATTCGCTCCGCGGGCACTCGCCGTGTGGCAGAGGGAGCAAGCCTTCCTTGCTCCCTTGCGGGAATAGTGTGTCGCTCCATTCCATCAAGGGTCAAGATAAACGGTCTGCGACCGCCCTTGATTCCATTCTCGCTCATGGCATGGCAGCACAATATAATTCACTTTCCCTTTACCGCTCAAGAATCCCTACTTGACTATGGCAACACAACAGTGCCACATTCACGAAGTGCGCACTTATATACCAACTTACGTTGGTATGTGCGCCCTACGGGATACTGCAAGCTCCCTAAAGTGATAGCCAAAGGCTACACTTTAGAACTTGTGGGGAGTATCTCCCTCAACCCTCGGAGAGCGAGAACCGTCAATGGATAGCCACTAGCGTGCTACCATTGACACCACTTCACTACGTTTCGTTGTTCTCGCCAAAGGGGGCAAGCCCCCTCATGGACACCCCCGAACGCTATAAACCTCCCCCTGGTCGATAGCGTTCATGAGAAGATATAAGAGGGATTTACTCGAAAAATAGGTCTAAGGCTAGTATTTATAAGGGTTTGTCGGCATTTTAGGTTTGGTCATACTGTGACCAAACTATTGGTCATAGCTTGTGACCAAACCCTATTCAAACCAAAGTCAAATATGACTTGACTTTGGTCATAAAAGGCTTTATAATTGGTCATAAATGATTATTAGTTTAATCACACCATGATAACAAGGGGGTACATAAAATGCCGATAGTAGTAGCAGAACCAAAAGCACCGAATGAGGTATCTTTTGAGCAGAGAGCGAGAGACCTTGCAGAGCAGGAGAGAGAAGAACAAAAAGCACTTGCAAACTCTCGGAAAAGCCCATTTTCAAGGTTTTATCAAGTTAATAAAGACAATTCTGAGTATCTCCGCAGTTGCTTAAAAGAGAACCCAAAAGCCCTTGAAGTGCTGTTCTTCATTTTTGACCACATGGACAAGTACAATGCTGTTGTATGCTCTTACAAGGTTTTTCAAGAGGCTCTTGGAATTTCAGCGAAAACAGTACAAAGGTCTATTGCGTATCTCAAAGAGCATGGCTTTTTGTATGTTTATAAGACTGGTACAAGTAATGTCTATGTCGCTAATAAAGACCTTGTTTGGAACTCTTGGGGAAACAATGTCGAATATTGCGAGTTTCCGGCTAATATAGTTTTGTCTGCATCAGAGCAAGAGGAACGCGTTAAAACACGCGATAAGCGTGTTCAGACAGTGCAGTTAAGGGAATAGCCCTTAAACGCTTTAAAATGCCCCTATGAGCCTTTAAAACGCTTGTAGGGGTATTTCTATGCCTTGGGGTAGAAAAGAGCGAGAATGAAGTCAAGAGAGTGTCAGGAGCATAAGGAACGACCAACGGGAGTGGTAGCGGACTGACCGACCTTGACGGAATGAAGCGTAATCCTCTCCCGATGAGGGAGCAACTCAACAGAGTTGTTCCCTCTGGCTCCGCCGAGGACGGGGCTAGGGGCAGCGCCCCTTATATGGGTCAAGGGACTAGTCCCTTGTGGGGTGTTGGGGTGAAACCCCGACAAGGGTATTAGGGACACTCCCTAACAAGCGGGAAATGTACTCCCACTCGGTTAAGAGTGGGGTCACATTTCCCCCTGCTTGCTAAGGTTTGAATTTTGCAAAAACCCCGTAGGGCGCACTTACGGGATTGAACGACACGAGGTATCGCACTCGCCACCCTTTAGGGTGGTGGATAAGTGCGCACTTTGGACAAGTGAAAAATAAAAAAGCAAGAGCATATGCGCCCTTGCTTAATAATCATAATTCAGTTTTTTCAGCTTCTCGAACTTCTTCAAGAACATAATCTTGTACCCCAACATTCCAACGATATCGAACAAGAATTGATAATAATTCTTCATTCACTTTTTCACTATCCGTCAAAATCAAATCTCCGTTGTCGGCATCATCTAAATTCAATTTCTTGTGAATTTCTTTCATCATGCCACCGAAAGCGCAAAGCCTACGACCATGCAATGCAGTATCTAGCGTTAATACTGCGCTATCGGTTAATGAATTATCATACTTCACAATATAGTCTTTATCTTTTACGGTATATTTTGCGACTTCCGGAACTGCTGATTTATCTGCTTTTCGGATGTCAACACTTGGCGCATAATCCAAGCGCATACACTCTTGCCACAGTTCCACCCATTTAGTTTTATTAATAAAATACCTAGACGTAAAATAGCTTTTATTCACTTGTAAAATACAGTGAAAATGTGGGTGATATGTATCATATGACTTCGAGTATTTATTTGTATTGTGTGTTATCTCTAAGGCTCTAAAATGTCCCTTAATAGCCTTTTTAAACTCTTTTCGTTTAGTCAATAGATTGAACCCCTTAAACATCTTATCAAGCGTTTCGGAAAGTTCTGCACCCTTAATATTTTTTACAGTTAAGGTTAAAAATATATATTTGTATTCACCCAGGTTGTCAATTTCATTCATTACTGCTGATAGCTGATTGAAAATCTTTAAACTTCTGCGCCATGCACACATCGGACAAAGTCGCACCTTGCAAAAGTTTGCTCTAAATAATTTCTTCATAGCCAAATCTTCGGGGTTGGCTCTAAATTCTAAATAATCCCCACAAAACTTTACAAGTCCATATTTGCGAGTTAATCCAAGTCGCTTATAGCTTTCTGCTAGTTCACTGCTTGCCATTTTCTTACCCTTCCAATCGCTCACATGACCATTTTTGATATCTTCCAAGCCAATATAATCTTGTTTTTTTAATTCTTGTGTGTTATTCTTAAGACACATAAAGATAGTACCTCCTAGTATTTTGTTTTTTTGTTTCTGACAATTCAAATATAACAAAACTAGGGGGTTTTTTCAACCCTTTTCTATACACACAAAATTGGAGTTTTTCCAGTAAAATCAAGGCTTTCAGCCATTTTTTTAAATTCCTATTGTTTCTTAAGTATCAAGACAAGGATTTCGCCTTCGGCGATTTGTAAATTCCAAACTCAAATTTATCCCTAAAATTATCTTTTTCGGCATATGCAAATATATATTCGTGGGCTTTCCACCCACACCCCGACAAGCGTAGCACGCTTGACCGCAATTCGCTCCGCGGGCACTCGCCGTGTGGCAGAGGGAGCAAGCCTTCCTTGCTCCCTTGCGGGAATAGTGGGTCGCTCCATTCCGTCAAGGTCGGGTAGTATTTTTTTTGGATCTGCCACTTCACTGACGTTCCGTTCTATCCAAAAAAAATCTCCACCCTACCCTTGACTGCATTCTCGCTTTTTTGCAGTCCGTCACAAGCATTTTCCCTTTTATCGCTTTCACGAAGTGCGCACTTATACATTACGCTTCGCATAATGGTGCGCCCTACGGGATACTGCAAGCTCCCTAAAGTGATAGCCAAAGGCTACACTTTAGAGCTTGTGAGGGTGGGCGAGCCCCCCTTCAATCCCCCCCTTGAAAGACCGCAAATGTGCGGTAATTTGTTGAGTGATAGCCTAACGGCTACACTTCACAGCTTGTAGGGGTATTTCTATGCCTTGGGGAGCGGGAACGTAGTCAAGGGCGGTCGCAGACCGTTCATCTCGACCCTTGACGAAGTGACACGGAAAGACACTACCCCCGAGAGGGGGCAAGACAAAGGCTTGCTCCCTCTGCCCCACGGCGAGTGATAACGGGTCAAGGGACTAGTCCCTTGTGGGGTGTTGGGGTGAAACCCCGACAAGGGTATTAGGGACACTCCCTAACAAGCGGGAAATGTACTCCCACTCGGTT
>JBGVEG010000073.1:0-46687 GCA_045119955.1 Paludibacteraceae bacterium
TGGACACCGTGCATATGAGTTCTTGATTGAGTTTTGCACCAACGACCCCAGCGTAGGTATCTATTATGGCTGCCGAGGATTTACCAAGAAGCAGTATAGCCACCCAAAAGAAATCCAACAATTTATAAAAGAATACGAAGCCCTAAAAGACGAGTTGATTCAGAAACTCAACCGCCGTTTCTTAGGCAAAGACTTTACCTATCGCCTTCTTCCGACGGATAACACCGACTCCAAGACCTATTGGCTTTTTTGGATTCAGTTGCAACCCGATGAGGATATATGCGAGGTAGCTTTACCTGCCACAATATTGATTCGCGATATCTTCGCCAAATATTTCGGTATGGAGGTGGCGACTACTCCGCCTGCCGAGCAATCAGCCGCCTCGCCCTACGATTTGCTTCTCCGCGAATGTAGCACCTACGCCTATGACCATGCACCCTTGTTTGAATCTATTATCAGTCATTTGGAAACGGATGGTGTCTTCGTGCGCGAAGCAGGTGAAGAACATATCTGGCGTTTCATGGGCGCGCCCAAGTTCAGTACCAATGCCGATTTCTCTCGACTGATACACCTAATTTTCAGCGAGTTTATCCATCCATCAAAGTCCCAAACGGAGGATAACGCCAAACTTGTCCCATGGCGTTTGGTGCGTTCTATTTTCTTGGATAAGCATGGCAATGCCTTCAAGGACTCCGTCCGCACACAGTGGCAATACGAGGGAACAACCGATGCCAAAACAGACTTCTGGCGTAACAAAATTGCATCTTTGTTAGATACTCAATAATACGAAATACACAATAATCCTACCATTAGTAATAATCACACTCATCGGTTATGTGCTCGCAGCTACCCTGCGAGTTGCCATGTTTTTCTCTCATAATCCTATACGTATACAATGTATATCATTCCTTTTTCGTACCTTTGCAGAAAAAATGTGTATTTTATTAAAAATATTTTGAAATCTCGCTTTTTTTATGTACCTTTGCACCCGTAATTTTAGATAATGGGAGGTATCACCTGCTATTAGCGGATTTTACGGACATAGAAAAGGCGTTTATTGCGCTTTGTTCTGATTCTTAGAAATGTCGCAGTTTCGCAGAAACATTCAGGACTTAGCAACGATAGATGTCCTACGGGATATAAAACATCCTTAGTACGCCTTATTGGGTATCATGTGCGCGTGCAATCGTGCGTACATGTCCATTAAGGAGAAATTATTAACTATTAACTGTTAATTATTAACTAACCGTAGTTTTATATTCGGCGTGGGCTTCGCGTTGTCAGTTCTAATGTTTCGGGCAATGCGACAGCCTCTAAGAATAGAACCGACACGCAAGACCGCGCTTTTTGTCTGTGAAAAGATTGTGTTTCCCTTTATTTGTTGGGCAACAAGAGAGTTCTATATGAGAGGATTTGATTATAAGTAAAAAGAAAAATATCAGTTTTTTATGAAAAAATCACCTATTGTATTATTGTTGTGCCTGTTATTCTGTCAAATAATTTCAGCACAAATAACGCTACAAGAAAAGAGAATATATCTTGTAGATGTCACGAAATCAATGGAAGGAAAAGGTATTGTTCCTACTCCAAATATTTGGGAAGAGGTCAAATATAACCTTATAGAAGCCATCAGAGAATTAGAAGATCCTAATACAGAAATAGTTGTTATCCCATTTACTAACCAGTCGCACGAAATCGTTAGTGGCTACATAGCGCAAAAAGATTCGTTGCTTACTGCTTTACAATCTATTGACCTAAAAAAAGGAGATACAAATATAGCAGATGCATGGGAGAGAGGAGTATCGTGTCTTGATTCTACAAAAGTCAATTATATGTTTCTGCTTACGGATGGTTTGCACAATTGCGGCCCAAGCAAAGAGGAATTATTCGCACGTTTAGAGCAATGGGACTCTATACGAAGCAAAAAATATTTCTTCTCATTTTATGTCATGCTAACAGAAAATGCGATGGACCAGAAAATCCGCTCAATTGCAGATTCTATACCACAAATGTGGTGCATTCAATCATTGAAGATTAATGCTGCATTGATTCGAACATCATTGGTACAACGCTCTAATATTTTTGAAAACAAGACAATTCAAGTAAGATTTCTCTCTAACAACTCATCAATTTTCGTAGATGACTTAAATCTAGCTTTCTCACTTCAGGACAATGATTATTATTCCATTTCTTCTACTCGTCAAGACTCCATTGATTCGTCTATCTATGAGTTTGATGTTATAGAGAAAACCGATAAGATCAATATACCTGTTGATGTAAATCTGATGCTTCATATAACTCATAATGAAGAGAAATATCCACTTGTATTCTTTACTCCAGAAGACATTGATTTCAGAATTATTAATCGTGGTGTGCGTCGCATGACCTTAAAAGTACTAAAATAATGAAAAAGATTACTCTTATTATACTGTGTATTGCAAGTTGTTTATTGGTGTCATGTGATACAAAGTCAGAACTGACATCTATCGATTTTGGTTCTGCTGAATTCGAAGAACCATTTCGCGGTTTATTAGCATCACATCCTTTTTGGCTCGTTGCTACATTAGATTGGCCAATTTTAAGAAGTTTAAAATCAGACACAATTGTACTATCAAAATCGGTCGAACTTGGATTTAATGAAGATGCTGTTCGCTCGAATTCGTCCGTAAATATTGTTTTTGGAAATAAAAATGACAATAGAAAATCGGACGCATACCAATTCTTTTGCAATGATGAATTAGTTGGGGCAGATGGTTATAGAGTACAAGCAACTACTGAACCGCAAGAATTATCAATTAAGGTAAAGATACATCCAGCAATAGGAGATTCTACGGAGTTGGGCTATTTATCAATTTACGGAAACGAAATAGACGAGGTTAATTCTATTGCTTTAACAGAAGAAGGTTGGCAACGAATTGCGCAATGGTCATTTACACAAGAAATTGGATTACCATGGCTTATTTGGCTAATATGGCTATTGTTGTTATTGATAGCGGTGGCAATCATTGTACTAGTTATTTATCTGTTGATTCAATATGTAATTATTCCTTTAGGTGCTTTCTTATCAAATGTTTCTTTACCAACCATCTCAATGCCTACTTTTGCATGGCCTACTTTAAATTTCAGAAGAAAACAAAAGAGCAGCCATAAACAAAAAAGGAAAGTAGATACAACAGAGCAAAAGCAAAATAACGAGCAAGAGAATGAGGAATTAGATCCATATATTCAAGAAGCCCTGCGCTTAGAATCAATGCTACGTAGTACGGAATACGGAATCGCTAGCAAAAATGATATTCTAGAGCAATTGCGTGAGCATCTTGCAAAAACATTCTATACCGATCGTGAACTTAATGAACGTTGCTATCAAGCACTACAACAAAACACACAAAAGGCACTTGACAAGTTCAATAGTTTTGTCGGCGAAACTCCTAAAAATGGCACTTGGACGGGAGAAAGAGGACAATCGCTGTTTAAACTTTCACAATTGAATATACACTATGCAAAATGCAAAAGTCTTGGCTTTATTGCGTGTAAATACACCTCATTCGAACCTGATTTCACTCCCGTCACATGGCCTAAAAGTGTTGTAGATATATCCGATTTGTACGCTATATACTCCTGCGCAGAACTCGAAAAGAGAGGAGGCACAAAATCTTCTTTTCAATACAGAGCACAAATGCGCATAGCTAAAAGAATAGATCCCGAACTGAGGGAATGGTGGAAAAAGAACCGAAAACAGGAAGAATACGACCAAGAAGCAGCCTTTTGGGCATGGCGCGATGCCAACGATTTACTACCTCACGAAGATGCTAACTGCCGCACCCTGCGTCTGGTCAAAAGAAGCGCACACATGGCTTTTACGCATGCAGGAGGTATTGCTCACGCTAAAGTAATCAAATATTATTTCATGTAAATCAATATTTTTTATATACGTATAGAATATAGGTAATTTTTTATATATACTTTTGCAGCCGAATTCAATAACCTAATTAAAACTATCAATTATGGCACACAATTTTTCAAACGAAGAGCTGAAAAAGTATCAGTCAGAGTTCTCTGAGTCTAAGTTTTGGGACAAGATGAAAAAAGCAGCAAAGTCTGCTGGTAAAAAAGTCATAGAAATGGCGCTTCTGCTATTCTATGTACTGCAATCGCCCGATGTACCCATCGCTCAAAAAACTATCATCATCGGCGCGTTAGGCTACCTCATTTTGCCCGTAGATCTTATTCCTGACTTCATTCCTATATTGGGTTTCACCGATGATGCAGCCGCACTTGCCGCCGCACTCAAAACCATCAATTCCTCCATCACACCCGAGATAGAGGCAAAGGCTAAGGCCAAAGCTGACGAGTTATTCTAATATCTAAATACATATGCTAACCATTCATAAATGCCTCAAATGCGGTAACGAGTTTCCGGCAGGCGGTTTCATAGCAGAGCCATTGCCCAAATGCCCACACTGCGGGAGCCGCCTAACCCGTCCAAAGTTATAAAAATACTAACTCCTCTTGCGTAGGTGGAAAATTATTTGTAACTTTGCAGAAAAATATCAAAGCAGATGAAAACAACCAAAATTCTCTACACATGCTGCCTACTGCTCGGTTTGCTGCTCCTTGGCGGGCAGACACTACAAGCACAAAACACTCGAATGGTGCAAACCTCCAACGAAATTGTGCGCATCAACCCACAGAAAGCCAACCAAATAGACTACTCCACCAACGGCGGACGCACATGGATTAGTCGATATACAGGCACATCCTGCGGCGATTTCATCGACATGGTGATATACAACGACGAGCTTATCGCCATCACCAGCAAGGGCGTGTATTACTCCACCAGTAGCGGTCGTACATGGATTAACCGTTACTCGGGCACCTCTTGCGGCAAGTTCCTTTCCCTGATGAACAATGGTAAGGAACTCCTGGCTCAAACCGATAAAGGGCTCTACTACTCGACCAACAGCGGTCGCACATGGATAAAACGATAAAAATTACCTTTGTAGATAAATTGACTCACTACTATGCACACACAACTACCAATACAGAACAAAACACAGGTACACAACAGCAAACCACTACCACCATTGTGGCTATGCATACTGATAGACATAATAGGTATGCTCTCGTACCTTATCCCTGGCATGGGCGAATGGATGGACACCGTATGGGCACCCATATCCGCCTACCTATTCGGCATACTCTTCGGTGGCACCAAAGGTACCATCATCGCCTTCTTGGAGGAAGCACTACCCTTCACCGACATCATACCTACCTTCACCATCACCTACTTCATTCGCCGAAATAAATAATGGGCGATGGGGTATGGGCAATGGGCAGAAGAAAAAACAACTGACACCCTCATGCGTGTCAGTTGTTTATATATCCAACCAATAACCAATAGCCAATCGCCAATAACCAATAGCCAATACCCTACATCTCGGTAATCTTGCCGTCGGCAAACTGAAGTTTGCGACCAGGGAACTGCTCAGGCCATGCAGGATTATGCGTAGACATAATCACTGTCATACCCGCCTGACTAATGCTATAAAGCAGCTCCATAATTCCCCTACCCGTCTCAGGATCCAGATTACCCGTAGGCTCGTCCGCCAAGATCAGTCCTGGCGCATTGAGCAAGGCACGCGCAATCACCACACGCTGCTGCTCACCACCCGAGAGCTGATAAGGCATCTTATAAGCCTTCTCCGCCATACCCACCTGTTTGAGCACGTCCATGATATTGCTCTTCATAGCACGTTTGTCCTTCCAACCTGTGGCTTTGAGCACGAACATCAAATTATCCTCCACATTGCGGTCACTGAGCAGTTGGAAATCTTGGAAAACTACTCCCACCTTACGACGTAGATAAGGTATCTCGCGACGGCGCAGTTTGAGCAAATCATAATCCAATGCCACAGCCTCCGTTCCCTCAATAGGCAACTCGCCATAGATAGTCTTCATCAAACTACTCTTGCCACTACCAACACGTCCCAAAAGATACACCATCTCACCCGATGCAATGGAGAGATTGACATCTGCCAGCACGATTTGCTCGTCCTGACAGATTTCTACATTCCGATATTTAATGAGTTCACTCATTCAGCGTCCATTTGGTTGATCTTGTTCTCGAGGTCGGTGAGTTGGCTCTTGAGGGTATCAATCTTCTTGCGCATATCGTCAACAAGTTTGTTAGCTTGCTTGGACTTACCCGTGAAGAAGAGGATATTGTTCTCAGCCGTCTTAATCTCTTGTACAAGATTCTCATACATACGGATGAGTTTTTGACGGTCGTTCATGCTATCCACCTTCTTATTCCAACGCTCCTTAGCCTCTGCACGCTTCTGTGCATACTGCTCGCGAATCTCCTTAGTCGCCTCGCGTTTTGCCTCGAAGAATGCATCGCAAGCCGCAGTGAACTTCTTCCACAGGTCGTCAGAGTACTTGCGTGCTACTGGACCAACTTTCTTCCACTGTTGTTGGAGTTCAATGAGACGATTAGTGGTCTCAGTCCACTCTATGCTATCCTTGAGTGCCTCAGCCGCCTCAATGAGTTCGCGTTTCTTCTTGAGGTTCTCAGAGAACTCATCGCGCATACCTTTGTAGTAAGCAGTCTTGGCTTTGAAGAATGCTTCGCAGAGCTCGCGGTACTCATTGTATATGGATTGGTTCTGCTTCTTAGGCGCGAAGCCGATGGTACGCCACTCTTGTTGGATGGCTTGCACCTTCTCGGTAGCCTCGTCCCAGTGCTTATTGGATTTGAGTTTATTCACATCCAAGGCCTTGAGTTGGTCTATGAGTGCCTGTTTTTTCTCGAGGTTCTCGTTCTCCTGAGCGTGCAGTTCATCAAAATAAGCTTGGTGCTTCTTGTTGATCACGCTGCTGGCTTGTTTGAAACGGTTCCAGAGTTCCTCGCGCAGTTCGCGAGCCACAGGACCAATCTCAGCCCACTCGTCGTGGAGCTGTTGCAAAGCACGGTTAGCCTCTACAATATTAGGATTCTCTTGCAGTTTTTCGGCCGCCTCACAGAGGAGGGTCTTCATCTCAAGGTTCTTCTTGAAGTCGAGGTCGCGAAGCTCAATATTAATCTTCACGAGGTCATAGAAACGCTCTTGGTATTGTTGGTAGTTCTTCCAGATCTCTTGGTTCTTGGTTGCAGGCACAGGACCAATGGTCTTCCACTCGGCTTGCAGTTCGCGCATTTTCTTGAGGTTGTCCATAACATCCGCTGTCTCTGCATCAGCCATCTCCTTCATTTGAGCGAGGATATTCTCCTTGCGCAGGAGGTTCTGTGCTTGTTCCTCCTCGAGTTGCTTTTGCAATTCAGCGCGGCGTTGTTTATATGTATTCAACAATTCGCGGAACTCCTGCTCCAATTCATCGACAGAAGGCAACCAGTTCTCCAACACCTCGCCCGCTGCCTGCGCGGCCTCCAGAGCGGCTTTCTTTTGTGCCTCTAATTCCTGATGATACTGACGGTAGAATTGTGTTTTCACGATTTCTACTTGTTCTTTCACTTCCGCTACATTCTTCTGTAGTAGTTCCTTTAGTTCGTTGACGAACTGTTGTTTTTCATTTGCCATAATTATTAAAAAGTTACGCCCTTTCGAGCGGGGTTCATAAAATTCGGTGCAAAAGTAATAAAAAATTCGTATATACGCAAACAAAAAGCAGAATTTTTGAAAAAAAATCGTATTCTATTTGCGTATTTGCGATTTTTGTAGTACCTTTGCAAGTTGATTGGTAAATAGCACGATTATGACTATCAAAGACAAAATACAAGACTTGCTCAGCCAAGTGGCTGATTTGCAAGCAGCAAATGCGGAGCAATTAGAGGCTCTGCGCATTAAATACCTGAGTAAAAAAGGTTTAGTCACCGAACTCTTCAACGAGTTTCGCGAGGTGCCCAAAGAGGAGAAGCGCGAGATAGGTCAAGCGCTGAATGCGCTGCGTCAGGCATATGAGGCGCGCATCAACGAGCTACGCGAGGCGGTAGAAGCCAACGGCGCCAAAGCCGCAGCAGAGGAGTTGGACCTGACCCGTACCCCAGACCCTATCGCTTTGGGTACACGTCACCCCTTGTCGCTGGTGCGTGAGCAGATCATTGACATCTTCTCTCGCGTGGGCTTCACCGTGGCTGAAGGTCCAGAGGTAGAAGATGACAACCATGTCTATTCGCTGCTGAACTTTGCACCCGAGCACCCAGCTCGCGATATGCAAGATACCTTCTTCATTGAAAAGGAGATAGGCGTACAGAAACCATCGGATATCTTGCTTCGCTCGCACACCTCCAGTGTTCAGACACGCACTATGCTCAGCCAGGAGCCCCCAATCCGCGTGCTCTGCCCAGGTCGCGTGTATCGCAATGAGGCCATCTCAGCACGTGCACACTGCTTCTTCCACCAAGTAGAGGGATTGTATATCGACAAGAACGTCAGCTTTGCTGACCTCAGAGAGGTATTGCTGTACTTCGCCAAAGAAATGTTTGGTCCAGAGACACAGATTCGCCTACGCCCAAGTTACTTCCCCTTCACCGAGCCATCGGCTGAGATGGATATCTCGTGCGACCTATGCGGTGGCAAAGGTTGCTCCTTCTGCAAGGGCACAGGCTGGGTAGAGATTCTCGGTTGCGGTATGGTAGATCCTAACGTGCTAGAGTCCTGCGGCATTGATTCTAAGGTATATACGGGCTACGCCTTCGGTTTGGGCGTAGAGCGTATCACCAACCTCAAATACCGCGTCAAAGACCTCCGTCTGTTCTCCGAGAACGATGTGCGCTTCCTGCAACAATTCGAGGGTTGTTAAGTGAGGCGATGAAGCGATAAGGCTATTAGGCGAAAGGCGAGAGGTTAGAGGTTAGAGGCGAGAGGTTAGAGGCACGGATGATATTAAACGAAATTATAACATCGATTCAGACACTGCAAGTCATAGGTAAGACCGAGGACTTGCAACGTTTGGATATACGCCACCTGCTGACCGATAGCCGACAACTGGGCAACGAGCCCGATGCCACCCTATTCTTCGCGCTGAAAACCGACAAGAACGATGGCGCGAAATATATCCCTCAGCTCATAGAGCGCGGAGTAAAGGCGTTCGTGGTAGAGCAAAGCTCTCTATATCAACTAGCAGAACTAGCCAAACTAGCACAACTAGCAGAGTTAGTCTTCCTCGTTGTCGAAGACTCCCTCGCCGCCTTGCAGCAACTGGCAGCATACAAGCGGTCGCTATACACAGGCCCCGTCATCGGTATCACAGGTTCCAACGGCAAGACGGTGGTCAAGGAGTGGCTCTACCAATTGCTCAAAGACGACTATCGTATCACCCGCTCACCCAAATCCTACAACTCGCAGATAGGCGTACCACTCAGCGTATGGCAACTGAACGAACAGACCGAACTGGCTATCTTTGAGGCAGGAATCTCCGAAATGGGCGAGATGGCACGCCTGCAACCCATCATCCGTCCGACCATTGGCGTGATTACCTATATCGGCACGGAGCATGGCGAGAACTTCCCCTCGCTCGAAGCCAAACGCGCGGAGAAGTTGCGACTCTTCTCCGACTGCCCCACCATCATCGAAGACCCTACACACCAAAATATACGCACATGCGCAAGCGTCATGCGCGCATTAGGCTACAACGAGGACACCATCACACAGCGTATCCTGCAACAGACACACGAGACCATACTGGAAGTCAACCTATCGGCATTGGTGCATAATGTGCGCTATTTTCGCTCGCTCTTACGTACCTCTACCCAACTCACCTGCATGGTTAAGGCCTTTGCGTATGGTGCTGGTAGTGTGGATATTAGTCGTGCATTACAAGACAGTGGCATGGTGGACTATTTGGCAGTAGCCGTAGCAGATGAAGGCGTGGAACTGCGCAAAGCAGGCATCACACTACCTATCATCATCATGGACCCTGAGGTGGCTGCGCTGGATCTCATCATAGAGAATAACTTACAGCCTAACATCTATTCGTTTCAAGTGCTGGAGGAAATTATCCATGCAGCCGAAGCCAAAGGACTGGAAGCATTACCCGTACACATCAAGATAGATTCGGGCATGCACCGTTTGGGCTTCTATCAAGAAGATATGCCCGCACTGATAGCCCGATTGCAAGATCAAAAAGCTGTACGTGTCAAGAGCGTATTCTCTCATTTAGCAGGCAGCGACGAAGCACAATTCGACAGCTTCACCCACGAGCAAGCACAGTATTTTAATGCCTGTGCCACAGAACTACAACAAGCACTCAACTACCCTATTATCAAGCATATATGCAATACAGCAGGCATAGAACGCTTCCCCGAATACCACTGGGACATGTGTCGCTTGGGCATAGGATTGTACGGGATGTCATTCCTCCAGATGCCAGCTGCTGGATGCCAGAAACCAGTTGCCGGAAGCCAAGCGTTAGATACCGGAAGCCGGCAGCCAGACACCAGGAACGTCTGCACGCTGAAGACCACCATCCTCAGCATCAAGACCGTACCTGCGGGTAGCACCATTGGCTATGGGCGTCACACCACGCTGACAGAAGAGAGACAGATAGCCGTCATTCCTATCGGTTACGCCGATGGGTTTGACCGCCGCTTCTCCAACTACGGCGGCGAAGTGCTGGTGCGCGGTAAACGTTGTCCTGTAGTGGGTAATGTGTGCATGGATCAAGCCATGATAGACGTCACAGGCACGGATGCTCAACCAGGCGATTACGCCATTGTTTTTGGCGATCAACTGCCTATACAAGAATTGGCAGACAAACTCCAAACCATCCCTTATGAGGTACTCACCTCCATTTCTCGCCGCGTGCAACGCACGTATTTCTACGAATAATTATCTCCTACGCCTACGGCGAGAAACCCAAACTATCTGGACTAAAAAGGATATAGACCACGTAGTTCGTAGAAGAATCTACCCACCTTTCGCATAAAAATAGCAAATTATTCGCTATAAATTTTGTAGATTGCAAATAATTTCGTAATTTTGCACGCTTTTTATGGAATATCAATATCTACATACAATACAATACCCCAGCGACCTGAAAGCCTTGCCACAGGAGGCACTACCACAGGTGTGTCAGGAGCTGCGTGACTTCATCATACAGCAACTGAGCCAGAACCCAGGTCACTTGGGTTCATCGCTCGGCACGGTGGAACTAACCGTAGCGCTACACTATGTCTTTGACACCCCCAACGACCAGCTCGTGTGGGATGTCGGTCATCAGGCATACGCCCACAAGATTCTCACGGGCAGACGCGAGCGTTTTCATACCAATCGTCAGTTCAAGGGCATAGCCCCCTTCCCTAACCCTGCGGAGAGCGAATATGATGCCTTCATTGCAGGTCACGCCAGCAACAGTATATCGGCGGCGTTGGGTATTGCCATTGGAGAAGAGATCGCCGCTGATGCGGCTGTAGATCGGGCAGAGCCCTGTAGTTCGGCTACGCCTGTAGATGGCAGCGGCGACAAGCGAAGAGTAGTAGCAGTTATCGGCGATGGCGCCATGACAGGCGGATTAGCATTCGAGGGACTCAATAATACCTCTATGCTCAAGAACAACCTGCTCATTGTGCTCAATGACAATAATATGGCCATTGACCCTATCAAAGGCGGTATCACACAATACTTACTGGACATCACCACCAGCAATCGATACAACCGATGGCGTTGGTGGGGATATAGATTGGCACGTAAGTTACACCTCATTAATGACAACAATAAGGGGCGCGTACTCCGTTTCACCAACAACCTCAAGGCCCTGATAACCAGACAGGAGAGCAATATCTTCCAAGGACTCAACCTCCGCTATTTTGGTCCTGCAGATGGACACGATGTACTGAACTTGGTGCGTATATTCAGCGAGATCAAGGACTATGAGGGTCCTAAAGTGCTCCATATCATCACCAAGAAAGGCAAGGGCTACGAGCCGGCCGAAAATGACCAGACGACTTGGCATGCGCCAGGAGAGTTTTGCGTGGAGACAGGTGAGAGAAAAGTGGCAATGAGGCGAGAAGGCGAGAAGGCGATGAGGCAAAATTTGCTATGGCAAGAGGTGTTCGGCGAGCAGTTGCTGCATTTAGCAAAAGAGGATGAACACATTGTGGGTGTCACGCCCGCTATGCCCAGCGGTTGCAGCATGAATATTATGCAACGCGAGCTGCCCGACCGCGTGTTTGATGTGGGTATTGCTGAGGGACACGCTGTCACATTCTCTGCAGGACTTGCCAAAGCAGGCGCGAAGCCCTATTGCAATATATACAGCAGTTTCTTGCAGCGTGCCTATGACAATATCATACACGATGTGGCACTGCCTAAACTGCCTGTAGTCTTCTGTATTGACCGTGCAGGTATAGTGGGCAACGATGGTGCTACGCACCACGGACTGCTGGACTTGGCATACCTGCGCCCTATCCCTAATATGGTTATTGGTGCTCCCATGACTGCCAACGACCTATGCCAGATGATGCGCCTCGCCAAAGACTACGATGGGCCTATCGCTATTCGTTACCCTCGTGGCAAAAGCATACATCGCACCGACGTACCACCCGTTGTACTGGGGCAAGCTACATGTATTAAACATGGTTCCGAAGTGGCAGTACTCAGCATTGGTGCCATAGGCAACACCGTATCGGAAGCACTCAAATCTATGCACATCAGCAAACGCAATTTCTTTGCCCATTATGATATGCGTTGGCTCAAACCTATTGACCAAGAGATATTGGCAGAGGTATGCGAGCACTATCACACCATCGTCACCGTGGAAGATGGCGTAATCAATGGTGGATTGGGTAGTGCTGTAGCCGAATACATCACCAATAACCAATCGCCAATCGCCAATCGCCAATCCCCACGCCTCATTCGTTTAGGCGTGAACGACCAGTTCGTGGAGCACGGCAGTACCCAAGAGTTATATCACCTATTGAAATTAGATAAAGAAGGTATATGCGAATCATTATTGCAGGCGCTGGAGCAGTAGGACGCCACTTGGCGAAACTCCTTTCGCGCGAAGATATGGACATCAGTCTCATTGACGACCGTCAAGACCGCCTCGGCGACCTTGATGCCAGTTACGACCTGCTCACCAAGGTCGGCAGTCCTATGTCCATTCACGACCTCAAGAGTATTGGTGTCAAGGATGTGGACCTCTTCATTGCCGTTACCCCCTCTGAATCGGACAACATCACTGCCTGTTTGCTCGCCAACAAATTGGGTGCCAAGAAGACATTGGCACGCATTGATAACTACGAGTACCTCTTGCCCGAGAACAAACGTCTCTTTGAGCAGATGGGACTCAACCACCTCATTTACCCCGAACTGCTGGCGGCACAGGAGATCACCGCATCGCTCAAGACCAACTGGATGCGCTATCACCTCACGCTGTGCGATGGTGCGCTGGAACTATGCGTGGTCAAAGTACGTGAGGGTGCCGAGGTTATCGGCAAACAGTTCCTATCTGGTTACTTCAACCATGGGCTCTATCGCGTGGTTGCCATCAAACGCGGACAAGAAACCATTATCCCCACAGGACAGGATGAGATACAAGCCGATGATATGGTCTATGCCGTTTGTACCCGTGAGAACATGAAACATTTGCGCGAGCAACTCGGCAAACATAAACAGGAGATCAAGAACATCATCTTCTTTGGCGGTTCTAAGATTGCACAAAAAACCGTACAGAACCTATCCGACGACCTCAACATCAAGATACTTGAGGCAGACCGAGAACATTGCTATCACCTTAGCGAAAAAGTGAACAACGCACTCATCATTAATGCCGATGGTAGCGACATGGCCACCCTCAAATCCGAAGGTATAGAAGACGCCGATGCTTTCGTAGCCGTTACGGACAACAGCGAAGCGAACATCTTTGCTTGCATGGCAGCCAAACGATTTGGTGTCAAAAAGACCATTGCAGAGGTGGAGAACATAGACTATATCTCCATGGCGGAGGGATTGGACATCGGTACGGTGCTCAACAAGAAAACCATCGCCGCATCCTATATCTACCAGATGTTGCTCGATGCCAGTGTGCTGAACGTGCGCAACCTCACCAGTGCCGATGCCGAGGTGGTGGAGTTTATGGCGGAGGAAGGCAGTCGTATCACCAGAGGCAAGATTCGTGACATGCGTCTGCCAGCGGATGCCAATATCGGTGCTATCGTCCGCGCTGGCGAAGGTATATTGGTCAATGGCGACACAGAGATATTGCCTAACGACCAGGTGGTTGTCTTCTGCAAAAGCCAAGTCATTCGCAAACTCGAGAAATTCTTCAAATAGTTTGTACATTGTACATCGTCAAATTGTAAATCATCATGACTCGCACTTTCAATACCCGCATGGTCTTCCGCACAATGGGTGCCTTGTTGCTCATTGAGGCGGTGTTTATGGCGTTGGCGCTGGGTGTCAGTCTATGGTACGGTGAGGCAGATAGCGGTGTCTTTCTGCTCTCCACCATCATTACCCTATTGGCAGGCATGATTGGTCTGCTGATCGGTCGTCATGCAGAATCACGCATGGGCGAGAGAGAGGGATACGTGATTGTCGCTATGGTGTGGGTGGTATTCTCCACCTTCGGATTAATGCCCTACTACCTCAGCGGACAGGTGCCCAGTTTCACAGATGCATGGTTTGAGAGTATGTCTGGTTTTACGACAACGGGTGCGACTATTATCCCCGATTTGGAGGTTATCACGCACGGATTGCTCTTTTGGCGGTCGCTCACCCAGTGGATTGGCGGTATGGGAATCATTGTGCTATCCATCGCTATCCTCCCTATTTTCGGACTCAACGGTATGCAGCTTTATGCCGCGGAAGTGACGGGTCTGACCTACGAGAAACTATCGCCTCGCATTGCCGACACGGCAAAAATGATGTGGAGTATCTACCTCTTGCTTACCATTACCGAGGTGCTGGCATTGTGGCTATGCGGCATGAATGTGTTTGATGCTGTATGCCACTCGTTCTCCACCATTGCTACAGGCGGTTTCTCCACGCACAACAATAGTCTAGAGTACTACGACTCCGCAGCTATCCACTATACGGTGACACTGTTCATGTTCATCTCCGGTATCAACTTTGTGCTACTCATCTATTTGCTCCGCGGCAAGGCGCGCAACCTACTACAGGATGAAGAGGTGCGTTGGTATAGCGTAGCCGTATTGTTGTTCACCGTAGCACTGACAGTGGGCTTGTATATCGCTCGACCAGGTTGGACAGGCATGCACATGGAGCGCTCGTTTAGAGATAGTATTTTCACAGTGATTAGCGCTATGACATCAACGGGATATACCATCTCCGATTATATGTACTGGCCTGTGGTGGCATGGGTGGTAATCTTCTTCCTGATGCTGACAGGTGCCTGTGCAGGTAGTACGGCTGGTGGTATCAAGTGGGTACGACTGGCAATCATTATGAAGAACGGTGTGGCGGAGTTCCAACGCCGTATTCACCCCAACGCGATTATCCCTGTGAAACTCAACGAGAAAGCCGTTCCGCAACAGACAATCAATAATATCATGGCTTTCTTGATTTTCTATGTCTTTATTATCGTTATCACAGTGGTGATATTCTGCGCCAGTGGTGTGAATTTCGATGAGTCAATAGGTGCTGCCGTGTCAGCCATTGGCAATGTGGGTATCAGTATTGGTCAGTTTGGACCTGCTGGTACGTATGCCGAGTTCCCGATGGTAGCCAAATGGGTGATGAGTTTTGTGATGCTGATTGGTCGTCTGGAGATTTTCACTGTGTTGCTACTCTTTACCAGAGCATTGTGGAGGAAATAAATGAGACCAAGGCATATCGCATATATCATATGGGTAGTGATTGCGCTATTAGGCGTGGTATGTCTAATCGTGCCCGATGGCGGTTGGCATATCGGTCAATGGAACTTGCGATTCCCTACTCTCACAGAGGCGCTGGACTTGGAGGCAGATTCCACTCCTGTAGATAAATTAGGCATTCTGAATGATTCGCTTTTGGCAGAGATAAATGCGATTGATGTATTGCCCATGGACAGTATGGCGCGACAAGACACTGTCGCAGACCAAGACAGTCTTCCACGCCAACCGCAGCCCATTATTCCAGAAGTAAACGTAGTCCCAACCGACACAAGAGCATACCTGGCATCCTTCTATGCTGCGTTGGATAGCGCAAGCAGTATGCCTGTGCGCGTAGTGCATTATGGCGATTCACAAACGGAAGAAGACCGTATCACCAATATCCTGCGCGAACAGTGGCAAAAACAATACGGCGGTGGTGGCGTAGGACTCATACCACTACACCAGACTATCCCCACACGCAGCATTCGCCAGTGGTTGTCCATCAACGGTGTGGTGCAGACTGCGCAAGGAGGTCCTAAACGTTACTTGGTTTATGGCCCACGTTCGATGCGTTTGGAGGATGACGATTATGGCGTGATGGGACAAGTGGCTATGATGGACAGCACACTCGTCAAGGGCAGCGAAGATATTGTGATGAACATTGAGCCCATCGACAAGAAACGCAAATCGCACAACTACTTCAACCGTGTGCGCATACTCACAGATAGTGTGACTGGCTACATATTGGCACAAGACAGTCTCTTTCCTATAACCCCTCACCTATCGCCTATAACCTTAATAGACAGTTGCGAACGCTGCGAGATCCACTTGCAGGGCAAAGGTAAGGTGTATGGCGTGAGTTTAGAAACCGATAGGGGCTTGATTGTGGATAATATCCCTATGCGCGGTTGCTCGGGCAATATCTTCACCAAGATGGATAGCATGCAACTCAGCGATTTCTATCGTGAGACAAACACCCGACTGATTATCTTGCAGTTTGGGGGCAATATGATTCCACAGACTGAAAATCCTTCTACGATTAGCGGATACGTAAGAAGTACACTTCGCCAACAAGTTCGCTATTTGCGTACTTGTGCGCCCGAGGCATCTATCCTGTTTGTTGGACCAAGCGATATGTCCACAAATATTGATGGACAGATGACCACCTATCCGCTTGTGCCATATATGGACAAACTGCTCAAGAAAATGGCAGCGGAGGAGCAAATAGCCTACTGGAGTATGTATGATGCCATGGGCGGCAAAGATAGCATGGTCAGATGGGTAGAGATAGGATTGGCAGGTAGTGATTATGTGCATTTCACTCGTGCAGGAGCGAACAAAGTGGGCAAGATTCTATATGAATGGCTGATGAGTTATCAACCCCAGCCTTTAACCTCTAACCTTTAACCTAAAAGAATGGAATTCCTACGTCACATATTCGCCTTCGACAGCAATAGCCCTTTGCTATTCACCCAGTTCTATTTCTGGGCGTTCTTTGCGTTGGTATATGCAGTGTTTGCGGTGATCATGGAGGTAGGTGCGCATAGCGCACAGGCGATAAGGCGAGAAGGCGATAAGGCGAAAGGCAGGAATACGCGTTTGCACCTGCGCAATGTCTTCCTCATGGCGGTGAGTTGGTTCTTCTACTACAAGACCAGCGGATTGTTCCTACTCATTCTGCTCTTTGTTACACTCAGCGATTGGCTAATAGCAAAGCGGATATATCAGGCGAAAGGCGAGAGGCGAGAGGCAAAAGGCGAAAGGCAAGCGAAGTGGTGGTTAGCGCTGAGCGTGGTCATTGACTTGGGACTGTTGTGCTATTTCAAATATGCGTATTTCTTCACGAACGTCGTCAACGATTTGCTGGGAACAGAGTTTGCCGTATTTGACCTGTTTGCCTATATCGGCAACGGCTTTAGCGAGAGTGGACGCTTCATGGTGGACAAGATTATCCTGCCTGTGGGTATATCGTTCTACCTCTTTCAAGTCATGTCCTACACCATAGATGTCTATCGTGGACAAGTGAAACCCGTGAAGAATATCTTGGACTTTGGTTTCTACGTGAGTTTCTTCCCTGGTTTGGTGGCTGGACCGATTGTGCGTGCCAATGAGTTCATTCCGCAGCTGTACAAACCCTTCTGCCTAAGCCGCCGCCTCTTTGGATTGGCAGTTTTCTGGATATTGAACGGACTGATCAAGAAGATCGTACTGAGCGATTATTTGGCAGTCAATCTGATTGACCGCGTTTTTGATAATCCGTTGCTATTCAGCGGATTTGAGAATCTATTTGCTTTGTTTGCATACTCACTGCAAGTCTATGCCGACTTCTCAGGTTACACGGATATAGCTATCGGTATAGCCATGCTGTTGGGCTTCTATCTGCCACAGAACTTCGACTCGCCTTACAAGTCGCGCAATCCGCAGGAATTTTGGCGCCGTTGGCATATGTCGCTCAGCCGTTGGCTGAAGAGTTATCTATATATCCCCTTAGGCGGTAACCGCAGCGTATTGGGCAAACCGATGAAAAATAAGATCACAGCAGGTAATATCAACTCCTTTATTACCATGCTCTTGGGCGGACTATGGCATGGAGCGAGTTGGAATTTCGTCATATGGGGTGCGCTGAACGGTGCGGGTATGATTGTATATAAGGTATGGGCGAAAATGAACTGGAACATCAAGATGCTGCTGATGACTGCACTTATGGGTGGCTTATGGGTAGCTTATCGTATGCTCAATGCGCCTATATGGAATTTGTTCTTTGTGTGGGGACTGGCATTATGGATTGGCACAATGATTCGATATATATATTGGTGGTACGAGCGTATCCTAATGAAACGCGGCGACCTACTCTCACCTATAGTCAATACCCTATCGCCTATAGCCAATAGCCTCTCTACAGTCTGGGCAGTAGCACAAACTTTTGTGTTTATCACCTTCACACGATTGTTCTTCCGTTCGGGTAGTAACCTTGACCCTGCGACAGCCAGCCAAGAGGCATGGGAGACTGCCACAAACATGGTGAACCAGATTGGTGGTGCATGGAATAGCAGTATCATTCCGGATTTCCTTTGGGAGTATAGAAATGTGGTGATATTGTTTGTATTAGGCATGGTTATCCACTGGCTCCCAAGCCGCATAAAACGTTGGTATCGAGTACGTTTTGCCCTATTGCCGATATGGGTCATTATACTGATAGCAGTCGCAGCGATTATCGGCGTGTATCAGTTTGTGACGGCAGACTTGCAGGCGTTTATCTATTTCCAATTCTAACATCTAACAGCGAAGCGATCTAACAACGCAGTGGTCTAATATCTAACAGCAAAGCGATCTAAATATGATAATCGGTCTTACAGGTGGCATAGGTAGTGGTAAGAGCACGATTGCAAAGCAATTGCGCGCGATGGGTTATGCGGTATATGATACTGATAGCGAAGCTAAACGTCTGATAGTGGAAGATGCTCATGTGCGTGAGCAAATGGAAGAACTCTTTGGCAAAGAGGTATATGCCGATGGAATGTATCAAACGGCTTTGGTGGCACAGCGCGTGTTTGCAGACCGCTCACTCCTCTCCCAACTCAACGCTATCGTTCACCCCGCAGTAAAAGCGGATATTACGCGCTGGGCACAAACAATCAACCAACCTACACAACCCTACACAACCCTACACCGTGCTACACCATGCTTCATCGAATGTGCCATACTCTACCAAGCAGGATTTGACCAACTCTGTGATAAGGTGATCGTTGTCACAGCACCAGAGGAGATACGCCTTGCGCGCGCGGTGGCGCGCGATCATTCTACTATAGAGAAAGTGCGTGCTCGCATGCGCGCACAAGAAACAGAGAAAGACATACTGCGCGCCGATTTGGTGATAAATAATGATGGAAAAACACCTATCCCTACCCTCTGCGAGGAAATTATCCGCTATTTAACCAGATAACTCAATCTGAAAAAAAGTTCTGATTGGTTTCTCTATTCCACCGAGAGAACACCCTGAGAACTCCCTGAGACCGCCAACTTGAGAAAAGTTCTTAGTTCTTATCATTCGCCTCGTGCAACTGTTGTTTCAATGCATCAGGAGCCAACATTTCAACAGGGGGACAAATTGTACCCCACTTGAAATTCATTAGGACTAACAACAGTAATTTATTCCTACAAATGCACAACTTCGTTTGTCCTCTGCCGCAATTTGGCACAGAGGCACATTATCTTTGCGCCAAATTTTACTATACGATGTCACACCATACTACACAATTTTACATCCTACAACTCCATTCCCTACCGCCTATTTCCCATTTTGGCGTTTCGCGCGGGTTTGATTTCCTCCTAATGCCCCCCGGAGGGACCGCTCTATATATACGCGCGCGCGTAAAGAACGACCAAAAATACCCACAAAATCCATTTTGGCGTTTCAGGAGGGTTTGTTTACCTTGGGGCGACAATAAAAAAAACATTCACATCTAAAATTAAATCAATATGATGAAACAAATTCCAAACTTAGCACGAATGCGTGCATTCAATGGTGACTACACCGTGTTTACAACCACCACAGGCGAGCAAGGTATCGCAGACCGTCAAGGCAATGTGATATATGGGCCTACCGACAAGCACCAGCACATCACACACAGCTGGGGAACCATCTTCGAAATCATGACCATCAAACCACACTTCCAACTACAGCAGCTGGATGCACGCACAGGACAAATCATCGAGAAATGCATCCAGTATCCAGGATTGGGCACAGACATCGTTTACCGCGAAGGCCAAGTCTGGGGCGTATGTGACGCAGACTACAACACCATCATCCTCCCACAGTACCAAACACTCATGGTCAAACAAGGCTACTACTGGGTACAAAACCAAGCAGGCAAGTGGGGAGCCATCGACGCCAAGGGCAACCAACACCTCCCAATGGAGTACGACGAAGTAGTCCGCGAAGCAGTCAATGAGCGCTCCGACATGATTATCGTAGCCAAAGATGGCAAATACTACCAAATCGACAAGGACGGCAACCCGCTAAGCAAGCAGTACGACTACCTCCGACCAGCTACCGCAGAGGGATACGCAATCATCCGCAACGAGATTGGACTGGCAATCATCAACCCTAACGAACAAATCATCGTACAGACCCACTACCAAGAACACTACCGCAGCCACTGCTACCCCGATTGGCTCTTCTACTGGTGCACGCCAGACAGCATAGCGTTCTACGAAGAAGGAAAGTTCGGCATTATGAATGCACAAGGCCAAGTAATCGCAGAGCCCAAATACTCCCATGTGATGCACAGCAATCTCCGCGATGTGATCATCGTGCGTGAAACCTCCCCCGAAAGCAAAGAAGCCCATGAAGGAGCAATCCGAACCAATGGCGAGGTAGTATTGCCAATGGAGTACCAAAGTATCATACCCAGAAAGAAATACAACATACTGATAATCAAGAAGAACAATAAGTACGGACTCGTGGATAATCAAGGCAACATGATCCTGCCGATGGAATACGATTCGATGAGTATTAACAACGAGCAAGGGCTCGCAGCCATCGCAGTAAGCAAGGATGGAGAAAGCTATCTTATCAACGAGAAGGGCGAACGGGTTAGTGAAAACTAACCTGTTCACTCGTTATCAACACCAAAAAATGTGGCATTTTTGCACTAAAATGCCACATTTTAGCAGTTATATTTGCATATGTGTAAGAAAATTTGTACTTTTGTGGCATTAAATTCTAATCTTATGCCAAAACAAAACACAGCTCTTTTGCTTAGCCGCTATATTTGGCTAATTGATACCATCTATTCTGCTGGTAGTATTTCTCGTGAAGAGATTGACCGTCGTTGGTGCCGTTCCTTGCTCAGCGAAGGCGAGATGGCTATTCCCGAACGTACTTTCCATCGCTATAAAGATGCCATTCAGGAGCTATTTCAAATCAATATCGCCTTCAGCAAATCGCGTGGTTATTACATCGAAAACACCACCGACTTTCAACGAAATGAGCTTCGCAAGTGGCTGATAAGCACTTTTGCCGTCAACAATCTCATCAATGAGGGGGTACATCTGCGCAAACATATTGGCTTCGAACTCATGCCATCAGGACAGCAATATCTTACGACTATCTTAGAGGCTATCCGTGATGGAGTGCGTTTGCGTGTAACGCATCAGGGCTTTTCCAAGTCCGAAGCCAAGTCTTTTACGATTGCGCCTTACGGACTAAAGGTATTCAAGCAACGTTGGTATGTCTTGGCACAGTCGGAGTATCCCGATGGACGATTATTGGTTTATAGCCTTGATCGTTTCACAGAGGTCGAGCGCACAGATATTAGCTATACGATTTCCTCCGACTTTGACATTAACGAGCATTTTCGTTCTTTCTATGGTGTCTCCAGTCTTTCAGACGCTCAACCCGAGATAGTGCAATTGCGCATAGATGCTTCACAGGTGAAGTTCTTCCGCACATTGCCTCTGCACCACTCACAAGAGGAGATTGAAACAACGGACACATATTCTGTATTTCAGTATTACTTAGTCCCCACTTTCGAACTCACCAAAGAGATTCTCTCCAATGGTCCATTCATCGAAGTCCTCTGCCCCCTCTCCCTCCGCGAGGAGATCCAATCCAAAGCCGCAAAAATGGCAGAAATGTATAAATAGAATGCTAACCGATTAAATATTAGAGTTATGAAAAATATGTCAAATGAACAGATGCAAGAGGTTTTTACTTTAGTTAAAGACATTAATGATTTTGTCAATACAAAGAAAAAGAATTTGCCGTATAATATCAATGTAATAGACGAATTACATGCTAATGAAAATGCTCATAGCAGAATATTGCGTAAGTTACTTCAGTATCAAGATAGTTTTAATAGATATAGAATACTAGAAAGTCTAATACACTATATTTCACTATTAGAAGGTAAAACAGAGTTTGCAAACATTAAGATACAAGCACCTACAATTACTCAAGAAACAGAACGTATTGACTTATGGGTTCGTGACACAAAAACGAAATATTCTATTATATTTGAAAACAAAATTAAAGGAGCAATAGATCAAGACAATCAATTAGCTAGATATATACAGAAGACAATTAATCAAAATTTCGATGAAAAAAATATCTTTATTGTTTATCTATCTGCTGATGAAAAAAAACCTGCAGATTATTCTTGGAAATATGAAGGACAAAACTATGAAAGTAAATTTAAAAATAGATATGTTAATCTATCATTTAAATTACATATCTTACCTTGGCTAAAAGAAGACATTCTTCCTAATTGCATTATAAAAGAAGAACTTCTTATTTCAGCTATTAAACAGTATATTGATCACCTTGAAGGATTATTTTGGATGCGTCCTTCACAAAAAAAAATAATTATGGATAAAAAAATGTTGGAAATTATTGGTCTAAAGACAGACTCAAGTTTTGCAGAACAATATCATGAATTTGATAAAAAATTCACAGAATTAAATGCAGCAAAAGAAATGTTGAATAATTATCGTCAAAACGAAGTGGATAAATTGATGAAAAATTTTACTCAAAAGACCAAAAAAATATTAGGCGATGATTGGGAAATTAATGATCAAATATCTACTGGTTCAACTTGGTATCAAATATATAATAAATATTGGAAAAAGTCAGGGGCTAGTATACATTTAGAATGGTCAAAAGTACCAATAAGATCTCTTTATATGGATAGTAAATATACATTAGTTTTGCACTTAGAGGGGGGATGGAACAGCAAAAAAGACTTTGTAGATGCACTACAAAATGCATGTTCATTAATTAAGGCACCTAACAAAAAATCTGCTACAACTTTTTATTCTCAGACTTTTGACGCTAAGACATCGATTGCAAAAATGAATGATGCTGAATTAGAGGATTTTTTAATCAAGGTGTATAAAAGTGGGGAAATTACATCTATTATAGATGCTCTTAATAAAAAACTGCTTTAATTTCAGCTTCTGACTCGGTCTAAAAATCCTAAATATACATTGCCCCCCCTCATGTCCTCCCCTTGCGAAATATGGCATTGGCAAGAAGCTGGCACTGCATGGAAAGGTGTTGGTATCTATCACGTCACTCTGACTATCCCAAGTCGTCAGCCATTGCTTGGTACATTGCCCCGAATACCATTCGGGAAAATAATAAAAATAAACTAAAAAACGCAAAAAGTTTACCACCCTGCCGTAATTTGGCGCTCTAAAGCACTATCTTTGCAGCGCAAAATAAAAATAACAACTTATGAAAGACTTCGTAGCAATAGATTTTGAGACTGCAAATTTTGAGCAATCGAGTATATGCTCGATGGGAATTGTCATCGTCAAAGATGGTGAATTGGTGGATAATTTTTATTCGCTCGTGCGCCCGATACCGAACTATTATAATGAGACATGTAGTTCTGTAAACGGCATGTGCTATGATGATACTTGTGCAGAACGCGAATTCCCTGAAGTATGGGCAGAAGCGCAGCGGAAGATTCACGAGTACTTCCCATATATAGAAGATGGCGAAGTGCCCTTTGTGGCGCATAACAAGGCTTTTGACGAAAACTGTCTAAAGGCTGTGTTCCATGCATATGATATTGCCTATCCGGACTATAAGTTTGATTGCACATTACTCAAGTTTCGCAAAGTCTGGCCGGAAGGACATCATAACTTGGATATCATTGCCGGTTATTGTGGCTATGATTTAACGAACCACCATCACGCCCTCGCCGACGCAGAAGCTTGTGCATGGATAGCAAGAGAAATATTGTAAATAATAACAAAAACATACTATGAGTGAACTTGTTTATTCTATCAAACAGATTTTTAATGCCGGGAATAAAAGTGCATTAACGGACAATAAAGCATCTTTCTACTACATTGCTCCTTACCAGCGAGGCTATAAATGGGAGTCTAATTCTTCATACGCACAAGTACCTCAAATGCTTATCGATATATACGAAGCATTTGTGTATGGCACTACAGAGTATTTTTTACAATATATCACCGTAAAAAAGTTAAAACTGGATGACAAGGGCGATGTGCTTGAAGTAATTGACGGTCAACAACGGCTAACAACACTTTCCTTATTGCTTTCGCGAATCGTTGTGAGAAATTCCGATTTGGAAAATATCAGCTATAAGCGCCTTCAGTATTTTCGCTATGATGGCGATATATTCACATCGCTACAGATTCCTGATTCAGAAGAGGAGGATGAAAATATCATTCATCAGGATAGGTATTATATGGTGAAAGCAGTTCGCACGATAGATAAATTCTTGAAATTATTAGAGGAGAATGACAAATTGGAAGCATATTACCATTATTTGTTGGACTCCGTCAAATTGATATTCAATATAGAGGATGAGAGCACCAATTCGGAAGAAGTATTTGAGAATCTGAATAATAACAAAGTACCTCTTACTAACCAGTATTTGATAAAAGGATTATTGTTGACAAAAGCAATTAATCGGACAACTTCTTTTAATCGCACATTGTCATACAAAGAGATATTGGATCAACGGACGGTCATGGGGCGAGTGTGGGATGAAATCAACGCATGGATTACCCAGCCGGAAATAGCCCATTTCTTTTTCGCGACAAAAAAGAAAGAGAATCCAAACGGGATCGAAAAACTGCTCGAAGTGGTACTCAGGAGAATAGAAAACACCCAAACCGATACAATAGAAATAGAAGATTCTCTTCTTCAGCAATATCGTCTGTCATTTGACAGTCAAAGCCGGAATGTTCAGCCGTCCATTTATGAACTCTTCAATAAATTCAACCGCATCATCCGCGATGAGGAAACGGCATTCGATGTGCTGAATCTGATCAAACATGCGTATCGGGCATTATATAATATATGGTATGGAGACATTGCATTCTACAACTTATTTGGTTATGTCCGCTTTGCTAAAACGCAGCAATACAAAATCTCCTGGACCGATAAGGTTATATGGGAAGACAGAGCCGTGGTAAAAAAGGAATTGGCGAAGAGAGTATTGGAGATTCTTCCGGACTTGGAGCTTTCTCAAAATGAATTTGGCTATGATAAAAACCAAAACCAACTGTCAAACTTGTTGCTGTCCTTTAATGTATTCCTGGAGCCTGAAGAGAAATTTGATTTTTATCAATATGATTGTGAAAATTGGACTCTTGAACATCTATCACCTCAAAACCTGAAAGGAAAAATCAAAATCCCTCATAATTTGGTATCCTACGTATTGGGGAAATTGCCGGAGTCTTTAGAACAAAGCAAAAGAACAGAAATTGAGACGAAGCTCGTCAATGGTGAGTCAATATCGGTTGACGATCTCCCATTTTTGTACGACTCCGAAATTGATGAGCATGTGATGGGCAATATGGCACTATTGGGCGGTGGAGATAATAGTGCTGTCAGCAATAATCCGTTTATTGTTAAACGAAACATTATCATTTCTCGGCGTAATAAAGGAAGTTTTGTGCCTTACCACACGATAGCGTTATATGAAAAATCATTGGACATGAAAGGGGAAAAAGGATTTACTCCTGATTTGTTCAGATGGGACATGAATGACATTGCTATTCATGAACAATGGATGAAGCATAGAAATAAAGAGATTATTGAACAACTGAAAAACCAATTGGCATAACCATGAAAACAGGAAGATATAGTTTATTTCAATTATTGAACAATCCGGAGATAGAGCAGATCATCATCCCGGAGATACAGCGGGACTACGTTTGGGGAGAGCAAAATGTCCATAGTTTGTTGGATTCTATTAAAGCCAAATACGATAAAAAAGAGGCCGTAACCCTAACCATAAATGCCGGTAATGCACCGCTTTCAGGCAGCATGAAAGCATATCTATCGAAGGAATACGAGAAACTGGTGTATAGCACCAAAATAGGTTTTATCTATGCTTATCACGACCCCAATTATCCTGGCAAATTCTTTTTAATTGATGGTCAGCAGCGCATTACTACGCTTTATTTGCTGCTTATCGCGCTTTATAAAGAACAACCCGATAGATGGAATGAATTTAAAGAACGCTATTTTGCACAACAGTTGCCGAAACTGGATTATCGCGTCAGGGAAATAACCCACGATTTCCTGATTCAATTGATAGAGCACGAATTATCACAAAAAGAAACGTCCTTTGTCAACAGTGTTAATTACTATGGGGTGATATATGATAAAGACGAAACTACCAAAAATATGTGGCATAACTACAACATTATTTGTACGTTTGTGCAAGATATCACTGACAAACCATCGTTTACGGAATATTTGGAGCACTTTGTGGAATTCAATTTCTTTGACACCAATATCAGTGCGCAGGGAGAACGGCTCTATCTCTATATGAACAGTCGTGGAGAAAATTTGTCCTACCAAGAGACAATCAAGTCTATCATCATAGGCAAAAGTGACAAGAAATTGGAATATGGCAGGAAATGGGAAGAATGGCAAGACTTCTTCTGGGAGAAAAGAGGAGATAATCCCAATGCAGATCAAGGATTCCAAAACTTTTTGAAATGGGCGGTAATCCTGCATATCTGTTACCAAAACAAGACGATAAAAAAAGCACCCAGGATTGTTAACAATAAAACACAATCGGAAATTGAAATCATCGAAGATTACATCCGAGTTGAGTCAAATTCTGAAAAATCCCAGCAGCAATATCGCGACATCCGCTCATATGTCAAAGAAAACCAATCGTTCGATGCAGAATGGTTGGAGCGAGTAATGAGTGCTGTATCCAAACTTAATTCACTGCCAACAAAAGAATTGTTCGTAGATGACGCATGGCTATCACGGGAAAAATCGACTATTGAAAATATCGTATTGTTGCCAATCCTCCGTTTTCTCATGCGTTTTCCTGAGAAAGAAATTATTTATATCAAGCGTCTGGCATATTTCTTAAAAAACAAAAGTTATAATGATACCCATGCCAAGACTCCGGACAGAGCGGTGTATTTAATGGTGAAAATGGTAAACGCCATTCCAGACAGCGGCGATGTATTTGAAACGCCAATGGAGAACTTTAAAAGCGTGTTTGCAGATGTTGATAAAGAAATCGCTGCAATGCTCTTGAATACTCAGCAAAGAGAAGAATGGGAAAGCCAACTGGCGAAGTTCGTTAAAAATGATCCGCTTGAGAAATTTTTGCAGGGTAACTGCAAGTGCCTTATAAAGATATCAGATACTCCGAATGAATTTGCAACGAATTTAAAGTCCTTTGTAACGAAGATTCTTAAAAAGAAAGATACTCCTAAATTAAGACAGGAATTGCTCAGATACGGCGCATTTCCTATCAAATCGGAAGGTGGTTCAGGGAACTTGACCAACAGATGGCTGTGCAGATATAATTTCATATCGAATGATGATGATTGGTGTAAATTACTCGATCAAGAAAGCTTTATTGAATCGCATATAAAACCTTTCCTGATAGGACAAACACCTGAATGTAAACCGGATAAATGGATGATTCCATTCTTGAAACACATAAATTTATTTAAAGGTTCCTTTAAGTATTTGTGGGAAGATAGTGATGTTTCTCCGCGAATCATTCTGTTAGACTCCATGCATGCTGGTGAGCGCAAATCGTGGCATGTGGAAAACATTCTGCTGAAAGAACAGTTGGAGCAGGAGCACCAACTTTGCGCATGGAACTGGAATTTTAAAACTACTGTCATCCCATTTGTGCTCAATGCCGATAACGAAATAGAAGAATGTAAGGAAACGGATGTGCCCTTCAGCCAAAGAACAAACTATTTTATGGATGTCATATTTGAATGGCAGCAGGATGGCGAAAGCAAGTGGTATGTATCGGTAGGAAAAAGGAATTATGACATGCAGGAGATACAGCCCGATGAGCATATAAGTGAATTATTCAAACTAACTAAGAACAAGCATTATGACTACAAAGAACCCATATACACACATGATCCGTTACGTTCAATGGATGAGAACATCAAGCAATTGTCTAAGGAATTGATTTCTTTTAGAACAAAGCTTGTTACAGGCCATCTTTCCCAGATGTTTGCGTAGATTTACAATAGATTTCGGCGTTTTGCACAAGTTCCAACCCCAACTACTTATTAAATAAACAGTTATTTTATGACCACCTACATCGCAGATACGAACCATTATAGCCAAGTCATCACACAGATTCCAAAGGTCAAGCGGTTGCTATGGATTGCAACCGCTGACCTGAAGGATTTGTATGTAAAGAAGTCCGAGAAGACGGTTGTTCCTCTTCTGCAGATTCTCAACGATCTTGTCAAGAAAGGTGTGGAGGTCCGTCTTATCCATGCCAAAGAACCAGGACAAGCTTTTCGCGAAGATTTTGATAAATACCCCGCGCTATGGAGCAAGATGGAACGCCGTCTATGTCCACGTGTCCATATGAAGATTGTGGTCATGGATAGCGAACTTGTGTATATCGGTTCTGCCAATCTCACTGGCGCAGGCATGGGTATGAAATCCACAGCTAATCGTAACTTCGAAGCAGGAATATTAACCGATGAACCAGGTTTTATCGACGCAGCCATGAGCCACTTTGATTCCATCTGGGAAGGTACTCATTGCAAACAATGCGGTAGAAAAGATTTCTGCCTCGATTGCATAAAAGAGAAATAACATACATTTTGCGATAATGGGTATCTAAGATCTATCGTTACCACATCGTTACCACCCAGATGATGAGAGTAGTTAGAAAAACACAGACAAATAACAGGCAAATAATAGACAAAAGCACTTTTTTACTACAAAATACAAATTTATTTGGATATTTGCGTTTTTTTTTGTACCTTTGCGGGCTGATTGATGTAATTTGGGAAAGAATGTAAACACAAATACAGAAAACAGGTGCAAAGATGATAGATAACCAACTCATATTCAGAAGTTTTGCCAGTGGTAGCAGTGGCAACTGCTACTTTTTGGGTACCAAGAAGTGGGGTATCCTGATTGATGCTGGCATTTCTGCACGCACGATTCAGAAGAATCTGCGTGAGATGGGGTTGGATTATGCCAATATCATGGGTGTGCTCATCACCCACGACCACGCTGATCATATACGTGCCGTCGGCACATTGGGCGAGCGTGTACATCTGCCTATCTACTCCACCCGCGCTATCCATGATGGCATTGACCGCAACTACGGCGTGCGCGAGAAACTGCGCACCTCACAGCGTTACTTTGAGAAGGGCGTAGAATGGGAACTCAACGGCATGCGTATCAACACTTTCGGCATATCACACGACTCTACAGAGTGCGTGGGCTATGTGATTGATTTCTTGGGACAACGCGTAGTCATCGCTACCGACTGCGGACAGCCTAACGCCACCATGGAGAGTTATTTGGCAACTGCCAACCATGTGATCATAGAGGCCAACCATGACGAACAGTTGCTGCTGAATGGTCCCTACCCTACCTATCTGAAAGAACGTATCCTTTCACCCAAAGGGCACCAGAGCAATGTGACTTGTGGACAGTTGCTCGCTAAGAATTGGCACGCCGATATGCGCAACGTATTCCTATGTCACCTGAGCCACGAGAACAATGACCCTAACGTGGCAATGGACACCATCAAAGATATTCTACTCGAAGAGGGTATCATGCCTGGCGAAGATTTGTTTATCACGCCATTGACACGATTGACCCCCAGTCCTATATATATACTTAATGATCACATCATTACGCAAAAATAACAACAACTATGGATAATAAATTAGTTATCATCCCTACCTATAACGAAAAGGAAAATGTAGCAGCCATCATTACCGCAGTAATGAATCTGCCATTGGGTTTTCATGTGCTCATTATTGATGACGGGTCGCCAGATGGCACCGCTGCTATTGTCAAAGACCTGATGCAGACCACCTATAACGGTCGCTTGCATATCATTGAGCGCGCAGGCAAATTGGGTCTCGGAACAGCATATATCACAGGATTCAAATGGGCTATTGAGCACAAGTACGACTATATATTTGAGATGGACGCGGACTTCTCGCACAACCCAGATGACCTGCTGAAGCTATATGATGCATGCGCTAACCAAGGTGCAGATGTGGCTATCGGTAGTCGCTATGTGAGTGGCGTGAATGTGGTGAACTGGCCTATGGGTCGCGTACTGATGTCGTATTTCGCCAGCAAGTATGTGCGCTTTGTACTGGGCGTAGATATTCACGACACCACAGCAGGATTCAAGTGCTATCGCCGTGAAGTATTGGAGACCATCGAACTGGACAAGATTCGCTTCAAGGGCTATGCTTTCCAAATCGAAATGAAATACACTGCCTACAAATGCGGATTCACTATCAAAGAAGTGCCAATCATCTTCATTAACCGCGTATTGGGTACCAGCAAAATGTCAGGCGGTATCTTCTCAGAGGCATTGTTGGGCGTGATTAAGTTGAAAATAGGCTCGTGGACACGTAAGTACCCAAAGAAAAACGCATGACATTGAAAAAGTATATCTATATATTAGGTGTGTTGGCAATGGTGTTTGCGTCATGCGCAAAGACCCAAGAGAGCCAAGAAGAACAACAAGCCGCAGCGCCTGTTGTTCGCTACGAATGGGGACTGCCCGTAGATTCGTTCCGCATTGACACATGCGAGGTAAAGAATGGTGAGACCTTGGGCGGAATCATGAACAAGTTGGGTGCCACTCGCCAACAGATAACGGGTATCACACTCATGCCCCGTTCGGAGTTTGATGTGCGTACCATTCGCCCTGGAAAAACGTATTACGCACTATTTCAAACCGATACAGCAGGCGTAGAGCAACTATGCTACTACGTATATCAACCCAATATCCGCGAGGCTGTGGTATTGCACCTTACAGATAGTATGCACGTAGAGCGCTTTGAAAAGCCAATCATTCACCGCGAACGTGCAGCCGAAGTGGTAATAGAAAGCAGTCTGTGGAATGCCATGGCAGGCAATGGCTTACCCACTGAATTAGCACTCGAACTCAGTGATATCTATGCATGGACGATTGACTTCTTCGGGTTGCAGAAGGGCGATTCGATTCGCGTATATTACGATGAGCAATACGTGGATAGTGTGCGTATCGGTATTGGTAAGATCTATGCGGCTGATTTCTACCACGGCAAGCGTTGGCAAGAAGCCTTTTGGTTTGAAGAAGGCAACATCCATAACTATTTTGATGCAGAAGGCAATAGCTTGCGCAAAGCCTTTTTGAAGGCTCCGCTGAACTACAAACGTATTTCTTCGGGCTTCACATACGCACGCAAACACCCTATCTACAAGGTAGTTAGACCACATACAGGCGTAGATTATGCGGCGCCAATGGGTACTCCAGTGGTGAGTATTGGCGATGGCGTAGTGACTATGAAAGAGTACAAAGGCGGTGGAGGTCACACGGTGAAGATCAAGCACAACTCCACCTATACGACTGCCTATCTACACCTGTCGAAATATGCCAAAGGATTGGCAGTCGGCAAACATGTGAAACAAGGAGAAGTGATTGGTTATGTGGGTAGTTCGGGTTCGAGTACAGGTCCACACTTGGACTTCCGTGTATGGAAGAACGGCAGTCCTATTGACCCGCTAAAGATGCAATCGCCTCCAGCTGAACCTATCCCAGCACAGTACAAAGACACGTTTGCCACAGTAGTGGAGCACTACCGCCAACTGCTGAAAAACGAGTAAGTATCTATTCGCTATGCTACGCCTACGCAAAATAGAGCCTACCGATCTGCCCTATCTCTATCAATGGGAGAACGATGCACGCATGTGGGCAGACTCTGACACACACAATCCCCTATCCCAAGCCGATTTACGCGAATATATTGCCTCCACCACAGGCGATATATACAGAGATGGGCAATTGCGTCTAATGATTGAGGATGAGGAAGTGACCATGGGTTGTATTGACCTCTTTGATTTTGATGCGCGTAACCGCAAAGCGGCTATCGGCATGTATATCGCTCCTCACGCAAGAGGCAAAGGCGTTGGCAAACAAGCCGTTAAGTTGTTGGAAGAATATGCCTTTGGCTACCTGAAGCTCAGAATGTTATACGCTATTATTGCCGTTAACAACGTAGCTTGTTCTTCTATATACGAGAAAGAGGGCTATGAGCCCTCTTCCATACTACGTGCCTGGACCATCGATGATGATGCCATACTGTGGCAGAAAGTAGTTAATAATTAATAGTTAATAATTAATATTTAATATTGGTTATTAACTGAAGAGTCCAAATAGACCTTTCTTGGGTTTGGGTTCTTCCACCACATTTCCAGCAGGCGCAGGACGATGGCAGTTGCCACTCATCACCATCTGGTAAATCACGCCCCAATCAGGTATGCCACCTAAATTGCGGTCATCAATAAAGAGTTCCGCCTCCAACTTGCGAGCGCGGACAATGTCGGCGTTCTCTTCTGGGAAATTGCTATTGACAGAATAAAACTCTAATCCCTTGGAGGCACAATAGTCAATGGCCTCTTGGAGCAACTCGCCCTCGCGACAGGTCCAGAGGATAAGTTGATGGTGTCCCTCTTGCTGCAATTTCTTGAGCGTTTCAATAGCAAATGGGATGGGTTTGCCAATATTAGGATACTCATGGGTGACGATAGTTCCGTCAAAATCTACTGCTATAGTCATAATCGTGTTCGGCAATCTCGCGCATTGACTGACGCTCCTCCTTGCCGTGAGAGGGATTAAATGTTATAAAATTAGTATTGTTCTTGATTGGGGTCTTTGGGTTGGAGTTCGAGTTCCATCTTGCGCTCGGATGGTTTGGTGAAGTACCAACCTATGGCTGATACAGCCGCTACCCAAAGCATGGATTGGTATGCGCCCATCAGGTAGAAAGCCGCAATAGCAAACACCATTGTATTGCTAACCAAAAGGATACGCAGCGAAGCTGCCTTCTTATATCCTTGCAACTTCTCCTCCTCGTTGTCCAATGTGCTGAGTTTGGTGCATTGCTTCTTGCATAAGTACAAGCCCAGTGGGATAGTCACAAGCGCATCAAAGATAACAATGTATTGTATCGCCTGCCCCAATGTAGAGAGCGAATCAATGGGTTGCACATAATCCTTCATAATAAGGAAATACGCTAAGGTACCTACTAACAGGGTCAAAGCCATGATACCATAATAATACACATTGAGTGTACGAATAATCTTTTGTTCCATTATCCTTTAAATTCTATTCGGTTTATAATTGACCGTCCGAGGGTAATCTCGTCGGTATATTCCAATTCGTTGCCAATCGCTACACCACGGGCTATTTGGCTTATTTTTAAGACTGGGCTATGGGCAATTGGCGATTGGCTATGGGCGATTGGCGATTGGCTATTGGTAAGAGGCGATTGGTTATGGGCATTTTGCAAGCGGCGATAAATGTAGAAGTTAGTCGTATCGCCTTCCATGGTGGTAGGCAATGCTAAAATCACCTCTTTAATCTCTTCGGGTTCGATGCGTGCAACCAAGGAGTCAATCTCCAAGTCGGATGGACCTACGCCATCCATGGGAGATATGACACCGCCCAACACATGATACAAGCCATGATATTGCCCCGTGTTCTCAATCGACATCACATCCTGCACATTCTCCACCACGCAGACTGTATGCCTGTCCCGCTTGTGCGATTGACATATCGGACATACCTCTTGGTCGGAAATGGTATGACATATACGGCAGTAATGTGCATCCTGCTTGAGCGTCTTGAGCGCATCTGTAAAGCTCTCCACATCTTTCTCCGACTGGCGTAAGAGGTGCAACACTAACCGCAGGGCAGTCTTGCGGCCTATGCCCGGCAGCGATGCAAACTGATCAACTGCGTTGCTGAGTAATATAGAAGGATAGTTATTCAAATGGGTTTTGTCGGGGTTCTAAATGGGTTACGAATTGTATGGTTATTGTGTGGTTATTGTATGGTTATTGTGTGGTGCGGATAGCTATTTATTCTTTTTCGCCCAGCGGGCTGGTAACATGCGGTAGGGATATTTCTCACGCATATTATCGGCATTCGGACAGTCAAAACGGTGAATACGAATACCCTTGAAAATACTGATAAAGCCAAAGATAGGGTCTCCAGGTTGCGGATTACAGCACTTGGCGAGGTTATAGTCCACGCTCTTGACATCAATGTCCACCTCCAATGCCAATGCCTCTTGATTTTGAGGCACATAGACATGTTCCGAACGTTGCAAATCGGGATTAGGTTCGTCCATCGTGAGGAACACATCTTTGAGGCGAAGGATATCCTCTTTGCCTAAGGCGATAGACTGATACAGGTCATTGGTCACCTTGTAGCCCAACTTGAGCGCAAGGCGAGAAATGTCACCTTCGGTATAGTCGATCTTCCAGTTCTTGAAGCGGCGCTCCAGCATCTCGCGCCCTTCGGCGGCATTGCGGTACTCCACCTCCTTGAGTGCTTGGCGGATCTTGTTCTTCGCGCGGTGCGAAACAACCACATTGAGCCAGTCGGCAGAAGGTTTCTGGTTAGGCGCCGTCATGATTTCCACCTGGTCGCCGTTTTGGAGTTTCTGGCGGATACTCACGTTCTGGTTGCGGATACGGCCACCCATACAACGGCATCCCACATCGCTGTGAATGGAGAAAGCGAAGTCGAGTACCGTGGCTCCCGCTGGCAGACGTTTGAGGTCGCCCGTAGGCGTGAAGACATAGACACTCTGGTTATCGGTATTGAGTTTATTGCCATCCACACCTTTGTATGCCCAGTGGGCTGCCACACCTTTCTCTGCCACCTCATCCATGCGGCGAGTACGAATCTGCACTTCCACCCATTTATCTTCAGGTCCAAGAACGGTAGTATGCAGGCTCTCATAGCCATTCTCCTTGGGTACACTGAGCCAATCGCGCAAGCGTTTGGGGTTGGGTTTGTACATATCCGTAATGAGCGAATAGACCTGCCAGCAGTCCGATTTCTCGTGCTCTAATGGCGAATCGAGAATAATACGGATAGCAAAGAGGTCATAAATACGGTCCACATCGCAACGCTGGGCCTGCATCTTGTTGTATATGCTATGAATAGACTTAGGGCGTCCCTTAATGGTAAATTCAAAACCCGCCTCGCGGAGTTTCTGCTCCAGCGGAGTAATGAACGATTGGATATAGGCGTCACGCTGCGCTTTCTTCTCGTTGAGCGCGTGCGCGATATACTTATAGGTCTTGTAGTCGAGGAATTTGAGGGACAAGTCTTCCATCTCGGTCTTGATGGCATACAGACCCAGACGGTGCGCCAGAGGAGCATGCAGTTCCTTGGTCTCACGCGCCACATGGCGACGACGATCGGAATCGCCCTCCTTATCCATGACACGGAGTTGCTCCAGTCGCTCGGTCAATATATTGTACAAAACTTGATTGCTATTTTCGTTAGACATAACTCCCATATTACAATTTCGGGTGCAAAGATACAAAAAATATTGCACATACGCAAGAAAAAAGCGGAAAGACAAAAAAATATTTGCATATATCAAAAAGAATTAGTAACTTTGCAGCGGATTTGCAAAATAAAATCCATTAACCTGTAAATTTAAACAAAACTAATATGAACGCTACAAAAATTATCATCCGCACCTTGCTTGTCATTGGTGTTATTTTCATGGCATTTATTTGCGTGAAGAGTGTTGTAACTCCTATTCAATTTGAAGAGGAACGCGCAGTGCGCGAGACTAAAGTCATTGCTAACCTCATCAGTCTGCGTACCGCTGAGGCTCAGTTCCGTTTGGACAAAGGTTACTTTACTGCTGACCTTGATTCGCTGATTGACTACCTGAAGACCGCTCCTAAGAAGGAAGTGTTGAAAGAGGGTTCATTGAGCGAGAAGCAATTGGAAGACGGTATGACCGAGCCAAAAGCTGCTAAGATTCTTGAGCGCGCTCGCGTGAAAGCACAACGCAAGATGAACTTCCAAGGTACTGATAGTCTTGTACAACTCTACAATTATGTATGGGCAAACGATCGTGAGGTAAAAGCTGCTGGTTTGGAAGGTTTCCGTCGTGACACTATCCTCACCAACATGATCCAATCACTCTACAAAGGTCAATACACCGAGGAGAATATTGATGAGATTAAGTATATTCCTTATACCGACAATGTGAAGTTTGAGGTAGAGACCAACAACGAGTACACCACTTCTCAAGGTATTAAGGTACCTATCTTCGAGATCCGTGCTCACTACAACACCTATCTCCACGACCTCAACAACCAAGAGCGCGTGAACCTCATCGATAAGGAGGAGAAACTCGAGCACTATCCAGGTCTGAAAGTAGGTTCTGTAGAGGCTCCTAACAACAACGCAGGTAACTGGGAGTAATATTGAGGTTATAGGCTATAGGCTATAGGCTATAGGTTATTGGCGATTGGCGATTGGCGATTGGTGATTGGCTATAGGTTATAGGCTATAAGGTAAGAATATAATGAGAATTATTTCAGGAACATTTAGGGGGCGTCGATTGATGCCCCCTAAAAATATCACAGCACGTCCTACGACCGACTTTGCGAAGGAGAGTCTGTTCAATCTCCTGCAAAACCGTATGGAGTTTGAGGGTGTGGACATGCTGGACCTGTTTGCAGGTACAGGAGGTATCGGCCTAGAGTTTGTGTCGCGCGGAGCGCGTGAAGTGACTGCCGTAGAGATGGCACACACACAGCAGAACTTCATCATCTCATGCTGCAAGCAGTTAGGCATCAAGAACCTCCACCTCATTCGCGGCGATGTATTCAAGTTTGTCAAGGCATGCCATGTGCAATATGACTTCATCTACGCAGATCCGCCATACGATCTGGACTTGCTACCTACAGTTCCCGATCTGGTTTTTGAGCAAGGAATACTCAAGGAAGGCGGATACATGGTGCTGGAACACTCTAAGGCACACGACTTTCAGCAACATCCTCACTTCGTGGAGCAAAGGAGTTACGGAAGTGTGCATTTTAGTTTCTTCCAATAAAAAAGAGGTCGCGAGACCTCTTTTTTATTGGATTTGGCTTCCGGCAGCTGGCGTCCGGCATCCGGCATCCGGCAGCCGGGGGCCATTCTTACTGGATGTTTCGGAGTTTCTTCTCCCAGTTCCATGCGCTGAGTAGCACCTCCTCAACAGGCGTATCGGCTTTCCAGCCCAAGACATTGTTTGCCTTGTCAGGTTTAGCCCAGACTTGCTCTATATCGCCTTCGCGACGTCCCACAATCTCGTAGGGCACATTCACGCCAGTCACCTGCATAAAGGTATTAACAATCTCCAAGACGCTCAATCCGCGACCTGTACCGAGATTGAAGACCTCTACTTGCTCCTCTGCCTTGCCAGAGAGCATACGCTCCACAGCTTTCACATGGGCACGCGCCAAGTCCACTACGTATATGTAGTCGCGAATACAGGAGCCATCTGGGGTGTTGTAGTCATTGCCATAGACTCTGAGTTGTTGGCGCAGACCTGCAGCCGTTTGGGTCACGAAAGGCAAGAGGTTATTAGGAACGCCATTAGGTAGCTCACCGATCATAGCCGATGGGTGTGCACCGATAGGATTGAAATAGCGCAGGATAGTAGCATGCAATGCGGCATTGGCATGCGCTTCATCGCGAATAATCTCCTCGTTGATTTGCTTCGTATTGCCATATGGTGAGAGTGCTACCTGTATAGGAGCGGTCTCATCTACAGGCAAATGCTCTGCTGATGGCTGACCATAGACGGTGCAGGAGCTGGAGAAGACAATGTGCTGAATGCCATGTGCCTTCATCTGCTCGAGCAAGGTAACCAGCGACATGAGGTTGTTGCGATAGTACATGAGTGGTTGCTCCACAGACTCACCTACCGCCTTGCTGGCTGCGAAGTGAATCACTGCCTGAATATCTGCATAACGATTCATCACATCGGCGAGGGCCGCAGCATCATTGCAGTCCACTTGTTCGAAGTCAGGTTGCTTGCCAACAATAGCCGCAATACCATCCAACATATCCTTGTTGGAATTGCTCAAGTTATCGACAATGACTACATCGTAGCCCTGCTGCATGAGTTCGACCACCGTATGCGAACCGATATATCCAGTTCCGCCTGTTACTAAAATACGAGCCATCTTAATGTTCGATTTGACTATTTACTATTTACACAATTTGCTTATTTAGAATAATGGGCTTGGGTAAACGCCTGCATCTACCAAGGCCTGGATCTTGCCTACCACCATCTCGCGGTCATCAGCATAGGTCACACCAAACCACTTAGCAGGTGTATCAAGTACCTCGCAGGTAGCAGTACCCGCATTGATCATATCATTGACCAAGGTAGGAATATAGAACTCGGCTTTCAACTCTTGTGCGTTCTTAGTCAAGAATGCCTTGAATGCCTCCTCTGCGTAGTCAAAATACTCAGGTGTAAAGCCCCACATATTCATACTAACTGGAGTATCGAATGGGATTTCTACATCCTCGCCATTTTCGCCCTTGTAGCAGACATGTCCATCCTTGTTCTCAATAGATGTACGTTCTACGACGTCGGTCAAGAAGTTATTAGCATCTGTGCTACATACGCCGCGGCTCACACTACCGTGCTCGCTGAGGGTATTGCCTACACGATAACCGGCCATGCAGTATTTGCCTTGCTTTCCCTCAACCTCATTGAGGAACTTAGCCATTACCTCGAAAGACTCTTTGCCGTAGAAGTCATCAGCATTAATGACCATAAATGGCTCATTGATAATACCTTTAGCCATCAGGACGGCATGGTTGGTACCCCAAGGTTTGGTGCGCTCAGGGTTGCGCGTAAAGCCCTCTGGCAGATTGTCAATGCCTTGGAAGCATACCTCGCATTGTACGTGGTCAGCATACTTGCTGAGTACGATATTACGGAAGTCCTCCTCAAAGTCCTTGCGAATGACAAATACCACTTTGCCAAAACCAGCACGCATAGCGTCAAACACGCTATAGTCCATGATGGTTTCACCATTAGGTCCAAGACCATCTAACTGCTTCAGACCACCGTAACGGCTACCCATACCAGCAGCCAAAATAAATAATGTAGGTTTCATTGTTGTATTAGTATTTTAATGGTTATTATTCGTTTGTCACTTCTATTCTGCCATGGCGTCTGCGGTGTTTGAGCCATAGACCATAAATTTCGGAGCAGTTGCTGGCTGTGATGAAGGCCTTGATGTTGTTATCACGAATGTATGCCATGAGCGAAGCAAACTCTTCTTGGGTGAGCAGCGATTGTATCTCTTTGGACTCCTCGCCAGTGTATCCACCCTCTACGGTGTATAGAGAGCAACCACGTACCAGATCTTCCACGATATACTTGCGGATACGTGCATGCTCACGCGAGATGATGCAGACACGTTTGCGACGGTCCAGTGATGCGGTGAAGTAGTTAATCACAATACCATTGAGCCATGTGCCTATCAGACCGATGACTACCAAACGGAAGTCGTTGATGAAGAACGCTGTACAGCAAATCAATGCACCGCCGATGGATACGGACATACCGATGTCGAAGTGCAAGAACTTATTGATGATCTTTGCCAAGATGTCCAATCCACCTGTGGAGGCATTCACGCGGAACTCAATGGCTTGGCTGGCAGAGAGCAGCAGCACGAAGCATACGAGGTCAAACCAGAGGTCGCCCATGCCCAATCCGCCAGACATCACGGAGTCCTTCACCTGCATGAGCACTTCGCCCGCGCGGCTCAAGAGATAAGGGTTGCCATTGGCATCAAGAGGGGTCAGTCCCGCTTGCAATTGTGCCAAGATGTCAGGATTCTCAATCACCTTGTGGGTAAAGTTGGTATAAGGACAAATGCGATCCCACACTTGGGTCAATGGACCAAGGATCATAGCAGTATAGACTGTTTTAGCACCAAACTCATTGCCAATCAGCAAGAAAGCCAATATGAGCAAAAAGGCATTGATACCCATCACCAAATAGGAGAATGTATCTGGTGTACCTCCTATAAGGGTATTGATGACGATGCTAAGACCAGAGATAGTACCAATAATGAGTTTGCTGGGCATCAAGAAATAATACACAGCCGCAGCTCCAATGGTGATACCCACGGTCATAACGACCAATTCTCTCCAGAACTTAGCTGTGCCTAAAGCATGCCAAAACTCCAGAAGCAAGTTCTTCCAATATTGAGCTGAGAGATATTGTTGCAAATGTGTACTCATAAGAGAAAGTAATTATTCAGTTTAACATCTATATTTATAGCAAATTAGCCATCTTGATGGCGGTAACGGCACCTTCCACGCCTTTGTTGCCCAGACGACCGCCTGCGCGGTCGAGTGCTTGTTGCTTATCTAGCGTAGTGAGTACAGAAAAAATAACAGGACATGCCTTAGGATCATAATACGACCCTGCTGCACCACTTTGAGCATTCAGTATCGTTACACCTTGTGTCACAGACTGACATACATAATCAAAATGAGGAGTGTCACCTTGAATCACACAGCCGATAACGATTACAGCATCCGCTCGCTTGAGCATCCCAAATTTCTTCTGTCCACTTACATACAAGGCAGCACCATAAGTCAATTCCACAGTACCAGGCACGTGCATTACGTCGATATTATTCTCTTGTACGCCGTGCTTGATGAGGGTATCAATAGCACCTTGTGCCAGTTTGTGGGTAATCTCGCTATTCCAGTCTGCTACTACAATAGCATAGCGCTGACGTGAAAGCACGTCAGCGCTAGGCAATTCGTTCGCGTTATATTGCGACAAATCTGTTGTCATATTATTCTTGCCTATGACCTATAGCCAATAACCTATAGCCTTATTTAACAATAGCGATATATTTATCGATATCTTGTGCCTCAGCAGAAGCAGGATACTCGTTCTTGATGGTCTCAAATGCTTTCTTAGCAGCAGCGTTGTTACCGATTTCCAATTGAACGAAGCCCAATTTCTTGAGACTCATAGGAGCGATCAGCTCGTTGCCAGACTTAGCCGCAGCGGTGAATGATTTAGCTGCCTTAGCATAATCCTCCATTTGTACGTATGCATCACCCAAGAGTTGCAAAGCCGCAGGCTCAACGTTCAGGTCTTTCGCGCTGAACTTAGCCAAGTACTCCGCAGCAGCGGTATAGTCGCCCAATTGGTAGTAGCAGATACCTGCATAGAGAGCAGCCAATTTGCCTGGTTTAGAGCATTTGTACTCATTAGCAATAGCTTCAAAACCGATGCACTCAGCCTCATCGCCATTGAGAGCCAACTCGTAGTTGCCTTGTGTGAAATAAACGACTGCCTTAGCGTTCTCGTTGCTTGCCTCTTGTGCTTTTGGCTTAATCACATAGGTATTGAGTGCCAATACACCTACCACTACCAATGCGATAGCGATGATAACCCATGTCAGTTTGTTTTGATTAGCTTCAATCCAAGCACTGGTTGTGTTGAGCGCTTCTTGTACGTTCTCCAAGTTTTGCTCTTCTTTCTTAAAATCTTTCTTTGCCATATTGTTTGTTTTTTATTATTTCTTTTGTTTTAGCGTGCAAAGGTACAAAAAAATATACACATACGCAAATAAATATGCATTTTTATCTAAAAATCGCAAAAATTACAAGGATTGTATATCTCTGCGTATCTGCTCTTGTAGTTTTTGTAGGGAATCAAACTTGCGTTCAGCACGTATATATTCGCGCAGTGCGATTGTGATGGTCTTCCCATAGAGGTCGCCCTGGTAATGGATGAGGTGGGCTTCGATGGTCAGGTGGTTATTGCCCACTGTAGGATTGTTGCCTATGTTCACCACAGCAGCATATGTGACAGGGGAAGTGTTACTATCCCCTTCAAGTACAGCACTCGCCGCATAGACGCCTGCTATGGGGAGTAGTTTGTCGGATTGCAGGCAGATATTTGCAGTAGGAAATCCTATCTGCGCACCTATGCCATTGCCATGTTCTACAACACCTGACAACGAATAGTCATAGCGCAATAGTCGGTTCACCTCCTTGATGTGTCCTTCGTGCAGCAGTTTGCGTATGCGTGTGGAACTCACAGGCAGACTATCCACTAGACACTCATGTGCACGCTCCACGTGCAACCCTACCCTACGTGCTACCTTCTCGTACTCGGAGAAGCCCTTCAGCTGATCCGAACCAAATCGGTGGTCATAGCCCATAAGCAGAACCTCCACTTGTTCTTTCTCTTGCAAATAGCGCATAAACTGCTCAGCCATAAGGCCTTGCACCTCAGAGAAGGGCAAGACACGCACCTCAGCGTGGAGCGCCAAGAGCTGTTGGCGCTCCACGTAGGTGGTTAGCATAGGGGGACAGATGCCCGTCAGAACTTCTTTCGGATGGCGATCAAAAGTGAGAATCAATGGTTCTAAGCCACGCTCATGCGCGAGCTCCTTGAGTTGGGCAAACAGGAAGCGGTGTCCACGGTGGACACCATCAAAAAATCCTATGGTTGCTATCTTAGGCATTATATCTCCTACTCGCTACGCTCAAGAAATCTAAACTATCTCAAGCAAATACTACAACTTAATGTAGATCTTTTTGCGATAGAGGATATAGCCGATAGCCCACATCAGGAGTACCAAGCTCAATGCGGAAATCAAGGAACCACCTTTGTCGCCAAAGACAGGTTGCAGGCAGACTTTATACCAGAAGCCCATCACGTTGTAGGTCGCCTCGTGGTAGGTGAACTTCACCTGCGCCATGGTTACTACGAACCAAGTGCTCAAGCAGAAGATAAACAATGGGTTTACACCAAAGGTCTCGAAGAATTTATACCAATTCTTAGCTACTGCGTGGTGCACTTTTTGGCAAGCGGTAGTAGGTTTCACTTCTTGGAGTTGTGGCAAACGGATGTCCAAGATCCAAGTCAGGATACCCAAGATGCAGCTTGCCAAACCGCAGGTCACTAATACGTAGCTGGCAGACCACATGGCTTTGTTGATAGGATAAGCATAATCGAGACAGAAGCCCAGTATCATCATGATGGCACCTGCGAGCAGAGCGCGTGTCACCTTGCCCCAGAGGTCTTTTTCGGTCATAATCAGTTTGCCTATCCAGGCGCCAATGAGCACATGTGCGATACAAGGGATTGTGGAGAGCAGGCCCTCTGGGTCAAAACCGATGCGTTCGCCAGCGGCATTGCGCATGTGATAAATATGGTCGTCGCCCAAAACCTTCATGTCCACGATGGACTCCATATTCTGAGCGGTGAGTTCGAAACTATTGGTTACGCTCTGTAATATACAGTATATGAGCATCAGAGCGCCTGACACCCAGAGGATGTGTTTGGGCTTGAAAGTGAGCAGTAGTAGGCCACCGAAGAGACTCACCAGACCCAAGCGAGGGAAGACGCCCAAGTAGCGGATGTTATCCATGGGATAGGTCCACATGGCGGTCACGAAGTCAGCGCCCTTGATGAACTGACGCAGGGCCATGCCATACCAGCTCAGCGCCCAACCGATGAGCACGATGAGCAGACCGCGCAGCACGATCTTGCGGGCGGTAGCCCAGTTGAAGTCAAAATTGGATTTGCTATGGCTGATATACATAGCAGCACCCATACAGAAAACGAAGAATGGGAAGACCAAGTCGGTGGGTGTGCATCCGTTCCATGCTGCATGGCGCAGAGGAGCATAGATGTGTGCCCAGGAGCCAGGGTTATTGACCATGATCATGCCCGCTACGGTGATACCGCGCAGGATGTCCAATGAGAGAAGACGTTTCTTCTGGGTGGGAGGGATAAGAGTTGATGTCATAGTTTCTCAAGGATTAAATAGAACTAGTTGAACTAGTAGTACTAGCAGTACTAGTAAAACTAGCATAACTAGTAAAAGTTAAAAAAAGAAAACAGCCCCCCGTTGGCGCGGAGGGCTGTTTGGTCAGTTGTATTACTCTTGGTTGAGGGTTACGCGCTTGAAGTCGATTACGTTTACGTTGTTCTTCTTCAGTACGTCCTTCACGAGCTCTTTGCTCTCGCTCATGATGTATTGTTGCTCTACCAATGTGTTCTCTTTGAGGAACTTGCCAAGACGACCTTGAGCGATCATCTCAACCTTCTTCATGTTGAGGTTAGCCTCAGCCTCAGCAGGAACAGTAGCACGGATTTGGCGTGCGGTCTCTGCTTGCTCTGGGGTCAACCAACCCTTAGCCATGTTAGACTCGATGTGATCATCGCTATCTACGTGAGCTGGGTTGATACCTGCTTTGCGAACAGCTTGCTCTACAGCGCGGTTCACCTCGTCTTGTTTGGTCTTCTCAATAGCCACAGAAAGCTCTTTGTCCTTCACCTCTTGTGCTACGTGATCAGCGTCAAGAGCGATAGGAGACATAGAAGCTACTTGCATAGAAACGCCGTGGAGGATCTCTGCGTTAGCGTCCTCGGTGTCAGCAGCTACAAGTGCGCTGAGCTTGTTACCAAGGTGGTTGTAAGCATCAACCTTAGGTGCTACGAGGAAAGCGTAGTCGCTAAGCTCCATCTTCTCACCAGTCACACCTGAGCGCTCAGTTACAGCGTCAGCTACGGTGAAGTCACCCAACTTGCAAGCCTTGAGAGCCTCGATGTCAGCAGGTTTCTCGGTCATAGCTACCTCGAGGATAGCCTTAACCATATTTACATAGTCCTCGTTCTTAGCCACGAAGTCGGTCTCGCATTTCACAGCTACGATTGCGCCGAAGCCGTTCTCAGCTTTAGCCAATACGCAACCCTCTGATGCCTCGCGCTCGCTACGTTTTGCAGCGATAGCTTGACCACGTTTGCGGAGCAAGTCTTTAGCTACATCGAAGTCGCCGTTGGCCTCCTCGAGAGCTTTCTTAACGTCCATCATACCTGCGCCAGTGATGTCGCGCAGTTTCTTAATATCTGCTAATGTAACAGCCATTGTTGTTTAGTAATTAACAATTAATAATTAATATTATTCTGCTGCAGCTTCAGCTACTTTCTCAGCCTCTGCTTTTGGAGCAGCTTTGCGAACGCGTTGGCGACGCTCCTTAGGTTGTGGAGCCTCTGCTGCTGCTTGTGCTGCAGCGGCCTCTTCGTCAGCTTTCTCTACCTTGCGCTCCTCAAGACCCTCTTTGATAGCCTCGCAAACTGCGGTGAGGATAACCTCGATAGACTTGGTAGCGTCGTCGTTAGCTGGGATAACGAAGTCGATGTTGTTAGGGTTAGAGTTAGTATCTACGATACCGAACACTGGAATACCCAAACGGTTAGCCTCAGCTACTGCGATATGCTCTTTCATTACGTCCACTACGAATACTGCGCTTGGGAGACGTGTGAGGTCAGAGATTGAACCGAGGTTCTTCTCGAGTTTCTCGCGTTGACGGGTGATTTGGAGTTTCTCGCGTTTAGAGATGTTGTCGAATGTGCCATCAGCCATCATTTTGTCGATGGTGCTCATTTTCTTCACAGCCTTACGGATAGTAGGGAAGTTGGTGAGCATACCACCAGCCCAACGCTCGGTGATGTAAGGCATAGCGATCTCTTGTGCCTTAGCAGCCACTACCTCTTGTCCTTGTTTCTTGGTAGAAACGAAGAGGATCTTGCGACCAGATTTAGCGATAGCTTTGAGTGCCTCAGCAGCCTCGTCGATTTTCACTGCGGTCTTGTTGAGGTCGATGATGTGGATACCATTGCGCTCCATGTAGATGTAAGGAGCCATAGCTGGGTTCCATTTGCGTTTGAGGTGGCCGAAGTGGCAGCCAGCCTCGAGAAGTTGATCAAATGTTGTTCTCATTTTGTTTGATTAGTTTTGAATTATTAATATAATTTATCCGTCTGCCTCCGCTACGCAGAGAAGCGCGCAAGGGAGGAATAACAGAGTAATCCGTGGTGAGCAATAAGTTGCCACCACGGAGTCACTGCTATTTGGATATTAACGTTTACTAAATTGGAAGTGTTTGCGAGCTTTTGGTTGACCTGGTTTCTTACGCTCTACCTCACGAGCATCGCGTGTCATGAAACCTTCTGCCTTAAGAGCTG
>JBGVEG010000074.1:0-1994 GCA_045119955.1 Paludibacteraceae bacterium
GGGGGGTAAAGTATAGATGAATCAAGGAAGAATTATTGTAATCACAGGTTCACCGGGAACAGGAAAGACAACAACGGCATCTGTTGTTGCAAAAGAATCAGATTTGGAAAAATCTGTGCATATGCACACAGATGACTTTTATCATTATTTGAGCAAGGGCGCAATACCACCATATTTGCCAGAGTCAAATGATCAAAATTTGATTGTAATAGAAGCATTTTTGGAAGCAGCAAAACGATACGTCAGAGGTGGATACGATGTAATTGTAGATGGTATCATAGGAACATGGTTTTTAGAACCGTGGCTTAACATTGTTCAAGAGCATTATGAAGTACACTATATCGTTTTGAGAGCGAGTAAAGAAGAAACTATGAAGCGTGCTATCGAACGCTCAAAGTTAGACAGAGAAACAAATATGGAATTAGTGGAAACAATGTGGGAACAATTTTCCAATTTAGGAATCTATGAATCAAATGTTATAGATACAACTACACACTCACTTAAAGATACTGTCTCCGCAGTAAAAGAAAAAGTCGCAAGCGGTACGGCGCTACTATCTTAAATAATCACAGTTTGTTTAAGAGATAAGATACAATCAACCAAGCCGAAGGGAGGTGCGCTGCTATGCTGAGAGAATATTCATGGGACATGACCGGATACAATCCCAAATCTGTTCCCAGTACGCCCGACGGCGGCATTACAAGATATATGGCAGAGCGCATCTTCCAACTGGAATCGGAGCCGCCAACGGTAGAGAACATCAATGATTACATTCTCTCTGCCCTCCGTGAAAAGGATTTGAAGTATTTTTCGTTTTTCCTGCACCACTATGAGCAGCAGCTCAACAAGCGCATCCGATCATTCCTCTGCACGGATGGAAGCGATCAGTATGACCCGGAGCGTTTTTTGGATATAAAACTGTCCTGCCGGGAAGCTATGCTCCAAAAACTGCCGGACTATGCCCCTGAAAAGGGTGCTGAATATGCCACCTACATTTATCCCTTCATACGGGATGCTATGCTACGTTTCCGAATGGGCGAAGAACAATGGTCGGTGTCCTCACTGACCAGCTACAAGATGCTCCGTACAATGGCATGGCTTTACCACAACACCAAAGATGCCATTGGAGAATTTTCAAAGAAATATGACTGCGATCTTGCGCTGGCGGAGGAATACTTGAAGGTTGTCCGTGGTATCCGCAATCAGCAGCCATTCTTTGTAACCGAACAGGACGAGGACGGCGAAGAAACTGGCGAGGATGTGACCCGTGACGATAGCTGGAACTATGCGGACATTCTATGGGATGGTATACAGGCTGAAAAGGTGCGGAAAGCATTTGATAAGCTGAACTATCGGGAACAGACATTGCTTGAAAAACGGCTTGCCATCTGCATGACCTGCGGGCGTGTGGGTTCTTGGAAAGACCGCCCCACCTTTGAAGAACTGGCTGTCATGTTTGAAGGCAGCTCCGCCAGCGGTGCGGAACGAGCCTACCGGAAAGCAGCAGAACATCTGACACTGCTGCTGGTGGAAAACGGCGGTGTTCATGCAGTCCGGCTGAAACAGAAATCCAAAACCAAGCGAAAAAAGAAAATCGCCACCGCAGTCTACGAATATCAGGCAGACTGCGATGGCGAATGGGGAGAAATTGTATTCGATTTTGAAAACGGCACAGGGTCGATTGTCCGGCTTGCCGATTGGGATACCATGATTTTCAATGTGTTTGCACAACAGGCAATCCGGTATCTCTTGAATTGTGAAAATGAAAAGTTGCCAAAAGAAACGATGTTCGCTTTTGAAATGTGTGAATAAAGGCGAGTAAAGTTTATCTCCATAAGAAGAAAAAAGCTCGAAAAAAAGCAATTCCCCCATGAAAACAGGAATTGCTTTTTTATGTAGACTTGAGACAGTTATACTGAAGATTTGAACATAGGCTTACAATTCACGCCGCTTCCACTGATTCAATGCAGCAACGATACAAGCACCCACAACAG
>JBGVEG010000075.1:0-2855 GCA_045119955.1 Paludibacteraceae bacterium
CGATGGCAAATTATGCCTTTTACTCACCGTTTTCCAAGATCGTACTCACCTTAAGCATGCTCTTTGGCAGACTTGAGATCTATCCGATCCTGCTCACTCTGATCCCGACCACGTGGCTCAAGCGTTGATCCGACAACGCTACGCCTCAGACACAGAGTGACCGTCCTGCCGCTCACGCATAGACAGCAGGACGCAAAGCACCTGCTTTGTCAGCGACAGATACGGTAGCAAGCAATGCGAGCATTCGTCTTTTGCTGCCGCAAGCCCGTTGCTGTTGCACTGACCCACTATTTCAAAACAAAACCGCCGCGCATCCTTGCCCGACGGTTTTGTTGGGTGATTTGTCAAACTAAGTGCAACACTTACTTAAAAAAAGTTCAAATAAATCTACTGGTTTTTCAAAACCTAAAACCTTTTTTGGTCTGGCGTTAATTAACGCCAGATTTTTTTCAAGCGTTTTTTGAGAAACGCGAGATAAGTTTCTACCTTTCGGATAAAATTCTCGCAATAATCCATTTAAGTTTTCGTTCGTCCCTTTTTGCCATGCGCAATATGGATCTGCAAAATACATCTGGCAATTTAGTGCAGCCTCTACCTCTCGCCACCCTGCAAATTCAGATCCCCTGTCGCAGGTTATCGTCTTAACCGCATCACTCGGAAACTTGGATAATGCAGAAATAATTGCGTTCGCCATTGTTTCTCCGCGCCTGTCCGGTATTTTAACTGCAATATAGTAGCGTGTTTTTCTTTCGGCAAGCGTTGCAAAGCATGCTTTGCTCTTGCCTTGTCCGGACACCACTGTATCTGCCTCCCAGTGCCCAAACTCTTGCCTTTTATACACGCTTTTATCTCGTTTTCGTATACTTTTTCCGGTTGTAAAGCGACCACCGTTCCCGAGGCGTTTTCTCGTCTTCCCTTTCTTCCTTAATACGTTTAGATTGCCGTGCGCTACATAACCCTCATAGATCCAACGGTATATCGTCTTAAAAGAGGGCATCTTTAATCCGCAGGGTGTTTTGCTGATCTGCTCAGGCGACCACGTGGCTTTCAATTTTTCATTTATGTAATCTATAACCTCCTGTTTCCAAAACATACCCCTATGGCAATACGATCGTCGCAGGTTGCTTTTACGCTGGGCGGTATGTGGATAGTATGTAGGGATCTCATACATGTGAGTAAAATTTCGATTGAGCTCCCGGGATATAGAGCTAACGTTACGCCCGAGTAATCTCGCAATTTCACGATAACTTTTCCCTTTTTTGTAATATTCTCGTAGACAAATTCTTTCTTCTATGGTAAAATGGTGGTAACAGTTCATATAAATCTCCTGTTTTTTGTTTGTGGTAGAATAATTATAACATGGATTTATATGAACTGTTTCTTTTTTTTCAAGTGTTGCACTTGATAGTATAATTCACCGGACAAAATAAAAAAGACGATGCTTTCACATCGTCTTTTTGTATCATTAAATAGATCGTACGAATTCTCCGGTCAACGGCAAGTCTGCCAAACACCGGATACGAATTTTTTCTCATAGCGCTTTTGCACTACGTCGACTAAGAATTTGGCTCACATTCCTGCTTGCCTTTTCTCTTAAAGGAGGTGATCCAGCCGCACCTTCCGATACGGCTACCTTGTTACGACTTCACCCCAGTTACCGGCTCCACCTTCGGCAGCTCCCTCCAGGTGGTTACCACAACGGTAAAATTTCGTCTCTGACTTGTCTATACTCTCCACTGCTTCGTCAGATGTTCCTTACATAGCACTCGCTATGTGCGTCTCATCTTCCTTGCATTGAAGCGTATATCCTACGTCAGATACTTCGTTTCACCATTCTGGCAACCACCCGGTTGGGTCACTGACTTCGGGCATTTCCGGCTCCCATGGTGTGACGGGCGGTGTGTACAAGACCCGGGAACGTATTCACCGCGACATTCTGATTCGCGATTACTAGCGATTCCAGCTTCATGTAGTCGAGTTGCAGACTACAATCCGAACTGAGACGTTATTTTTGAGATTTGCTCACCTTCACAGGGTTGCTTCCCTTTGTTTACGTCATTGTAGCACGTGTGTAGCCCAAATCATAAGGGGCATGATGATTTGACGTCATCCCCGCCTTCCTCCGGGTTATCCCCGGCAGTCTCCCTAGAGTGCCCATCTTACTGCTGGCTACTAAGGACAGGGGTTGCGCTCGTTGCGGGACTTAACCCAACATCTCACGACACGAGCTGACGACAACCATGCACCACCTGTCTCCACTGTTCCGAAGAAAAGGACACGTTACTGTCCGGTCAGTGGGATGTCAAGACTTGGTAAGGTTCTTCGCGTTGCTTCGAATTAAACCACATGCTCCACCGCTTGTGCGGGTCCCCGTCAATTCCTTTGAGTTTCATTCTTGCGAACGTACTCCCCAGGTGGAATACTTACTGCGTTTGCGACGGCACCGATTGGCCATGCCAACCGACACCTAGTATTCATCGTTTACGGCGTGGACTACCAGGGTATCTAATCCTGTTTGCTCCCCACGCTTTCGAGCCTCAGCGTCAGTAATCGTCCAGTAAGCCGCCTTCGCCACTGGTGTTCCTCCTAATATCTACGCATTTCACCGCTACACTAGGAATTCCACTTACCCCTCCGACACTCTAGTTCGACAGTTTCCAATGCAGTACCGGGGTTGAGCCCCGGGCTTTCACATCAGACTTGCCGTACCGCCTGCGCTCCCTTTACACCCAGTAAATCCGGATAACGCTTGCACCATACGTATTACCGCGGCTGCTGGCACGTATTTAGCCGGTGCTTCTTAGTCAGGTACCGTCATTTTTTCTTCCCTGCTGATAGAGCTTTACATACCGAAA
>JBGVEG010000076.1:0-1612 GCA_045119955.1 Paludibacteraceae bacterium
AGCTAAAATGCCAGGATTATTAGGTAAAAAAATCGGAATGACATCCGTGTTCGGTGCTGATGGCAAGAATATCCCATGCACCGTTATTGAGGCTGGTCCTTGCGTTGTTACCCAACTCAAGACAGTTGAGAAGGATGGCTACTCTGCTGTACAAGTAGGTTTCATGCCAAAGAGCGAGAAACACACTAACAAAGCAGAAGCTGGTCACTTCGCAGCTGCAGGTGTACAACCAATGCGTCACCTCGTAGAGTTCGATGGATTCGAACAAGAAGTCAAACTGGGAGATACCTTGACCGTGGAGATGTTCGAAGAGAACTCTTTCGTGGACGTAACAGGTACTTCTAAAGGTAAAGGTTTCCAAGGTGTTGTTAAACGTCACGGCTTCGGTGGTGTAGGTCAATCTACTCACGGTCAAGACGACCGCCTTCGTGCTCCAGGTTCTATCGGTGCGTGTGCTACTCCAAGCCGCGTATTCAAGGGAACTCGCATGGCAGGTCACATGGGCGTTGACAAAGTTACCGTTCAAAACCTCGTAGTACTTAAAGTGATTCCTGAGTACAACTTGATCATGGTCAAGGGTAGTATTCCAGGTGCTAAAAATTCAATCGTTGTTATTAACAAATAAGAAGGTATGGAACTTAGTATTTTGAACATGGCCGGTAAAGAGACCGGCAAGAAGATCGTTCTCAATGACGCTATCTTCGGTATCGAGCCTAACGACCACGCCATCTATTTGGATGTAAAACAATATTTGGCAAACAATCGTCAAGGTACAGCAAAAGCTAAACAACGTAGTGAGAACGCTCACTCTACACGCAAACTCGGTCGTCAGAAGGGCGGCGGTGGCGCTCGTCCAGGTGACTTGAAGTCTCCAGTACGTGTAGGTGGTGGTACCATCTTTGGTCCAGTTCCACGCGATTATAGCTTCAAACTCAACAAGAAAGTTAAACAACTCGCTCGCCGCAGTGCTCTCAGCACACGCGCAGCTGCTGGTCAAATCGTAGTATTGGACGCTCTCCAATTCGAAGCTCCAAAGACCAAAGCAATGATCGAGGTAATGAACAACATTCAAGTTGCAGGTAAGAAAGTATTGTTCGTTTTGGCAGAGAACAACTACAACGTTCTCAAGTCAGCAAGCAATATCGAGCGCACCAACGTGGTGACTGTTAGTGAACTGAATACATACGCAATCATGAACTCAAGCGCTGTAGTGTTCGTTGAGAACGCTGTTGCAGCTCTCGAGGCAACTTTAGCATAAGGAGGTTACAACTATGGCAATTATTTTAAAACCAATCGTCACTGAGAAGATGACCGCCGCAGGCGAAAAGTTCAACCGTTATGGTTTTCAGGTAGTTCGTACTGCCAACAAAGTAGAGATCAAGAAGGCAGTAGAAGAATTGTACAATGTACAAGTTTTGGACGTAAACACCCTCATCGTTGCTCCAAAGACCAAACAACGCTACACCAAGAGCGGTTTGATCCGTGGCGCGAAGGCTGCTTACAAGAAAGCTATCGTTACATTGAAAGAAGGTGAAACAATTGATTTTTATAGCAATATCTAAAAATGGCTGTACGTAAATTAAAACCCTCTACACCGGGGCAAAGACACAAA
>JBGVEG010000077.1:0-1610 GCA_045119955.1 Paludibacteraceae bacterium
TTGAACAGCAACAGGTGGAGTCTTAACGATAAAATCGAATGATTTGTCAGTGTAAACAGTGATTACTACAGGCAAAATCTTACCTGCCTTCTCCTGCGTTCTGGCATTGAATTGTTTACAAAACTCCATAATGTTCACACCTTTAGAACCCAGTGCAGGTCCTACTGGAGGTGATGGGTTAGCAGCGCCACCCTTGATCTGGAGCTTGATAAATCCAGCAATTTCTTTAGCCATAATTTAATTTAGTTTTACTTTGTTAATAGTTTTGTTGTTAATAAACTACCGAGTAGTCAACGGCCCGTAACAATATGCCTCCTACTCCTTTTCTACTTGATCGAAGCCCAACTCCAATGGTGTTTGACGATCGAAGATAGTCACCACCACTTTGAGTTTGCGTTTCTCAGGTGAAACCTCATTAATGATTCCCTCGAATCCATTGAATGCGCCACTGATAACCTTCACGCGCTCGCCCTCCAGGAATGTATCTTCCAACACGGCCTCCACGGCTGTCTCATCCACGGTGCCGATAATCTTGTTGATCTCAGCTTGTGGTACAGGTGCTGGCTTGGGAGAAGACTTACTTTCACTCAAGAAGCCAAGTACGTTAGGAATGTTACGCAAAAGAGGATAGCACTCATCGGTCAGGTTGCACTCTACGAGTACATAACCAGGCAACATGTTGCGCTCTTTAATCACGCGCTTGCCGCCGCGGAGAGCCACCACTTTTTCGGTTGGGATTAAGACTTGGGATACGTACTCCTTAAACAAAGTAGAGGTGACCAAAGCGCCTTCGATATACTCTTTCACTTTGTTCTCCTTGCCACTGATTGCTTTCAGCACATACCACTTGTAGTTGTTCTCAGCCATAGCTAAACTCATTAAATAGATTAGAACAAGCCGTAAACAAATGTCATAATCGACTCAAAGCTAAAGTCCATAAGCCATACAACGAGCGCCAGTATTATGGAAGCGATCAATACGAGCACTGCACTTTTGGACAATTCTTTACGAGTAGGCCAGCTCACTTTGTGAACTAACTCATTGTAGGATTCTTTAAGATTCTCAATGAACTTCATATCTGTAGTTTTTTCTTTATTCCTTATTTGCGCCAAACATCTGGCCTCAGCATTCGCCGAAGTCAGACGGAAGCTATTTTAGTTGTAACAGCACGGAAGGCAGGAATCGAACCCACATTGACGGTTTTGGAGACCGCTTTCTTACCATTAGAAGACTTCCGTAAGGGATTGCCGAGGCCGAAACCTCGGCAATCTTAGTTTATGCTGACCTAAGTCAGACTTGTTGATTAGTCAAGCAAACCAGTGATTTGACCTGAACCTACGGTACGACCACCCTCGCGGATAGCGAAACGGAGACCCTCAGAGCAAGCTACTGGGTAGATCAACTTAACCTTGATCTCCAAGTTATCACCTGGCATAACCATCTCTGTACCCTCTGGCAATGTGATCTCACCAGTTACGTCCATTGTACGGATGTAGAATTGTGGACGATAGTGGTTGTGGAATGGAGTGTGACGGCCACCTTCCTCTTTCTTCAAGATATAAACAGAAGCCTTGAACTCCTCGTGAGGTTTAACAACACCTGGGTGGGTG
>JBGVEG010000078.1:0-118808 GCA_045119955.1 Paludibacteraceae bacterium
TTGCGTTTGAATTTCTTAATCGCGCGCTCGATGTTCTCGCCTTCCTTAACTGGTACAATGATCATTGCATACACCTCCTTCTCTTTGTCTCTCCAGGCAGTTAGCCCGTTCCGAGTGATAGCGGATGTTTAAGTCTCCCGCCTGACCTTTTTATGGGTTAATAAATAATTCTCAATTTAAAAGGCCACCTAACTTTTGTTAGGCGGCCTTTGTACCCAGAGCCGGGGTCGAACCGGCACAGGGGTGAACCTACTGGTGTTTGAGACCAGCGCGTCTACCGATTCCGCCATCTGGGCATTCGGGTATTCCGAAATCGGGTACAAAGGTACTGCTTTTTTTTGACATGACCAAATATATTTGCAAAAAAATGCAAAAATAATGCACTTTTTCGCAAATATCGGCTTTTTAGGCATTATTCAGCAAGCCGCGCACCACCATATTAATGGTTTTACCCTCTGCTTTGCCAGCCAATTGCTTGGTTGCCACACCCATGACCTTGCCCATGTCTTGTGGACCAGTGGCGCCCACTTGAGCAATAATCTCTGCCAGCACCGTCTTCAGTTCCTCTTCACTCATCATAGCTGGCAGGTAGCGCTCAATGACAGCGCATTGAGCCATCTCATCCTCTGCCAGTTCAGGGCGATTGGCAGCACGGAACATCTCGGCTGCCTCTTTGCGTTGCTTCACCATCTTTTGCAAGATCTGCAAAGCACGGTCATCGTGCAACTCGCCATCGCCGCCTTTGGCGGTCTTAGCTTCCAGGAACTCTTTCTTTATACCACGCAGCGCGTCCAACGCCACTTTATCCTTTGCGAGCATCGCTTTCTTGATGTCCTCGCTGATTTGTTCGAAAAGACTCATATTATTATCTGTTTAAAGTTTAAAGGTTAAAGGTTAGAGGCTAAAGGCAGGTAATATGCGGCTTTGCCGCTATTTCTTGCCTCTCGCCTAATAGCCTTTCCCTCGTCGCCTAATTACAAGAATATCAACTGCACCAAGATATACACTGGCAACAGTACTATCAATGAGAATCGCAGCAGATATCCGAAGAACGATGGCATCTTGATGCCATTCTCCTCCGCAATGGCCTTCACCATGAAGTTTGGTCCATTGCCGATGTAGGTCATAGCGCCAAAGAACACCGCAGCCAAACAAATGGCCTGCAATAGCACTTCAGGAATACCCGCCACTATACCGCCACCAAAAGCAGCCATCTGATCTGGCGTCAATCCCGTAGCTACACTATGAAAAGCCACCGCCGTAGGCGTGTTGTCCAAGAAACTGGACAATGCTCCCGTAGCATAGTAGAACTGCCAAGTAGCATCCAAGCCCAGCGATGCGGCATTTTCATTTAGATATGCCAAGGCTGGCGTCATAGTCACGAAGATACCAAAGAACAATACCGCTACCTCATTAATCGGCGCCCATGAGTACTTATTCAGTCGATAACGCACATGACGTTTCGTTGTATGCAAACTCATGGCTGTCAATAGCAATAGCACTATCTCGCGCATATATCGTATCCACAGAGGAGAGTGTGCGTTAGCCATTTGTGGTATCATTCCTGAATGAATAAATGCCACTGAGAGTATCACACCCAGCAAATACACCAAGTTTGTCTTGCCTTGTATTTTCAGAGGCGTATGCTCGCGCGCATCGGCTTCCAACGCAGTATGATGCTCTTTCTTATAATAGAAGGAGTCAACCACATAGTACATCAACAGCAATACAGCACCCGTAAATAGCCATTGTGGGAAGAGCGACAAGAACCACGTAAACTCAGCACCACGCAAGAATAGCATGAACAATGGTGGGTCACCCAGCGGTGTCAGCAAACCGCCACAGTTAGCTACTAAGGCGATGAAGAACAATACGGTGTGCACCTTATGCTCACGTTGCTGATTAGTAGTCAACAACGGACGAATCAGCAGCATGGCAGCACCTGTCGTACCCATAATACTGGCCAACACCCATCCTATAGCCAAGAACGAGGTATTTACCCATGGTTTGGCTTGGATATCACCTGAGAGGTGGATACCGCCTGTAATCACATACAAAGCCAATAGCAATACAATGAACGGTATGTAGTCAGACAAGAGTTGGTGTTCCAGCTCTTTTGCCATACCACCCATGACCAAACACACAGCAGTAGGAATAGCTAACAATAGCGATACCGCCAACTTGTGTTTGTTTTTGTCCCACCACTCTGCCACGATCAGTGGCGCAATGGCGATAATCAACAGCATCATTCCAAAAGGAATCATACTCCATGCACTATGTACTAATTGTTGCATAATATTTTTTAGTTTTTCTAGTTATCTAGTTAGACTAGTTCGGCTAGTAATACTAGTTGAACTAGTTCGGCTAGTTGGGCTAGTTTATCTGTTTAATCCAGCTTCAACACAGCCAAGAACGCTTTCTGTGGTACTTCCACATTACCGATTTGCTTCATGCGCTTCTTACCCTTCTTCTGCTTCTCCAGCAGTTTGCGCTTACGGCTCACGTCACCGCCATAACACTTCGCCAACACATCCTTGCGCACCTGTTTCACCGTCTCACGGGCAATAATCTTCGCACCGATAGCCGCCTGAATGGCAATATCAAACTGCTGACGAGGTAATAACTCCTTGAGTTTCTCGCACATACGACGACCAAAACTCTCTGCATTATCTCTGTGTGTCAGCGTGGACAGCGCATCCACTTGCTCACCGTTGAGCAGAATATCCAGTTTGACGAGATTCGATGGACGGAAACCGTTCTGATGCCAGTCGAACGATGCATAGCCCTTGGAGATTGATTTCAACTTGTCATAGAAGTCTATCACAATCTCACCCAGCGGCATATCGTACAATATCTCCATACGGTCGCCTGAGATATACTCTTGCTTCACCAACTCACCACGTTTACCCAGACACAAGGTCATGATTGGACCGATAAAGTTGCTGGTCGTGATCACGCTGGCGCGGATATATGGTTCCTCGATATGGTCAATGGCTGTTATATCGGGCATACCCGCAGGGTTATGCACCTCCACTTTCTCGCCATCTTTGGTATAGACATTGTAGCTTACGTTGGGCACAGTGGTGATAACGTCCATATCAAACTCGCGGTCCAAACGCTCTTGCACAATCTCCATATGCAACAGTCCCAAGAATCCGCAGCGGAAACCGAATCCCAGAGCCACAGATGACTCGGGGGTAAAGGTCAATGCCGCATCATTGAGTTGCAGTTTCTCCAGCGAAGCACGCAGATCCTCATAGTCCTCTGCCTCGATAGGATATACACCAGCGAAGACCATTGGTTTGGCTTCCTCGAAGCCCGCAATCGCCTCTGAACAGGGGCGAGCCACGTGCGTAATGGTATCACCCACCTTTACCTCTGTGGAGGTCTTGATACCCGATATGATATAACCTACATTACCTGCCGAAATCTCTTTAGTAGGTTGCATGCCGAGTTTCAGCACACCTATCTCATCGGCATCGTATTCTTTGCCTGTATTGAAGAAGCGCACACGGTCATCGGTACGCATCGTTCCGTTCACCACCTTGAAGTAGGCGATGATACCACGGAAGGGGTTGAACACTGAGTCAAACACCAAGCATTGCAGCGGTGCCTCAGGGTCACCCACTGGAGGAGCGATGCGGTCAATGATAGCATCCAATATCTCTGGTACGCCATCGCCCGTCTTCGCCGAGCAGCGCAGTATCTCCTCGCGTTTGCAGCCAAGCAGGTCAATGATCTCATCTTCCACTTTCTCGGGCATAGCGGAGTCCATATCGCACTTGTTCATCACGGGGATAATCTCCAGATCATGCTCCAATGCCATATAGAGGTTGGAGATGGTCTGTGCCTGTACACCTTGCGAGGCATCTACGATTAGCAACGCGCCCTCGCAGGCAGCGATGGAACGGCTCACCTCGTAGGAGAAATCCACGTGTCCCGGGGTGTCAATGAGGTTGAGGGTATAGCCCTTGTATTGCATCTGAATGGCGTGTGACTTGATGGTGATACCACGTTCTTTCTCCAGGTCCATATCATCCAGCACCTGATTCTCCATCAAGCGTTTGTCCACGGTAGCGGTATATTCTATCAATCGGTCCGCCAAGGTGGACTTACCATGATCGATGTGGGCAATAATGCAAAAATTTCGTATATTCTTCATATCCTATTTATTATCAACTTCTGTACCAGAGAGATAGTAATTAATAACTATTAATTATTAACTATCAATCAGCCGCCTTGTACTCCTAATTTATAATCGGGTGCAAAGGTACTACTTTTTTTTGATATGTACAAAAAAATTTGCATAATTCAGAAAAAAGCAGTAATTTTGCAGGCTGTTACGAAACAGCGAACATATCAACTGCAACAACATTGATATATTAACTATACAAAACAACAATTATACAAAAACAACCATGCAAAAGCAACATGTAGTAGTACGCTTCTGTGGCGATTCGGGTGACGGCATGCAATTGACCGGTACTATGTTCGCCTCGCTAAGCGCTATCTTGGGCAACGAGATTAGTACGCTGCCTGATTTTCCTGCTGAAATTCGCGCACCACAAGGTACATTGGGTGGCGTCAGCGGTTTCCAAGTTCAGTTAGGTACGGGTGTCTATACCCCTGGTGATCAAGCCGATGTGATTGTAGCCATGAACGCGGCCGCACTCAAAGTGTGCGCCTTGGGTTCGAAATTCAATCAAGCAGGCGCGCAGTGGGATGAGAGTGAATCTATGTTCAAACGTGATGCAGTCATCATCGTGGACACCGACTCGCTCACCGCTAAAGATCTGGAGAAAGCACTCTATACCACCGACAATCCGTTTACCGAATTAGGCATCCCTGAGTCCGTACAAATCATACCAGTAGCCCTGACAGCACTCACCAAAGAGGCACTCAAAGACATGGGCTTGGACAACAAATCCGTACTCAAGTCGCGCAATATGTTTGCCTTGGGACTCGTATGCTGGCTCTTCAACCGCCCTGTGGATAAGGCCGTTAGTTTCTTGGAGGGTAAATTCCAAAAGAAGCCTCAACTCATTGCACCAAACGTGAAGGTACTGACCGATGGTTTCAACTATGGCAACAACCTCGCGCTGAACATACAAACAATGAACGTGGAGAAATCCAACGAACTGCCCAAAGGCACCTACACCTCTATCGCTGGTAACAAAGCTACCGCATGGGGATTGATAGCTGCTGCGGAGAAATGTGGCAAACGCCTCTTCTTAGGTTCCTACCCTATCACTCCTGCTACCGACATCATGCACGAACTCGCAGCCCGCAAAGATATGGGCGTGATGGTAGTGCAAGCCGAAGATGAGATAGCCGGTGTCTGCACCGCTATTGGTGCCGCTTTCGCAGGCGATTTGGCTGCCACCAGCACCTCTGGTCCTGGTCTTAGTCTCAAGTCCGAGGCCATCGGATTGGCCGTAATGGCAGAGTTGCCATTGGTAGTAATAGACGTACAACGCGGCGGTCCAAGTACGGGTCTGCCAACCAAGACCGAGCAAACCGACCTCATGCAAGCGCTCTACGGCCGCAATGGAGAGTGCCCTGCTGTGATCATGTCAGCATCGAGCTCCGCTAACTGCTTTGAATATGCATATCAAGCCAGCAAGATTGCATTGGAGAATATGACTCCTGTTATCCTGCTCACCGATACCTATCTGGCAAACGGTACAGGTCTGTGGCGCATACCACAACTGAGCGAACTGCCTGAGATTAAGCCACAAAGCGTTCCTGAAGAGCTGAAGGGGCACTACAACCCAGCTCTGCGCGACGAGCGCGGCGTGCGCTACTGGGCTTATCCTGGTATGGAGGGTTACGAACATCGCAATATAGGTCTGGAGCGCGATGCACAAAAGGGTACTATCTCTACCAACCCTGAGAACCACCAACAGATGGTTCGTACCCGTCAGGCTAAGATTGATCAAATAGCAAACCAAATCCCACTCCTGCAAGTACAAGGCAATGCCGATAGCGACACCCTGCTCATCGGCTGGGGAAGTACCGAAGGACACCTGCACGCAGCAGCCAACGAGTTGGGCTGTGCATTGGCGCACTTCAACTACATCAACCCACTGCCTAAGAACACCGAGGAGGTTCTACGTCAGTACAAACATCTGATTGTCTGCGAATTGAACAACGGACAGTTTGCTGCATACTTGCGCTCGAAGTTCGAGGGCATTCACCTGTTACAATACAACGAACTCACCGCACAACCATTTGCAGTAGATCGCATCGTTAACTTCGTTAAAAATAACTAATTACAATTATGGAAGCAAGTCAATTTAAAAGTGATCAATATGTAAAGTTCTGCCCAGGTTGTGGTGACCATGCTATCTGTATGGCATTGCAAAAAGCAATGGCGCAGATTGGTATTCCTACTCATCAGGTAGCAGTTATCTCAGGTATCGGCTGTTCGAGCCGTATGCCTCACTACCTGAACACCTACGGTTTTAATACCATTCACGGTCGTGGCGGCGCTATCGCCACAGGCGTGAAGACCAGCCATCCCGAACTCAGTGTATGGCAAATGTCAGGCGATGGCGATTGTATGGCGATTGGTGGTAACCACTTCATTCATGAGATCCGCCGCAATGTAGATCTCAATGTATGCGTATATAACAACCGTATCTATGGTCTCACCAAAGGTCAATATTCGCCTACCTCACCTAAAGGTTTTGTCAGCAAGTCCAGTCCATTCGGCACCGTAGAACGTCCGTTCATCCCCGCAGAGTTGGTACTCGGCGCACGCGGCACCTTCTTTGCCCGCACACTGGATGTGGATATGCCTACCACTGTGGATTGCATGGTAGCAGCCCACGAGCACAAAGGTGCCAGCATCATTGAGTGTCTCGTTAACTGCGTAATCTTCAACCATGGTACCCATGCTTGCATTGCCGACCGCGAGACACGTGCCGACCGCTCTATCGTACTCCGCCACGGCGAGAAAATGATCTTTGGCAAAGAGAAAGACAAAGGTTTGGCACTCGATTATAGTCAAGGTCTCATCCCTCAGATAATTGTGGTAGCTGCTGATGACGAGCGTGTTCTCACCCATGATGCTACCCTGCAAGACCCTACCCTGCACCGCATGCTCGCCATGATGGGACAAGACGGCGATACCACCCTACCTATCGCACTCGGCGTGATACGCAATGTAGAGGCAGAGTCATACGACGAGGCTGTCAATCAGCAGATTAACGAAGTTCGTGAGAAGAGCAAAGCCAAGACCTTTGACCAACTGACACAAACATTGGAGCAGTGGGAGGTGTGATACGATGAAGAAGTTTTTTTGCATTATTGTATTAGTAGCAGCTACAATCCTGGGCGCGAAGGCGCAACTAGTGAATGACAGCACCACTGTTCTGCCACAAGAAGACGAGAGCATCGTCATGAAAGTGGAGAACTGGTATGCCAATAACATGAACTACCTGAGTATCACGCTACTCATGACGGTAGAATCATCGTTCATACCTTTCCCCAGCGAGATAGTTATTCCTCCCGCAGCATACGTAGCAGGCAAAGCTGATAGCAGTCTGCATGCGACAGAGAGTTACCCCATCAATGTCCTGCTGATTGTACTCTTCGGTACAATAGGCGCTATGTTAGGCGCTATCATCAACTACCTACTGGCTATGTGGCTCGGTCGTCCTATCATCTACGCGTTTGCAGATAGCAAGGTGGGACACCTCTGCCTATTGTCATCAGAGAAAGTGAAGAAAGCGGAAGACTACTTCAACGAACACGGCAAGGTGAGCACCTTTGTGGGGCGTTTGATACCAGGCATTCGCCAACTGATTAGTATTCCTGCGGGACTAAGCAAGATGCACTTCGGACAGTTCTTACTATACACCTTCTTGGGTGCTGGTATATGGAATGTCGTGCTGGCACTGATGGGCTATATTGCCCATGGTCAGATGGACCTTATCCACGCATATAGCCACGAGCTGAGCATAGCCATTATGGCACTGCTGGGCATAGTCATTGTGTACTTCGTGGTGAAAACAGTGGTAAAGAGATTAAAGGCGAAAGGATAAAGGCGAAAGGCAAGGTTATTTATGTGCCCAGCCGAGCGCAAAGACGCTTATCCGACAAGCTCGGATAGGCGTCATTTTTTGCATACAAGCGAACAGCGTCGAACCCGATGTAATGACATCATCCACAAGGAGGATATGCTTATTCTTCCACTCCTCTGGATAACGCACAGCGAAAATATCCTTCACATTGTCCTGCCGTTTCTCAAAAACAGACTGCGACTGGTGGGCATTGTTGCGCGTGCGCACTAAGTGCTCTATATCAATAGGTATATGTAGCACATCGCTCAATCCGCGGCAGATCCACTCCGCCTGATTAAACCCACGCTCACGCCTACGGCGAGGGTGAAGAGGCACAGGTACGAGACAATCAATATCGTCAAACAAGTCCGAATCTATATACTCTTGCGCAGCCAAGCGCCCCAAGAAATAGAAAATCTGTGGGTCAGGGTGCGTACCATACTTACCTCGTTCAATAAGCGTGCGCAGCGCAAAGCCCTTATCACGGTTATAAAACGCAAAAGCCGCACCGCGCTCATAGTGCACGGTGCGTTTTTGCTTCTGAATCAGCTCTAAAAAGAGCAAGTCTATACCATTTTGATCCAATATAGCATGCTCGGTACGAGGGATAGACTTCAGGCAGTCGCTACAAGCAATCGTTTCATCATCCAGCAATTTGCGTCCGCAAACAAGGCAGTTGGTAGGAAACAACACCTCCAATACCGCATGCCAAGCCGATAACAACCATTGTAGCAACATAATGCAACGCTATCTATCGACGACCACGCATCCAACTGGCAATACCCGAGAGGCGTGAGTTTGCGGGTTCGGGTTTCGCTGTAGGTGGCGGAGTAAAGGTAGAACGTTGCGCTTCTGGCTTAGGCGCAGGCACCTCCATATCCATCTCCAAGTCAATGACCATATCACCCTCCTGCACTACCACTGGTTCGGGAGCTACAGGTTGTGGTGCTTCCTCTGGCTCAGGCGCTTCGGTGGACTCTTCCTTACGCGATTCGGGATAGAAGGTATCGATGGCCTCCTCCACCGTCTTCTTACCCACTGCATCATCCAGACCAGGAATGTCTGAGACCTCATATCCTGTCGCTATAACCGTCACACGCACTTTATCCGCCAACTTATCGTCAAAAGAGATACCCCATTGCACCTCTACATCATCGCCCATCTCGTTGACAAAAGTGTGTAGTTGCTCCATCTCGGATGCCACGATAGAGTTCTCGTGCGAGCAATAGAGTTGTAGCAACATGCGCTGAGCGCCATGCACATCATTGTTGACCAACGGAGAATGCAAGGCCTCATGAATAGCCTGTGAGATACGTTCCTCACCACTGGCACTACCCACACTCATGATAGCCACATTGCCGTTCTTGAGGGTATTATAGACATCAGCAAAGTCAGTATTGATATAGCCAGGCACCGTGATAATCTCCGCGATAGAGCGCGCTGCGTTCGCTACCACATCATCCGACTTGGAGAACGCATTAGGCAACGAGAAATCAGGGTAAATATTCAGCAGTTTCTGGTTATTAATGACTAAGATTGCGTCCACATGCTCTGCCAGTTTGGCCACGCCCACCATAGCTTTCTTAATCTTCTTCTTGCCTTCAAACTCAAACGGTATGGTGACAATACCCACCGTGAGGATATTCATTTCGCGTGCCACCTCTGCCACAATAGCCGAAGCACCCGTACCCGTACCACCACCCATACCAGCAGTGATAAAGAGCATCTGTGTACCATCGTTGAGTGCCTCACGGATACGCTCGCGACTCTCCTCTGCATACTGTTGCGCAACCTCAGGTTTGCCTCCTGCTCCCCAGCCCGGTCCTAACTGCAACTTGGCAGGTACACTGCTGCGACTGAGGCATTGTTTATCGGTATTGCAGACCAAGAAGGTCACATCTGAAATCCCCTGCGAATACAGGTAGTTAACCGCGTTGCAGCCACCACCACCTACGCCCATCACTTTGATAATAGTATCTTGGGTAATCTCCAAACCCAAATCATTAATCACATCGTACATAGTATTTTGATTTTTGATTGTTCCACTTAATATTGTTCGGTAAACATATCCAAGATGCTTGTCTGGGCATTCTTGGTGAGTTTTTCTATTCGCTTGCGTAGGTCATCCACTGGCTCCGCCATTGGGTGCTTCTCGCGATACATCGCCCCTAAAATGAGCGTGCCTATCAAAGACGAATAGTTAGGGGCATAATACTCGTCAGGCGTATTCTCATCCAACCAAGCAGCATGCGAACCATACATCACCTGTAGCGATGTGAGACTCTGTACATAGTCCTCCATGCCATTCAGCATAGAAGCACCACCCGTAATATATAGCACTCCTATACTGCCCTCATAGGCCTGCAAGTCGCTCATAAGCGGTGCCAAGATCTGATGCAGGCGAGCAGCAATGGTATTTACAACATCACCAAAGCGCAATACCACAACCCCCTCTGGCGCATTAGGGTCAGGCACACGAACACAACGATTCGCCGTATTCTCGTCCGCGAAAGGTGTACCATAATTGCACTTTAGTCGCTCTGCATAAGCAAAACTGATGCCCAGTTGCTCTATATCGCGTGTCACATCATAGCCTCCTTGAGAGACCACCTTATTATATACGTACTTATTATCCTTGAAAACAGTGAGCGTGGTAGTCTGTGCGCCCATATCTAAGATGGCGCAACCGTTCTTGAGATCCTCATCGCTTGCCAATGCACATAGCAGGGCATCGGGGCGAGCATAGGTGTGCTCTATATGCTTAGGCACACGTACAAAACTGTCCAAGACCTTCTGCTCCAGTTCCTTAATACCAACAAAAGCAACGTACTTCACCACCACCTCGGCAGCCCGCTGATGAGGCTCGGGTTCATGCTCCTGCATCACTCCATCAAGCACGTATGCATAAGGTATCAACGCGAGGACAGCCACATGTGGGTTGCGCTCCTCTATCTTCTGTTTGCACTCTGCATCCATCTCCTCCAGCAGGAACTGCGGCACCTCTTTGCGGATCACTTGGTTACGACGTGAATCTACCTCCACCACCTTCATAGAACGACCACCCAAGGCAACAAAGGCCTTGGTCAGTTGGGGGTGCTGAATGCGGTTGGATAGCAGTTTGAGACACTCGCCAATGCCGTAACCCGCATTGCTGGTATTAGCCACCACACCACGCTCTACGCTGGTATTGCGGTTAGAGGCTTCCGCTCCTAAGACATGTAACCACCCCTGCTCGGTACGCTCGACCGCCATAGAGCGCACCCCATGACTTCCCAATTCGATAGCCACCAATGGATGAGGGAGGGTTGATTGTGTATTCTTTTTTGCCATAATTCTTTCCTTTCTTTATCGTTGGCTTACTACTTGCGACCAATAACCTGACCTTTATAACGCAAGTCAAATTCGCGATAGTTCATTTCGTTCATATAGTCCGCCTCCTTGGCATAAAGTTTTTGCAGTTTGTCCAACTTCTGCTCGTATTGCGAGAGGTCGCCCAAGATAATTTTACCCTTTTCATCCTTCTGATGGAGCACCAAGTGCTTGGGATGAACCACCTGTACATGCTGAATACGCGAATGCCAATAGCGGTCCGAGCTGATCCACTTGGCAAAATCAAAGTACTCCTCCGTGGCTGCACGTTTGCCCACAGCACCCTTGAAGGTCGGTACATCAACCTCTATCGTTCGGCGAACAGGCATAATCTGGCGGTCTTTATCCACATAATATGCGCCCTCGCTACTCATGACATATAGCGCAGGCACACGCTGTGTCACACGCACACGCACACCACCTTGATAGGTTTTGAAACACTCTGCTGTACGCACCATATCGTGCTTGAGAAGACAGTCCTCAATGGCTTGACAAGAAATTTCATCCATTGGCTGTCCCTCTGGCAATAAGCCCTCGCGCGCTATCAGACGACGCAGTTCATCACTCTCTACAAACCGACGGTCCAAACTGTCGGCCACCTCCACCCTAAGCCATGCACAGGGAGATGGGTCGGGGCGATGAGATGCCCAAAGAGCGGCAACAGACATCGCTGATACCACCACAACGGCACTCACCAAAGCAATAATAGTTTTGATTTTCATAATTAAAGTAATTTATATGTTAATTTTTGGATTATCTCACTTACCTGCCTGTCTATATCGCCAGCTCCCATGGTCATCACTACGATATTTTTGCCTTGCGACAAGTAGTTCTTAGCACGCTCACGTATGTACTTGGGTAATATAGTAGGCAAGACCAAAGCGCGTTTGACAGTCATCTTATCCATCAACCACTCGCTAGTAACACCCACTATTGGTTCCTCGCGCGCAGGGTAAATGGGCAACAACGCTACCTCATCCAGCTGGTTCAACACCTCAGCAAACGCATCTGCAAAATCACGTGTACGCGAGAAAAGATGAGGTTGGAAGACTCCTATCACATATCTATCTGGGTACAATCGCCGAACAGACTCTATGGTAGCCGCCAACTCTTGTGGATGGTGCGCATAGTCATCTATGTAAGCCACCTGCGGCGTATTCAAATGGATATTGAATCGGCGATAGACACCTGCAAAACTGCTCACACCTTGTCGCAATTCTTCCTCTGTTGCCCCCACCAGCCAAGCCACCGCCATGGCGGCCACGCTATTCTCAATATTCACCCACACGGGTACACCTAAGTGGATATTGGATATGGGGTATTGGGTATTGGGGGTATGGAAATCAAAGATTATCTGCCCATCCTCTACGCGAATATTATCCGCATAAAAATCCGCGTGTTCGCCAACCGCATAGGTATAAACTCTTGCCTTTAAACTTTCAACTTTCAACGATAAACCACTCTTCACCACCAAGGCATGCTCCACCAGTCCCGCGTAGTGCACAAAACTCTCGCAGTATGCCTCCTCCGTACCATAAATATCCAAATGGTCAGGGTCCATACTGGTAATAACGGAGATATAAGGCGTGAGGTGGTGGAACGAGCGGTCAAACTCATCGGCCTCGACCACCACGTAATCGCTCTTAGAGTCAAGCAGGAGATTGGTATTATAGTTATTGGCTATGCCGCCAAGAAAAGCATTCGTTCCCACATGAGATGGGTGCAGGATATGCGCCAGAATGGTGCTGGTAGTTGTCTTGCCATGCGTGCCAGCCACACAGAGAGCCCGCTGCTGACGAGTAATCATGCCCAAGACCTCCGCACGTTTAAGGATAGTAAATCCCTGCTCACGTAGCCACACATACAATGCTATATCTTCTGGCACAGCAGGCGTGCGCACCACAATCGTCTTGGTCTGCTCCAACTGCTCCACCCTATCCAAACTATCGTCATACTGCACGGCAATGCCCTCTTCCTCAAGCGATTCTGTCAATGGCGAAGGGGTACGGTCATACCCCATGACACGAAAACCTTGCGCCGCAAAATAGCGAGCCAAAGCACTCATGCCTATGCCTCCTATACCCAAGAAATAATATGTATCTATCACTTGCATTTATCGCACAACGACTTTGCCAACTTTATCTCCACAGCGCAAGACATATACCCCCTGTGGCAATGCCTCGCGCAGAGTGGATATATGTTGTCCGGTCAACGAATAAACTTCTACTTGCTCATCCATAAAATCCAATATTTCTACATTCTCCACCGCAGTTGCAGAAGCAGGAATAAGGACATTTGTTTGTCCCCATTTCATCTCAGGGGTACCATTATAATTCAATAAACGGCCTGTTAGCGACACCTTATCACCTTTAACTACAGGTGCATTGTAATAGCATTGATATGCATAAAACACATTTCCACCATTTGGCGTATCTGCCACCCAGAACGATTGGCTCTTATATTGCGTACTATATCCACCATTGAGTAATGTCACATAGCCAACCACCACGTACTCCTCAGTGGATTGGCTACCCTTTGACAACGCCAACGCTTTTTCGCGCGCCTCTTGACAAGTGATTGCACCATCTACAGTACCTGGATCGGGTGGAAGTACCTCACTGTCGCAGTCATATGGTTTGCTCTTCATCGTTCCCCAAATATATTCCACCAAAGCTGGTTGCAACACGAATGGATTGACATTTCCTTGCAACTTCTCCACCTTACTATTTCTCGTTATCTCTTTGTCCGAAACGGGGTCTTCTCTGTGCCACTTGAGCATCAAAGCCAACGCTGTTGTGTTAAAGTTGCATACGCCATTACTGTATGTGAAATAGCGATAACCTTTACCTCCTTGCGTGAAGTTTTTGTCCATATAACACGTCAGCATATAGAAATAGATACGAGCAATATCACCTTTGTATTCATCCACAGGTTCAAATGCTGTTTCCCCACTCCAATTGATACTTGTACCCAACTGTGAGCCCAAATTATTGCTCCAACTCGCTGTTTTCACCTCATCATATATCCACGCGGAACGCTTATCATTTGCCATTGCATCTACGGAATAGATATGATGCAAATCCGTGTACATAGGTTCAGAAGTTGAGCCTCCCCACCAAGATTTAGGTAAGGTATGCTCACGGTTATAACACTCACCCTCCACAATATCCACACCCGAACAATAGTCAGACAAGTTGTAGTTATATGCCGAATAAATGTCCCATATCTTGCCATTTGTGCGCACATCTACTTTCGCTTTATCACCACGTACTTGATTGTAACTCAATATCGTATGTTGCGAAATGTCGAGGTGTAACTGTTCGCGCAAATCCGCCGAAGTGAGTCCTTCTAACTCTTCATATGGGCAGTAATCATCGGGCGATGCTAATGCCTCTACGACCACATTTTTCACCTCCCAAGTGCCAGCATAACTACTCGTAGAGATGTATTCAAACATAAACTGCATCGTACTTGAAACATACGCTGTCATATCAATCTCACATGTCACAAAGCCCCAACGCTTGGTAGGCCAAGTGGGGATAGAGAGTTTTGTCCAGTTCTTTCCATCCTTGGTAATCTTCACCAAACAATAATCTACATCGGATGTGCTATTACCTGCGTATGTCGTATGATCGAAACGCAAAACTACTTGCTCATATCCCTGGGCGTTCAACACCGGCGAGATTAACTTGCAGTCGCTTGCACCTTGCGATTGACCGCCCTTATTAGCAGTCACTTTGGCATAACCATAATTGCTATCCACATACCACATGGTTGCATATGTACAACCTGGATATTTCTGCTCATCTAAGGTAAAGGCACCCAATGATTTGGAAAACGATTCCTGCATTAAGACCTCAGTCTGAGCATGTCCAACAACCGTTGTAACATAGATAGTCAATATGATTAGAAACAACTTTTTCATACACACATTAATTTATTCACATACTATTATCCTAAATTAGCCCGCAAAGTTACAACTTTTTTCGCAAATATGCAATAGTTTTTGATTTTTCTTTTAGTTTTCCTGTTTTCACTTGCATATCTGCAAAAAAAATACTACCTTTGCACCCAAATTGCGTAATAGGGTCTTTATACACCCTTGACACCTTTGAAACGATTAAAACTCTTGAAACTTTTAGAATAATTATTGATATGGCAACACAAGAAGAAACCTTCAAGAAACTGGTCGCACACTGCAAGGAGTACGGCTTCGTTTTCCCAAGCAGCGAGATTTACGATGGACTCGGTGCCGTTTATGACTACGGACAAAATGGTGTAGAACTCAAGAACAACATCAAGAAATACTGGTGGGACGCAATGACCATGCTCCACGAGAACATTGTCGGCATTGATGCCAGCATCTTCATGCACCCTACCACATGGAAAGCATCTGGACACGTAGATGCATTCAATGATCCACTGATTGATAACAAGGATAGCAAAAAACGCTACCGTGCTGATGTGCTCATCGAGGATCAACTCGCTAAGTACGATGAGAAGATTGAGAAAGAGGTAGCTAAGGCGCGCAAACGCTTCGGCGAGAGCTTTGATGAGGAGATGTTCAAGCAAACCAACGAGCGCGTGAAAGCAAACGTAGAGAAGCGCAACGCCCTCCACGAGCGTTTTGCGACTGCTCTCAACGACAGCAACCTCGAAGAGCTCAAACAAATCATCCTCGACGAGGAAATCGTTTGCCCTATCTCAGGTACACGTAACTGGACCGATGTTCGTCAGTTCAACCTCATGTTCTCTACTGAGATGGGTAGTACCGCCGATGGTGCTATGAAGATTTATCTGCGTCCTGAGACCGCACAAGGTATCTTCGTGAACTATCTCAATGTACAAAAGACTGGCCGCATGAAGATTCCTTTTGGTATTGCACAAATCGGTAAGGCCTTCCGCAACGAGATTGTAGCTCGCCAATTCGTGTTCCGTATGCGCGAGTTCGAGCAAATGGAGATGCAGTTCTTCGTTCGTCCAGGCGAGGAGATGAAGTGGTTTGAGTACTGGAAGGAGTTCCGCCTCAAATGGCACAAGGCACTCGGCATGGGCGATGAGAACTATCGTTACCATGACCACGACAAATTGGCTCACTATGCGAACGCTGCTACTGACATTGAGTTCCAAATGCCATTCGGCTTCAAAGAGGTAGAGGGTATCCACAGCCGCACCGACTTTGACTTGAGCCAACACGCACAATATAGTGGTAAGAAGATCGAGTACTTTGACCCAGAGCTCAACAAGAGCTACACTCCATACGTGATTGAAACCAGTATTGGTGTGGACCGCATGTTCCTCAGCGTAATGTGCGGTGCCTACAAAGAGGAGGTACTGGAGGGCGGCGACACTCGCGTAGTGTTGAACTTGCCAGCCGTATTGGCTCCTGTGAAAGCATGCGTAATGCCACTTGTGAAGAAAGATGGCCTGCCAGAGAAGGCACGCGAGATTATGGATATGCTGAAGTATGACTTCCACACCAACTACGACGAGAAAGACTCTATCGGTAAACGTTACCGCCGTCAAGATGCTATTGGTACACCATTCTGTATCACCGTGGATCACGACACACTGAACGACAACTGCGTGACTATCCGCCACCGTGACACTATGGCGCAAGAGCGCGTGAAGATTGAGGACCTCCACGCTATCCTCAGCAAGGCATGCAATATGCGTGAGACATTTAAGAAACTGAAATAAGTCCCCTCCCGACCTCCCCCTCAAGGGAAGGAGGTTGGGTGATTGGAGATTGGCTATTGGTAAGGATAAAAAAACTGCCCAACGAAATGTTGGGCAGTTTTGTTTTTGTTGAGCAGGTAATTACTTACGGATACCCAACTCTTTGATGATAGCACGATAACGCTCGATGTCTTTTGCCTTCAAGTAATCCAACAAACGACGACGCTTACCTACCAACATAGTCAAAGCGCGCTCAGTACCGAAGTCCTTGTGGTTCTTCTTGAGGTGCTCGGTGAGGTGGTTGATACGGAAAGTGAACAGAGCGATTTGGCTCTCTGCAGAACCAGTGTTCTTAGCGTCATTGCCATACTTAGCAAAGAGTTCTGCTTTTTTCTCAGATGTCAAATACATTGTGATTTGATATTTAATTAGTTAAACAATTATGACCTCGCATGATGCTATGATCCAAACGATGTCACATCTATCGTGAATTACAAATTTTGAATTAAGAATTATGAGTTTCTTACTTCGAAATCCTAAATCCGGTGCAAAAGTACTGCTTTTTTCTGATATACGCAAATTTTTTAGCTAAAACTTGCAATTTTCTTTGATTTAATGCTTAATCTGGAAGGGGAATGAGCCGATAAGTTCGCCATCCACGAAAAAATCGGCATTATACCAACCAATCTGGAGGATCTCCTCTACCAACCAATAGAGCGAACCCGAAATCTCCTCACCCGCATACTCAAAATCATTCGAAACAGAATAAGCGATATCACTATTCTCAAAGCGGAAAACATCATTGATATTCTTCTGCATAATTTCTCCATCTGGACGAGTGATACGCATGTAGATAGTTTTCATGCCCGGTTTGTTGGTGATATTTCGAGCAACTGTATAATCAAACTGGAGTTTCTGTATCTGATTATAAATAGTCGTCTTACGGTCACGCTTATTAAGAGGAGTCATTTGGAAATGACTAATCTCCAGCATGGAAGCACGTGACACCACCTCAGCGAGTTGGGTACGCTCCTTCTCAAGTTGTTTGGCTTGGCGTGCTACCTCTTGGTACTGCTGCTTCACTTGTTGGTTCTCCGCTACCAAACGTTTGTTGGTACGATCCAGCGAATCAATCTGATGCACATAACTCACCATAACCTGACGCACAGTTGCCAACTCCTTTTTGAGTTCAGCAATACGACGAGCATTGGTCACCTTGGTGATACGCAACTCCTCCAAAAGGTCTTGCACACGCTGTTTCTCTTGCGAGAGAAGCTCCACCAACGAATCATTGTGAATATCAGGTGTTTGGTAGCCATCAAATTGGATAGCCAATTCCTCGTATTCATCTTCCAACTGCTCTTTCTCAAACTCCATGAGTTCTACCATCTCCTTCATCTCTGTTTTCTGCTGGAGATTCATCCATACGAGTAATAGAGACACTATAGCAAGAGCTGCTACAAGAGAAATAAGAACTACCTTGGTCGTATTTTTGTTCGCGTTATTTTCAGTCATAGTCTTACAATATATCTAAGAGATTTTCCATTCTGGTTGAGCGTGAGCCTTTGAGGAGGATGTTCTTGCCCTTCAAAGGATTAGCCGCTAAATATTCGTGCAAAAGTTCTACATTCTCAAACACGGGGTAAGGCGAAGTCGTTTGTAGGTATTCCTCGCCGACAAGGAAGACCGTTTCCGCTTTGCGCTCTGCTAACATATTCACAATATTTTGGTGCTCCAAATGGGAATATTCGCCCAGCTCACGCATAGCACCCAAAATATAAGTATCTCCTTTGAAGGCGTTGATAGCCGCCTGCATGGAAGTTGGATTGGCATTGTAAGCATCGACAATCAGCTGGTTGTTAGCAGTTTGCATAGCTTGCGAGCGGTTGTTGGTAGGCACATACTGACGAATAGCTTCCAACGCCTCTTCGCGAGAGACATCAAAACACGCTCCCACACATATCGCAGCCGACACATTTTCTGCATTATACTCACCCACAAGATGTGTGCCAGTAGGAAGCGTTCCAGTAGTATAAACAAAATTCTTGTATAATTGCTCTGCTTTGACTTTGTATCTATAATGCGTATCTATAGCATTCTGATGCATACGTAACAGATATGGATTGTCTGCATTGCGGAAGATTGTACCATAGTGCTTCAATAGATAGTTATAGAGTTCTTGTTTGGTGCGCTGTACACCCTCAAACGAACCAAAACCCTCCAAATGCGCACGACCAACATTGGTAATGAGTCCGAAATTAGGCTCTGCTATCTCCGCAAGTTCCTTAATATCGCCTGGGTGAGATGCACCCATCTCTACAATCGCAAGCTTATGCGCGCGTGTGATTTGTAATAAGGTAAGCGGCACACCAATCTGGTTATTGAGATTACCTTGCGTGTAGTGGATATTGTATTTGGTAGAGAGAACAGCCGCCAAAAGCTCTTTGGTGGTTGTCTTACCATTGGTGCCCGTGATAGCAATGATAGGCAAACCTAACTCGCGACGCCATGCGCGTGCGAGGTCTTGCAAAGCACGGAGCGTATCCTTGACAAGGAGTGTACCCTCTGGAAGAGCATATTCTGGATTATCAATAATAGCCAAAGTTGCACCCTGCTCAAGCGCCTGTTTGGCAAACTTATTGCCATCAAAATGCTCACCATGCAATGCAAAGAACACGCAACCTGCAGGCAGGTTACGTGTGTCTGTGCTCACACAAAGTGACTCTTTATCTTTTATTAGAAAATCCCAATTCATTGCAACAATCATTTCGCGGTGCAAAGGTAGTATTTTTTTCCGAGATATACAAATTTTGGAGTATATAAATTTTCTATGTGTATGTAAATAACGAAGGTGTGCCAATGGCACACCCTCTCGTGATGAAAAAATAAGCCCTGCTTTATCAAACTCTCATCTTGATAACAGGTTTTTTAGCGTTCTATTGCAATTTGAAAATTACGGGTATTGTAAATTTTACACGCACAGAATCACCATTTTGTATTCCTGCAGTCCAATTAGGCATGTTGAGAATGACACGCATTGCCTCTACATCTAATAACTGATAACCACTACTCTTCACAATCTCAGCATTCGAAATAGAGCCGTCTTTCTCCACTACAAATTGACAAATAGTGCGTCCTTCCCATTGATTTTCTTTTGCTTTAGAAGGGTACTTGATGTTCTCTCCAAGATATGTCATCAACTCGCCCATACCACCTGGAAACTCTGGCATTTGCTCAACCACCATATAAATTTGTTCTGTGGTGTCGTTGGAGATGGTTGTTTGCTCCACTGACGTTTCTGCTAAAGCATTTTGATTCTCTGTTTTTTTTGTGCATGCCACGCATGTGATAGCTGCCATAAGGATTAATGCTAACTTTTTCATAATTGTAATATTTATAGTTGTTTAACAATATATTCGAACTCTGGCAATTCTATTGCCTGCTGCTGATCATAGCAGCAATACTCTGGCAGTTCTACCACTTGTTTGATTGTTTTTGTTTCGGTATCTTCAAAGTGCGCAGTTACTTGCTCCTTGAAATCAGTATTTACTTGTATGCCCAAGCCAATGATGATTCCTGCCAGAGCGGCAGCAGGCGTTGTAATCCATAGTAGCGAACGCTCGCGTCTTCGCGGATTGATAATGGGGTGCGTCTGTTTGGTAGTTTCGGCATATCTGTGCTTGCCGAACGCAGATAGTTGTGATTCAAAATTACGCATAGTCTTCTAATTTTTTTCGTAGTTTGAGGATTAGTGTATGAAGGCGCGATTTTACAGTCCCGTCGGGAATACTGAATATCGCTGCAATCTCTTTGATGGATAGTTCATCCGTGAAACGGAGGTCAAATAGCAATTGTTCTGGAGCGGAGAGTTGATTCAGTTCTTTAGTCAGTGCCTCAAATAGTCGCTCGTTGTCTATTTGCAATGCGGGGTCGTCTTCTTGGGCTTCTTCTACGGTAGCAACTACTTCTGCTGTATATAGTGCTTGATAATCAATCTCTCGATAGGTATTTCGCAGTAGGTTAAATGCGATTGTGAATAGCCATGGGCGAAACTTCTGAGGGGATTGATATTGTGCACTTGCGTTCCAAAGTTGCAGAAAGAGGTCTTGTGTAAGGTCTTCTGTTAGTAGTTGATTTCCACCTGTTCTGCGGAAGAAGAAGTTTTGCATAGCAGGCATATAGCGTTGCCAAAGTTCATCGAATGCCTTTTCTTCTCGACATTGCACAAGTCGCATCAGTTCCTCATCTGAAATACTTTTATATGGTCGCCAGAAAGTAATCATTAGTTTGTTACACGAATCATTTTTAATTGCTTTTCATAGATGCATACACACGAAAAGAGGAAAGGTTCATTTTATTGGACAAAATTACAACCTTTTGTTTACAAATAGTGTATAAAAGTATCGCCATTTATATCCGAAGAGATAAATGGCGATGGATATATTCCAAAACGGAATGAACTAATCTTTTACGCGCAAAAGTTATTTTTTATTTGGCAATTCCAAGCCGTAGCCTTTCTTCTTGTCCTCTACCTTCAGAGCAAGACTGAGCAAGAATGCCAGTACGCCGAATGAAGCGAAGACAATCATTGGTACTACATAACCATTGGTAGATACGCGAAGCGAACCAATCAGCATTGGCACCAAGCATAAACCGATATTCTGAACCCAGAAAATCAAGCAATAAGCAGAGCCGAGAATCTTCTCATCAATAATCTTTGGAACACTGGGCCACATGGATGCAGGTACCAAAGAGAAACTTACACCCAACACAAGAATAGTGCAGAGCGCCAAGGTCTTGCTTGGGAAAGCTGGCAGCACAAATGCGAAGATACTATGGCAGATAACCATGATAATCGCGCCTACCATCATCATGGAAGCACCCTTACCCTTATAGTCGATAAACATGCCGAGGAATGGGGTCAAAACCATTGCTAAGATTGGGAACCATTTGAACAAGCCAGATGCCTCTGCATTGCTAATCATCAATGTCTCCTCGAGGAAGTTGGTCGCAAAGCGTTGGAATGGGAAGATAGCCGAATAGTACAACACGCACAAGAGGGCAATGATCCAGAACATCTTGCTGGAGAATATCTTACCCAGGTCAGAGACATGGAACTCATCCTCTGGATCGTGCATATCAGTTGCCTCACCAATAGCCACAAGTTGCTTATCAAACTTGGTGTCCATGATAGTGAACACAAAGAAGTTTAGCAAACCAACCACGAGCAAGAGTGCTGCGAAAAGCAAAGAAGCCACTACTGAAGGATTGCCATTAGCCGCAAAATGCTCGCTGATAGCTGGAGAGAACGCCATGGCAGCAAACACACCAATACGTGCGATAGCCATCTCAAGACCCATAGCGAGTGCCATCTCCTTGCCCTTGAACCACTTAGCAAGAATCTTACTAACAGTAGTACCTGCCATCTCACAGCCACAACCAAAAATCATGAAACCGAAAGCAGCCATCTTAGCCGAACCAGGCATAGCTGTCCACCAAGAGTTGAGCCAAACGATATTGTTAGCATCAAACCAGTCGGAGATACCGATATATTTGATAGATGCGCCCAACACCATCAAGCCCGCAGAAAGCAAGCCCGTGAAGCGAACGCCCATCTTATCCAGAATGATTCCTGCAAAAATGAGGAAACCGAAAACGCAAAGTATATACTCCGCAGAAGCGTATGTACCAAAGACACCTTGATCCCAACCGAGTGTGTCATTCAAGACAGATGCCAAAGGAGAAAGGATGTCCACAAACATATATGCGAAGAACATCATAGAAGCCACAAGCACGAGGACCGTCCAACGTGCAAGAGCAGAGTCGCGAAGAGTTTGTTGAAGTTGTTTAGTCATAGTTTTATTGTTTTTAAGGCACTACTTGTTCGAATAGTTGAGTTAGTTAAACTAACAATACGAGTATAGCGCCCAGTTTACAACGCTTCGTCCTCTGGTTTTTCAACCAAGGGACGAGGCACGGATTTTTTCTTTTTTTTGAGCCATGCTGCTTTACGTTTCTCGTAATCAGCATAGTGAGATTCCAGATAGCCGTCAGCCATTATTGGATACCCAACTCCTTCTTAACGAGTGGCATAAGATCAAGAGCATCAGGAGCAATATAGTGCAATGTCATTGCTTCCATAACGTAAGCGCAACCCTGCTCTGCACCTACCTTCTTAATAGCATCCATCATCTTCTGTTGGATAGGCATGAGGAACTCTTGTTGTTTCTTTTGGATATCCTCTTGAGCTGTTTGACGGAAGAGGTAGATACGTTGTTCCATCTCAGCAATCTCTTGTTGACGGAAGTCACGAACGCCCGCAGTCATAGTAGCTTGATCCTTTTGGAAATCTGATACTTTCTTGTTAAACTCCTCTTGCATGTTAGCAAACTGAGCCTCATATTGACCAGCTAAAGTGTCCAACTTAGATTGTACTGTTTTCAACTCAGGCATAGCAGCCAAAAGTTCTTGTGAATTAATGTGACCGATTTTTTGTGCACTTGCAAGCATTGGCAAAACCAAAGCAAGCATAAGAATGATTTTTTTCATTGTTGTATCTTTTTTTGTTAATATTATTCTGTTTTCAATGGTTCACACGGGGATACAGATTCGAGGGGAATTGTATGGTTATTGTGTGGTTATTGTATGGTTATTGTGTGGTGCCGATTGCTATTTTGCTCCTAACTTCTCAAGCACTTGATCGGAGATATCCAAACGGCTGGACATGTAAATCAAACTGGGATCTGTCGATCTATCCTTCACAATATCATACTTCTTCTCATCAGCAATCTCCTGCACAGCATTATAAATCTCCTCCTGGATAGGTTTGAGAAGCGATTCACGTTTCTTGTACCACTCGCCATTCTCACCAAAGTACTTGCGTTTGAGTTCTAACACCTGTTGTTCCTTCTCAAGGATCTCATCTTCACGTTTCTTCTTCATATCCGCAGAGAGGAAGATTTGCTCGGTTTGGTAATTGGATACAAGAATTTGCACCTCTTGTTGTGCAGCATCAATCTCCTTTTGCCAACGTTTGGAAATCATGCTCAACTGCTCATTAGCAGTTTCGTATTGAGGAAGGTTCTTCAATATGTATTGCATATCCAAATATGCAGCAGAGAACTTCTGCGCCTTGAGTGCAGGTGAGCAGAAACCGAGAAGTAATATGGCAATAAAAAGCAGTCGTTTCATAGGATTATGATTGATTATAATTCTTGTCCAAGTACGAAGTGGAATTGTGAGCCACCATATTGATTTGAGCCATTGATTGGGTCGAATCCCCAGCCCCAGTCGATACCCATGAGACCGAACATAGGAAGGAAGAGACGGACACCCACACCTGCAGAACGCTTGAGGTTGAATGGGTTATAGTCCTTAATGTCGGCAAAACAGTTACCTGCCTCAAGGAACGCCAACGCCCAAATGGTAGCGTTCTGCTCCAGAGCGATAGGATAGCGGAGCTCCATAGTGAACTTATTGTACACATATCCCATATTACGTCCCGTAGCAGGGTCATAAGGTGTGAGCGAACCAGATTGGTAACCACGCATGGAGATATACTCCGTAGAATAACTGGAGTAGCTGGACATACCATCACCACCCATGTAGAAGCTCTCGAAAGGCGATTTGACATTCTTATTATAATGACCCAAATAGCCAAAATCAGCACGCGCCATCAACACCAACTTGGAGTCTGCAGTAAGCGGTGTGAAGACCTTACCAGAGAACTTCCACTTGTGGTACTCGAGAAGGTTATACTTCTCGGTTGTACTCATCTGTGCATACTGCGCATCGGTAGTTCCTCTAATGAGAGAGTATGGAGGCGTAATCTTCAGACCAATAATGAATTGCGAACCACGACGTGTATAAATAGGGTTGTCAATGCTGGAACGTGAGAGTTGGAAATTGAGCGCAAGGTTATGGCTGTTACCATCTGTCAGAATCATATATGGCCAATCCTTCATCATATACAGCTGATAACTCAACTCACCATAGAAAGAGAAATAGTCATCAGGCCAACTAAGACGCTTACCATAACCAAGACTCACACCAAAAGTGCGCAGGTACTTGTTAGGGTCAGCTTCCGACTCTTGCAACTGTTGCAAATAGTTGGAGTTACCAGAGTAAGCATAGTAGCTATAGTAAGTATTATAGAGATTCTGATATGCTTGGTAATAGCGATCAGAGTAACCCGTTTGCGAAGCAAAGAAAATAGTGGAACTCAACTTGTTAGGTCGTTTACCACCCAACCAAGGTTCCAAGAAACTCACGGATGCAGAAGTATAGTACACACCATTGGTTCGTGCATTGATACTAAAAGTCTGTCCTTCGCCCTGTGGCACAATACGATAACTCTCAGGATTGAAGAGGTTCTGAATAGCGAAGTTACTAAACTTCAATCCTAACGTACCGATAAGACCCGTAGCTCCCCAACCGAGTGAGAACTCAATCTGATCGCTGGATTTCGTTTCCAACTTATAGGTGATATCCACCGTACCATCCTCTGGATTAGGCTGAATATCTGGGACCAGATTCTCTTGATCAAAGTGTCCCATCTGCGCTAACTCACGGAGCGAACGCATAATGTCGGACTGACTATAGAGTTGTCCTGGTTTGGTATAAAGTTCGCGACGTACTACGTGCTCGTGCACGCGCGTGTTACCTACTATATTAATAGAATTAATGGTTGCAGGTTGTCCCTCATACATACGCATCTCAAAATCAATCGAATCTTGATTAATGCGCACCTCCACAGGATCTACACTAAAGAAGAGATAACCTTGATCCGTATATAATTTAGCCACGGCATCATCATCCTCATTAAGGCGCTTATTGAGTTCCTTGAGGTTATATGTGTCACCCTGTTTAATGCCCAAGACTGCATTGAGGTACTCATAAGGATAGACGGTATTTCCGACCCACTTAATATCACCAAAGTAGTATTTTTTTCCTTCATCCACAGTAAGATAGACATCAACACGAGTGGAGTCTTCAGGAGAACGTACCACACTGTCCGACACAATAACAGCATCGCGGTAACCGATTTCGTTATACTTCTCAATGACTGTCTTCTTGTCATTTTCAAACTCAGTAGCCACAAACTTCTTTGGACGGAAGAAGTTAATGATATTGTTATCATTGGTCTTCTTCATAGCGAAGTTGACCTGATTATCGGTCAGAGCTTCATTACCATTGATATAAATTCGTCCTACGCGCGTCTTGGCCTTCTTATCCACATTGACTGCCACCTTGACATAACCGGGGTTGTCTTTGTCATCGAATTGCAACACCTTGACGGTAGCGTCATAGAAACCTTTTTCCTCCAAATATTTGATAATCACCTTATTGGCACGATCCTCAAGGTTAGGAGTCATTTGTCCGTTTTTCTGGATACCAATCTTCACCTCCACATCCTCTATCTCGCTCTTCTTCAGTCCGTTATACGATACAGCAGAAATACGAGGACGCTGTTTGAGCGCTATCTCCAACCATATTTTGTCGCCTTCAATCTTCTTGGCTTTGATCTTCACATCAGAGAAAAGTCCCTGTTTCCAGAAACGTTGGAGAGACTTGGTGATTTGGTCACCAGGCACCTCAATTTTATCACCTACGGCTAAACCTGAGAAGCCAATCAGCACAAAGTCCTCGTAGCTCTCGGCTCCGGTGACTGTGATATCTGCTATCTCATAAGTCTTGCGCTGCATGGTGTATTCAATGACAGGCAATTTCTCTACAACAGAATCAGTATCAGTAACAACTGATACACTATCATTTTGTGCTGCCACTGGCAACAGAAAACTCAAAAACAATAATATATTAACGAACTTGTTCACTGGTCTTTCCAAATCTTCTTTCTCGATGTTGATAATCAACTATAGCATGATAAAATTCTTCTTCCGTAAATTCTGGCCACAGGCAATCTGTAAAATACAGCTCTGCATACGCCAACTGCCACAAGAGGAAATTGCTAATGCGCAACTCACCACTGGTGCGAATCAGCAAATCAGGGTCTGGCATTTGCTTGGTAGTCAAAGAGGATGAGATTAGTTCCTCATTGATATCCTCCACCAAAATGGTACCTTGTTGCACCGCCGAGGCAATATTGCGAGCTGCTTGGATAAGTTCCCAACGCGCACTATAACTGAGGGCAATCACCAAATTGAGTCCTGTATTTTGGTTCGTTTCTGCCATACATGTGCGGAACTTCTGTTGCGCATTTTCAGGCAGGCGAGCCAAATCGCCTATGGTAGATAGACGGACATTATTCTTCATCAAGGTAGGAGTCTCCTTAGCAATAGTATCTACCAAAAGAGACATTAGGGCATCAACCTCCTCCTTGGGTCTATTCCAGTTCTCCGTAGAAAAGGCATATAGGGTTAGGTACTCTATTCCCAACTCTGCCGCTGCCTCTGTGATACGATGCACCGTCTCCACTCCTTGGCGATGACCAAACATGCGCGCCATCCCTTGGCGTTTCGCCCAACGACCATTGCCATCCATGATAATAGCAATATGACGTGGAATACGATCAGGTTGTATTTGGGTTTTATAACTCATACTTTAATCTTCAATATGCGCACCTCTCTTGATACGCACCGAAACAGCAGATTTCTCGTTAAGATATTTCTTGTATCGTTGATCTCCAAACTCATACGAGATACCTATAGTCAATGTAGAAGTGAGATCATTATTCAAAATATTAAATCCATTGAGATCATGCGAGTTATTCAGCACACCGTGAGTCATTTCTGTTATCTTATCTCCAGCACTGAAATCTATATTGGGCAGATAACCCTCCACATTATCAGAGAAGTAGATTTGATGTTGCCAAGCCACCTGCAATTGCCAACGATCACCACACTTCCACTTAAAGCCAACACCAACAGGCACGTAAACTGATACATTCATCTTCTTAACATCTATCATCGGTATCAATTCCTCCGTCATCAGCATAGCTGCTTTATTAGACAGACTTCCACCTACTCCTAAAAATATATAAGGGGTGAATGTCTTCACGCGATAATCGTATGAGGGAGATCCAAACTTAAAGAAATTAAACTCACATACAAGATCCGCGTTCCACATTGGATTCTGATATATAGTAGGTTGCAGCGCTTGTTCCGTTTCCTCCTGCGCGGTATAGTTATAAGCCACACATGTGCGTTGCACCTTACACTGAAGAGCAAGACGCTGGTTACTCATCTTATAGCGGAATTGAGCACCTAAAACATATCTTGGTTGCACAAATGGTATGCTATTGGCATCGCCTATGTAATATCCAGCGCCCAATTGTAAACCCGCATCAAAGCTATATTCTTTTTGCTCTTTTTGACTACCAAACTCATCGATAGACTTGCTCATTTGCTCTTGCTTGGAGGCAGACAACAAAGCAGGGGTCAGTACAACCCACAACAGAAGAAGCAATCGAATATGCTTAATAAGAATATTAGTAGCTGATAATTGCACCTGATTGACCGTTTGCTGGGAGATTATAAATAACTCCTACCACAACATTTACATTATGCGTGCTTGCTGCTTGGTACTTTTCACCCTCGAAGGACACGCCGCCGCCATGAGCATACACAGGAGTTTTACCATCCGAATATTTCGCCTTATCAGTATTACCATCCAAATTACCATTGAGCAGATACAAATCGTATTGGCAAGCCAACTTCAACTGCCAATTAGATGCAACACGCACCTTCAAACCTGCAGCAAATGGGATATACAAAGAGCCAGCCAAGTCCTTAGCTTTAACAGCAGGGAACATCGTATTCTGCTTTCCGTCATTCTTACCCCAACGGTATGTGGCATTTTTATTATAGAGCGAAGTACCAATACCCATTGCTACGTATGGAGTGATTGTATAAATCTTAGCATTACGATTCTCGACAAAACCATACTTAAGGATATTGAACTCTGCCATCAAGTCCACATTCCACATACTATTGTAGAAATACAAATCAGTATTCTCAGCACTCTCCTTAAAACGTGTACGCTGACGCATAGCTTGTGCCTGCAATGTCCAACGATAATCAAAACGATAACGAACAACTCCACCAAAAGTCTCAAACGCAGGCATACCCTCTGAATCGCGCATCCATGCGAACTCATGGGTACGTGTATAACCAGCAGCTGGGTTGCTATTTCCCATAAAGAAACCTGCACCCACTTGCAATCCCAACTCAACATTTTGCGTTTGGGCATTCACAAACAAAGGTGCGAACACCATCAGCAAGACAAGAATAAATGTACTCTTTTTCATAACGACTATTAATTGTTTTTAATATTTATACAGTTTTGACCTGCAAAGGTACTACTTTTTTTTCATATACGCAAATTATTTTTTGAATAAAATTTTGAAAGCATCTACCACACGACTCACTTCCACCACTTTTATCTTCAGGCCATGGGCGTTGTACTTCTGTCCTGACGGAACTATAATATGCTGAAAACCAAGCTTTTCCGCCTCTCTAATTCGCTGGTCAATACGATTAACTGGACGTATTTCTCCAGCCAAACCTACTTCTCCCGTAATACAAGTTTCTTCGCTCAAAGCTATATCCATATTGGACGAAAGCACCGCAGCCAACACAGCTAAGTCTATGGCAGGGTCATTCACACGTAGTCCGCCTGCGATATTCACGAACACATCTTTCTGCATCAGTTTGAAGCCCACACGTTTCTCCAGCACTGCCAAAAGCATATTCAATCGCCTGCCATCAAAACCAGTACTGCTACGTTGGGGTGTGCCATAGGCCGCACTTGCCACCAATGCTTGTACCTCTATGAGCAACGGGCGCACGCCCTCCACAGCCGCTGCGATAGCAATGCCAGATAACCCTTCTCTATTTTTAGAGAGAAGCAACTCGCTTGGATTGACTACTTCGCGCAATCCATCTTGCTGCATTTGGAAGATACCCAACTCGCTCGTGCTACCAAAACGGTTCTTCTGCGCACGAAGAATACGATATACATAATGCTGGTCACCCTCGAACTGCAATACCGTATCCACAATATGCTCCAGCACTTTTGGTCCAGCTAACGAACCTTCTTTATTGATATGTCCGACGATAATAAAAGGCACATTCTTCTCCTTGGCATATTGCAAGATACGAGCCGCGCACTCACGCACTTGGCTCAAACTGCCAATACTTGCCTCTATCGCCTCTGTGCCAATGGTTTGAATACTATCTATCACCACAATCTCGGGCTGAATATCCGTCACACTATCTAATATTCGCTCCAATGATGTCTCCGCCAAGATATACAAGTTCGACGCATCACAAGACAAACGTTCTGCTCTCAGTTTCAGTTGTTTAGCACTCTCCTCGCCACTGGCATAAAGTGTCTTCTTTTCACCCATCTTCAGCAGCACCTGAAGCGCCAACGTGGATTTTCCTATTCCGGGTTCTCCACCTAACAACACCAGACTACCAGGCACCAATCCGCCGCCTAACACGCGGTTGAGTTCCGTGGAGTGCATATCAATTCGCATCTCCTCTTTCGCATCCACCTCATGCAGGCGCTGTGCCTTTGCTCCTCTGCGAAGAGTAGCTCCGCCTTTTGTCGCTGACGTGGCAATACTCACCTCCTCCTCGTATGTCCCCCATTCGCCACAAACAGGACAACGACCAATCATCTGTGGCGCTTTGGCACCGCAGTTAGAGCATATGTATTGCGTTGAAACTTTAGCCATTTAGATCCCTATCATTTTACATTCTTCTGCTAAAACAGTATTAGCGAAAACCTCTTGCGCCTCATTCAAAAACACCATATGATCATCCTCACGCGCACTAAAATGCCCTATTATCAGCTTTCCAACCTCCGCCAATTTGGCTATTTGCGCAGCATGCTTAGCGGTCGAATGGGTATATTTCTTGCATTTGTCCGCATCTTTTTCCGTATAGGTTGCCTCATGAAATAGCACATCAACTCCAGCTATCTGCTCTACAATCTTTTCACGATATGCCGTGTCGGAGCAATAAGCATAGCGTTTGCGAGGCTCTGTATCGCGATGGTGCTCCGTAAAGAGGAAACCACATGTAGGCACCTTATGCTTGAGCGGAATAGTCTCAATCGTCAGTGTTCTATCCTCAAAAATCACCTCACGCTTACGAGGGTTAATCGTATGAAAAACAATCTCATACGACAAGTCTTGACAATGATAATCTAACCAAGGACGAAGCAGTTTTTCTAAATCACCATGTGCATAGATATGCAGCGGTTGCGTCCTGCCCATCATACCCAAAGTAGAAATCAGTCCTATCAACCCAAAGCAGTGGTCACCATGCAAATGTGAAATCAGCACAGTGTACAACCGCGCCGTCTTCACACCTAACTGCCGCATCTTCAACTGCGTACCTTCGCCGCAGTCCACCAAGAATGACTTGTCGCACAGCTCCACAATCTGCCCTGAGGGCGAATTTTGGAATGTGGGCATAGCGCTACCGCAACCTAATATGGTCAGTTTGCCTGTCACTTTCTCAAACTAAGATAGATACGCGTAAAGACATTCTTTGTGTATTGTGGAAAATCGCCACCTTGTATCCAACCATAGTAACCAGGATCACGACGGAACACATCCGCTACGCGCTGACCTTTATACTTACCAAAATTGAACACCTCAACGCCTTGCGCATCATATGCAATACGCCCTGCAAAGTCCGCCAAACGAGTATTTCCAGCTGTAAACTCAGCCAGTCCATCCACATCCACAGGTATATCATATTTCTCCAACTGTGCCATCAGCACCTCATAGGTTGCCATGGTATCAGCATCTGCCGAGTGCGCATTGGTCAGGTCTTTTCCGCAATAGAACTTATACGCCGCCACCAAGTTACGTGGCTCTTGGCGTTGGAAGATAGTGAATACATCCACCATCTTTTTCCCTTTCAAGTCTATATTCACCCCAGCGCGCATCATCTCCTCTGCCAACAAGGGCAAGTCGAAGTGATTGGAGTTATATCCTGCCAAATCAGCATCCTCCAACACACTCACCAATTCAGGCGCAATCTCCTTGAACGTTGGACAGTTCACCAAATCTTCGTCATAAATGCCATGCACAGCACTCGCCTCTTCCGAGATATGCAACTGCACTTCCTGTCCCAACATCATCTGCACAGGTTTGACGCGGAAGGTCTTTCCCTCCGATGTGCCGTTAGGAAAGACCTTATAATAACTCAACTCGACAATCCTGTCCGATGCGATATTTAATCCCGTGGTCTCCAAGTCGAAGAACACCAACGGGCGAGTTAATTGCAACTTCATTAGTCGTTGAGGAGCATTGGCATTAACAGTATCAGCAAATCTTGTCCTTCTTCATTCTCCGCTGGCAAAATCAATCCAGCACGAGCAGGGTCAGCCAATTGCAGCACCACCTCTTGAGAAGCCACATTCGCCAAGATCTCAATCAAGAATGGTGCTTTGAAACCAATAGCCATTGGCATGCCAGTATAATCGCAACTAATTGTCTCCTCTGCCGATGTAGAGAAGTCAATATCTTGTGCTGAAATCTTGATTTGGTTCTCGCTCAATGCCAATTTGAGCAGACTGGTACCCGTATTTGCAAATACAGCAACACGCTTGCAGGCATTCACAATCGTTTGACGATCTACCAAAACCTTGTTCGTATTATTTTGTGGAATCACCGCATTATAATTAGGGAAACGACCCTCGATTTGACGACAAACAATCACGGTCGTACCAAACTCAAACTTCGCATTCTTTTGACCAAAGGTCACTTTCACTTCTTCTGCCTCTTTTTGCAGTACTTGTTTGAGCAATTGTGCTGGTTTCTTAGGCAGAATGAAGCTAACTGGTTGTGCACCCTTCACACCCTCGTTGATATAACGAACCAAACGATGTGCATCGGTAGCTACCATAGCTATTTTCTCCTCGCTCAAGTCGAAGAAAATACCATTCATCACTGGACGCAACTCATCATCTGCAGTGCAGAAAATAGTCTTATTAATAGCGTCCAGTAACGCATTTGCAGGCATTGAGAAGGTATTATCACCCTCTTCTACAGGCATCTCTGGATATTCCAAACCATTGGCACCCACGAAACTATATGTACCATTGGCACTGGTAATATTCAAACCAAAATTCTGCTCATCAATTTGGAAAGTCAATGGTTGCTCAGAGAACTCCTTCAGTGTCTCCAACAGCAACTTTCCACCTACTGCCACTTTACCTGCACCTTGTGCATCTTCCACGGTCAAGGAAGTACGAATGGTTGTCTCGCTATCAGACGCTGTTAAGGTCAGCACATCGCCTTCGAGATCAAACAACACAGCTTCCAAAATCTGCAAACTATTCTTTGCAGCAATCACACGACTCACTGCTTGCAACTGAGCAAACAGTTTTGAGCTTGATACATTAAATTTCATATTCTTTCAGTTTTAATTATATACTTTTTGATTTTGCCTGCAAAGTTACAAAAAAAATGCCATTTATGCAAATTATTTGTGCATTTTATTTATTTTTTGTACCTTTGCACCGAATTTCCATGCCTTTCAACTATAAACTATAAACTGTAAACTGATTTGATTGGTATTTTTGACAGCGGTTACGGCGGACTGACTATCCTGAATCACATTCGCCAACATCTCCCCCAGTATGAGTATCTCTACTTGGGCGACAATGCGCGTGCGCCCTACGGGACACGCTCGTTTGATGTCATTTATGAATATACTCTTCAGGCGGTCAAATACCTCCACCAGCAGGGTTGCAATCTCATTATCCTTGCCTGCAACACTGCCAGCGCCAAGGCGCTTCGCACCATACAGCAGCACGACATTAATCCCGACGATTTGCGTGTTTTAGGCGTTATCCGCCCCACGGTAGAGGTCATTCCACAACGCACACGCACTAAACATATTGGCGTACTCGCCACCCCTGGCACCGTGGCATCTGAGAGTTATGTCATTGAACTGCTCAAGCAAGACCCTACCCTCATTGTCACCCAGCAGGCATGTCCTATGTGGGTACCTCTGATTGAAGCAGGCGAACACCTCCATGCAGGTGCCGACTATTTCGTGGAGAAATACTTAAATGATTTATTGGAGCGTGATTCAGAGATAGATACAATCATTTTGGGATGCACACACTACCCACTTATTCAAAGCAAAATCGAGGCATATTTATCCCTAACAAATCGCCAAATATCGGTTGTATCTCAGGGCGAGATTGTCGCTCATAGTTTAGCCGACTATCTACACCGCCATCCTGAAATCGTCAAACGTATATCCTCCCCATTGAGGGGGAGGTCGGGAGGGGGCTTCCTCACCACCGAATCCGCTACCAAGTTTTCGGAATCAGCATCGCTCTTCCTCGCCGAACCCATACAAGCACAACATATTGAACTATAATATAATTAACTATTCATTCATATTTATTATGCTAACAATCGGAGATAAAATGCCTGCATTCAGCGCAGCGGACCAAAACGGAAATATCGTGACGAACGAACAACTGACAGGTAAGAAAACCGTCATCTATTTCTACCCCAAGGACAGCACCCCAGGTTGTACCGCAGAGGCATGCAACCTGCGTGACAACTACCAACGCTTTCTATCAGAGGGGTATCAAGTTTATGGCGTGAGCAAGGACAGCCAAAAGTCCCACCAAAATTTCATCGCCAAATACGAACTGCCATTCCCATTGCTCTCAGACCCAACCACCGAGATGCTACAAGCATTCGGCGCATGGGGCGAAAAGAAAATGTGCGGCAGGACTTGTGTTGGCACACTACGCAAGACTTTCGTTTTTAACGAAGAAGGCGTATTGGTTCAACTCATCGATAAGGTGGACACCAAGAACCACGCCGCACAACTACTGGAGAAATAAGATATTTCGCAAATTAATAACAACAAAAATGCACCCTCGCGAGTGCATTTTTTGTTAACTCTACTTTTACTTCACAATAAACGAATTGCTTTCGCCGTTTACTTCAAAGAAGTACATGCCACTTGGGTAGTCTTTTACATTGAGTTGCAACTCTTGTTTGCTCTTATCCAAGAATTTACGCTCAACCAACTTGCCTTGCATGTCGTAAATTTTCATGGATGTTGCATCATCTACCTCGTAAGGCAATGTCACTAAGTCAGTTGCAGGATTGGGATACGCATTGCGTTTTACTTTCGCAGGTACATTCTCCACACTTGTTGTAGTCTCGCCATTGCCAGGGCAGGAGTAGATATATGTTTTACTAGAAGTACGAACAACAAATTTGTAATCACTACCTATTTTTGTTATAAAATACCAATAATCATCATCTTCAAGCGATATATTCTGTAATACTGTTCCATTCTCATGAAAGATAGATATTACTTTTGCATGAGGATTAATAACACATAATGCCCCATCACTAGTAAATATATTTTGAGCTACAATATATTGCCCCCATTCCTTACTAAAATTAATATTAAAATTTGCACGGTGAGAAAAATCCGCATTATAAACGTCAATTGAACTACCATTTAAATTCTCGACTACATACATATTATCTACCCAAATAGATTTATCAACAGTTTCATAATCCCTCATAGTTCCGTCAAACACATGCTCCAACTCAATTTGTGCATTCATTGTTGCTGTGGTTAGCAGCATAACTAAACCAAGTAAAATCTTTTTCATAATCAATTTGTATTTATAATTTCCCTCCCTACTCACTTTTGGCTTTTCGGGTTACTCCGTTGCAATAATACATACATAAAAAAGCACAGACCTTTTGCAATTCTCTATCCAAGGTGTTTGGCGTAACCTACCAGTAGAATAACCAAAAGCCCGTGCTTGTTACACGAGCATTCTGCAATATTCCTACTGGTTTCCTTTTAGTCGCCAAACTTTTGGATAGTAGAATAAAGCTAAAATGCTTTTCCAATATTTCACGATGTGCGTATCAACTACACACTACTGTTTCATAGGCAATTTATTTTCAAATTACATGTATTAAAGCATATTGTTTTCAACAACAATTTCTCCTTGGCAAGGCGCAATGTTGGCGCCGCGCAGAAGTTGTCTAAGTTGTCTTTATATAATATCACCTATCAAATTCCCAAGCTCGCCTTGATTGCAGGCACTTTTGCCTCCGCATCTGCCACAGCTTTTTCGTAGTCGGCTGGAGTTGGCATCTGAGCAGGGATCTCGAAGTAGAACTTAATCTTTGGCTCAGTACCACTTGGGCGGACAGAAATCTTCATGCCACCTTCGGTGAAGTATTGGAGCACATTGCTGGTGGCATTGAGTGCCATCACGATAGGTGTCTCTACCCACTCGCCATTCACCAATTCACGTTGAACAAGGGTCTTGAAGTCTTTAGACTTAACCACTTTCTCGCCAGCGATCTCCACTGGAGGATTTTGGCGGTAGTTCACCATCATGGATTGAATCTCCTCTGCACCCGACTTACCAGGGCGTACCACATTGATAGTAGTCTCGCGTTGGAAACCGTACTCCATATACATATTAAGGAGATAATCGTAGAGGGTCATACCGTTATCCTTAGCGTAAGCTGCAATCTCGCAAATCAAGCAGATAGCAGAAGGCGAACATTTATCGCGCACGCCATCAAAAGCCAAGAAGCCAAAGCTCTCCTCGCCACCGCCAATATATTTGCGGGTACCTTCCCACTCACGAATACGGTTTGCGATCCACTTGAATCCAGTATATTCATCGGTCAAAGTCACGCCTTGTGCATCCGCCATTTTGCGGATTAACTCGCTGGTAACGATAGTCTTAACGAGGTAGTGCTCAGGGCGAAGTTTGCCGAGTTTCTTCATATTGTTAATGATATAATAACAATACATCATGCAGGTTTGGTTACCATTGATAATAGTCCACTCGCCTTTGTCATTGCGGCAAACAATCGCAATACGGTCCGCATCTGGGTCACTTGCAATCACGAGGTCGGCATTAAGTTGAGTACCGAGATTCATACCCATGGTCATCGCCTCTGCGTTCTCTGGGTTAGGACTTTGCACAGTAGAGAAATTGCCATCAATCACCATTTGCTCTGGCACTACATGGATATTCTCAAAGCCCCAAGAGCGCAAACACATTGGGATAATCTGACGTCCTGCACCGTGGAGAGGAGTATAAACGATATTCAAATCCTTTTGACGGAGAATAGTCTCTTGGTCGATCATGACGGTCTTAACAGCTTGCATATAATCGTAGTCCATCTCGCCGCCGATAATCTCTATAAGATGCTCATTGCCAGTCATCTTCACATCTGCCATAGTCACCTTGTTCACCTCATCAATGATACCTTGGTCATGTGGTTGTAGTACTTGACTTCCATCCTCCCAATATGCCTTGTAGCCATTGTACTCTTTGGGGTTATGGCTGGCGGTTACATTCACACCACCTTGTGCAGAGAGGTGACGAATAGCGAAGCTAACCTCTGGTGTTGGGCGCAAACTCTCAAAGAGATATACCTTAATACCATTCGCAGCAAACACCGCAGCTACTGTCTCTGCATACAGACGACCGTTGTTACGGCAGTCGTGACCTACGACTACGCTCACAGTATCACCCTTGAGGGTGGCGAAACCACCTTCTTTTTGCACTTTCAAGAGATAGTTAGCATAACCTTGGGTAGCTTGCGCTACAATGTATTGGTTCATACGGTTGGTACCTGGGCCCATGAGTCCGCGCAAACCACCTGTACCAAATTCGAGAGTGCGATAGAAACTATCGATAAGTTCAGTTTTGTCTTCTGCCTCCATCATAGCTTTGACAGCCGCTTGTGTCTCTGCATCGTAAGGCGCTTTGGTCCATTGCTCAGCAACGGCCAATACTTTTTCGAGTTCTTCGTTTTTCATTGTTGTATTTCCTTAAATAATTATCTATTCATACCCATAGCCAATAACTCATAGCCAATAACCAATTGCCAATATCCAATCGCCCATAACCTATTGCCTACTTTATCGCCTACAAAGGTACTACTTTTTTTTCAAATACGCAAACAGAAATCCATTTTATGATATATTTTTCTTTGTAAAATATATTTTCACTTGCAAATATCCTCAAAAAGCAGTACTTTTGTACCTTAATTTGAAATATTATTCATCCTATGCAGAGTGTAACCATTAACAATCTCATCTTTGATGAGTATTTGTCCCAACAGGAGATTGCCACTATCGTATCTAATGTGGCAGAGCGCATTAATACCGATTATGCAGGTCGCGAACCACTATTCATCTGCGTACTCAATGGTGCTTTTATATACGCCTCTGATCTCTTTAAGCACATCACCCTACCTGCGGAGATTACTTTCGTTCGCCTCAAGTCATATGAAGGTACAGCCACCACGGGTAAGGTAAATATGCTCATTCCCTTGCAAGTGCCCATCAAAGACCGTGACATTATTGTCATTGAGGATATTGTGGACACTGGGCTTACCATGCATGGCTTTATCCAGCAGCTCAAGGACGAAGGCGCACGCTCGGTAGAACTCACCTCTTTTCTCTTCAAGCCCGACTCACTGCAATACCCAGATGCTACACCTAAGTACATTGGCAAATCCATTCCAACGAAATTTGTTCTTGGCTATGGACTAGACTTTGACGAGCAAGGACGTAACCTCCCCTCCCTATACACTCTGCGAAAATAGTCCTTTTTTGCTCATTAGGAACTACAAAAAGGAGTAATTTGAGGTTATTTTGCATTTTTTTGCCAAAATATTTGGTCATGTCAAAAAAAAGCAGTACCTTTGCACTCGCTTTTGAAAAGCAATGGTCCGTTAGCTCAACTGAATAGAGTACCACACTACGGATGTGGGGGTTGCAGGTTTGAATCCTGCACGGATCACAAACAAAAAAAAGAAATCACGCTTAAGAATGAATTCTTGCGTGATTTCTTTTTTTTGTTTGTAAGATATCGCGTCGAAGGGCGATGGATTACGAAGAAATCCTGCACAAAGTGTCCCACACATGCCGTACAATATAATACGGCACATCCAGCGCCTGCACCTCCCGTTCATACCACTCAAATAGATACTCGCGTATATTGGGATTCTCACGTACGGGGTCGGGCTCCCACGCCAAGTCAGGATAACACAACAGATACACATCCATCGGATATTGGTGCAATGCCTCTTCCACAAACGCTGGGCACTCACCATACTTATGTTCCAACCACACTTTGGTGATAATCAGTTCCGTATCAAAAAACGCCACTCCCTCTTGTTCAGACAGTTCTCGCAGTTGTTCTACCTGATACTGTGCTATGCGCAGCACATCCTCGCGCGTATACGCGTATGCGCTCCCGCGCTCCCGCGCACGCTCCTCTAAATATACGCGCGCGTGCTCTGCCACGAACAACCCCTCATAGCGACTGGCCAGATACTGTGCCAGCGTACTCTTGCCTGTGGATTCGGGACCAATAATACCGACCTTGAACATACTATCGTGTCAGCATCAACTTAATGTTGATACCAAAGTTATCCGCTTTCGTTGGGTAGGACGAAGATATAAGCGGTGTGGTGCCTTGGTGATCATAGAAGAGTTGCAGATTGATCTTTTGAGACAACACATAGTCCGCACTAATCTTGATACCTAACACTCGGTTACCTGAACTTGCTTGCGTAATACCCTCTTCCACTTTGCGAAGCAAGGTCTTAATATCCTTGTAGCTCACATCCACATTCAGTTTCAGGTCATTGCTTACTTTCTTTTGGCTATTGCCTGACTTTGCCACAAAGCTCAAGTCTTTGATTGTATAGCCAGCACCTATCACGAACTCATTGGTATGACCTTCGCTGATCTGTACCGAATTTATGTTCAGCGACACATTGCGTTGCTTGCGGTATTCCACCTTAGCAGAGAGTGAGTTCTTCATCGTCATGTTCACACCAATCAGTGGAGAGAAGCTCTCCGACAGTGTCACCGACGAAATGTCGTATGCTGAAGAAGGGATTGGGTTCTCTGTCTCCACATCGCGCACGAAACCGACATGCTTGTTGCTCAATTCGCCAGCAGGTGTCCATGTCGAATAACTGGAGTAACCACCGATAGCGTACTTACAGGTATAAGCATGGGTCAGGTTCACCGACTTAAAGTTATCGCGCATCCATGGCAACTTGCCCAGACCATCAAAGGTCACGGACCAGTTAGGCAGCACTTGCAATAGACTCATAAACGGATTCAATTTCACACTATATGGATCACGTCCTGTATATGCTGCCAAGAAGGCTGGCACCAGCACATCTGCCGTGTTATTACCTACCGTACCATACTTGCGATCGTATTTCTTTCCGCGCAACTCGGCTGGTATGAAGCCGGCATTAGGATAGTACAAGCCCTCATATTGCTCTTGCACGCGACCTGTCATAATATCGCGGTTGCTCAAGAACTGGTCAAACACCTCTGAGGCGAAGTTCTCATCAGCCGAACCGATTCGTTGGAAAGCGGTTCCTATCGCCACTTGCGTGATATTGAACGAACCTGTCATATTCTCCTGCAACTGGTCGAAGGAGTAGATAATGGACGAGGACTCTGCCTCATAGCGCTTACCGTTCACCTGAATCTTGAAGCCAGGGAAGGGTTCCAAGGTCACCTTCACATCAAAGTCATTGGTCATGGAGCGCGAAGCAGGTTGCACTACGGTCGTATCGCCTGACAACCAGCCATTATTCTTGGCTTTCTCCACAAAGCTATCATCGAAGAAGCCGAACGCAAAGTCAAATCCAGGGGCATACATATCGTTGTACCTATTCTGTCCCATGAATCCAGTTTGTGGTGCAAAACCAGGCAAGGTGAGCGAGTTAGTATTGCGGTAAGTCACTTGTACCTTACGCAACATCGTACCGAAATACGCTGCCAGATCCATAGCTTTCTCGACTGCACTACGTTGATTTTGGTCTGTGGTTTTGATTGTCAATTGTACATTCTCCACATCGTTCTTCGATACAATGGTCACTTTCGTTGAGGTCTGTGATTGTACTTTCACTTTCACAGGTTTGCCACTTTCTGTGGTGGCTGTTACTTCCACGTTCTCACTACCCAAACGGTGATTAATCTCCTTCGCTTCTCCTGCCACCAGTGTCACCACCTCATCGTAACTCTTCGAGCGGAACGGACGACGGCGTGCACGCTGATTGAAGCGTTGATTCATCTGTTTCCAATATTTCGATTTGCCATACAATGTCTCAAAGTTCAGTCCTCCATCCACTTGCCATGCACGCGTACTGCTCACCACATTACCCAAGTTAGCGGTCTCTTGTGCAGAAGACTGCACGGTACGGTTCCAGTTGTAGGTCGCATTGTATGAAGCATTTGCCGTCAGTGCCTCCAAGTATGGGATTCGATTGAGTGGCACGTTCCACGAAGCAGAGAACAACTGCTGATAGGTATATGGATTGCCCCATGTGGACAAACTGCGTTGGATAGAGTCCTTCCATGCCTCATAATGATTATTATTGAAGCGCAGTTCCTCATACATATCTATGATCTCTGGAGTATATTTTCCCTCATCCACGGTGGAGTTCATTGCTGTCTGGAAGGTGAACTTCATATTCTTGGTAAGGTCGTACTTGAAGTCAAAGTTACGATCCCATGTAAAGTCTTTCGAGAAGGTCAAATCCATATCCGCAGCACCCGTTGCCTCTACACTAAAGTCGCGCATCTTCATATGCGTATAAGTACGGTGCATATTCGTGTTGAACGCCCATGACTGTGGCAGGTAGTAGAAGTTCATTTCCTTGAGGAACTTCACTTTGTCCACGCCCTTCACATCCTTGAATGGCTCCCATGGCTTCGGATTGAAGTTATACGAATAGTTGAACGAACCCTTCTGATCAGTCACAATATCCTGCTCTATCTCTGGGGAATGTTGGTTTTGCTTGTTATAACTTGCAGACACCGAGAAGTTAGCTGGGTCGTAGAACATATTGCGTTTCTTAGAGTGGATATCCACTTTCATGTTCGTTACCGAGAAACTGGTAGCTTCTTGTACCTTGTTCGCCATTTCGGTAATAGAGTCGCGTTCCTCTTTGGTTTCATAGGTCTCCAAGCTCTCCGAGAGTTTGATATCCGTGTCTAATGGATCGTAGTTTGGCGACAGAGTCTCGTTAGTATAAGACACATACAGCGGTATTTGCAACTTCGCTTTCTCTGGGAACAGACGACCTGCCTCCAGTGCGGCACTCACCGACAACTGGTACATATTCTCCATATTGCGGTCCAGCACATTGGACTCTATGCTTCCGTATCCTGCTGTTTCCAGTCGGCCAGCCACGTTCACTTGTGCAATATCGCTCACGCTCAGTGCCGCATTCGCCATGGCTGCCACACCGCCTTGCTCATTGAACTGACTGAGGCGCAACTCATTCACCCACACCTCACCGCTCACCTCGTGGTTGCTGTTGTTACGCACACCGATCATAATGGCTTGCACATCTTCCAGCGTTGGGTTACCCAGGACGGTGATTCGATTATCCAGTTTCTCTGGGTCATATACCACATACGGTATCGTGTTACCCACATTCGTATTGCCTGCACGCTTAGCTTTGTTGCGCGCCATCTTCGCATCCGTGAAGACACTCAGCGGGAAGTCAAAGGTATTCTTCTCCAACCACACCTTCAGCCTATCTTCAGCACTATCATCGTTGTAGAAGCCTTCGGGTGTCAGTGCCAATGGTATCTCATACTCGTAGTAGTTATTCTTCAGGTCGGAACCCAAACGGATAAAACAGGTCAGGTCATTATCTTGAATTGGCTCGAAATCGGGCATACACTCTGCGTGAACAAACATCTGTAGGCGTTTGTATTGTCGCATGTCGTATGTCACATTCTTATATACCGCGCGCGCATCCTTGACGGGCAGGTAGTTCAGTTTCAGCACCATCGCCTGCTCGTTTTGGGCTATCAACTGTGCTTGTCCAGGGTCGGTCTGACGCGATATACCAGGAGGCAAGACGTAGTTCACTGGTGTACGGTTAGAGTTCTCCTCTATGTTCACCGCTTGCACATCCAATGTACCTGCTGAGGTATATGGGTTCGTTATATTGAACTGATTGTTCGCCACATCCTGATACAGACCTTTGGTGTAGTTGCGCCATTCGCCACGCACCAAGTCAAACGAAGCAAAACGGATATGTGTCTCCTGTGTAAAGTTCGTCATGAAGATACGCGCAAAACGTATAGACTTGAAGTTACGGATATTACCCACTTTCTGCACCGTTGCGCTGTCACCTTTCAATGGAATCTTGAACTGATACCACTTCACGGTAGCCACCTCATCGTTGCGCAGTTTGACGGTGGTCTCCATAATGCTGGCTATGTGTTGTTGTCCTACGCGCTGCATATCCTGAGGGCGCAACGATATATGGTAACGATAGAAGCGCTCGCCATCGTTGAGCGTATTATCGTTGTTAATATCCTCTATATCAGGGTACAAGGACGAAGCACTACCATATCGCTCATTCTCCATGGCCTCAGGCGAGTTGCCCTCCGTACCGTTGTAGCGTTTGTAGCGAAGCAGGATAGGTGTCTCTGCTGCATCATAATCATCGCCGCGATAGTAGTGGTAGTTATCACCTGCAGGGTCACGTCTTGGCGAGAACTCATCCTCCGCCCACATTTCCCAAACGGCACGATCCACCTTGCTCTCCAGGGCTTTCAGATACTCCGCATATGGGTTTGTACCATTATAGTAGAGGTACATTTGATTGCTCTCTTGCTCGGTGGACAAGCCATCGAGTCCCACGTCTTGTTTCGCGCGTGCACCTGCCTCATTGGCGAAAGCGACTACAGTGCTGGTGGTACGTGGAACCAATCCCCATATGGTGCTTTCTACTTGGCTGGCCTCAGACTCATTCAATGGCAATCCGTGCTCAAAGCTCTTCTTTCCATCGCGCAGAATATCCTCACTCACATCACCCAAGTCGATATACAAGTCTCCACCTGCGTATCCTGCATCGGGGTTCGTCAAGAATGGATCCATCAACCAGAACTCTATGTATTCTATATTGGCTTTCTCAAAGTCCGTATTATCCAACTTACGCATAATACCGCCCCAGCGGTCTTGTGGATTGGTCAGTTTACCATCCGTGCCTATCACATCGGCAGAGATATTGTACGGACCGCGCTCATCGGGATAATAACTCAAGTTCAGCACAGGCAAACGAGTATCGGCATTGGCCATCACCTGTTTGTTTGGATACACCTCTTGTTCATATACGGTACGTGTGCGGTGGTCACACATAAGGTCTATATTGTCCTTAATATGTTTAGGTGTATTGCTACTTGGTTTGCCAAAGATTGGGTCCACTGTGTACCACGCCAGCAACGCACGGTTTCTGTTGTAGTCTATTTGTCCGCTCAGCGCATGCTCTGGGAAGTCGTCCGAACGAGGCGTAGAGGCCAGTCGCCAATAACTGGGATAATGAATATCTATATTGGTTTTCGTCGCCTCAAAGTCATCTATGTATGCCGTTCCCACTTGTCCCACTTCTTTGGTGTGACCAGGTATCAGGTGGGCGAACTCCGCATTGATTTGGAAGGTCGAGGGGGCAGTCGCATTGATCCATGGCACTTTGTCTATCAATAGGGTGAGCCATTGCATTTCCGTTTTCCAATGGGCATTCACACCCCAAATGGTGTTGGCGAGTGGCTCGCTACCGGTGTTCACTTTCGTGGTGATAGGTCGCTCGTTCATGTGCATAATGGTACCGCCAATCGTAAAGTCTTTGTTGAACTCATACTCCACATTCGCTCCGAACAGCGACTTTCGTTGCATGGAGAACAATGCTTGGTTCTCCAACTTCACATCCACGTTCGTTCCTGACTCCAATATGGATTGGTTCAATATGGTTACTGTTCCCATGGTATAGTCCACGGTGTAGTCCACGTTCTCTATCAAGGTCGCGCCACCGGCTGTCACCACTACACTTCCGCGAGGCACGTTCATCGCGTTGAGGCGAATCTCGTTGCCTGACGAACCTTTGTATTTACCCACCAAGGCAAACTTATTCTTCTCCGTGTATTCTTGTGCGCTCACCAAGGTCGAGTCGTACAGTTCTTGGAACACATATTTCTCTGCTACGCGCGCATCTCCTATCTCTCGCGCCAAGTGGCTACCGAATGGCTCCAGCACAGGGAAGATAATCCTACCCGAAGATGACAATGCCGTATATCCCTCCACGTAGTCAAATCGTCCATCTGGCGCAGCGTTGTTGCGCGAATCCAATCGGTCCAATCCCATTACGCGAATCAGTTGCTTGCCTTTAATGGCACCTTCCATGAGATACTGCATATGCGTACCCACCGAGTCGTTGCGGTATTGCACATACAGTTCAAACTTATCGCTACTCATTTGGCTCGCGCCTATGGAGTAGATATTCTTCATCATCAGGTCCCACGTACCTTTGTTCTTCGCGATAGGGGCGTTATTGCTACTCTTCAGCATTTTCAGCAGCAAGGCGTTGGGTGCTTTGAGCGACTCGCTGGCATCCGTGGAGAACTCACCCACCTGATACACTTGTCCTGCGTAGGTATATTCGTATGCTACCGCCAGCACCTCATCTTGGTTCAGTGCCGATTTCAGCGAGATATATCCCAATGCGGCATTCAGCGTATATTCGCCATTGCTCAGCAGTCGTGCCGACTCTATTTTCTCATAGTCTTCGCCGACCTCCATACCTGCCAATCCTTGCATGACGCTACTCACTTGTTGAATATCGCGCACGGCTGGATAACCTTGTGTCAATGTCTCGTAGAGGGTATTGGCTTTGTTGTAGGGTGTGCGTGCGCCCGCCGTTGTGGTCCATTGAGTATCTTGGATATGCGCGGGGTCATACTCACCCAAGTCTGTCAATGCGACTATGTTACGTGCCTCTTCATAGTTCGCACGCTTATTGGTCACCCACACCTCAATACGGTTAATGGTCACACCGCTCGCTATGTATGGCAACGCTTTCATAGCTTGCTCATAGTTATCGCGGAAGTAGTAACTGAGGAAGAAGTGACGGTTCTCGTCATAGTTGTCGATAGGCACCTCAAAGTTCGTCGTCTGTGCGCCACCTTTGCTGCTCACGGTCTGACTCTCCGAATTCTGCTGTGACAGAAGGGCTTGCACGCGCAACTTGCCGAACTTCAGGTCTGTCTTTATACCGAACAGCGCGCTACTACCACGTATCAGACTATTGTTCAGCGTCATGGACACATTACCGGCCTCCAGGGATTGGATAATGTCATCCTCCTGTCCTTTGAAGTTCAACTTCAGGTTCTGCTGGTCAAAGCTGAACGAGGCCTCCGTGTTGTAACTCATATTGAAGTTCAACTTCTCGCCTACTTTTCCATTCACGCTCAATTGTATCTTCTCATCGAAGTCAAAGATATTATTGTTTCGCGAGCGTTGTGTCAGGGCTGGGTTGTCGATAAACTGGTGCTTGAAGCCGAACATTAACTCTGCCGAACCTTGCAGTTTCACCTGCACGCCGCCAGGGCCAAAGATTTTGTCTGCGGGACCGATATTAAATTTCATATCGGTTATATCGAACTTGCTTTCGTTATCGTGTTCTACTTCGCTGATCTTCGCTTGCCAGAATTTCCCCATTTCTTGTTTTTCGGAGTAGGTGCGATACTCCTCTGCGGTCATCATGTAGGGGGTAGCAATATCCACATCTCCCATACGTGTACGCAGTACGTAGCCACCTGTCAGTGGGTCATATTCTATGGTCGTATTGACATTATCTGGGTCTTGCAGGTCGAGGCTGCTGGGCATACGACTAAGTTCGTCGTAGTTATTCACGCCTATTCCTTTTACCTGCATAGGCGCCATAATGGCAGTATCCAGCACCATTGCCAAGCTGTCTTCTTGCGCCATTGCCAACGACCCATGGCCTATAGCCCATAGCCCATATCCTATACCCAACAATATAATAATCAGTCTTTTCACTATATCCTTACCTTTCACTTTGTCTTTAATCTAACCTCCAACAGCGCAGCGGTCTAACCTCTAACAGCGCAGCGGTCTCCTAAAGCATTTTCAACGCCATTTTTATCACTTTCTCTACGCTGGCGTTTGGTTCTTCTTTCAATATCTTATCCACCACTTTTCCGCTGGCGGCTGCCGCAAAGCCTAACATGGTCAGCGCGCTAACCGCCTCTTGTTTCACCTCGTTATACAACTCTGAACCACTTTGAACAGCAGCATCAGCTGCGCTGAACGATTCTGAACCAATTTGGGCGTCTGCGCCCAAATCTATCTTCAGCACTTTGTCTTTCAGGTCCACGATAACGCGTTGTGCGGTCTTAGGTCCCAATCCTTTGACTTGCGAGAGGGCGCGCGCATTGCCTGTGGCTATTATTTGTCGTATCTCTGCCGCGGTGTATGCTGACATAATCATGCGAGCGGTGTTCGCACCTATACCACTCACCGTCATGAGCATAACAAACAGCTCACGCTCACCGCGTGTGAAAAAGCCGAACAGGTCATGTGTATCTTCACGAATAATTTCTGTCACGAATAGTTTTGTTTCGGTATTTTCTTTGCCTACGAGTGCCGAGTAACTTGGCAAAGCGATGTTGATAGCGTACCCCACTCCGGCAGCCTCAATCACTGCGTATGTAGGTGTCAAATCCGCTAAATTTCCTTTTATATATTCAATCATAATAGAGTTTTAAGCCATTCTTGCGATATCGTTTTTCATTTCCTTACACACATACGCGACCGCGCACGCATGGAAAAAGCGTGCAAAGGTACTAAAAAATTCTTATATACGCAAGAAAAATCGCCAATTGAGGCGATTTTTCTGTTTGATCATTGAGTGAACGTATTTTTCAGTATCTTTAAAAATCGTTCTTAGCTTCGCAACCCTCTTTATCATCAGCAGGAGTGCGATCATAAGTAATGACGGCCTTATTACCACTTGTTTTATACAGTTCTTGCAGCACGAGGACAAGATTCGCTTCGGTGTCCCAAGAATACATCGTACCATTCAACACACCTGCGTTTTCTACTGTAAACTTCCAGCATGTGTACTCGGTGTTGTCTAACTTGGTAGCATCAAGACTCATGATGTCAGCACCTTTTTTCTCGCAACTTGTCAATGCAAGAGCAGCCACTGCAAAGATTGCAAATAAAATCTTTTTCATTTGTTAAATTTTAATAGATTAATATTGTATTGTTTATTTTATATAGTTGCTCACTTTAGCAAATCGGCGGCAAAGGTAGTGATTTTTTGTGAGATATGCAAGTAAATTGCCTCAAAAGACGATTTTATATGTATAGAAAGACTATTTTTCATTAAAAAACAATACATTACGCTACACTGCGCGGATCTGTCATTGCACAGCTAAAATCGAATAGTTAAGCCTCATTTCTTAAAAATCTCTGATTTTTCTTGCATATATGCCAAAAAAAACGTACCTTTGCACGTTTAATTGCCCTAGTAGGGTTTAACGATTATAATTATGGCTAAAACAGATATTTCCACATTAGGCGAGTTTGGACTAATCAAGCACCTAACCAAAGACATTCAACACGTACAGGAATCCACCCAAAAGGGCATCGGAGACGATGCCGCTGTCCTCAATTTTAGCAGCAAACGTACACTCGTCACTACCGACCTTCTACTCGAAGGTATACACTTCAACCTCGAATATGTGCCCCTCAAACATCTCGGTTACAAAGCAGCCGTGGTCAACTTCTCCGATATTTACGCTATGAACGCCACCCCTACACAAATAACCGTGTCTCTTGGCATTAGCAAACGTTTCTCGGTAGAAGACCTTGAAGAACTGTATAGCGGTATCCGTCTTGCTTGCGAACGCTACGGTGTGGATCTTGTAGGTGGAGACACTTCTGCATCGATGACTGGTCTAACCCTCTCCATCACCTGCCTTGGTACGGCCTACGACTCCGACATTGTCTATCGCAATGGCGCCAAAGAGCACGATCTCGTTTGTGTTACAGGCAACCTTGGCACCGCTTATATGGGTCTCCAACTCCTTGAGCGCGAGCGTATTGTCATGAACGCCAACGAGAACGCCACCCCTGCTTTCGAAGGACGCGAGTACCTGCTCGAACGCCAACTCAAGCCAGAGGCACGCCGCGATATTATTGAGAAGCTCCACGAGGCAGGCATAAAGCCTACCGCCATGATGGACATTTCCGATGGTCTCAGCAGCGAACTCATGCATATCTGCACCCAATCCAATGTCGGTTGCTCTGTGTATGAGGACAAGTTGCCTATTGACTACCAAGCCGCAGCCCTCGCCGAGGAGATGAATCTCAATATCGTGACCTGCGCCCTCAACGGCGGCGAAGACTACGAACTCTTATTTACCTGTAGTTTAGATGATTACGAGAAACTCATTCCATTGGAGGATGTCTATCTCATTGGTCATATCACCAAACCCGAATACGGCATTAACCTCATTGGCCGCAACGGCGAAGAGATCTCCCTCCAAGCCCAAGGTTGGAACGCTTTTAATAAATAATCAGGTTTTTGATTTACAATGAGATATTAACTATTAATTATTAACTATTAACTAATGAAAGTCGTCCTACTCGGCACAGCATATCCCTTCCGCGGTGGTCTCGCCACCTTCAACGAGCGCCTCGCGCGCCAACTCCAAGCGGAAGGACACACGGTGGAACTTATCACTTTCACCCTGCAATATCCGTCTTTCCTTTTCCCGGGCAAGACGCAATACTCCACCGAGATAGCCCCAACCGACTTGCACATTAGCCAACAAGTCCACTCCTGCAACCCGCTCAACTGGATCAAAGTTGGTCGTCACATTCGCGACAAGCAACCCGACCTGCTTATCTCGTGCTACTGGATGGCGTTCTTCGCTCCCTGCTTTGGTACAATCCAACGCATAGCCCAACACAACGGCAAGACACGCTGTATCGCATTGGTACACAACATGATACCGCACGAACCAAGCATACTGGACAAACTCTTTGCGCCCTACTTTGTTCGCGCTACCGATGGCTTTGTAGCACTCTCCGAAAGTGTCGTGCAAGACATTGACCGCTTAGACCGAACCCACAAGCCCAAGACCTCCTACCCTCACCCTATTTACGATCACTACGGTGACCCTATATCCAAAGAACAAGCATGCCAAGCGCTCCAACTTGCCCCCGAGAAGCAGTACATGCTCTTCTTCGGTCTCGTGCGCGCGTACAAGGGCCTTGACCTGCTGTTGGATGCTTTTAGCAAAATCAAAGATCAACTGCCTAACTTGCAACTGATTATCGCAGGCGAATTTTACGAAGGCGAAGACAAATACCGCACACAAATCGCCAATAATCAACTGACAGACAGAGTAATACTTAAGAACGAGTTTATCGCTGATGCCGACCTTTGTAAGTACTTCGGCGCAGCCGACCTGATTGTCCAACCCTACAAATCTGCTACGCAGAGTGGTGTTACGCAAGTGGCTTTCCACTTCGAGAAACCCATGCTTGTCACCAACGTCGGTGGCTTAGGCGAGATTGTCCACGACCATAAGATGGGATATGCAGTCGAACCTAACGCAGATGCTATCGCCGAAGCCATCATAGACTACTACCACTACAACCGCCAAGCCGACTATACAGAGTACCTTATCCAACAAAAAGACAACTACTCATGGTCGGGCATGGCAAATGCTTTTTATGCTATTAACAAACAACTAATGTAAAACCATAAAAGCGAAGCTACTAACGCTTCTGCCATAAACGCAAAGCCAACAACGTGAGCGTAGCAAACAGCAAACTATAATGATATGAACAAGCTAAAAGACATCAAAGTTTTCCTAACCGACGTAGATGGATGCATGACTGACGGCGGTATGTATTATGCCGAAAGTGGTGATGAATTCAAACGTTTCTGCGTGTATGATGGCATGGGTATTGTGCTCTTGCGTCAAGCAGGTATCCCCTGTGGTATCCTCACCAGCGAGAGAAGTCAAATCGGCTTAACACGTGGTCAAAGACTTGGCTTAGAGTACATCTATACTGGTGTAGGTAGAGTATGTAACAACATGAAAATGACCAAACTCGATGCTGCCAACGAGATTTGCAAGGAGTTGGGCATTACTTTGGAGAATGTCTGTTTTGTGGGTGACGATGTCAATGACCTCGACCTTTTGCAGCACGTTGGCGTAGCCGCATGCCCAGCCAATGCCGTAGAAGTAGTAAAAGAGATTCCTGGTATCATCCACCTCACCAAACATGGTGGCGATGGTGCCATCCGTGAACTCTGCGAAATGATTCTCGCCGCAAAAAACAATTCTACACAACACTAAACAATACTACACCACACTACACAATACTACACAATGTACAACATCGCCGTCATATTAGCAGGAGGCATAGGTGCCCGCGTGGGAGGTAATACTCCTAAGCAATTATTGCCATTGCAAGATGGCAAGAGTGTCTTAGAGCACGCAGTAGATGCCTTCGAGCAGTCGCCTCATATTGATGAGATCTGCATTGTCATGCATCCCGACTATATCATGCATGCCGAGCAAATGCTTCTTGCCAACGCATGGCAGAAAGTCCACCACATAATCCCCGGCGGCAAAGAACGCTGGGAATCCAGTGTGAACGCAATACGACAGGTTAGAGGTGAAAGGTTAGAGGTTAAAGGCAAGGAAACCAATTGCCAATTGCCAATAGCCAATAACCACAATACAGTAAACCTTCTCCTCCACGACGCAGCGCGTCCCTTTGTCAGTCAAGACATTATTGCTCGTGTATGCGAGGCGCTTAAGGAGCATGAGGCAGTGACGGTAGCCATTCCAAGCACTGACACGGTCTATGAGATGGCAGATGGTAAAGTCGCGCGTATTCCACAACGCTCTACTATCATGCGTGCCCAAACGCCACAGGCCTTCCGCTTGGAGTTAATCGCCGAGGCATATACCAAAGCGTTGGGTGTAGATAGTCTAAGTGCAGAAGCATGCACCACATGCCACTTGCCCGCCACAGATGATTGTGGCATTGTACATGAGAATATGCCAGAGATACCAATCCACATCGTCCTCGGCGAAGAACAAAACAAGAAAATAACATTCAAAGAAGATATATAAAATGAACAACAAGAATTTCTGCATGAGTTCCTATTTGGCTTTCCGTTACATAGAGCGCGAAGGCATGGATTTTTACGAAGGGCTTCATCACGAAAATATACCGCTACCTAATCCAGAGCAATTCACTCATGTACATACCGCAAAGGACATTGACAACGCCATACAAAAAGTCTTTGACTCACTCAAAGGCGAGAAGTTAGGTATCTGCCTTTCAGGCGGTATGGACTCTGCTATATTAGCGTCATACATGCGTGGCTGCGATGCCTATACTTTCCGTTTCCTTGGTGGCGAATATCAAAAAGAGGAACTCGCTCGTGCAGAATACTATGCTCAATACTACGGCTTAAACCTCCACTACGTGGACATAGATTGGAATACAGTACAAAATTGCCTTGAGCCAGTAATGCGTTCGAAGAACGCTCCTGTTCACTCTATTGAGCCACAACTCTACCAAGCCGCTCTCCAAGCCAAAGCAGATGGCGTGACCCGCCTGGTTGTAGGCGAGAGTAGCGACCTAATCTTTGGCGGTATGGATCAACTACTCTCCAAAGATTGGACAGTAGAGGATTTTGCAAAACGCTATACCTTCCTCGACCCTGCTCGCGTATTGAAAGAGCCAGAAGATATGTCCTATCTCTACGAACGCTACCGCAAAGGAGAGAAGATAGATTTCCTACACTTTATGGATGATGTGTTCAGCCGCGAGTCATCAAGTTCCTATTACAACGCTTTCAAAGCAGCCGACATACCCTATACCGATCCTTATGCATTGCTCCGTATGGCAGATCCATTGGACTTGACTCGTGTACGCAATGGAGAATCTAAGTATATTATCCGCGAACTGATGCAGATAAAATACCCCGAGATACCTGTGCCAAATAAAGTGCCAATGCCTCGCCCTGTGGACGCATATTTCAAGGACTGGCAAGGTCCTACTCGCCCAGAGTTCTGCCGCGATATTGACATGAGCCAACTCACTGGCAATCAAAAATGGCAACTTTACTGCCTTGAGCAATTCCTCAACATGTTCGATCCTATCAAGGTTGGTTATACCACAGGTGTGTATGATCTCTTCCATATTGGCCACTTAAACCTGCTCCGCAAAGCCAAAGCGCAATGCGATTACCTCATCGTAGGTGTATCAACCGACGAGTTAGTTAGTTACAAGCACAAGCAAGCAGTTATTCCTTTTGTAGAGCGCAAAGAGATTGTTGCTGCTATAAAGTATGTGGACGAGGTAGTCACCCAAGAGAACATGAACAAGATGGAAGCATGGGAGAAATACCATTTTCAAGTCATGTTCGTAGGCGATGATTGGAAAGGAACCGACAAATGGAACAATATCGAAGCCGACCTCAATGCCGTAGGTGCAAAAGTGGTCTATTTCCCATACACCAAAGGCACTTCTAGCACACTTATCAACGAGACACTAACCAGACTTCGCAACGAAACAAAATGACAAAATTCCAAGAAAAAATAAAGCAATTAGCAGGAGTGTCATTTATAGACAATATTTATAAGTGGCTTACATTCCATGATTTTTTCATTGCGGTATCTCCTCGTCTGCTTCGTCGTAAAGTTAATAGAGTACGTAAATTACAGGCAAAAAAGATAGAGCAATTACGCCATAAGGACAAGTGCAAGGTTTTGTTCTTTTTACAAACACCTTCTATATGGAAATATGACGCACTGTATCGTAAATTAGAGTCCTCCGCACATTTTGACCCTTTAGTTGTTATCTCTCCATACAATGTTCATCTTATTTACGATAAGGATGAATGTTTTAAGGTTATGAAGCAAACAGAAAAATTTGCTCAAGAAAAAGGATTCAATTATACAAGTGCATACGATTGGGAAAACCAAAAGTGGAAAGATATCAAGAAGATATATCACCCCGATATAGTCTTCTTTACCAAACCATACAAGGACACATTACCTGCTTACCATATTTATAATTTCTTGGACACACTCACTCTATACATATCTTATGGTATCAATTGCTTAACCAACTTTCATAACAATTATGAACTACCATTCCATTCCTTATTGTGGAAGTATCTTTTAGAAACGGAATTTCAAAAGCATTACGCTGAACAGTACGAAAAGAGCCAAGGTGATAATGTTGAGATAACAGGCACATTGGTACTTGAAGACTTAATGCGTTCAGATTATAGCCCTAAAGATGTATGGAAATTCCAAGAACGACCTAAGAAACGCATTATTTGGGCTCCGCACCACACTGTGGACTATCTTTTTAATTTCTCAAACTTTTTAAACTATTGCGATGATATGTTGCAGCTTGCAGAGAAGTATCAAGAAGAAGTCCAATTTGCTTTTAAACCACATCCGGTACTCAAATTTAAACTTATCAATCTATGGGGCTTAGAGAAAACAGAGGAATACTATAAGCGTTGGGAGAATTTGTCCAACGGTCAGATAGAGCAAGGGGATTATATTGATTTATTCAAGACATCCGATGCAATGATTCATGATTGCGGCTCTTTTACAGCAGAATATTTATATACCCAAAAACCAGTACTATTTCAGATTCGTAATGAAAAGGTAAAAGACGAATTTAATTCCTTTGGACAATTATGCTTTGAAAAGCATGACCACGCATATACAATAGAAGAAACGGAAACTTTCATTCGTGAAATTGTAATAAATGGCAATGACCCCAAAGCAGAGGAACGGGAACAATTTTATAAGCAATACCTTTATCCGAAAGATGGAGTCATGCCCTCGGATAAAATATATACAATGTTAAAAACATTAATAGGCAAATAATAAGTAGTATGAATAAAATCAATTGGAAACAAATTTGGCAAGAGTCATGGCCTCATATAGTGGCTATATTTACATTCGTCGTACTTGTAATGGTATATTTTGCTCCACAAGTCTTCCAAGACAAGCAATTACCTCAAGGTGATATGATTAGTGCGCGTGGCATGGGTCACGATGCGAGAGAATATCATGAACAAACAGGTGAATGGAGTCACTGGTCGAATTCGATGTTCGGAGGCATGCCATACAATGTCACATCTGGAGTGGATTCAAAGAGTATTTTTCGTCCCATAGCAGAATGGATTAAAGTAGGTTTTCAAAGAGAGACGAGTGCCGTACTATGGTTGTTATTGATAGGATTCTATATTTTTATGCTCGCTGTAGGTAGCGGTCCTTGGTTAGGCATTGTAGGTGCTATTGCTTTCGCGTTTGGGTCATATAATCTTATTATTATTGGCGCAGGGCATGTTACGAAGGGTTGGGTATTAGCAACCGTTCCTGCTCTCATTGGAGGTTGTTTACTTTGTTTTAAACGAAGATATATAATAGGCTTTATTATTACTCTAATAACCACAGGTCTTAATGTATACTGGAATCACCAGCAGATTTCTTACTACACGCTTCTAATGCTTATCCCAATGGCCATTGCTTACTTAGTATATACAATTCGTGAGAAGGAGCAGAAAAGTTTTTGGGTGGCTTCAGCTATACTGATTATTGCAGCCGTTATGGCTATTGCGCCTGCAATGGACAAGTTAGTACCCACTTGGGACTATGCCAAGGAGACAATGCGTGGTGGTGCAGTACTCAAAGGAACAGAAGATAGTAAGGCAGGAAAATCTGGTCTCAATCGAGAGTATGCATTCCAATGGAGTTATGGCAAAGCAGAAACAATGACACTTCTCATTCCCAATTACTATGGTGGCAGTAGCAACTATGAGATGGACACAGATTGCGAAACCTATCAAAGAGTAAAGGGTTATGCTGGTGCAGCGCAAGCAAAGCAATTCATTACATCGCTACCTACTTATTGGGGAGATCAGCCATTTACCTCTGGACCTGTCTATGCAGGTGCAATCATTTGCTTCCTCTTTGTTCTTGGATTATTCGTTGTAAAAGGACCAGAGCGTTGGTGGTTGCTAACTGCAGCAATGATAGGCATTCTACTTTCGTGGGGCAAAAACTTGCCATGGCTCAACAATTGGCTATTTGATTATCTGCCACTCTATAATAAATTCCGCACACCGAGTATGTCACTTATAATGACTACAACAGCTATGGCTATGCTCGGTATGTTGGCGTTGCGCGAGATATTAGACCGTAAAGTACAATTACGAGACACATATATAGCTGCAGGATTAACTGGAGGTTTGTGCTTGCTGTTTGCCTTATTCCCAGGTATAGCAGGAACATTTACTGCACCAGTGGATGCCCAAATGCCAGATTGGTTGACAAGTGCTATTATCATAGATCGCCGTCACATGTTGACCGTGGATGCTTGGCGTTCATTAGGTTTTATCGTTGCTGCAATGGTACTTACTATCGCCTATCTCAAGATAGAAAAACTGAAGAGCAGTATGCTTATCGCCATTATCGGTGTTCTTATTTTAACGGATTTATGGGCGGTAGATAAACGATTCTTAAACGATGGTCACTTTGTTACAAAGAAACGCAATTTAGTCACAATGACTGAGGCTGACAAACAAATCCTTGCAGATAAAGATCCTAACTATCGCGTACTGAACCTTACTACCAGCACATTCAATGATGCTAAGACAAGCTATTTCCATAAGTCTGTTGGAGGATATAGTCCTGCCAAACTGCGTCGATATCAAGATATCATTGATTATTACCTTGCAGGTCATATTAACATGAATGTGCTCAATATGCTCAATACACGCTATGTCATAACGCAACAAGGTGTGCAATATAACCATTCTGCCTATGGAAATGCATGGTTTGTACGTCAAATCGATTGGGTTGATACACCAAACGAAGAAATAGCAGCTATTGGCGATACAAATCTACAAGAAATAGCCGTAATAGATACCTGTTGGCGCTCGAAGGTAAGCGAAAATCTTACGATGTCACAACCAGCGTCCATTCATTTAACGAAGTATGCTAATCCTGGTAATCTTTTCTATGAGAGTGAGAGTAGCGAAACTGGATTGGCTGTTTTCTCCGAAGTATATTACAAAACATGGAAAGCATATATAGATGGAACAGAAGTACCTGTATTACGTGCAAATTACATCTTACGTGCCATAGAGATTCCAGCCGGAAAGCATACTATAGAATTCAAATGTCATGACGATCTCCTATCCAGTATGCAAATAATATCAACAATAGCATCTATTCTTATCGTATTGGTAGTATTGATGATTATTGTGTATAAAACCATTGTGTATATCAAAGAAAATAAATCGAATGCACTTACTGACGATAAATAGTTTCGACTGCTCAGAACAATCTTCAGGAGGAGTAAACCAAACGACTGTCAAATTAACAAAATATTTGACTACTCAATGTGGTGTGCATTGTTATTTGGGATTTTTTGAACAACTACCAGATAAATTTGCTCCTTTGCAGCTATTTGAGGGACGTATATTACTAAATCGTAATTTTGACAAACAGACCTTTGCTCGATTCTTACAGACCAACCGTATAGACATTGTACAAGTTAATTTCTTGAAGAAAAGAAATCTCACGGTCATGCCTGCTCTGTATGAAGTAGCGCAGCAATGTGGCGCAAAGGTCATTTACGCTTTTCATATGTGTCCAGGGTTTCAAATACATACTTATGGATCTTTTGAGCGCATGCTCTATGGTTGGTTAAAACGAGATAATGCCTTATCAGAGACTAAAAAATGGCTACTGACTGCCACACAAAAACTATGGATGCCAATAGGAAGAATACTACTACAAAGCAAATATAGAATACCATACGAGAGTGCGGACAAAGTTGTAGTGTTATCCGAAAATTATTTTACTCCCTATCTTTATTACGCAGGACTCCAACAAAGTAAAAAGATGGTTGCGATAGGTAATTCGTTGAGATTTTCACAATATATTCATCCAAATGAGATTATAAGTAAAGAGAAGACAGTTATCGTTGTAGCACGTTTTGACGAAGACACAAAGCGTCTTTCTTATGCGCTGCGTTCATGGAGAGAAATAGAAATGGACACCAAATATAGTGATTGGAAACTGCAATTAGTTGGCGATGGCAGGGATATGCCTTTCTACCAATATTTGGTAAAAAAATGGGGATTAATGCGTGTTGAGTTCACAGGTCAGCAAAACCCACAGGAGTATTACCGCCATGCATCTATATTCTTAATGACCAGCACTGCCGAAGGATGGGGAATGGTAATCTTAGAAGCCCTACAGATGGGAGTGCCAGTAATAGCCATGGATTCGTTTGGAGCCCTTCATGATATGATTACAAATGGGTATAACGGAAGTATTGTTCCAAATAATGATTTAAAATCCTTCCTCCATGCGATGAAGGTATTAATGGAGCATGATTCGTTACGTAAGCAAATGGCTATTAATGCTGTGGAAAGTAGCAAACGTTTTGAGATACCAAATATACTTGCATTGTGGAAAAGATTATTTGACCAATTAACTAATGATTAAGCCAATGAAAGTCTCAATCATCACTATCACATATAATGCTGCTCAATGGTTAGAACGTACCATGCGCAGTGTACTCGCCCAAACGAACACAGACTATGAATATATCATCGTGGATGGTGCCTCTACGGATAGAACGGTGAGTATTATTAAACGTTTAGAGCCACGGTTTGATGGTCGCCTTTCTTGGCAATCAGAGCCTGACAAAGGATTATACGATGCCATGAATAAAGGTATCGCACAAGCGAAAGGGGAATTTCTATGGTTTATTAATGCGGGTGATGAGATTTACGCAACAGATACACTCGCGAATATTGTGGCTGCAGCGACAGAATACACGGATATCATGTATGGTAAGGCTTGTATCGTGAACGCAGTAGGTCAGAAAGTAAGTGAACACCACAAGACAACCCCTCCGAACTTGCGACTGGTTCATCTACTCAATGGGTTAGTAGTCAGTCACCAAGCAATCATAGTGCGCCGCTCTATCGTGGCGAATTATGATACTACATATCGTATTTGTGCCGATTATGATTGGGTCATTAAATGTGTACGTGATTCTCGTCAGAATGTTTATATTGATGACTATTTGTGTAAGTTTCTAATAGGTGGGGTAAGTAGAACACAACGTCAACGAGCATGGAAGGAACGTTTCCAAATTATGCGTGCACACTTTGGATTATGGCGTACACTGTGGGCGCATTTTTTAATCGCACTAAAATATCCGTTCACGATTAAATATTAACCATAAATACACTATAATAATACACTAGTATCCACTAAAAATTTATAAATTATTCTTTGACTTGTTGAAAATTAATCACTTAATGCTGTCAAGATTCAAGTGTATGTTGCAATCATAACTTTTTTTAGTGGACAGTAGTGTTCTTAGATATTATGTTAAAAAAATTAACCCTTTAGAAACTTATCTACCACCTGATGAATATCATTCAATGGTACTATTTTCACCAGCGCATCCATCTTAGCTTTAATCTGTTCGTTGCACAGATTACCAATAGAGCCCTCGTGGGTGTAGTGAGATAGTGTCTCCTCTACTGTCGCTTCGTGCTTGAAAGTGCCATTGGTAATCTCATCTGCCACTTGGCGATAGGCATCACGGAAAGGTACACCATTCGCCGCACGACGATTTACTTCCTCCACGGAGAATGCTGGCATATACAAAGGATTGGACATCACATCGGCCTTCACATCCATATTCTCCACTGCGTAATTAGTGATCTCCAACAAACTATTCATCTCCTCAAACAATGGGAAATACACTTCTTTCAGCAATTGCATGTCACGGAAATAACCTACGGGTAGATTAGTCGTGATATGGCGGATCGTATCTGGCAACGCACAAATACGGTTAGCATGTGCACGAATCAACTCAAACACATCAGGGTTCTTCTTATGTGGCATGATACTTGAACCCGTGGTCATGGTATCTGGCAGTTTGATAAAACCGAAGTTCTGTGAATTGAACATACAGCAGTCCATCGCCAAGCGTCCGATTGTTTCTGCTACAGAGGAGTAAGCAAAAGCCACGGTGCGTTCCATGCGACCACGGTTCATCTGGGCGTAGATGGCATTGTAGTCAAGGTCTGCAAAACCGAGCAACTGTGTAGTCATTGTGCGATTGAGTGGAGCAGATGAACCATAGCCTGCGGCTGAGCCCAGCGGATTGAGATTTGCTTGCTCAAAGGCCGCTACCAATAGACGCATATCGTCTGTAAGTGCCTCTGCATATGCGCCTAACCATAATCCGAAAGATGATGGCATAGCCACTTGTAGGTGGGTGTAGCCAGGCATTAATAATGCTTTGCCTTCCTCGCTGCGCTTTTGCAGGGTGTGGAAGAGTTGCTCTACCAATCCCATTGTTTTCTCTATCTCCGAACGAGTAAAGAGCTTGAGATCCACTAGTACCTGGTCATTGCGTGAGCGACCTGTATGCACTTTTTTGCCCACCTCGCCCAATTGGCGGGTAAGCATGAGTTCCACTTGCGAGTGTACATCCTCGATACCATCTTCAATGACGAAGTTGCCCGCCTCTGCTTCTTTGTATAATGCGCGCAACGCAGGTAAGAGAGCATCTAAATCCTCTTTGGATAGCAAACCTACATGCTCTAGCATAGTCACATGTGCCATAGTGCCGAGTATATCATGCGTAGCAAGTAGCAGGTCCAATTCTTTGTCTTTGCCTACGGTGAAACGCTCAATAGCGTCGTCAATCTTGTAACCTTTATCCCAGAGTTTCATTGTTTTTCCTATCCCAAAATTATAATTTATTATAGAAAATTTTTCAAAATTATTTTTTCATAGTAATATTGATTATGTATGAAATTTTTGATAATTTTGAATTAATTTTATAAAATTTTTGTTTTTATTATTCAAGTAGTAATTTTAGCAACTTTATTGCTTGATCTATTTCGTGTATATGAATGTATTCGTCTGCGGTATGCGAGCGGGCAGAGTCGCCTGGTCCGAACTTTACTTTTGGGCAAGATAGCAATGCCATATTGCTGAGTGTAGGCGAGCCATAGAGTGGGATCCCCAATGCTTTTGCACGTTGCACAATAGCAGTCTCAATGGGTGTGGATGTGGCATTGAGTCGTGTAGAGCGAGGGGTTAGTGTCGATTGTACCAATGGTTGTAATAAAGCATGTATATCTTCATTTGAGTACAACCCATTGGAACGAATATCCACTACGAATTTACATGTATCAGGCACTACATTATGCTGTGTACCCGCTTGAATCATTGTTGTGGTCATCTTCACCTTGCCGAGGAAGGGCGATACTCTGTCGAACTCATAGTTGCGCAGGGTTTGTATATCATCCAACGCAATATATAATGCATTCACGCCCTCTTCGCGTGCGGCATGTCCCGCTTTGCCTTTGGCTTCGCCGTCCAGCACCATCAGTCCTCGTTCGGCTACTGCCATCTCCAACGAGGTAGGTTCACCCACGATAGCATAATCAACATGTCCTATCTCGGTCAACAACATTTCGATGCCCTGTCTTCCGCTGTTTTCCTCTTCGGCGGTGAGGGTAAAGACAATGCGTTTACCAACTATAGGTTGACGATAGATATCTATGAAAGTAGCCAACATGGCTATCACACTACCACCGCAATCATTAGCTCCTAATCCGTATATTGTTTTACCATCACACTCTCCACCAAACGGATCACGGGTATAGGATGCCGATGGTTTGACCGTGTCAATATGTGCGTTGAGTAGCACAGTTTCAGGTCCTTCTCCACATTCCGCCCAGAGGTTGTTGCCAACACGATGAACGGTAATGCCCTCTGCCGTCATCCATTGTTCCAGCATAGTGCACACCGCATCCTCCTGCCCCGAAATAGAGGGAGTTTGAATCATGCGTTGCAGTAGTGTGATGTATTTGTTATCCATTATGCTTGTTCAATAACAGTTCCGCCATGCAAATTGCTGGCGTGGGTGATGCGAACGGATTGTACGCCATGCTCTATGGCTGCAAAGGCATTGTCTATCTTTGGGATCATTCCGCCCGATACAACGCCCTCTGTCTTGAGTTGGGTGTATGATTTGGTGGTGATACGAGCAATGAGCGATGATTCGTCATCTGGATTGCTCAATACGCCAACTTTCTCAAAGCAGAAAGTCAGTTGCACATTGCCTCTCGCCTCATCGCCATCTCGCCTCATCGCCTCAGCCATCGCGATAGCTGTTTGCGATGCTACCGTGTCAGCATTGGTGTTGAGTAATAATCCATCGGCACTAAAGGTAATTGGCGCAATGACAGGCGTTAATCCATTGTCCAGTAGCGTACGCAGATGCGCTCCATTCACCTCTACCACATCGCCTACGTAGCCATAGTCGATACCGTTCTTAATTGGGCGCTTCACCGCTTTCATCCAACCTCCATCAGCGCCAGTCATGCCGATTGCATTCACACCCATCGTTTGTAGTTGTGCCACCACTTGCTTGTTAACCAGTCCGCCATAGACCATCGTAACGATGTCGAGGGTCTCCTTGTCGGTCACACGGCGACCGTCTATCATGTGTGTTTCTACACCCAAACGATCAGCCATGGTTGTAGCTAATCTACCACCGCCATGTACCAATACTTTGGGACCTTCTATCGCAGCGAACTGACGCAGAAACGCATCTCTTTGCGCTTCGTTCTCCAGTACGCCACCGCCTATCTTGATTACTTGTATCATTTCAAACTCTCCAACATACGTTTCATGACGACTTGTATACTCGTTACACGGTTGGCAGCCTCTGGGATGACGATAGAGCGCTCTGAATCAATGACGCCATCACTCACAATCACATTGCGGCGAACAGGAAGGCAGTGCATAAAACGCGCGTTATTGGTTACTGCCATATGTGCCTCGTCCACCATCCAACTGCGGTCGGAGCAGAGGATCTTGCCGTAGTCCTCTCTCTCGGTTACACCAGGGCAAGACCAGTTCTTAGCATAGACGAAGTCAGCACCTTCAAGAGCCTTCATCTGGTCGTATTCTACACGAGCATTACCCGCAAAGCGTGGGTCAAGTTCGTAGCCCTTAGGATGGGTGATCACAAAATCCACATCCGCAGCGTTCATCCACTCGGCAAAAGAGTTTGGCACCGCTTGTGGCAAGGCCTTTGGGTGAGGTGCCCAAGTGAGAACAACCTTTGGTCGTTTGGTTTCCTTATACTCGTCGATAGTGATAAGATCCGCAAATGCTTGGCAAGGGTGCACAGTAGCTGACTCAAGCGAGATAACAGGCTTGCCAGAGTACTGAACGAACTGCTGAAGGACAGTCTCTTGGTAGTCATACTCGCGGTCGGTGAGGCCTGCAAAAGAGCGCACGCCGATGATATCGCAGTAGCTTGCCATCACAGGGATAGCTTCGCGTAGGTGCTCGCTCTTGCCACCGTCCATGATTACACCGAGCTCTGTTTCGAGTTGCCAACTATCTTGCCCGATATTGAGCACGATGGGTGACATGCCGAGGTTGAGCGCCGCTTTTTGTGAAGAGAGACGAGTGCGGAGCGACGAGTTGAAGAACACGAGCATAATGGTCTTGTTCTCTCCCAAATGTTTCCATGCGTATGGAGTGGCTTTGACTTGGCGAGCCTCCTCGAGTGCGAGGTTCAAGTCGCCTATATCTTGTACATGAAAGAATGATTTCATAGGATTTCTTTTAATGCATTAATAAATCGGTCGGCTTGCTCTGTGGTGAGGCACAGTGGGGCGAGGATACGCACCATATTGGTGCCTGCGACGCCAGTAAAGATATGGTAGTCCTTGAGCAAGGCTTGGCGGATAGGAGCTACACTATCGTGGAACTCGATGCCAATCATCATACCACGGCCACGCACTTCTTTGATCTTATCGCTCTTAGGCAAGTTAGCCAGTATATACTCGCCCACATTATAGGCGTTTGCTACCAAATTCTCTTGCTCCATCACATCAAGCACTGCCAACGCGGCAGCCATTGCTAGGTAGTTACCACCAAAGGTAGTACCCAACATACCTTTCGTAGCCTGGAACAAAGGGGAAATCAATATACCGCCACATGGGAATCCGTTGGCCATGCCCTTGGCCATTGTGATAATATCAGGACGGATGCCATACCATTGGTGGGCAAAGAACTTACCCGTGCGACCGTAGCCACTCTGTATCTCGTCTAGGATGAGTACCGCACCATATTGCTCGGTGAGTTGGCGAAGGGATTGCATAAACTCAGTCGTTGGCACATGGATGCCGCCACAACCTTGGATGCCCTCGATAATGACTGCTGCTACATCGCCTTTCTGGAGTTCTGCCTCTACGGATGCGATATCATTTAGATCAAGGAAGGTCACAGGATGGCATTGGTTGAATGGCGCTTGGATCTTGGGATTATCGGTTACAGCCACCGCGCCGCTAGTTCGACCATGGAAACTGCGATGGAAAGCAATCACACGGCTCTTGCCCGTATGGAAAGAAGCGAGTTTGAGCGCATTCTCATTGCTCTCTGCGCCTGAGTTATCGAGGAAAAGGGTGTAATCCTCGTAACCGCAGAGTTTGCCGAGGCGCTCTGCCAATTGTTCCTGGAGTGGGTTTTGGACGGAGTTGGAGTAGAAGCCAATCTTACCCAGTTGGTCCGTCAGCACCTCCACATAGTATGGGTGAGTGTGACCGATACTAATGACGGCATGGCCGCCATAGAGGTCAAGGTACTCTTGCCCCTTGTCGTCCCAGATGCGACAGCCCTCAGCTTTAACTGGCGTCACATCAAAGAGTGAATATACGTCGAATAATTTCATAATTAAAATGCTAATGCTTTTAGGTTCAAACCTATTTTTTCATCTAATCCGAACATGAGGTTCATGTTTTGCAGGGCTTGGCCGCTAGCGCCCTTGAGCAGGTTGTCTATCACGGATGTGACCAGCAATCGTCCCTCGTGCACTTGGGTTTGCAGTACGCACTTGTTGGTGTTCACGACGTCCTTGAGGTTGACTTCTCGGTTGATGACATGAGTAAAGGCAGCGTCTTTGTAGTATTGACGATAGAGTTCGTATGCCTCTTCTGCGGTGCCGCTGAATGGCATGGTCACAGCGGCAATGATACCACGAGAGAAGTCGCCACGCATAGGGATGAACTCTACTTTCATGCCTGTGTTACGGCCAATCTCCAACAAATGCTGGTGGGTAAAGGCCTTATAAACAGACATATTGTCGTTGCGCCAAGAGAAGTGGGTGGTAGCCGTTGGTTTCTGTCCGGCACCTGTAGAACCTGTGATAGCAGTTACGCTGGCTTCAGTGGTCTTGCCAATCATGGGCAGCAATGCCAATTGGATAGCCGTAGCAAAGCAGCCAGGGTTAGCGAGCTTAGTACAACCGCATATCTTCTCGCGTTGGAGCTCAGGCAAACCATAGACATAGCCATCGTGCTCGTCACGATAGTCCTGCGCAAGGTCGATGATTTTCAGTGTGTCAGGACACTCGTTTTCTGCCCAGAAAGCAGTACTCTTGCCGTGGCCGGAGCAAAGGAAGAGCACATCGATGGCGTTCAGATCGTATGTATCGGAGAAACATTGCTCGGTGTCACCTATCAAACCCGTATGTACGGCGTGGAAAGCTTGACCGGCATTGCTGGTAGAGTGCGCAAAGGTGATCTCCACCTCTGGGTGATTGACCAAGAGGCGGATGAGTTCGCCTGCCGTATAGCCCGCTGCACCTATTATACCTACTTTAATCATTTTCTTATTTATCTTAGATCGCGACTATGTCGCTGTTAGATCGTTGCACTATCAGACCGTTCACTTCGTTCATTGTCAGATCGCTCCGCTGTCAGATTCTAGAGTCTGTCAGCCCCAAGGGCGGTCTGACAACAACGTGGTCTAACAATGAAATGTTCTAACAGCCGCAGGCGATCTTAAATTGTTTCGTCGTCGTGGTTAGCGTAATATACACGTAGTGGGGTAGAGAGGACCTTGATAAAGCCTTTAGCTTCTTCAGATGTCCAACCCTTTTGCATCTCGCCGTACTCGCCTAACTTGGTTTTAACGAGGTCGTCCTTTGAATCCACGCCTACGGTCTCGAACATGTATGGACGGAGGTGCATAGTCACTTTGCCATTCACATTGCGTTGGCTGGACTCGAGCATTGCCTCAATATCGCGCATCACTGGCTCCATGTATTGGCTCTCGTGAAGGAACATGCCATACCAGTTCGCCACTTGGTCCTTCCAATATTGTTGCCACTTGGAGAGGGTGAATTTCTCAAGGAACTTATGCGCAGAGATGATGAGCATAGGTGCGGCAGCCTCAAAGCCTACACGACCTTTGATACCGATAATGGTATCGCCTACGTGCATGTCGCGACCGATGCCGTATGGTGCTGCAATCTCCTCAACGGCTTGGATAGCCTTCACGCCATCATCATAGATTTGTCCGTTCACACCCACCAACTCGCCGTTCTTAAACTCAAGTACGATATCCTCTTCACCGTCTTTGGTGACTTGTTTGAGGTATGCGCTCTCTGGTAATCCTTGTTTGCTATCTAAGATCTCGCCGCCGCAGATACTGGTACCCCAAAGACCCACGTTGTAAGAGTATTTGAGTTTCTCAAAGTCAGCTGCAAAACCGTGCTCGTTGAGGTAGTCAATCTCCTCTTGGCGGGTAAGGGCTTTGTCGCGTGTGAGGGTGATAATCTCTACGCCAGGAGCAGCTACGAGGAAAGTCATATCAAAGCGAACTTGATCATTACCCGCACCTGTCGAGCCGTGTGCAATGGCGTCTGCCTCTACTTCGCGAGCATAGCGTGCGATAGCAAGGGCTTGGAAGATACGTTCTGAAGATACAGAGATTGGGTATGTACCATTGCGAAGTACGTTACCATATACCATGTATTTGATACTCTTCTCGTAATACTCTTGTTGTACATCAAGGGTCGCATATTTGGTAGCGCCTAACTTGTAGGCATTCTCTTCGTTTTGGCGCAATTGTTCTGCACTGAATCCACCAGTATCAGCACATACGGCATGTACCTCGTAGCCTAATTCTTTGGCCAAGTACATGACGGTATAGGAGGTGTCCAGTCCGCCACTGTAGGCTACTACCACACGTTTGCGGTGAGGTGGCTCAAAGAGGAGACCAGTACAGAGGCAACGCTCAAAATTGTTGCGGCAGAGTACATCGTAGTTGATGCAACTCTCACAACCTTTCCAGAACTTAGGATCTGTGGTCAAATCTTGGAAAGTGACAGGCTTGAAACCCAACTCGGTATTCATCTTCATCACCGCAGCACCAGTAGTGAGTGAGAAAATCTTTGCATTAGGAAACATCTCTTGCGAAAGTGCTACGATACGAGCTTTTATTTGCTTAGCGAGACCCATCTTGCGATATTCTGGTTTTACGATCAAACCAGAGTTAGCAACAAAATGTCCGTGGTCCCAACACTCAATATAGCTAAAACCTGCAAATTTGTCACCGTTCATAGCTATTACAGCCTTGCCTTCGCGCATCTTCTGCGCCACATACTCTGGATTGCGCTTAGCGATACCTGTACCGCGATCTTTTGCAGCTTCTTCAATAGTTTGCAGAATCTCTGCTACATAAGGAGTGTGCTTCTCGGAAGCTACCTCAATGTTAAAATTAATCATTGTATATTCATTTTTATCGTTTACTCAATTTTGCGTGCAAAATTACTCTTTTTTTTTGATATATGCAAGAGTGAACCAAAAAAGATTGTACTTAATCCTTCTATTGCCCTAAAAGCAGCCCATGAAGAACTCCGCAACCAACACTGCCACCTGTTTGGTCTTGCGACTGATACGATGGTTCTCGTTCTCCACCACGATGAGTTCGGCATTGTCGCCATATATGCGCTTATAATCTTCGCTGCACCACATAGGCACCAAAGTATCATCGCTCTTCGCGTCTACAGTTTAGAGGTTAAAGGCTGGGAGTATTTGCCAGAACACTGGCAATGGTACAACGGGTATAATAGCAACAAAAAAGCACCTACCGAAGTAAGTGCCTTCTTGTTGAAATATACATTTACGAGATTATACTACGCCGCTGAAGCCCATGAATGCCATAGCCAAGAGGCCGGCGGTGAGGAGGGCGATAGGAGTGCCTTGCAATGCTTTAGGCACCTTAGCCAATGCCAATTGCTCGCGCATACCTGCGAACAAAACCAATGCCAATGCAAAACCGATAGCTGTTGCGATAGCAAACAACATACCTGTCAATAAGCCTGGCTCTGCACCCATAGGCAACTTATATGTGCCGCTGGCTACCATGATAGCCACACCCAACAAACAGCAGTTTGTCGTGATTAATGGCAAGAACACACCCAATGCTTGGTAAAGAGATGGAGAGATCTTCTTGAGGATAATCTCAATCATCTGTACCAGCGCAGCAATCACCAAGATAAATAGGATAGTTTGCAAGAAGCCCAAGCCCCATGCGTTCAAGAGTTGTTGCAAGAGGTAGGTCACCAATGTAGCCAAGGTCATGACAAACAACACGGCAGCACCCATACCCAGCGCAGTATTGATTTTCTTACTTACGCCCAAGAATGGACAGATACCCAAGAACTGGCTCAATACGATATTATTCACGAATATCGCAGAGATAAATATCAGAAAATATACCATAATCTTTTATTTAGATCGTTTCACTATTAGACCACTACGTTGTTAGATCGTTCGCTTTGCTCACTGTTAGATGTTAGATTTCTTGGTCTAACAGCCGCCTCGCGGCGGTCTAACAGGCGAAGCCGGTCTGACTTCTAACAGCCCGTAGGGCGGTCTATTTTATTTTTTAAGCAGTTTTTGTACCAATGCCATCAAGTAGCCCAATACGATGAACGCACCAGGAGCGAGCACGAAAATCAACATACCATAGGTCTCGCTGTAGAGGTTCATGCCGAACAAACTACCAGTACCGAGCAACTCACGCACTGCACCAATCAAAGTCAATGCCAGCGTAAAGCCAAGACCCATACCCAGACCGTCCAATGCAGACAAACCTACGGTATTCTTAGCCGCAAAGGCCTCTGCACGACCAAGTACGATACAGTTCACCACAATCAGTGGGATAAACAAACCAAGTACCTCATAAATGGCAGGCAGATAAGCTTGCATCAGGAGTTGTACCATGGTCACGAAAGTAGCAATCACCACGATAAACGCAGGGATACGCACTTTATCAGGGATCAAATTCTTCAAGAGCGAAATCACTACATTCGAGCAGATAAGCACGAAGGTAGTAGCGAGTCCCATGGACATACCATTGATAGCAGAAGTGGTAGTCGCCAAGGTAGGACACATACCGAGCACGAGAGCGAATACTGGGTTCTCGCGCAAGATACCGTTAAGAACGGTGTTTAATGCTTTATTTTTCATTGTTGGCCTCCTTCCTCTGTTGTTACTTGAGTTGCACCACTAATAGCCTCAAGTGGCATTGGTTGTTGTGCGATACCGTTGTATGCTTTGAACACTACTTCAAGGAACGCGCGCGAGGTAATGGTTGATGCGGTGATAGCATCCACATCGCCACCATCTTTGCTTACGCTGAAGTTGGTAGTAGCAGGGTTCTTACCAAGGATGTTGGATTTTGGTTTGTCAGGGTTGCAGAACCATGTGCTCATCAGTGCACCCAGACCTGGGGTCTCAGCTTGCTCCAATACCACATAGCGAACTACATCGCCTACATTGTTGAAACCAACCATCAGGCGGAATGTGCCACCGAATGGCATGTTTTGGTTACCCTCGGTGCTTGCTTCTACGGCAGTACCAATCCACTCTTCGCCTACATACGCTTTGTAGAGGGTCACGCCATTGCTCTGTTCTGCCTCAGCGATACGGATATCGCCTTCAACCTCAGGAAGCACTTGCATGATAGCGCTTTGTTGCTTCTCAGTCATTGCCGCAGCGATAGGGTCTTTAGTCAGCATATACACGCCAGCCAAAGCAGCCGCAGCCACCAACGCGATGAGCGTCAGCGATAGCAACATATTCTTAAATGAACTTTGTAATTTTGCCATAATACTTTTGTTTTAAGACCACTGCGTTGTTAGACCATTTCATTGTTAGATCGCTTTGCTGTTAGATGTTAGATTTCTTAGGTCTAACAGCCGCCATACGGCGGTCTAACAGGCGAAGCCGGTCTAGCTTCTAACAGCCCGCAGGGCGGTCATTTTTATTTCTTTTTCTCGCCAAAGCGTTTTGGACGAATGAGGTTTAACAATGGTGCGCAGGCATTCATGATAAGGATAGCGAATGACATACCTTCTGGGTAAGCACCCCAAGTACGAATCACCATCACAATCACACCAATACCCACACCAAAGATCAGTTTACCGCAGTTGCTCATAGGTGAAGTCACATAGTCTGTAGCCATGAACCATGCACCGAGCATCATACCACCCGTACAGAGACTGAGCATCACATACTCGCCTGTGCAAACGCTCTCTGGCAATAGACCAGCCCAACCAGTCACCGCAGCAAAGAGTGCTACAGTAGCCATGATGCTCACAGGGATATGCCATGTGATGACGCGAGTAGCAATGAGGAAGATACCACCTGCGAGCAAGAGCAATGCGCTCACCTCACCAAGACTACCACCCATCTTACCGATAAGGATATCCCACATCTCTGGCACAGCGCTCATCATGCTGTCGCTGCCAGCGAGAGCCACTTTCATGGCTGCCAAAGGAGTTGCACCTGTAGCAGCGTCCACATAAGCAGTTGCGAAACCTTGTGGCACTGGCCAAGTGGTCATCTGAGCAGGGAAAGAGATGAGCAGAAACACACGACCCACGAGAGCAGGATTGAAGATGTTTTGTCCCAAGCCACCGAAGCTCATTTTCGCTACGCCGATAGCCACCAAGGCACCGATAATAACAATCCACCAAGGCAAGTTGCTTGGCAAGTTGAATGCCAACAGCAGACCAGTCAATACAGCTGAGAGGTCGCCGATAGTGGATTTTTGTTTCAACAGATATTTCGCAATCAGCCACTCAAACAGCACACATGCTGCGATGCTGATAGCTGTGGTGATGAGTGCACCCCAACCGAATTGCCATACGCTGACTGCGTAAGCTGGCAGGAGGGCGATAATCACCAACAGCATATTTTTCCGCACGCTATCACCGCTATGGAAGTGTGGTGCGGGAGATACTATAAATTGTTTCATTTATTCTAGCCTTTAAACTTTAAACTCTAAACTTTCAACTACTTATTCGCTGCTTGACGAGCACGAATAAGTCCTCCTACTTTCGCTTTACCCATGCGTACATAGTCGAGCAATGGCAAGTGACTTGGGCAGGTGAATTGGCAGCAACCGCACTCGATGCAGTCCATAATGTTGTGATCCTCCATCTCGTCCCACATGCTGTGCCATGCTTGTTTTGACAAGAGCCATGGTTCCAATCCCATAGGACAAGCGTTCACGCACTTACCACAGCGCACGCAGTTGGTGAGTTCCTCGCGCATACTCTCTGCCTCTGGCAAGAAGAGCAGACCGCTCACGCGTTTGTTGCTTGGCATGTCGATATTGCTCATCGCGCGACCCATCATAGGGCCACCGCCGATAACTTTACCTGTATCCTCAGGTACGCCACCTGCAAGCGCTACCACCTCGGTGAGTGGTGTACCGAAACGCACGTCGTAGTTGCCTGGTTTAGCAACGCTCTTACCTGTCACGGTCATCACGCGAGAGATCAGCGGTTTGTTCTTTTGTACCGCCTCATATACAGCGAAGATAGTTGCTACGTTGTCCACTACAGCACCTACCTCGATTGGCAGCGCACCGCTTGGTACTTGACGACGGATACAAGCGTCGATGAGTTGCTTCTCACCACCTTGTGGGTATTTGAGTTTGAGGGCTTTCACCTCTATGCCAAGCACTTTGCTAGCAAGTGCCGTCATATGCTGGATGGCGTCTGGTTTGTTGGCCTCGATACCGATGATAGCTTTTTGGATGTTCAGCGCACGCATGAGGAGTTGGATACCAATTATGATCTCCTCGCCCTTCTCCAGCATGAGTTGGTGGTCGCAAGTGAGATATGGCTCGCACTCCACACCGTTGACGATGAGTACCTCAGCGGTCTTGCCTGGAGGAGGCATGAGTTTAACGTGGGTTGGGAAACATGCGCCACCCAAACCTACGATACCTGCCTCTTGCACCTTATCGATAATGGCTTTTGGTTCGTAGTCTAATTTGCGAACGATGTCATTGCTGCGATCAATGGTCTTGAGCCATTCGTCGCCCTCCACATCCATGAAGATGGCTGGCATTTTCATGCCCCATGCATCAATGGTCGTGTCAATCTTGGTGATAGTACCGCTGAAAGGCGCGTGAATGTTCGCGCTAACGAAGCCACCTGCTTTAGCGATAAGTTCACCTACTTTCACTTTCTGTCCTTTCTCTACGACTGCTTGTGCAGGCGCACCGATGTGTTGCACCAAAGGAATGATGGCTTTGGCTGGCAATGGGCAAGCGGTGATAGGTTGATGAACAGAATATTGCTTATTATCATGTGGATGTACTCCACCTATACGGAATGTCGATTTCATGCCTTTGCCTCCTCTTGTTTAGTTTCTACGCCTTTAACCTCTAACCTTTCACCTTTAACCTCAGCAGCTACAGGCGCTGCCTTTGGTGCCGCAGGCGCTTCTGCTTTTGGTTTGCGTGGTGGGAAGTTCACTGCGTGGATTGCTCCTGTTGGGCACGCATCTTCACACTTGCGGCAGAGGCGGCACTTGTTGTAGTCGATATATGCCAAGTTGTTCTCAATGGTGATGGCATCAAACTCGCACACTTTTTGGCATTTGCTACAACCGATACAAGCGTTGGTGCATGCCTTGCGTGCTACAGCACCCTTGTCCTTGTTCACGCACATCACTACGATGCGGCGGCTCTTAGGACCTTTCTTGCGCAGCTCGATGATGTTTCTTGGACAAGCCTTCACACACTTGCCGCAGCTGGTACACTTCTCGTCGTCCACCTCTGGAAGACCTGTCTCAGGGTTCATGTGGATAGCGTCGAACTCGCAGGCTGCCACACAGTCGCCACAACCCAAGCAGCCAAAAGGACAAGCCGTCTCGCCTACATAACAGCTGTGCATGATTTGACAACTCTTAGCGCCGTCGTAAACGCTGGTACGAGGACGTGCCTCGCATGTGCCGTTACAACGCACTACTGCTACTTTAGGTTCAGCAGCCACTACTGCCATACCTAAGATCTCACCCACCTTGGTCATGGTAGGCGCACCTCCTACAGGGCAGAGCAATCCGTCCAAAGAATCTGCTTTTACGCAGCCCTCAGCAAACGCACGACAACCAGCAAAACCGCAACCGCCACAGTTAGCACCTGGCAATGCGTCTTGCACCTCATCAATGCGTGGATCTTCCTCTACCTTGAACTTTTGGGCAACCAGGTAGAGCAGCACCGCTGCCACCAATCCCGTCACACCCAAAACGGCTAAAGAAATCAGAATTAAATTCATTGTGTTTGTATATTTTTAATTTGTTCGTTACTCTCCAAATTGACCGCTTTGCTGTTAGACCACTGCGTTGTTAGATCGCTTTGCTGTTAGATGTTAGATTTCTGGAGTCTAACAGCCGCCTTGCGGCGGTCTAACAGGCGAAGCCGGTCTAACTTCTAACAGCCCATAGGGCGGTCTCTTTACGCTCGCTTGCGAGCCGTAAAAGAAAACTCTTTTTGCAGCTTGTCTTTGAACATGCCCAACACGAGGTAGTAAAGTGCCATGGCGCAGAGTGCTACTGTGCCGAGGATTTCCTCGCGTACTGTCCAAATTGCGTTGCCTATAAACATCACTGCCAACATCACAAAGAATGGCAATAGATATGCCAACACCACCGCTTTCCATCCCATCTTCTGCTGCACCATCACTTCCACGGTATCGCCTACTGCAAAGCCTCGCCTTTCGCCTTCTCGCCTCATCGCCTGCGGGGTCCCCGAAAAATCTGCTGATTTTTGGGGTGCACTTTCGCCTAAGAGTACAACCGTCATCTCCTTCTCGGCGCTCTCTGCGCTGGCGCACATGGCCTTGGCCTTGCATGCCGCACACGCACTCGTCTGCACAATGCGCACGAGGGCGGTGCCATCCTCATTCAACGCGATTATTATGCCGTCATGTTTGATCATTTTTCTTTTGCTTTGCAAAAAACGCGCAAAGGTACAAAAATATTTTGGATAAAGCAAGTATTACTCAAAAAAATGAGTCAAAAGGTTGTAAATATCAACAAAAAGTACTACCTTTGCCGCCGAAAAGCAAAAGAACGCATATTAAAACAAACGAACATGAAGAGAATAACCATTATTTTAGCGTGCCTCATGTGTACGATTATGCTGCTGGGAGAGGAGCATCTGATGTTTCGCTCTATGCCTATTGATGGCGAGTTGAAGACCGCCGTCAAGACTGTCAAGAAGTGGGGATTTATGGGAATGAAGATTCAGAATGTAGCCGCCTTGGTGGGCACACTGGATGGCGAAGATGTGATGCTCACCCTTTTAGCAACCCCTGAGAGCAAAACCCTATTTTCGGTCACGGTTATCTACGAAGGTGCGAAACAATGGGACGAGTCTTGGACTAAGTATCAAGCGATTAACGCCGCTATCGCTGCTCAATATGGTGAGCCATCGGAGGTCACCAGCGAGTGGGAATCGCCTTATTCCATTGAGAACAATCCTGTCCAAGCTTTCAAAGAGGGCAAAGCCACTCACAGCTGTATGTACATTGCCCAAGGAGGCAAAGTGGTTGTAAGTATGGTATATATTGAGGACAAGATATGTACAATAGTTGCATATATTGATGAGCAGAATGCTTCCCTATACAAAGCCGAAGGCGGGACTGAGAATATCATAGATGAGAATGCAACCCCCGATATTGAGGAGTGAGAGAAACGAGCAAGAAAAACGCAAGGCATTAACTGCTATATAAATCCCTGAAATAATAGGGCGTGTCCTCACGTGACACGCCCTATTATTATGTAAGGATGAGTTAATTAGAAAGTTATACAAAGGATTATTGTATAGTCACTTGTGGCATGAGGGTCATGATACGTGGTTTGGATGCAAACTCACGAATCTCCATAATGAGGCGCTCCTCTGGGGTAGAGTTGTCGAACATCTTGAGCATTTCCTCAAAAGGATCAGTTTTCTCTGGGTATGTAGCCAATTGATATTCACCCAACTCTGCCAGTTCAACGGCTTTTGCGATAGCATCGTTCATGTTACCCAAACTATCCACTAAGCCAATCTCCAAAGCATCTTTTCCGAGCCATACACGTCCCTCGCCAATCTTCTTGATTGCATCTTGGGTCATATCGCGACCATCGGCGCAACGACGAGTAAAGAGGTCATAACCACGCTCTACCATGCTCTGCATGAGTGCCATCTCTTGAGGGTTCATACCCTTCATAACAGCATTGGTGGTCAATGCGGAGTGTTTGTTGGTGGATACGCCATCAATATCCAAACCTACTTTTTCGCGGAGTTTGTTGAGGTTAGGCACTGTACCAAAGATGCCAATTGAACCAGTGAGTGTAGTAGGCTCTGCGTAGATATAATCAGCGTTGCAAGAGATATAGTAGCCACCTGAAGCCGCATAATCACCCATAGAAACTACTACAGGAATGCCCTTGTCTTGCAACATCTTCATCGCATGCCATATTTGCTCGCTCGCATCCGCACTACCACCAGGACTGTTCACACGGAAGACTACTGCTTTTACATCATCGTCATCATAGATTTTCTTGATTGTTTTCAAGATCTTTCCCTCTACAATGCCATCTGCACCATCATCCACGATAGCACCTTCTGCGTACAAGACTGCCACCTTGTCTGTTGCATCCATCTTGGTACGCTCCACATTGGTCATCTTGTTGTTAGACAATTGTTTGTATTCTTTTGTACCCGCGTAAGTGCGCAAAATACTGTCCATCTCTTGGATATACACCAATGAGTCCACAAAGTTGTAGGTAAGGTATTTCTCCTGTGGTTGCAGCGACATGCACTCATCGGCGTAAGCGTGCAATTGCTCAGGATTGATTTGGCGACTTTGTCCAACTGCCGCTTTCATCTCGCTCCAGATACCACCGATATATTGCTCGGTTTGTTTGCGGTCTGCCTCCGACATTGAAGTGCGGAAGTATGGTTCAACAGCCGATTTGAACGTACCCACTTTGAGGATTTGCATCTCAACACCAATCTTCTCGAAGAGGCGGGTATAGTACTCTTTTTGTGCGCTCAATCCATCCCACATCAGTGTACCTACGGGATTGAAGAAGATCTTATCAGCTACAGAAGCGATATAGTAGTTGGTTTGTGTATATGAATCAGAATATGCGATAACGAACTTACCCGATTGTTTGAAGTCGAGGAGCGCATCGCGCAGTGCCTTAGCCGAAGCAGGTCCCGCAGCGAGTGAACCGCCCTTGAGGTAGATACCCAACACTTTGTCGTTATCCTTCGCCAAAGCGATATTGCTGAGCAGGTCGTTTAATCCTACTGTCGTTGTTGCTTGACCATACATCTCGCCTATAATGGCATCAAATGGATTCTCTTCGCCTGCTTGTTCTACAAGATTACCTTTCAAATCAATACGATAAATGGTGTTCTCCTCCAGTTTGGTAGCAGGTGTGGACATCATATCGCCCATTAATGCCCCAAAGAGGAAACAAATACCAAAATACACACCGATACCTATCAGGGTTTTACCCAGGCAACCCATTTTCTTGCGAGGTTGCTCCTCGTTTGTCTTGCAAAATACTTTCATATTTCTTATATATTTTAATGTGTTAGCTTACATTTTCGGCTGCAAAGGTACTATAAAATTCGCATATAGACAAATAAAAATACATATTTTTGCTCTTTGTGATTAAAAATATTTGCGTATTCGCATAATTTTTACTACCTTTGCAGCACCTTAAATACACACATAAACGAAATACCATGGAATTACCTTTTGCAGAATCGTGGAAGATTAAGATGGTAGAGCCCATCCGCAAGTCCACTCGCGCAGAGCGCGAACAATGGCTGAAAGATGCCAAGAACAACATCTTTATGCTCCGTAGCGAGCAAGTTTACATCGACCTTTTGACTGACTCAGGTACAGGCGCTATGTCTGACCGCCAATGGGCAGCCCTCATGCTGGGCGATGAGAGTTATTCGGGTAGTAAGTCGTTCTTCGAGTTGAAGGACACGATTACTCGTATCACGGGTTTTGAGTATGTGATCCCTACTCACCAAGGTCGTGCGGCAGAGAACGTACTCTTCTCGCACCTTGTGAAAGAGGGACAAGTCATCCCTGGCAATGCGCACTTTGACACGACTAAGGGACATATTGAGGCGCGCAAGGCGCATGCGATAGATGTGACCATCAAGGAGGCGAAGGACACCCAATTGGAGATCCCATTCAAGGGTAATGTGGACTTGGAGTATTTGGAGCAATTGCTCAAAGATAACCCAGGCAATGTGCCATTTATGGTGCTGACTGTGACAAATAACACAGTGGGTGGACAGCCCGTCTCTATGAAGAATATCCGCGAGACATGCGAGCTGTGCCACAAGTATGGCGTACCTGTGAATATGGACTCTGCGCGCTTTGCGGAGAATGCGTATTTCATCAAGACCCGCGAGGAGGGTTATGCCGATAAGAGCATTCAGGAGATTGCCAAGGAAATGTTCTCCTACGCGGATAGTATGACCATGTCTGCCAAGAAGGACGGAATCGTCAATATGGGCGGATTCATCGCAACAAATCGCGAGGATTGGTACGAAGGTTGCAAGCGCTATTGTATCCCATTTGAGGGCTTTATCACATACGGCGGTATGAACGGTCGCGATATGGCTGCTTTGGCCGTTGGATTGGAGGAAAATACGCAGTTTAACATGTTGCAAACGCGTATTCATCAGGTGGAGTATTTGGCTCAGTTGCTCGATGAATACGGCATTCCTTACCAACGCCCTGCTGGTGGTCACGCCATCTTCGTGGATGCGGATAAGGTGCTGACGCATGTGCCCATTGAGGAGTTCCCTGCGCAGACATTGACTTGCGAACTGTACTTGGAGGCAGGTATCCGTGCATGCGAGATTGGTTATATCTTGGCAGATAGAGACCCCGTGACCAGAGAGAACCGTTTCGGCGGACTGGACTTGGTGCGTCTCTGTATCCCTCGCCGCGTATATACGGATAATCACATGAAGGTAATTGCAGTTGCGCTGAAGAATGTGTATGACCGCCGTGAGACCATTACCCGCGGTTTGGCGATTACGAAAGAAGCACCACTAATGCGCCATTTCACCGTTGAATTGGAGCGTTTGGGCGAGTAAGGGCGGCAAGGAGATAAAAAAGCCACTTTGTTGAAGAACAAGGTGGCTTTTTTGTTTTTAAGGGAGGAGGGCTGGTTCTGGCATCTGGAATCCAGCACTTGGCATTCGGAATCCAATAACCAATAACCGATAACCAATAACCGATAACCGATACCCGATACCCGATTATTTAACGATAGTGCGGGTGTAGTGCTTGGAGTTGTCGCGGAGGGTGACTTCGGCAATATGTACACCCTGACCTACAGGCAATGATACTTGATTATAGAGCAGGTCGAGCGCCTTATGGGCAATGAGGCGACCCGTCATGTCATATACGGTCACTGATTGGATAATATCGTTGGAGCAGACTGTCATCTCGCCCGCTTGCTCGGAGTATGCCCAAACCATATTCTCTTGATCTAGGACAGAAGGAATAGCCGTCTCGGTGTTCTCGCCGTTGGAAGTGCGGTCGGGACCAACGATATAATAGCGATTCTCGTGGTTCTGAGGCAATGGACGCTCTATAATCGTACCATCTATAATACGCACGCGCTCGCCCGTGAGAGCGTCGTAGAAGTAACACTCTTTATCCCAATTTATGGTCAGATAGAACGCGAACTCTACCTTCTCGGTTCGGTAGTCAGGGTGTATCAGCATGGACATAGGCACTGTGTCTATGTTTTGACGCACATCAATCATCATAGGCACTTGGTTGGAGACGGTGTACATATTAATAGGTGTGGTCAAAATGTTGGCAGTCTCTACACCTGTGGACACAAAGAGCACATCCTCGTGGCTGAGGTAGGTGTCGGTGGCTTCTGGTGCGGCAAAGAGCATACATTGGGTTTGCCCGTTGGCGGTAGTCGCATAAATGGTCATACCTTGTGGCTCATCCGTGGAGGCGGCCATGTGGCGTGCAGGGATATTCGCTGGTTGGTCATCCGCCGCAGGCGCAGGAGTGTTTACCTTCAGATGCTCGTGCGACAAGCGCAACTGGATAGAGCGTGTGTCGCTGCTACCCTCTTTGAGTTCCAACATGACAGAGCGCATAGGGGCTAACAAGCCCGTGCCATTCGCCTCTATGGAGTAGAGGTTTTGCGCACTCCATGTGCTATTGTCAATGGTGTAGTATTTAGGAGCCAGTTTGTCGGCGTTGTCCGTGAGGAAAGCAGCCATGTCGATATATGCCATGGTAGGGTTACCGAACATGAACTGGCGGCCTGCTAAGTCGTTTTGCAGGGTAATGGTCATCACGCCATTGGTAGGGTTGAACGCCAGTTTCGAGGAGTGGGTAACGCTGACGCTCTGTCCTGATAGGTTGCCCTTACTGTCATAGTAGTTGTATGAGTTGTCGGGTTTGGGCAAGCGAACAATGATTTCGTCATCTTCTTCGCCATGGGAAGGTCCGAAGCCCAAGACTTGGAAGCCCGTACCGGGTAGCAGTTGTTCGCTGAGCGAGTTGGTTTGGGCAAAGAGAGCTTCTTGGGTGAGCGCAGGCGATGAGGTGTTACCATTGTCGTGGTAGATGGTAGCGCGTTGGTTGTAGAACGATTGCCAGAAGACATAAGGCGCACTGTAGGAGCGTGCTCCTGCAAACTCGTGGACAACGAATGGATAATCACTGTGTCCGTTGGTGCCAGTAAGACTTGTGTATTCCAGACTGCGGTTGGTGCTGCCAAATGCTCCCTCGTGTGGCACATAGATGTCGCCTGTGTACATACCATTGAGCGGTGGTGCCATGGCGTTCCATTGGGCAGCCTGAATCTTCATATCCACAAAGGCACGGTTGTAATGGAGCAAATGTTGGTTGTGGAGCTTAGCGTCTACGGCAAAGTAGATGTCGTTGCAGGCGTTGTGCGCGTAGTGGATATCCAGCGGATAGCAGTCTTCGGTGCCAATGCTGGGGTAAGGAATAGATCTGTCCTCAATGTATGGAATAATGACATTGGTCTCAGCTAGTGGGGCATGACCGATGTCCATGAGTGTGCCATCTTCTTTTACGCCGACCCAGTTGTCGTCGTTGCCCCATTCTGCGGATACAGCACCTGTCCATTGTACGGTATTGGGGACAATCATGACATAGAAATATACATATCCCACGCGGCAGTTGTCTTCATCGCCTCCGATATAGGCATAACCCTCTTCGTCGTAGAAGGACATACGCATGAGGTAGGTCTCGCCTGCTACCCAGTCGGTAGGGGTAGGCGCTATTTCTATGCTTTGGTTCGTGATTTCAACGAACTCCAAGACATCGCGGATAGGATTGCGCAGATCGAAACTAATGGTAGAGTCGTTGATATGCAAGGTGGAATACAATTGTGTTTTGCCAACAATGTCCACAATAGGGATTTCTATGGTATGGTGGTCTTCGGGTTCAGCGACACGCACGGTAGGCAACTGGAGGCGTTGTTTCGGTGTTTTCTTGTCCAACTCAATAGGGGAGATATTCAGTCCATACGCTGAGGAATCCGATACGACTTTTACCCATTTGGGTTCGTCGCAATCGTGCAGGGTGTAGTGCTCACCGTTGATATTGACAGAAGCATCATCGCCAATAGGATATACCCAATAGCGGGCTGTATCGGCAGAACCGAGATAGAACATCAGTTTGGACTGATACAAAGAGAGGTGTCCGTCCTCGCAGAGGCGAGAAATAAGGGCTTTCTTCTCGGCAGAGAAGTCCTCATTGACCTCTAATCGTCTGTGGTCGCTGACTCGGTAATTGGGGTTGGGTGATGAGTTGGTAGGTATTCGGCGCATGGCAGCAATCGCCTCTCGCAGTTGGTTGCGTTCGCAACCATAGTGTAGGAGGAACTGCGCATTGGCGAAATCCTCTTCTTCGTGCGTAACGCTTTTCTCCTCGCAGTAGGGGTCATCGAAATAATAGCCCCATAGCCAGTCGGCATGGACATTGGCTTCGACAGTCTGCAATGAGCCGCCGACACTGGTCGCCAAGGTGTTTTGCACTTTCACCTCCAGCAGGTGGAAGTCGTTGGCGCAGACATTTTCCATACACTTAACACGCACAGACTCTTCGCCCTCGGTGCAGAGTTTGACATAGGTGTCTTGTGTAGCGTGGAGAGGTGTTCGCGAGGCGCATGCCACATCGTCTAACTCGCGTGGACTGTGCGAGATACGCAATTCGTAGTCCTTGCCTTTCTCCAAGTGAGAGTTCATGACATGGTCTTCGGTGGCGTGGTGGTCGATATTGGGGATAATATGAATGACATAGACAAACCACTTGTCCGTTACATTATCATGGATATAACATTTGCCGTTGCGTATTTTCTTTTCAATAAGGTGGTCGATATAGTCCCTGATACTAGTTTGGATTGTATCATTGGTAGCGTTAGGGACATATCGAGGGTGAGGTATGGTTACGGAGCCATACAGATTGTCGGAATGACCGATACTATCTTTGTAGTAGGCAGGTTCGTATATGGTGTCACCCTCTGCGCGAACGACAGGAGCGGTGAGCTGGATAGCCATATCATCAGAGTTGTTGAATATCTGATAGTAGGCGTACTTCTTTTTGTTGGTGTCGGTTTCGTCCGTGCTATAGATATTGAGTTCGGAATAGTCCATGCGTACCACTACCGCGGTGCTGGTGGAGGAAGCATCGGTAAAGGACTCGCAGCCCATAGTGGCTTGGTAGGCAGCCAAAGGCAGTGGTGACACATAGAGACAAATGTCATCCACCATAAAGTCGTTGCCGTCGCCACCCGTACCGAAGTTATAGAGGGATACGCGCGTCTCGGAGTAGCTGGCAGTACTATTAATGGGGAAAACTACTTGGTGCCATGAGCCACCTGCGTTGCTGGTACCTTTGTTGAGTTTGCCGACGAAATACACGCCTGCATCTTCCCATTCGGTATATCCGTCATTGGTCTGGTTGCGGCCTTGAATGTTACAACGGAAGATAGGGTCGGAGCCGCTGTGCGAACTGCGTGCGGGGTTGCAGAGCCATATGGAGCAGTAGAGTGTTTGTCCTTCGCATATCTCGGCAGCGGTGGAGATACTGGCCACCAATCCAGGCTCTTCGGTACCGTCCACATAGAGCGTGTAGCCATTATTGGCTCCTCCGTGGTTGGTCTGGTCTGCCCATGCGAGGTTCAGTTCGTTGACCAAGAAATACTCGCCATAGTATGGGATATTATTATCGTTGCGGTTCGAGTGCTGGTAGTATTTATCGGAACCGCCTAAATAGTTGTTGGGGTAATAGTAGCCATAAGTGGACTCTCCCCAAGGGAGGTGTTGGTAGAGTTGGGTGTTAATTGTGCTGCTTGTTGCGCCATCGTTGAAGTTAATCTCCTCCAAGAGTACATATTCCTCGGTCATGGTCTGACGCGATATAATTTCGCGTGGCAGAGGACCGTGGGTGTTAATATCCACATAGTTCACAATGAACTTGGCTATGAGCAGGTCTTTGTTACCTGGCAATACGCCTGTTGCTTTTAGATAATACTCTACGGTGCCTACATTGTCAGACTCCACAATCACATAGTCTTTGGTAGTATAGCTGACGGGGGTAATATCCCTTGTGCCCTCGTACCATTTGGCATCTCCGCTGACACGACCTATTTCGGTTTGTGCTTCGTTGGTGTAATAGAAATAGTTATTGTTGCAAGCTCGGGTGCGGTTGTGTCCAAAGTTAGGCACCAGATAGATATTGGTGTTGGTAGGCGCGGTATAATGGTGCACCTCGAGGTATTCGCCTTCGGCGAGTTCTGCAAACTTATCTGCCATCTCGTCGGCGGGGCGCAGGTGCCACAGTTGGCGGTAGGAGAGCGTTGGTTCGATGATAGTGTCTATATCACCGTATTCGTTCTTCTGGATTTCGTAATCCTTGTAGTTGCTGACATCGCATGCCATGATATGTGCCTTGCCGTCCGTCCAGCCCTTGATGACAGGTGTCTTGGTATCTACGCTGGTGCAATAGATACCATAGGAGTCGCCATAGGTGTTGTTGATATTATCGCCCGTAGGGGTTGTACTCCAAGTCGTGCGGTCGGAAGGGTCGTTGTTATATACAGGGTTGCACCCCGTCTCGTAGTCGTACCAGCGTTTGTATCCGTGGAACTCACGCGAAGGAAGGAGCAGGTCAATCTCATCGCCTGGCAGGTAGTATAGGGTATGTTCGGCGGTATGCACCATTTGTTCGGGTTCTTGGGAGACAGGGTGTGTGCCGAAAGCGTCGTTGGCGAAACCTTTGTACGGGCGGAGTGTCATAGCACCCTCTTTGGCGCGTTGTGCCAAGCGTATCTCCACCGAGGCGTTGTAGTCTTCCTCGGCTATAGGTGCGGCATCGCAGGTGTATGACACTTTGCATACCAATCGTGCTTCGCGGTAGCGCTGAGAATCGTTAGCGTCTGCGGTGACGGTCAGGTTGTTGGTGGTGAAGTCTGTTAATCGCGCCCAATTCACCGTTGTTTGGTCAGTCATACTGAGAATCTCGAAGGAGGCCTTGGCGGTTTTGGTGGCAGTGTTAATATCTTTGCCTAATTGCAGGGTCTCTTGCAGCGTGATGTCCATCTCTGCCAAGTGCGACTCGTTAGCCGTCACCACTCGATAGCCGTGTTGGTGGGTGCAAGTGAACTGGAAGTCGGTAGCGCCTCCCGTTTTAGGGTAGGTGTATGACATAGGCGTAGCCGTGATCATGAAGCGAGGCAGCGGTATCTTGTGGTATGCGTGGCGCGTGAAGTTCATATAGACACGATTCGTGCCTAAGTCTCCTTCGCCAAAAGCAGCGACCAACACATCCTCGTGGTCAATCCACGCATCGTCCTGCTCCATGTTCATTGGGCTGGAGCCAATGGGAGTGACAGTGACATTATAGGTAGGTGTAGCAGCACCTTCGACAGGGGTGTACGACACAGATAATAGTTCGCGACGCGTGATTGCCTCTGGGTTATCGTATGTACCTGCTTGTCCGTAGGATTTTGTTCTGTCTCCTGCGGTTGTTTTTTGCCATGTGAAGGATATGGTGCTGAGGTTAATGGGTTCGTTGGATACCGTTTTACTGATGCTGATGGTAGAATAATCCTTTCCTTCTCGTGGTAGGCAGTAGAAATAGGTCTCGGCAGATTCGCGCGTAACGGTGAACCGCAGGTGCTGCGCTTGTTGTGCGGCGTCCTCGGGTGTCTTGGCTAACACAAAGTGTTCGGAGTTGTCAATATTAAACGCACCCGTTAAGCCACCTTTCTCTTCTCTGTACTCCCATTTCTCGAGAGTGAGGAGGGTGCCATTATCTTCCGCGTTGGCGTTATTCTTTCGCAGCAAATTCCAAGTGCCTGCTCCGTTCGTTCGGCTTTGGTATCGAATGTAATAGTATTGGTTGCCCGTCTTGTAGTATAGGCGTCCTGTTGTTTCGTTGGGAACATTGTTTACAAAATCGCTGGTACCGAATTGGAAGGCAGAACGATTGTTTACGGCTGCCAGCGTGAGTGTAGTGTTGCTGCGATACAACCCTGCGTTTTTTCCTGCTTCGCTTGCAGCGACGCTCGTAAAGGAGTACTGATTATTATCGACATTCACGACCCACAGGCATGCTTTGGTGGGAGCCGACATAGAAACGGCTGTAATACCATTGTTGTTGGCATTGACCGCCAAATAGTAACTATTGGAGGATATGGTAATAATGTCACCATCATGTATTTGCGCAAAGGTGTTGCTGACCAGAGCAATTAGGGCGCAGAGGGTGAGGAGTATATGTTTTTTCATATGCTTAGGGTTTGAGAGGGTTAGCGGATTTGAGTTTTCGTATGTAGGCAGCCAGGCAACGCCCAATGGTGTAGAGGCATGCCAGCAACAGAATAGGGAACAGCGGTTCGCCAACAGGCGAAGCATATTCAGGGTCGGTCTGTCCTGTTGGTGGTACATACCCACCCTGCGTGGAGTCGGGGAACTGAATGCCTGCTCGCATTTGGGGCAGGAAAGAAGATGTTACACTTTGGGATACCTGTTGGTGAATATCCACAAAAGAACTGGTGCCTGTCGTAGAATAGGCATTCCAATCGTCATAGTCATAAGTGGCGGTTGAAAACGAGTGCACCTCTTTGTCGGAAGTTAGTACGGTAAAGGGGGAGTTAGAGGCATTGGCATGGGCATTCTGACTCCCGCTATTCGTATAACTTTCTCTAAAAGAGAAGCTCTTGTAAGAGTTACTATACGATACTTCGTTGTCAAACATGTTTTTAATAAAATCGAAAAATTGCGGGCAAAAGTACTGCTTTTTTATGAGAACGAAGTTCTACATTCGCAAATAAGTGTTTCATTTTGGCAAAATATCACTTTTCTTAATATTTTTGCAACAATTTTTAAGAAATAAACAGGGTATTTTAGAACAAACGCGGGTGATTGACACAAGACCACATAGACACGGACACCCGAACAGCATTCGAGATAATGGACATAGTTTTTTCTCATTTTCCCTCCCCGTATCTTTCTATACATTCCCGATACATACCCGATACATTCCCGACACATACCCGATACATACGTATATCCCACGAATACTCCCCGAATACCCCGCGTATATCCCACGAATACCCCAAAGCGCCTCCCAAAATGGTAGAAAGATTCCCCATAGCAACGCAAAGCCAGAAGTGCATTTTTCGTATCATTCTTTCTTTTTTCTGTAAAAAAATTTGGTAGTTTCGGTGAAATTTAGTACCTTTGCAGGCGAAAGCAATTTCATAAGATAACAAAGACAATCAACAACATAACAATTATGGCAAAAGTTCTTCTTGATGCTCCTGTAGCAGCGGTGGCTGGAGCGATATCTAAACACCAGCAAGTGATTTACCGTATGCGCAACGGTCGTACCCACGCATACGTGATTGCACACCCTAACGAGCAACCACCATCAGAAACACAAAAACGCAACTCATCGCTGTTCGGTCAGATCTCCAAACAAGCATACGCCGAAATGGCGGATATGGAGAAACGCGCCATGTGGGAGAAAGAGTTCGCGGCATACACAAACAAACACAATCCATCGTACAAACGACCCGCTGCCTCCAATGAACATTTGCCCTATTCATCGAGAAGAAAGCCAGTAATCACCACACTCTACGGGTATATATTCCATACACTATACACGAAAGCTAAAGAACAGAAATAAAACAGAGGACAATATACAAGTAGATACTAAATATCTCCTTGCCTGCGGCAGAAATCTTATAAATCTTATTGCGCAAATGCCCGCCCATTTCGCAGTGCTCCGCAATAAATTGCCACCATTCCTTCCGCTCGTTCCGTGCTCAGTCATTGAATCTTAATAAATGTGGCGGTAAACATGTGATAGTGTCAACCGATATACAAACAGAAAATTTTAATATTATGTCAAAAATCACTCCTTCTTCCCCATTTGCCACAATCAAAGGCAAGTTTAAACGCACCGATCGAATATATATCCGTGAGAACAAGCACACGGGACAACTATACGGCATCGGTATAGAATACCCTAACCGCGTAGAAAATCCTACCGAAGCACAACAACAAGCGCAAGCGCGCTTTCGTGAGACATGGAAAGAGGTGGACACGCAGCTGGCTGACCCCACGCAACGCGCTGAATACGAACGACAGTTCCGCCAACATATAACGCAAGCGCGAAAGAAGAAGAAACAGCCATGTGCGTCGCTGCGCACGTTTGTGTTCCGATTGTTGTATCCAAAGAAAGGATAAAGTTAAGACAACATAGACAACTATAACCCTGCGAGCGGCAAGGGAAATGAATTATGACAATAGCATGAATTTTACCTATCTGACATCCACATTATACCTGATGATATTGGGCATTCACGTGTTCATGCAACTGGCTGCTGCCTCATTGATCTTTATCAAACACCACACACCTAATAATCGCACGTGGTACTACATATTCGTCTTCTTCGCCATTTCTGCCATTGCATCGTGCGCAGAGATGATCATGACACTCGAAAACACCAACATACTGGAATCATACAAACTGTTTTCACCCATTATCATCATTCCAGGATTCTATATCTTCTTCTTGATTTGGTGCTATATTGCAGAATTGATGCGCCCCCATTGGCTTACCGTGAAACGGACCATACTAATACTACTACCATCGCTGTTAGTAGCCATACCTATCGTTGTACTAAGCGCAATGAGCGAGATTAGCAATATCTACAGCACCGCGCAACTAAGAGCACATATCTCCGAATTCAACGTATATATCCGAATCGCATTTGTCACCCTCTTCCTCCCTTATTGCATTGGACTCGTATGCATGCGATACAAACACAAACATCCTGAAATACAAAAATACATCGACCTGCTCATCATTTGCCTCATTCTGATGGTCGGTTCCTATATAGTCAGTCGCTGTATGCAGTACTTCGTGGGATACATCATCCACGAGGTCTTCTATCTGATGATCTCCGTGTTTATCATCTATGAGGAACACTACGAGCGACTGCATGTGCCCCTCGAAAAAGTACGCGACTATTACGCAGCCGCCGAAACACCCGAAACTACCCAACAAACCATCAGCCATGTGGCACAAAAACTGCAAGAACTGATGGACCAACCTGAGATGTGGCAAAACCCCGAACTAACAGGAGATGAGATAGTACATAGCGTGGGAACCAATAGGACCTATATCCAATTGGCAGCCAAAGAGTTGGGATTCGAAAGTTTGTCCGACATGCTACATCGAAGACGCATAGACTATATCTGCCAATGCCTGTTGACCAACCCCAACGCCAATGTGCAAAACCTGTTCTACGACGCAGGCTATCGTTCACGCGCTACCGCATGGCGACATTTCACGAGAATCGTAGGACATACGCCAACTGAATTTATAAAGATAGGTAAATACCCCCCCCCGAAAACACAGCGGTAAGTAAGTGATATACAAATACTTACAAGATAGGTAGTAAGATAAAGACAATACAGACAATTATATTAAATGGGAATTGTATGAAAGAGACCATTATTTTAGCGATAGAATCGAGTTGTGATGATACCTCTGCGGCAGTCATCAAAGACGGACTGCTCATGAGCAATGTGACCGCATCACAAGGCGTACACGAGGAGTTCGGCGGCGTAGTACCCGAACTTGCCAGCCGCGCACATCAACTGAATATCGTGCCCGTAGTAGATGCAGCCCTCCGCCGCGCCAACGTAACAGCAGACCAACTGAGCGCTATCGCCTTTACACGCGGACCTGGTTTGTTGGGAAGTCTATTAGTGGGCACCAGTTTTGCCAAAGGATTGGCACTATCACAAAACATACCATTAGTGGAGGTGAACCACCTGCAAGCGCATATTTTGGCCCATTTCATCGAGACTATTGGCGATAGGCAATTGGCTATGGGCAATGGGGAGAAGGCTCCGAGTTTCCCATTTTTGTGTCTATTGGTGAGTGGGGGAAATAGTCAGATCGTGCTGGTGAAAGACCATTACACCATGGAGATTATCGGACAGACGATTGATGACGCGGCAGGCGAAGCATTCGATAAATGCGCGAAAATCATGGGACTGCCCTACCCTGGCGGTCCATGGATAGACCGACTCGCCAAAGAAGGCAATGCAGAGGCCTTCCAATTCGCTAAACCCCATATACCCGAATACAACTACTCCTTCTCGGGACTGAAGACCTCTTTCCTCTATTTTCTGCGTGATCAACTGAAAGAAAACCCCGATTTCATCGAGGAAAATAAGGCGGATCTGTGCGCATCACTACAGAAGACAATTATCGATATTCTTATCAACAAACTCAAAAAAGCCGCCAAAGATTTGGGTGTGAAAGAGATAGCCGTGGCAGGTGGCGTGAGCGCCAACAGCGGATTGCGCAATGCGCTGATTGATTTGGGCAGAAGGCATCGTTGGAAAGTGCATATTCCGCCATTTGCGTACACGACAGATAACGCTGCCATGGTAGCACAAGCAGGATACTTCAAATACCTAAAAGGCGACTTTTGCCCAATAGACGCCGCGCCGTATGCGAAGACAAAGATTTAGTGTAGAGTGTAAGGTGTAAAGTGTAAAGACAAGGATTATTGGTGCAAGGTGTAGTTAGTTATGAACTATGAGTGATAAGTGATAAGTAACTCATAGTCTCCTACGCGCAAGCGCGAGAAATCTTATAAAATCATATAAGTTATAATCCGCCCCTTACCAAGTGCTCCGCAATCAATTACAACCGCTAGCACTCACATCGTCTTAAGTGACTTGCGACGATGTTCGTCCGCTGAATCTTATTGAATAACAGCAACTATCGACTCTGAATATATACTCCGCATTTACATTAGATTAAGCGGTTGAGCGAAGCGAAAGTTAGCGGTGGCAATAGATTTCGGAGAACTGAGAGTGAGTGAAACGAACTATAATGAGATTAATAAGATTTCTGCCCAAAGGGCAAGGAGAATCTAATTGACACAAATTGTCTTAAAAAAGTGTAACGGCAAGGAATAAACAAGGAAATGAAACAGATAAAGACATACCATAATGCACTTCGTCCATACACGGACATAATATTGTTCGTGGTGGCGTTGTTAGCGGCGAACTTCTTTTGGAAGTTTACCGTACTGGGCGATGAGGGTGGCGAACAAGTCACATGGTTCGGAATCGACATTACCGCACCATTCGACTTCTTAGCGGCTCACATAGCCAACGCTGTCTATTGGGTCGTACAACTGGTGCGCGATACTATTCATCAACTACCCAACAACATATTGCGCTTTGATAGCGGTTCGAGCGTGCGCATCGTGTGGAGCTGCACCGCGCTTAAACAGTCGTTCATCTGGCTGATTATCATGCTGGTCGCACGCGGGAAATGGCTGCGCAAATTGTGGTTTATCCCATTGGGCTTTGTGGCGATATACCTATTTAATATCCTACGTATTGCGCTGATAGCCATGATCATAGAACATCATCCCGAACTGTTCGAACTCATGCATAGCTACGTATTCAAGTACCTGTTCTACTTAATGCTATTCGGTATGTGGGTATGGTGGACAAATAGCCTATCCGGTATGCCCAAACAACGCAACTTCAATCCTCCTACCGTAGATGGAGACGAAGATGCCGCATACCCTGTTCTATAACGAAAAATACCGATGAATCGGGAGAAAATCGCTATTCCTTGTCGAAATACTGCGTGTAATTATCAATAAACAATTGCACAGCTTCAGGCAGTGGACCATAGTACTCGCCACCCGAGGCATTAGCGTGACCGCCACCATTGAAAATATCCTTGGCAAAGACATTCACAGGACGATCACCCTGGCTGCGGAGCGAGATCTTAATCTTGGTCTTGCTGCCACCCGCTAATGCCACTTCGGTAGGATTGACCTTATCCTCGCGCATGAAACAAGAATAATGTATATCCTTAATCTGCAAAGGCAAATTCACAATACCCTCCGCATCACCCGACTGGAAATTGAAACGATACAACTCCTTGCGGCTCAAATAAATGAGCGCGGTATGGTGCTCGGGGAAAATCTTCATCTTCTGATACAAACAGTAGCCCATGAGGCGCATACGGTCTGCCGAATAAGCATTGAAGACGCGGTTGTAAATCTCGTCCTTATTTACACCAAAAGACACTAATTCACCGACAATCTGGTACATCTCAGGGTAGTTGGAATTGAAGGAGAAATTGCCCGTGTCGGTCATCATGCCGGTGTAGATGCAGGTGGCTATTTCAGAGCCTACCCCCTGCCCCTCCCTGAAGGGATGGGAGTTGTTTGGCGATTGGCTATTGGGTATTGGCGATAGGCTGGTGATTAGGCGATAAACGAGTTCGCAGGTGGAGGGGGAGGAGGGATATGACAGGGTCAAATCGGGGAAACATGCAGGGTGAAGGTGGTGGTCAATCATCATCTTCTTGCAAGAGAGGGTGAGCAGTTTATCACCGAGGGAGCCGATACGTTTAGGGTCGTTGAAATCGGTACAAATAACCAAATCCGCCTGCTCGAGAAGGGCATCTGCCTCGGCACGCTGGCTCTCGTAGATAATGTCCTCATTGGCCTTGGGTAACCATGCCAAGAAATCCGGAAAAGCATTCGGCACAATCACCGACACGTGTTTGCCCTGCGCCTCCAAGAAATGGCGCATCGCCAAGGAAGAGCCCATGGCATCGCCATCGGGGGACATGTGGGTGAGAATAACGACATTATTCGACTGATTGATAAACTCTTGCGCGGTCTGAATTTCTAATTCAGAAAAAATGGGTGTAAGCATTGTCATGGTTATTTGTGTGAAATTTGCTGCAAAAGTACAACTTTTTTTGCATATATCAAATTTTTTTTGTATCTTTGCACGCTATTTTGTGCAAAATAAGGTAATTGACACAAGATATTGACCCTAAACTAAAAACAATAGGAATTATTTAGGAACAAAAATTATAAACAACATTAAACCAAAATTTATATTAAAGACAACACAAACAACTGACTGCGCGCGCCAACATTGCGCTTGCCTCGGAAGTGTTCGGGTGTTTTTATGAGAAAAATAATAAATCAGTATAAACAATGAAAAAAGTAATTTTATCAATCATTCTGTTGGCGGGGGCTGTAATGGGCTTCGCACAAGAGGACAAAGTGCTAATGACTATCAACGGCGAGCCCGTAATGTTGTCAGAGTTCTTGTATATCTACGAAAAGAACAACCAAGAAACCAGTTTGGAAAAGAAAAGCAAGGAGGAGTATCTGGACCTCTTTATCAACTTTAAGCTCAAAGTGACTGAAGCCATCGCACAAGGCGTGGATACCACCGAGGCATTCAAGAAAGAGTTGGCTGGTTATCGTGCACAAGCTACCCCTAAATACATGCAAGACAACGAGGCAGTGGACAGCTTGGTAGAGCTGAGCTATAACCGTCAAGCCAATGTGCGCCGCGCTGCACATATCGCTATACAATGTCCTGCGAATGCAGACTCCGTGGCTGAGGCAGATGCATTGGCGAAAATCAACTTGGCCCGTGAGCGCGTGACCACTGGCGTGGAGAAGAAAGTGAAGAAAGGTCGCAAGTGGATTACCGTGCGCGAGCCTGAAGCGTTTGCCAATGTAGCCCGCGAAATGACCGAGGACCCAGCCGGCAAAGAGAACGGCGGCGAACTGGGTTGGATACAAGTGTTCCGCTATGTGTATCCATTCGAGGAGGCAGTCTATAATACCCCTGTGGGTGGCGTGACGGAGGTGTTCCGTTCGCCATACGGTTTCCATATCGCCTTGGTGGAAGAGGAACGCGCGTTTGAGGAGGTACATGCCGCACATATCATGAAAATGACACCTCGCGGCGGAGAGGCCACCGCTGGACAAGCGAAGAAAGATATTGATAGCTTGTACCAAGTCGTACTGGCAGGTGCAGACTTTGCTGAGGTAGCGAGCGCTAACTCCGATGACAAGGGTTCCGCTATGCGCGGTGGCGACTTGGGCTGGTTCGGCAGAGGAATGATGGTGCAACCATTTGAGGATATTACCTTTGGTATGCAACCAGGCGAAATGAGCGAGCCATTCGCGACTCGCTTCGGCTGGCACTTCGTGAAACTGTACGAGAAACGCGGTATGCAACCATTGGATAGTGTGCGTAACCAATTGCTCATGCAAGTGAAACGCGATGTGCGCTACCAAGAAGCAGACAAGAGTTTCATCAAGAAGACTCGCGCTGAGTACAACCTGCCAGCAGAAATGAGCGATGAGGAGGTGAAGGCATACGCAGATGCACACTTGGAGGAGAAGCATGCCGACCTACGTAATTTGGTACGCGAGTACCATGATGGTATTCTGCTCTTTGACGTATCATTGCGCGAGGTATGGGACAAAGCCAACAAAGATACTGAGGGATTGGCTGCATACTTCAAAGCACACAAGAAAGCGTACACATGGGACGAGCCACGCTACAAAGGTTACATGATCTATGCAAAGAACGAGGCCGCAGCCAAAGCCGCTAAGCAAATCATCAAGAGCGCGAATGTGGACTCTATCATGAGTTATATTGACCAACGCATTAACGTGGACAGCGTGCAATATGTCAAAGTAGAGCAAGGTCTGTGGACAGCAGGCAAGAACGCTGCTGTGGATAAGTATGGCTTCAAGAACAAGACCGCAGAATACACCCCAAGCGAGGAGTTCCCTGTCGTAGTGCCTGTGGGCAAAGTGCTGAAAGCCCCACAAGAGTACACAGATGTGCGCAGCCAAGTGACTACCGACTACCAAGACTACTTGGAGGAGCAATGGATAGCTACTCTGCGTGAGAAGTATCCAGTGGTGGTGAACGAGGAAGTGTTGTAAGCCGGCAGCCGGAAGCCGGGGGCCCAACATTCACTGGCAGCCGGGAGCCGGGAGCCGGAAACCATAAAACGAGAAATGAAGATTTGGAAAGGCATAGCAATCGTGGTGGCACTGGTGGGGATAAACCTGCTGGTGCACCAAGTGGTGGTGCGTTGGGATATGACCAACGACCGCCGCTATAGCATTGCCCCTACGACGCGCTCCCTCATACAATCCCTGAACGCCCCGCTACAGGTGACTATCCTACTGGATGGCGAGCTGAATGCAGGTTTTCAACGCCTGCAACGTGCGACCATAGAAATGGTGGAGGAGTTGGAAGCGGCGAGAGGCGAGAGGCGAGAGGCGAGAGGCGCAGAGATTGGCTATCGGGTGTCGGCGGAGAATATACCGCAAGGACTGCCGCCAACCGTCATACACGAACGTACCCACAAGGGACAGACCGCACAGACCACTATTTATCCCTATGCCTTGGTGACATACAAGGGTAAGACCGCTGTCGTGGAACTGCTACGCAATAACCGCGGACTGAGCGGCGAGGAGAACCTCAACCATAGCATTGAGAATCTGGAGTTTGCCTTCGTGGAAGCTATCCACTCGCTCACACGCGAAAAGGTGGAGAAGATAGCCTTCTTGGAGGGACATGGCGAGTTGTCCGAAAGAGAGGTATATGACCTCAGTCAAGCCCTGTCGCACTACTACCAGATAGACCGCGGAGTGTTGGGTACCGAGACAGGGGTGCTGGACGACTACCGAGTAGTCATCATAGCCGATCCGCAAGAGCCATTCTCCGAGACAGACAAGTATATCCTGGACCAATACCTCATGCAAGGCGGTCGCATATTATGGGTAATGAATGGTGTTCGATTCTCATCCGACTATCTATCATCGGAGGGAAAGACGCCGATCATTCCATTGGACTTGCGATTGGGCGATATGCTCTTCCGTTACGGTGTGAGGGTGAACCCCGCACTGGTGCAAGACCTACAATGTCTGCCTATGCCCGTGGACGTGAGTAGCGACCCGCAGAACCCCAATTGGCAGCCTATGCCTTGGACCTACGCGCCCCTATTGCTGACCTCGCAAGCATCGCCTATCACACGCAACGTCATGCAGGTGAGTGCCACCATGGCATCGTGCATAGACTTTGTCGGGGGCGAGGACGGCATTCGCAAAGAGACACTGCTCGCCACATCGACCAATAGCAAGCTGACGGGTACGCCCGCAGAAGTGGACCTGAGTTTGTTTGAGGGGTCGGAGAGCGAGTTCCAACATGCCTTCATACCTGTGGCTGCCAGTCTGGAAGGTGTGTTCCCATCCTTATATGCACACTTATTGCCACCTGAGGGAGTGAGCCTGCATGCCCCCTTGCGCAAGCAGAGCGAGCCCACTAAACAGGTAGTCGTGGCAGCAGGAAGCACTATTCGCAATGAGTGGCAGCAGGGACAACCCTTGCCATTGGGCTACGACCGCTATACACAAACGCAGTTTGGTAACCGCGACTTTATGGTCAATGCGGTGCTTTACCTCACCGATGACACGGGGTGGATGACGCTTAGGCAAAAACAAATCACCCTGCGCCTCTTGAACGACCAACGTGCACGCGAAGAGCGTATCACGGCGCAAGTCATCAGTATCATTGTGCCCCTGGCATTGTTGGCCATCATCGCCATCAGCGTCATAGTTATTCGTCAAAAACGCTACACCAAGCAAGCATGAAAACAAAACACATATATATCATCGCCCTGCTCACGCTCATAGCATGGACTATGCCAGCGAAGGGACAAGAATTGGATTATCCGTTGGACACCATCAACGGACAGATATACTATCGCTACACCGTGGAGCGTAGCATAGGATTGTACCGCATCAGTCTGAACTTCGGCGTGACACAAGAGGAGATACTCAAGGCCAATCCGCATTTGCAAAACCAAGGACTGCGCTTTGAGGAGGTGATACTCATACCTGCCAAGAACCTCAGCGTGGAGCCTGCTGTGCAAGAGAACAAAGACAAGAAACGTACACGCATGGTACTCTTCGATGACGACCAACGATTGACAAAGAAAACGACCGTCAAGAAGCCCACGGCACGAAAAGCAGTCAAACCAATAGTCAAGGAGCAGCGAAAGACAGAACCTACTCTGCAAGACCCATTGCCTACCCTTCCTGTGGTGGTAGATACAACCATAGTGGACACCTTGGTGCAAGCGGATACGCTGCCAAAGGTAGACAGTACCGCTACTCGCGTGGCATTCCTACTGCCCCTGCATGCGGATGCCATCAAGCGTGAGAAGAATATGGAGCGCTTCTACGACTTCTACGCGGGCGCGCTGATTGCTATATTCGAGGCACAAGCCCAAGGACAAATGCTGGAGGTATTCACCTATGATATTGGTAAAACCGCCAATCGTACCCAAGAGGTATGGCAACAACACCCAGAGATTCGCCAAATGGACGCGGTCATTGGTCCTGCCTATTCGCAGCAAGTGGCCATGGTCATGGATTCGCTGGCTAAGGATAGTGTGCGTCTGCTGATACCATTCCTCTCACGCGTAGAGGGAATACAGAACCATCCTAATGTCTATAAGTTTAACCCCTCGGAGCAGATAGAGGCGGACACTATAGCCCGTTACTTGGCACAGAAGAGCGACAGCATTAATTGCGTATTGATAGAGTCGAAAGAGGGAGAAGTCATACCTTCGGGTATCAAGGCGCTACATGCAGCCCTCAAACGTGAACAAGTGCCAATGACCACTATCTCGCTGCACGCGCTACTCACCGACTCGGTAGAGGGAGGTCTGCAAAATAATGTGGAGAATATCATTATCTTCAATACCGAACGCTATGCAAACTTGCAAACCGTCATGCCACACCTACTGAAGCTCTGCGGCAACTACCGCGTTACGCTATACTCGCACTATTCATGGCAATCGGAGAAGATTATGTTGCCTCAGTTATACGCCTCTGTGTTTGCCCAAGAACCTGTTGTTCCTGCGACCTATCAGGCATTGTTTGATCAGTATTTTGCGCACGAACTGAGCAGCGAGCGCCCACGATACGACCTTTTAGGTTATGACCTCACAAGTCATCTGCTACATACCTTGCGTCATAATGTTTCGGAAGAGGTATGGGAAGGCATACAGGCACGCATACACTACCAATCCACAGGTGAAGGCGGTGGATACGAGAACCATACGATACATATCATTCATCAATGAGATACCTACGCCACATATCACTGATACTATTGCTCGCTATAGGCATGGTAGCAGCAGCACAACCACGGCTGCGCACACCTGAGATATACGTAGGTGCGCACGCTGGCGTAATGGCATCGAGCATGCTTTTCAAGCCCAATATAGCAAATATAGACATCATGCAATCGCCCCTCAACGTGAACGGCGGACTGGTCTTTCGTTATGCAGGGCATAAGGTATGTGCGATTCAGACAGAACTAAACTATATGCCTCGCGGTTGGCGCGAGACAATCACACTCGGACAAACGACTATAGACTATACCCGTCAGTTGGACTATATAGAGATCCCGCTGCTTATGCACCTGTATTTTGGCAAGGAGCGTTTTCGTGCCTTTCTCAATTTAGGACCGCAGATAGGATATTGTATCCGCGACGTGGCAACTCCTCTGCCTGAAGGTGTCACTGCACCGCACTACCAGCCCATTGAGCAACCCTTTGACTGGGGACTGGCAGGCGGATTGGGGTGTTACCTCCGCACGCGAAAGATAGGACTCTTCCAACTGGAAGCGCGGTTCAACTTTAGCATGGGTACAACATACAACAACCGCAAAGTGGACTACTTTAGCCAGTCCAATGCGCTGAACCTGAGTCTGAACTTGGCCTACCTGTGGGAGGTGAGGTTGTAGATTATAGGTTAAAGGTTAGAGGTTAAAGGCTAAAGGATAGAGGTTAGAATAATAAAAACAAGATATATATGGGAAAAATTATTTCATTAGCAAACCAGAAAGGTGGTGTCGGCAAGACCACTACATCGATTAACTTGGCTGCTGCATTGGCAGCAGAGGGTAAGAAAGTGCTACTCATCGATGCCGACCCACAGGCTAACACATCGTCGGGATTGGGCATCAATATCCAAGAACTGGAGAACACCATCTATGAGTGTCTGGTCGTAGGTATTGACCCTCAGAGCGCTATTGCGCATACATCGGTAAAGAACCTTGACCTTATCCCTTCGCATATTGACTTGGTCGGTGCAGAGATCGAAATGCTCAATATCGATGACCGCGAGAACTTGCTCAAGAAAGTGCTTGCGCCTCTGCGTCCGTTGTACGACTACATACTCATCGACTGCTCGCCTTCGTTGGGTTTGATTACCATCAACGCCCTCACCGCCAGCGACAGCGTGATTATACCAGTACAATGCGAGTTCTTTGCGTTGGAGGGTATTGCCAAACTGCTCAATACCATCAAGATCATCAAGTCCAACCTCAATCCTGCATTGCGTATTGAGGGCTTCTTGCTCACTATGTACGATGGTCGTTTGCGTCTCTCCATGCAGGTGCATGACGAGGTGCGCCGTCACTTTGGCGACCTGGTGTTCAACACCGTTATCGCCCGCAATGTCCGCCTGAGTGAAGCCCCCAGCCACGGTATGTCGGTACTGGAGTATGACCGCAATAGTAAGGGAGCTAAGAACTATATCAATTTAGCTAAAGAACTAATTAGGAGGAGTAAAGCATGAAAAAATCATTAGGACTGGGACGCGGTTTGGACGCGCTCATTGACACTACCCATATCTCGACAGCAGGGTCATCATCCATCAGCGAGATTGCTTTGGACAAGATTTACCCCAACCCAGACCAGCCACGCCGTACCTTCGACGAGGAAGCGCTGCAAGAGTTGGCGCAGTCCATCAAGGAGCATGGCGTGATCTCGCCTATCACATTGCGCAAAGACACCAACCAACGATACATGATTATCGCCGGTGAACGCCGTTTCCGCGCCTCCAAGATCGCAGGACTGGACAGCATACCAGCTTATATCCGTACTGCCAAAGATGAGCAGGTTATGGAGTGGGCACTCATTGAGAATATCCAACGTGAGGACCTGGATGCGATAGAGATTGCCTTGGCGTACCAACGATTAATGGACGAATATAACCTCACCCAAGAACGTATGTCGGAGCGCGTGGGTAAGAAACGCGCCACGGTAGCCAATTACCTGCGCCTGCTGAAACTGCCCGCAGAGATTCAGTTGGGTATCAAAGAGAAGAAGATTGACATGGGTCACGCCCGTGCTATCTTGGGTTCGCCATCGCCTGAGCAACAACTCAATATATACAAGCGTATCTTGCAGAATGGACTATCAGTGCGCAAGGTGGAGGAACTGGTGAGCGACACCAAAACAGCCAAGAAAGAGAAGAAAGCCACCCCCTCCTACACCGAGCAAGAGGCAGTGCTACGTGAGAAATTAGGCGGTAACGCCAAGATTGTAGGACAAAAAATCACCATCTCCTTCCGCAACGAAGAGGAACTGAACTTCATCCTCAGCCATATACATTGAAACGACTCGTCATCTATATATTGCTAATCTGCTGCGCGATGCCTGCCTTGGCACAGCGCAAGAGTGAGAATGTCTATCTCGCGGACTCCGTTCCGCTGACACAGAAGGAGATAGACCGTCTCTTCTGGAAACCCGACCCTCTGCGCGCCGTATGGTTAGGGGCCGTATTGCCAGGTGCAGGACAGATATACAACCGCAGTTACTGGAAACTGCCTATCGTCTATGGCGGATTCATGGGTTGTATCTATGCCGTCACCTGGACGAACAACCAGTATATCGGCTATAAGGAGGCATACCGCGACATCTACTACGATATCCAAAATGGTACGGTCAGCGATAGCCCCGACAAATCCTACAACGCCATTCTGCCAGAGGGCTATACCATTCAAAGTATGGGTGGTGCCAATACGTATCAGAGTCGTCTCAAAGAATGGCAAAACGCTTCGCTACGCAACCGCGATATGTCCATTTTGGTCACGATTGCGGTGTATGCCCTCTCGCTGATTGACGCATATGTGGATGCGCAATTGTTTGATTTTGATATCTCGAACGACCTCTCGCTGAATGTCAGTCCACAAATCTACTACGATATGCAGAACCAACGCACTGCAGAAATTAAACTCGCGATACAATTTTGAATTTGAATTAGGAATTTTGAATTAAGCATGAAACAACTACTCACGATATTTCTCTTTAGCATATTGGCTCTCACGCCTCATCGCCTGATAGCCACAACGCCTGATAGTATCATCACCTCAACGCCTGATAGCCTCATCACAGTTTCGTCCGATAGCCTACCTGTCGCCCTACCGGATAGTCTTGAGCTACCAGTATTCTTTGACGAGGCATTGGCATGGTTGGATACGACGGAGTGTATATCCGACACGCTGATTACGGAGTTGCCAGACTCGGTCTATAAAGCCCGTTTGCAGGCACTGCCGTTTGTAATAGAGGTACCATACAACGAGGTGGTACGTCGTTATATATTGCGCTATGTGAAGCATAGTCCTCGCCAACTCGCCAGTTTGCAACGCAAAGCGGAGTATTACTTCCCTATCTTTGAGGATATATTGGGTAAGCATGAACTGCCCTTTGAGCTCTGCTACTTGCCCGTGATAGAGTCAGCATTGAATCCGCAGGCGCGTTCTCATATGGGTGCGGTAGGATTGTGGCAATTCATGCCCGCTACGGGTAAGAAATATGGGTTGGAGGTTAATTCGCTCATAGACGAGCGTATGGACCCTATCCGATCGACGGAAGCAGCGTGCAAGTTTCTGAAAGCATTGTATAGCATCTTTGGTGATTGGAACTTAGTAATAGCAGCGTATAACTGTGGTCCAGGTAATGTGAATAAGGCAATTCATCGTGCAGGTGGCAAACGCGATTTCTGGAGTATCTATCCCTATTTGCCTAAGGAAACACGCGGTTATCTGCCCATCTTCATAGCAGCCTCCTACGCTATGAACTATGCCGATATGCATGGTATATGCCCTTCTTATGAGAATTTCTATCCCGTTACGGATACTATAGTGACCACCGAGCGTCAGCACCTCAAGCAGATTGCTGCTAACCTCAATGTGACATTGGAGGAACTGCGCCGACTCAATCCGCAGTATGCTCGTGATATTATTCCCGGCGGCAAGGAGTATGCCTTGTGTCTGCCCATGGCTATTTCGGGTGCGTATATTGACCAGCAAGATACGATCTTAGCGTACCAAGCCAAGGAGTTGATTCACAATCGCCGTGCAGAGATTGACCTCATGCAGAAGACGGGCTTGCATGGTGGCTATTCGGTGAATGGCGTCACCTATTATAAGATTAAGGAGGGCGATACATTGGGAGGTATAGCGGCTAAGTTCCGCGTGTCGGTTAAACGCTTGAAGGCATTCAACGGACTGACTTCTGACATGATACGTGCAGGCAAAACACTCAAGATCCCCAATGTATAACCATCTATCGCCAATACACAATCGCCTACATGCCCAACCCTACGGAGAAGATATATTATTCCATGGCTGAAGCCCAAGAAATGACAGGACTGCCTGCCAGTACGCTGCGTTATTGGGAGAAGCATTTCGACCAACTGGACCCACGCAAGGATGGTCATGGTAATCGCTATTATACCATAGCGGATATTGATTTGATCAAGCAGATCAAGTACTTGCGTAATGAAATGCACATCACTCGCAAGGAGGCCATTCGTCAGGAACTCAAACAAGGAAAGCGCCAGGCGGACTTTCGCCAGCGTGCCGCTGAGATTCTCCAGCGCGTCCGCGCTGAACTGGTAGAGATTAGGAGTAGGATATAGGGGATTGGGGGTTGGATATGGGGTTATTGTCTTACGGTAATGTGGAAGCAGGCTTGTTTTTGTTCGTACTTCACGTAGATACGTCCAGCACGTTGCTCGTTGAGAAGGACCTGACCTAAGACCAGTTTCAGATTATCCTGGTGCATATACTCGCGCGTGCGCGTTACCTTATTAAATCGGAAGTACGCCAAGTCAAAAGTGGTGCCATAATTGTGGCATGAATTAGTGGTAGCATTAATGTTACCACTTTTTTGTAATTGCTTTATATCCTCTTTGGTACGGAGCACGCTGGTGACATAGAACTGATAATGCGGCAGGCCATTGCGTTGCAGAATATCGGCAAAGCCTTCGCCAATACGCTCCAGTTCAGCAGCCGCAGCAGGTACGAGATAGGGAATAGAGTGCGTGAGCGAGTCCACGATATAGTTATCGTTGCTCTTTATGAGCGCTAACTGACTGCGCATACGCGCTGCCTCCTGACGGTTCTGCGGTGGGGTCGATAGCCCCAGGGCTTTGGCGGCCTGCTCCTGCTTGGCTTGCGTGTCGCGGAACTTATCCTTGTAACTAAAAGTGCGGCCAGGGTAAGACACCATAGTGTCCTCGATTGGTGTGTCTGGCGTCCGGTGTCCGGCATCCGATTTTGTGCCGCAAGCGGAGAAAACAAAGATTAGCCCCACCAGAAGTAGGGCTAATCTTATGTTCAATAGTTGTTTAATATGGTTCAACATTGTTCAGAATTATCACAAACTCCACTCGAAGCCGTCTTTGGTATCCTTAATGGTGAAGCCAAGTTCGGTGAGGGCATTGCGAATCTTGTCGCTGGTAGCCCAATCCTTATTGCGCTTTGCCTCAAGACGCATATTGAGGAGCATGTCCACTGCACCCTTATAAGCGTCCATACCTGCGCCAGCATCTTGTGCTCCATCCAATTGCAGACCGAGAATATCCATTGCGTAGGTCTTCCACACCTCGCGGAGTTCCTTCAAGTCTGCCTCGGAGATAGTGCCCTTGCCATCAAACACAGTATTGATAGCGCGTGCCGAATCAAAGAGGTGTGAGATAACAATAGGCGAGTTGAGGTCATCGTCCATGGCCTCTTGGCAACGCTCACGGAGGTTGCCGATCTCTACGACTGGCAATTGGGTATTGGCGATTGGTTGGATTTTCATCAAGCGTTGGTATGCCTCGGTCAAGCGAGCAAGACCTTTCTCCGCAGCCACGAGGGCATCGTTGGAGAAATCCAAGGTAGAGCGATAGTGCGCTTGCAGAATAAAGAAACGCACGGTCATTGGCGAGAATGGTTGCTCCAGCAACTCATGATTGCCTGCAAAGAACTGCTCAAGGGTAATGAAGTTATTGTAGCTCTTACCCATCTTCTTACCTGCAATGGTAATCATATTGTTGTGCATCCAGTAGCGCACGCTCTCTTTGCCCAAGGCAGCGCAGCTTTGTGCAATCTCTGCCTCGTGGTGAGGGAACATGAGGTCCATACCACCACCGTGAATATCGAACTGCTCACCCAGATACTTTGTACCCATAGCCGAACACTCCATGTGCCAACCAGGGAAGCCTTCGCTCCAAGGGCTGGGCCAGTGCATAATGTGCTCAGGTGCAGCCTTTTTCCAGAGGGCAAAGTCGAAACTGTGCTTCTTCTCTTGTTGTCCGTCGAGTTCGCGGGTCTCGGTGACAATATCCTCGAGGTTACGGCCAGAGAGTTTACCATACGGATAATCCTTGGCGTACTTCTCCACGTCCATATAGACGCTGCCGTTGCTCACGTAGGCATAGCCCTTGTCCATGATCTTTTGCACAAAAGCAATTTGCTCAATGATATGTCCGCTGGCATGTGGTTCAATAGAAGGAGGCAAGACATTCAGGAGTGCCATGTCGCGGTGGTAGCGGTTGGTGAAGTATTGCACCACCTCCATAGGCTCGAGTTGCTCGAGGCGTGCTTTCTTAGCAATCTTATCTTCGCCCTCATCGGCATCGTGCTCCAAGTGACCGACATCTGTGATATTGCGCACATAGCGCACTTTGTAGCCGAGGTGTTGGAGATAGCGGTACAATAGGTCAAAGGTGATAGCAGGACGTGCGTGTCCCAAGTGTGCATCGCCATACACGGTAGGACCGCAGACATACATGCCTACGTGTCCTTCGTGCAAGGGTCTGAAGTATTCTTTTTGACGCGAAAGCGTATTATAAATCTGAAGCATTAGAGCAATGATTTAGGATCGAGGTTGTTCTTCTCAATATCTTTGAAGTAATTGTATGTGCCGACTTTGATTTCAGCGCAAGCTGCTTCGTCTGCTACAATGATACCGTGTTGGTGCAATTGGAGAGCAGAGATAGTCCACATGTGGGTGATAGGCTCCTCAACGGCGTGGCGGAGAGCGCGTGCCTTGTTGTGACCATTAACCATGATAAGCACCTCTTTGGCATCCATCACAGTACCTACACCTACGGTGAGAGCCGTCTTAGGCACTTGGTTCACATCGTTATTGAAGAAACGAGAGTTGGCGATAATAGTGTCAGTGGTAAGCTCTTTCTTGCGGGTGCGAGAAGTGAGTGAGCTACCTGGCTCGTTGAAGGCAATATGGCCATCAGGACCGATACCACCGAGGAAAAGCATGATACCACCGTAGTTCTTGATTTTCTCTTCGTAGCGAGCGCACTCAGCCACCAAGTCTTCTGCGTTACCGTTGAGGATATTCACGTTCTCAGGACGGATATCAATGTGAGAGAAGAAGTTCTTCCACATGAAGCTGTGGTAACTCTCTGGGTGATCCTCTGGGATACCTACATACTCGTCCATATTAAAGGTAACGACATTGCGGAAACTCACTTTACCCTCTTGGTAAAGGCGGATAAGGTTGCGGTACATGCCGAGAGGTGAAGAACCTGTTGGCAGACCGAGAACGAAAGGAGTACCCTCCTTAGGAGCGAACTCATTAATGCGTTTTGCTACATAGTTGGCTGCCCACTCGGAGAGCAGGTCATAGTTGGGTTGAACGATAAGTCTCATGGTGTAAATGTTTTATGTTGTTATACTTTTTTTCTTTTTTGGCAGCCGGGGCCTTAATCTATTCTCTGGAGCACCACTGCGCTGCGAGCAGGGAGGTAGAGTTGGAGCCAACCCTTATTAGCAGGCAGGTAACCCGTGTCAGGACAAGTGAAATGCTCCACTGTGTCATCCGACAGACCGAAGCCAGCAAACTCCTTGGCATCCGTATTGAGCACTACCTTGTATTTGCCCGCAGAAACAGGAATACCATAGCCCTCAAAGGACTTCACGCCGTTCCAGTTGAAGACAAACACCAAGTCGCCGCGTTGGTATGCAACTACTTGGTCACCCTCGTTGTCGCAGAGTTTCTCTTCCCATGGCAGGTGTGTGCCATAGAGTTTATCCTTGACTGGAGTTAGGTGCTCACGCAGAAGGTGTACCATCTTCTCATCGAAGAGATTCAAGCAGGAGAAGAAATAGCGTGGGCTATCCACTAAACTCCACTGACGGCGAGCATACTTATGGCTCCAGCCGTTGCCTTGGCGTGGGAAGTCAATCCATTCGGGGTGACCAAACTCGTTACCCATAAAGGTGAGGTAGCCGCCATTAATGGTAGAAGCCGTAATGAGGCGAATCATCTTATGCAAAGCGATACCGCGGTCCACCATGTAGGTAGAGTGTCCCTTCTCGAAATGCCAATACATATCCGCATCGCAGAGGCGGAAGATAATGGTCTTGTCACCTACAAGCGCTTGATCGTGGCTCTCGGCGTAAGAGATAGTCTTCTCATCCTGGCGGCGGTTGGTCATCTCGTAGAAGATATGTCCTGCCTTCCAGTCCTCATCACGTACCTCCTTGATATACTTAATCCAGAAATCTGGAATACCCATCGCTAATCGGTAGTCAAAGCCCATGCCACCATCTTTGATAGGATAAGCCAAGCCAGGCATGCCAGACATATCTTCGGCGATAGTAATGGCATTCTTCTTCACCTCGTGTATGAGTTTGTTGGCAAGAGTAAGGTAGCAGATTGCATCGCCATCCTCGTTGCCGTTGTAGTAGCAGGAGTAGTCCACAAAGTCCTCACCCAAGCCGTGGCTCTGGTACATCATCGAGGTCACACCATCGAAGCGGAAACCGTCGAAGTCATACTCATCCATCCAGTACTTGCAGTTGGAGAGCAAGAAGTGCAGTACCTCTTGTTTGCCATAGTTGAAGCAGAGACTATCCCATGCTGGGTGCTCGCGTTTGGGGCCATCGTGGAAATATTGGTAAGGCGTACCGTCAAACATACCCAAACCTTCCAACTCATTTTTCACCGCATGCGAGTGCACGATATCCATAATCACGTCCATACCATATGCGTGCGCATCAGCAATAAGGTGCTTGAGCTCTTCGGGAGTACCTTGGCGAGAGGATACTGCAAAGAAGTTCGACACGTGGTAACCAAAGCTGCCGTAGTAGGGGTGCTCCTGAATAGCCATAATCTGCAAGCAGTTATAGCCCAACTTAGCGATACGAGGCAGCACATCGCGACGGAACTCATCGTAGGAGTTCACTTTCTCCTCCTCGCTGGACATACCGATATGGCACTCATAAATGAACAATGGGTCGCCTGCTTTGCGGCGTTTTGCCTTGCTTTTCACCTTATCGGCTTTCGCCTTATTGCCCTCCACAGGTTCCCAGACTTGTGCAGAGAAGAGTTTGGTCTGAGGGTCTTGCACTACGCGGCGCGCATAACTGGGGATACGTTCGCCACTGCCGCCTTGCCACTCCACCAGCAGTTTGTAGAGTTGCTCATGCTTGAGCATTTTCTCGGCTAAGGTAATCTCCCACACGCCGTTCTCAGTAGGTTGCAAACGATATGCCTCATCCTTCTGCCATGCATTGCAGTCACCCACAAGGTAGATAGCAGTGGCATTAGGAGCCCACTCGCGCAATACCCATTTCTTGCCCACTTTGTGCAGGCCAAAGAACATGTGACCGTTGGCCCAATCGCTGAGTTTCTGACCGCCAGTCAGTTTCTTCTCTTGTGCGAGGGCATAGTTATAGCGTCCTTCGATAGCAGAGGCGTAAGGACGGAGATAAGAGTCTGATTGTATCAATTTCAATGTCTTCATTGCGTTGTTTTTAGTCACTGAACATTGTTTATAATTCATTTAGCCTGCAAAGGTAATCATTTTTTCTGACATACACAAATAAAATCGCGTAAAGTTCACTCCTTACGCGATTTTATTGTACATATTTGGCTATTAAACCTTAAATCTTTAGATTTATGCCTGCAAAGAAGGTGCGTGGCGTAGCAGGTCCATAGACAAATCCCGCGTCGCGGTCCATGCCTTTATCCAAGTCACTTTGGAAGTGATCGAGCACATTCTTCACGCCTGCATTAATCTCCAAAGTATAATGTTTGTAAAGTGGAATATCGTAGCAGAGTTTCACGTCCCACTCAAAGAACAGAGGTGTCTCTACTTCTTCGTCTTCGGGCACATAGCCAGCGAAGTGTTGCACCAGCATACTACCCGTCAGTTTGCCGTTAGTGACTATATGGAAATGCTTCACGGGCTCTATATTGCATAGGAAGTAACCATAGTGCTCTGGGGTGCGGAACATACGACGTTGAGGTGCAATATGGAGGTTCTCGCTCCATTGCAGGGGTTCGATATAGCGGCTATGGTTGTAGGTATATCCAGCTTGGAAAGTGAGCAAGTGTCCGTAGCCCACTTTGGCTTCCACATTCACTCCTGCCACGCGTGCACCGCTGGCATTGGTGCGAGTGAGCAACAGGTTACCCTGCGCATCGTGTCCGTTCTCCACGAGGGTGAAGACATCGTTGAGTTGGGTAAAGAAACCCTCCAATGTAAGGTTCATATCCCACTTACCCAAACGGTAGTACATATCCACGCTTCCGCTCACGGAGTGGCTATACTCGGGTCTGAGGTTCTCGTCCAGTGTAATGAGCGACACCTCGCCACCCACAGCGCCCACATGTAGGTCCTCCTCGTAGATCTGCGGTGCACGATAGCCACTGGCATAACTGAGGCGCAGAATGAGGTCGGCGAGTGTCGAGTGGTTGTTGGTTATTGGCGAATAGCGGATATTAGCACGGGGCGAGAAGACAGGTTTCTCCAGCAAGGAGTGTTGCTCCAGTCGTCCGCCTACGAGTACGGAGAGGTACTTGTTCTTCCACTCGTTTTGGACGTAGCCACCACCCAAATGTACCTGTTGCAGGGTGTTGCGGTCATAGCCCAAGATCTGGTCGCGGAGTTGGTTGTAGGAGTATTCTGCGCCTGCGCTCAGGTCAGCGTTCATCCAGCCGCAAGGATAAGAGAAACGATACTGCGCACCCGTCACCGAAACAATATCGGTAGATTTGCCGTAGGCATTAGGATTGTAGTTCGTACCGAAATAGCTATCGCGTGCAATGTGCTGGAAACTGGTGTATGCACTCACAAAATGCTTATTGTCCGCCGTGTACATATCCCACTTGGCAGTTGCTGCATCGATATTGTGCTTGAGTTGTTCGGTGAGTGGCGACTCATGGGGTTGCAGACTGTCTATACCGTAGCCACCGCGGCGGAACTCAGAGGTATGGTGGTACTCAGCAGTTATTTTGGAGTAGTCCGAGGTCTTGAAATAGGAACGGAAGCCCACCGTCGTAGAGTTGAGGTGCGGAATATCGGAGTAGCCATCCTCATCGCGGTCATATTGCTCGCGGTTGCGCTGTACACCAAAGAGGAAGATACCCGCCTTCTGATTCTCTGCCACCACGCTGGCGTTCATACTGGTGTTAATATCGTAGGTACCCAGTCCTGTAAAAGCGCTCGTATTGCTGATACTGAGCGAGTTGCGATTGGGTTCTTTGGTGATAATATTCACCACACCCGCAATAGCGTTGGCGCCATACAATGCACTACCGCCACCACGAATCACCTCTATGCGGTCCACCATGCCTGCTGGCAATTGCTCCAGACCATAGACGGATGCCAAGGAGGAGAAGATCGGACGCGAGTCCATCAGTATCTGCGTGTATTGTCCCTCCAGACCATTAATGCGTATCTGTGGCACACCGCAGTTGGAGCAGGTCTCCTCTACACGCAGTCCTGTCTGGAAATTCAGCACATCCGCCATGGTACTACTGGTGGTGGACTCTATGATAATGGGTGTCACCACATTGACAATAGTTGCTACCTCTTTCTGCTTGGTCTCATACTTGTTAGCCGTCACCACCACATTGTCAATCATGAACGACATTTCCGCTATGCTGACGTTCATTTCTACCAGCGTGTCGGGTTGCAGATATACGCTGCGTTTCTCTGTCTCATAACCAATCATGGAGAAGACAATGGTCAGGTCACCTACGGGCAAGTTCTTCAGGTAGAAGTGTCCCGACCCATCGGTCACGCAGCCTAATGTGGTGCCTTCCACTTGCACATTAACAAAAGAAAGATGCTCTCCTGTATGAGCATCCAATACGTGTCCGGCGATATGCGCATCCGACATGGGTTGGTCATGATGGTCGTGCGAGTGGTTGTGTGAATGGTGCTGCGCCATAAGCCACTGACTGCCGGGCAGCACACCAGCAAGCAGCACAATGAAAATAAGTACGATTCTGTTCATATCTATAAGAAAATGCTATTATACCTTTCAAAAATCGCTGCAAAGGTACTGCTTTTCTGCCACATACACAACTCTTTGCTGCAAATTCCCTACTATTAGGGATACGCCTCCGCAGCCCTACTACTCTATCCTACCCCAACCCACTAAAAACAGGTATTTTGCACCACGCACTTGCGTATATCAATATTATTTAGTAACTTTGCAGCGTTTTTTCGTAAATACGCTGTTCTATGTACAAAGCCACCGACAAAATAGCCGACCTCATGTCGCACGAAGAAGATGCCATACATGTCATCAGTCGTTTTGGTCTTGGTATGGGTGTAGGCGAGCAGACCATAGCCGAGGCCTGCGCCTCGCACGGCGTGCATACTCCTACCTTCCTGGCGATTGTCAACTACAAAGTCTTCAAACACAAAGCCATGCCCACCGAGGTGGATCTGCCGACCTTGCAGCAGTACCTACGCAACGCGCACTCCTATTTTTTGGACTTCCGCCTACCCTTCCTGCGCCGCGCTATTATTGAAGCGATTATTCCTGCCGACCCTACCTCGCAGATCCCTATGCTTATCCTACGCTGCTACGATGAGTTTGTGGAGGAGATACGCACACATATTGCGCACGAGGAGCAGGGACTGGTACAGGAGCACATACATGATGACCAGCGTATCACCGACAAACTCACCGAGATCAAGAACCTCATTATCAAGTATTACCCCTCCGAGAATGTCTCGCAGAAGGGCATTGCTACCTACACCCTCATTCACGTAATGAGTGACCTATGGCACACGGAGCAAGACTTCGCTGACCACTGCGCCATAGAGGATGAGATCCTGCGCCCAGCCCTCAGTCAAGCACTCACTGATGCTCCGACAGCCGTACCAGATCAAGAGACAGAAGCCCTCAGCGAACGCGAACGCGATGTGCTCATACAGGTGGTCAACGGACTGAGCAACAAGGAGATTGCCGACCGACTATTCATCTCCATTCATACCGTCATGACCCACCGCAAGAATATCACCCGCAAACTCAATATCCACTCCACCGCGGGTCTGACTATTTATGCCATTGTGAACAAACTCATTAACATAGACAACATAAAATAATAGATAATATGAACAAATCACTTGTATTTTTACTTTCGTTTATGGCACTTACAGCATGTACCAAAACCCAGACCACAGGCATTCACCTCGAGAACCTCGACACGACGGCCGTGGCACAAAACGACTTCTACCAATACGCCTGCGGCGGTTGGATGAAGAACAACCCTCTTCCTAACGAGTACAGCCGTTTTGGCTCTTTTGACAAACTTGGACTCAGCAACCTCGAGCAAGTCAATGGCCTCATTGCCGACATTGCTGCCAAGCAACACAAGCAGGGTTCTATCCCTCAAAAGATTGGCGATGTATATAACCTCTCCATGGACACTGCGCGTCGCAACCAAGAGGGTATTGCACCTGTACTGCCTGTACTTGAGGAGATTGAGAATGTGACCGATAAGGCGCAATGGTCAGAGGTGCTGGGCAAAGCCATGGACTTCGGACTTTGGGCAATGTATGTCGATGCCGATGCCATGAACTCCTCTATGAATATCCTCAACGAGTACCAAGCAGGCTTTGCCCTCAGTCAGAAGGACTATTACGTAGATGAGGACGAGCACACCCAGCATATCCGCGCGGAGTATCTCAAGCACATAGAGAAGATGTTCACCCTCTTTGGTCAAGCCAACGCTGCTGAGAAAGCAGCCACTGTTCTCCGTCTGGAGACCCGTCTCGCGAAGGCTGCATTTAGCAATGTTGAGCTGCGCGACCCTATCGCCAACTACAATAAGATGTCTATTGCCGAGCTCCAAGCACTCGTGCCTCAAGTGGACTGGCAAGTCTATTTCGCAGGCCTCAACATCGCTCCTGATAGTCTCTCAGTAGGTCAAATCCGCCACCTGCAAGAGGCAGGTAAGATGCTCCAAGAGGAGTCTCTCGAGGACATGAAGACCCTCTTCACATGGCAAGTCATAGATGGCAGCGCAGATTTCCTCACCGAGGAGATTTTCATGCAGAACTTTGAGTTCTATGGTCGCACCCTCAGCGGTCGCCAAGAGCCTACCCCGCTCTGGAAACGCGCCGTGGCTATGGTCAATGGCACCTTGGGCGAAGCCGTAGGCGTGATGTATGTAGAGAAGTATTTCCCTGAGGAGAACAAGGAGCGTATGCTTGACCTCGTGAAGAACTTGCAAATCGCACTCGGCGAGCGTATCCAAGCCCTCGAGTGGATGTCCGATGAGACCAAAGCCAAGGCCATGGAGAAACTCAACACCTTCACCGTGAAGATTGGCTACCCCGATAAGTGGCGTGATTATACCGCCTTGGAGATTGACCCTCAATTGACCTATTACGCTAATATCCAACGTGCAGCAAAGTTTGAGCAAGACTATTCCCTCTCTTTCCTCGGCAAACCTGTGGATAAAGATAAATGGTTCATGACCCCACAAACGGTGAATGCGTACTACAACCCTGCCACCAACGAAATCTGCTTCCCAGCAGGTATCTTGCAATATCCATTCTTCGACATGAACGCCGATGATGCATTCAACTACGGTGCGATTGGCGTGGTGATTGGCCACGAGATGACCCACGGTTTTGACGACCAAGGTAGTCAGTTCGACAAGGACGGTAACCTGATTAACTGGTGGACAGAAGAAGACCGCGCACGCTTTGAGGAGCGTACAAAGGTGATGGAGGAGTACTTCAACGCTATAGAGGTAGCACCTGGTGTATATGCAAATGGCAAGTTCACTTTGGGCGAGAATATCGCGGACCACGGAGGCTTGCAAGTGGCATATCAGGCGTTCCAGAACGCTCAGAAGGCGGCTATTGGCAATGGACAATCGGCTATTGGTACAGTAGATGGTTTCACGCCAGAGCAACGTTTCTTCTTGGCGTATGCCAATGTATGGGCAGGCAATATCCGTCCAGAGGAGGTATTGCAACGTACAAAGAGTGACCCTCACTCGCTCGGCATGTGGCGTGTGAATGGCGCTTTGCCACACATTAGCGCATGGTATGAGGCATGGAACGTGACGCCAGAGTCACCTATGTATCTTGAACCACAAAAACGAGTTTCAATATGGTAAAGCACATTGTATTTTTCCGTCTCTTAGACGAGGCAGAGGGCAAGAGTAAGTTGGAGAATGCCCAGATTATTCGTGATGGCTTGCTCGCATTGCGCGAGAAGATTGATGTCCTGGTGGACGAGACAGTGGGTATCAATATCCCTAATGCCAAGAACACGGACCACGATATTTGTTTGACCTGTACCTTCCGCACATGGGAGGATTTGGACACCTATGCTACGCACCCTGAGCATGTGAAGGTGGCGCAGTATATCGGCAAATGCAAGTCCGCCCGCAGCGCTGTAGATTACGAGGAGTAATGTGATATACCTCCCACTAAAAATACTATCTGCGGGAGAGAATACCAACCACTGACAAGCACGGACAGGTACGGAAAATTCTATAGCCAGTGTTGTTCAGTGAAGGTCAGTGGTCAACATGGCACGAGGAGTAGCGCAGTTGGTAGCGCACCACGTTCGGGACGTGGGGGTCGGGCGTTCGAGTCGCCTCTCCTCGACAACAAAAGCACCTTTTGAGGTGCTTTTGTTGTAGGATGACATTGCCAACGCGCCACCTACTGCGGATCGACATCAATCGCAACAACCGTACCCTTGCCCTCCGTCTGCCGCAGGAAAGCATCCAGCTCGGCACGCAACAGCTGTTTGGCACGCTGCACATTCGCGCCCTGCTCCACACGCAGGCGCAACTGACGGATATACTGATTTTGACGGCGTGACACAAGAGGCGTTATCACACCCGACACACGCGCGCCAAACACCTTCCTCAGTGCTTCCATTAGCACCACACTACCGCGCTCCAATCGGTGCTCATCCCGATGGCGCAAACTGAGCACAATTAGCCGATGAAATGGGGGAAAACAGAACATTTCACGCTCACTAACCTGCTGCTCATACAAGCCCCGATAATCATGCTTCGACAAGAGAGTAAACAGCGGATTCTTCGCATCAAAGGTCTGTATCATCACCTCGCCTGCCGTACCTGTACGACCCGCACGACCACTCACCTGCTCCAACATCTGAAACGCATGCTCCGCACTGCGAAAATCGGGTTGGTTAATCAGACTATCCGCTTGTAACACTACCACCAGCGACACCCCGTCAAAGTGCAAACCCTTCGTCACCATCTGCGTGCCAATCAGTATATCCACCTCATGCTGGGCAAAGCGGTCTATAATCTGCTGATAAGCGTCCTTCTTGCGCGTAGAATCCAAGTCCATACGTGCCACACGCGCATGCGGGAACAGCCCATGTATCTCCTCCTCCAAGCGCTCTGTACCTATGCCGCGAAGCTTCCAGGCAGTGCCACATTTGGGGCAATGGGCGATTGGCGATTGGGTACAACCGCAACTGTGGCAAACGAGGGTATTGTTACTCTTGTGATAGGTCATACTGACATCGCAGTTAGGACACTTAGGCACCTCACCACACTGCGGACACTGCAAGAAAGGCGCATAGCCCCTGCGGTTTTGAAACAAGATTACCTGTTTGCCTTTCGCCAGTTCCTCACGCATACGGAACACCACGGGGTCTGCCAAGTGACCATACATCTCCTTGCGATGATACTGACGTTGCAGGTCCACCATGGTGATCTTAGGCAACTGCAAACCACGAAAACGCTCCGTCATCTCCACCCAACCATACTTGCCCGACACGGCATTGTGATACGACTCAATGGATGGTGTCGCTGTGCCCAACAAGACTTTCGCCCCATACCACTGCGCCATCATGATAGCCGCCGAACGCGCATGATAACGCGGAGCAGGGTCCTGCTGCTTATAACTGGGTTCGTGCTCCTCGTCCACAATCACCAGACCCAAATTGGAGAAAGGCAAGAATATAGCAGAGCGAGCACCAAGAATGAGGCGAGAAGGCGAAGAGGCGATAGGCGATAGGCTAGAATATATCTCCACTCGTTCGTCGCTACTAAAGCGGGAGTGATAGACCATCACTTGGTTGCCAAAGACGGCTTGCAGACGATCGGTAAGTTGGGTTGTCAGCGCTATCTCTGGCACGAGATACAGCACCTGCTTACCCTGTTGAAGCATCTCATGAATAAGATGGATATACACCTCTGTCTTGCCACTGGAGGTCACACCATGCAAGAGCGTCACGGGCTTCTGTTGCCAAGACTGGCGAATCTGCTCCACTGCTCGTTGCTGCTGCGTATCCAAAGTATGGGGTGTATGGGTCTCTCCTGTATAGTGTCGCAAACGTGAGACCGCACGCTCCTGCTCACAGAAGATACCCTTATCCATCATCGTGCGCAATACCGCACTACCTACTCCACTCGCCTCCAATAACGCACGCCTCTCCACAGGCATTGGGTATCCAGCATCCGGCATCCCTGTGTTCTGATTCCGACTCATAGATAAGAAGGTCTCCAACAACTTCTGCTGCGACTTGGCACGGCTGAGCAGACTGAGTGTCAGCTCCTGCTGACGCGGATCCAAATGCGTAGGACTCAGCTGGATATACTGCGTCGTGAGCGCCTTATAGTCATCGTCAATAATCCCTGATGGCAGAGCCGCCGCCATGACCTCGCCCATGGTACACATATAGTACTGCGAGAGCCATTCCCAAAGGCGCAACTGATACGCTGTCACCACAGGCTGCTCATCCAGCACATCCAGCACATCGCGCAGCTTGACCGTATCGGGTAGTGCGCCCTCGTGCTGACGATAGACTACACCCGTAATCGTCTTCCTACCTAAAGGCACCAATACCCGCACTCCAATGGGCGGGTATTGCATACTGAGAGGGACGCTATACGTATAGACATCCGATATGGCCAAAGGCAGGATAATATCGACTAATCGGTTCAAGGTCTCAAGGTGGTTAATTCACTATTTCTTTGCCCTACGAGCGAAAGCGGGTCGCTCCTTAGGAGTGTTATCCGTATTGGCAATGATCTCGCGGCACTGCTCCTCGGTCAGCGTTTGTGCATCAACCGAGCGAGGGATCTTAAAGTTGCCTTCTGGCGTCTTGATATACGCGCCATAGCGACCATGGAGTACCTGAATATCGCCAAAGATATGGATAGGCTCTTGCAGTTGCTGGTTCTTCTCCAGCAGCGCAATGGCCTGCTCTGGTGTGATAGCATGGGGGTCTATGGTCTTAGGGATACTCACGAACGACTTATTCCAGCGGATATATGGTCCGAACTTACCTTCGCCAATCACCACATCCTTGCCCTGCCATTCGGTCAACGTATAGGGGAAAGCGGTACGGAAGAGATCCAGTGCCTCCTCCATGGTTATGGTGAAGATACTCTGCCCCTTGAGCAAGGAAGCGAACTGAGGTTTCTTATCTTCGCTATCGCCTATCTGTACGCATGGACCATTCTTCGTGATACGCGCCAAAACGGGTTCCCCTGTCTCAGGGTGTTGGCCTATCAATCGCGCTGCCATTTTGCCCGTAGGCACTTGCTGAATGAGCGGATGGAAAGTCTGGTAGAAGTCATCCACCGCCTGTACCCAGTCTGCCTCGCCCGCAGCGATAGCATCGAAACTCTCCTCCGACTGTGCCGTGAAATCATAACTCAAGATATGAGGGAACTGCTCCACCAAGAAGTCATTGGTAATGCGACCCAAGTCGGTAGGCACCAGTTTGCCCGTATCCGCACCCACCAATTCGGTCTTATGCTCGTCCGTCAACTGACCAGCTTTTAATGTCAGAATGTTATAGGTACGATTCACACCCTCAATATTGCGATATTCGACATACTTGCGTGACTGTATGGTGTCAATAGTGGACTGATATGTAGCAGGACGACCAATACCCTCATCCTCCATCTTCTTGATGAGCGAACCCTCGCTGTAGCGCATAGGTGGCTTGGTGAAAGACTCTTGGCTGATCATTGTATCCATCTGACATACCACATTCTCCTTGAGTTGTGCTATGGTCGAGGAGGTGCCGCCGATAGTCAGTTCTTCGTCTGTGGACTGGGTGTATGCACGCATGAATCCATCAAAAGTCACCACTTCATGGGTAGCCGTCCAGAGGTATGGCGAATGGCTCATAGCCACTTCCACACGAGTAGTATCTATCTGTGCATCGGCCATCTGCGAAGCGATAGCACGCTTGCGAATCAGGTCGTATAGTTTGCGCTCATCGCTATTGGCACCTGCCACTGCTTTGTTCATATACGATGGACGAATGGCCTCATGCGCCTCTTGTGCCCCCTTGGACTTCGTCTGGAACTGGCGCGACTTATGGTACTTATCGCCATACTCCTCCACGATAGCCGCCTTAGCGGTGTTTATGGCCAGCGCACTCAGACTGACTGAGTCTGTACGCATATAGGTGATATGTCCGCTCTCATACAAGGACTGCGCCAGACGCATGGTCTTGGAAACAGAGAAATGCAACTTGCGCACCGCCTCTTGTTGTAAGGTTGAGGTCGTGAACGGAGGCGCAGGACTACGATGACCATTCTTATGTGATACGGAGGACAATGTGAATTGTTCCTCTTTACATGCTTCCATGAATGCCAAGGCCTCCTCCTTGGTAGCAAAACGATGATTGAGTTCGGTCTTGAATTTTGCCTTCTTGCCGTCTTCTGTCTGACCAATAAACTCCGCAGTAACGCGATAACTGACCGCAGGCACAAACGTTTCTATCTCACGCTCTCGCTCCACCACCATACGCACTACCACTGACTGCACACGACCTGCGCTCAGACCTGTTGTCACCTTTTTCCAGAGGACAGGCGAGAGCTCGAAACCCACGATACGGTCCAATACGCGGCGTGCCTGCTGCGCATTCACCAAGTCATAATCTATCTGACGAGGATGCTTAATGGACTCTAAGACGGTATCTTTCGTAAAATCCTCAAAAGTCACTCGACAAGAATGTTGTTCGTCCAGTCCTAAGACTTCTTTGAGGTGCCATGCTATGGCCTCTCCCTCGCGGTCAGGGTCGCACGCCAACCACACCATGTCGGCTTTGGCAGCCGCCTCACGAAGCGATTGTACCAACTGCGTTTTGTTCGCCTCAATGGCATAATTAGGAGTATATTGATTCTTGAAATCTATACCTATACTATTCTTGCCCACACCCTCAATATCACGGATATGTCCCTGTGAGGACATAACTTTGAAACTTTTATCCAGGTATTTAGCAATCGTCTCGCCCTTGTGCGGAGACTCAACAATCATTAGGTTTTTACTCATAGTTACTATTGTTTTTATAGACCTAAAGGCCCGTAATGACTATATAAATAAGGTATCGTTTTGCACAAGCTCTGCCCAAAACGGCGGCAAAGGTACTACATTTTTTTGAATGGTGCAAATTTATTGAGCGAGATTTTTTTATTACTTATATAAAGTAAAGTTTTCGTTTTTTTCGTTTTAGACTTGCATATATGGATTATTTTTTGTACCTTTGCAGCGTATTTTTTAATATAAACAGTATGACTTACTTAATTCTAACCATCATTCTCGTCCTTTTTGGTATTGGACTGTTGTTGGCAGAGATGTTTCTCCTGCCCAGTTTTGGTATCGCTGGCATTGTTGGCATTGCCAGTCTGATTGCCTCTGTCGTGATTGCGTATGTCAAGTTGGCTATACTCTGGGCATGGGCTGGTCATGTCACCTTGGCGGCATGCGTCTTGCTCAGTGCGATTGCCGTGTATGCGTTTGTCAAGAGCAAAGCCCTCAACAAGATGGCGCTCGACACCAAGATCGAGGGCGGCGTGGACATGCCTTCCGCAGGCAAACACATGGAAGAGTTACAGAAATAACCCTCTGCCTACACACATCTATACAATTCTACACAACTCTAAACAATTAATATTATGGGAACTATCGGTATTCTTCAACTCGTTGGTTTGGCTATGATAGCCATCCTCGTGATTATCTTCTTCTACTATGTACCTTTCATGCTGTGGATTAACGCAGTAGTAAGTGGTGTACATGTGTCACTCATTCAGCTCTTCCTCATGCGTATCCGTAAGGTACCACCTACACGCATTGTCAATTGCCTCATCGAGGCACATAAAGCTGGTCTGACCGATGTGAAACGCGATGGACTGGAGGCACACTTCCTTGCAGGTGGACATATCGAGCGCGTGGTGCACGCCCTCGTAAGTGCCAGCAAAGCGAATATGGCTTTGACTTTCCAAATGGCTACTGCCATTGACCTCGCTGGTCGCGATGTGTTTGAGGCGGTGCAAATGTCCGTTAACCCTCGCGTGATTGATACTCCTCCTGTAACCGCTGTGGCAAAAGATGGTATTCAGCTCATCGCTAAAGCCCGCGTGACCGTGCGCGCGAACATTAAGCAACTCGTCGGTGGTGCAGGCGAAGACACTATCCTTGCACGTGTAGGTGAAGGTATTGTCAGTTCTATTGGTTCGTCCGACAGCCACAAGATGGTATTAGAGAACCCAGACAGCATCTCCAAACTGGTGCTCAGCAAGGGCTTAGATGCAGGAACAGCATTTGAGATTCTCAGTATTGATATTGCCGACATTGATGTAGGTAAGAACATTGGTGCACAACTCCAGATGGATCAGGCACAGGCCGACAAGAATATCGCGCAAGCCAAAGCCGAGGAGCGCCGTGCTATGGCTATT
>JBGVEG010000079.1:0-2607 GCA_045119955.1 Paludibacteraceae bacterium
CCCTTGAATTTGCGTCTTAACGATAGCTTCATACTCTAATCTTTTTATTGAAAGAGTAGAAGGAAAGTGACGCAAAAGTTTAGAATGAAAATATCTTGAATATTCTAAAATGGATATTTTACTATATCTTTGCACTGACATTAGCAAAGCACAACAAAACTGAAATATACAACTATGACAAAAGCAGACATTGTAAAGGAGATTGCCGCATCAACAGGCATTGAGAAACAAGTAGTGTTACAGGTGGTAGAAGGGTTGATGGAAACCATTAAGACTTCGATGATTAACGGAGATGAGGTGTTCCTTCGCGGATTCGGTAGCTTTATCATTAAGCACCGTGCAGAGAAAACAGCACGAAACATTACCAAGAACACCACGATGGTTATTCCTGCTCATAACATTCCAGCTTTCAAACCTGCGAAGAGTTTTGTTGAGAAAGTAAAGTAATCTCATAAGAGCACAAGAAAGGGGCGTCAGTGATGATGCCCCTAATTCTGTACCTTATATAAAGTAGTTAGTTTGCCGTTATCCGACTCAAAAAGGAATCTTCCGTTCTTCAAAATGCACTCGTGAGTATTCTCGCCACATGAATCTGCATCAAGCATTTTGTCTGCCTGCTCTGTCGAGATAATCTGCATCTCGACACCCTGAATGGTAGCGGTAGTGGCATCCGCTGGAATAGCCATCAACTCATCAATCAATCTTGTCTCCATATCAATTTCTTATGCCCACAGTCCCATAGAGCACGATATTTACCAAAACGAAGAGCGTGGGACATAACCCGCTGTCTTCTTGGCTCTGGTAAACCATTCTGCAATCAGGTTAGCCCACGCAAATCGTGAGCGAAACCTTTTGTTTGCAGAAAAACATGAATTGTACCAGAATTCAGAAGACAAACAAAAGCTAACGCTTTCTTGTGTTAAATATGTATGTGTAGCAACGCTACACGACTGAGGGAGAGATTAGTTCTTGCCGGCCTCGACAGAAACCTTGCGAAACTCCTTCATCAGCTTCTCAAGTTCCAATGAAGACTTACGGGCGCGAGTTCCTGCAGCCTTGTTACCTTTCTCTACCTGCAACGCTGCATCCTTTGAGAATGCCTCGAATACCTCATTGATTTTTGCTACCAATTCTTTCATAGTGTTTATTGTTTTAGAATTCAAGTGCAAAGATAACACAAAATCAGAAAATAGATTCCATTTCGCGCTTGATTTCCTCTCTTCTGGTATTCTTATAGTAGTGTTTGTAGATGGTCAACGGACTATTACCCGCCATTTCCGCAACTACATAAGGGTTGTTTCCCGCATCAACCATCTTCGAAATAAACGAACCACGAGCCGAATACCAAGTTACCTTATCTTTAATACGAAGTATCTTACATATCTTTCTGAGGGTTCTGCTTACCTTTGATGATATTTCTTTTACTCTCACCATCCGTTTCTGAGATGTCGTATGCTTTGGACTAAATACAGGGAACACATAATTCTCAAAACTCTTTCCCTTGTACTTATTCATTATGTCCCTTGCCTTTTGGAGTAAAATGGGCTTCGCAGTTTTAGGAAATTTTATTCGCTCGTATACTATTCTATCTTCTTGGATACAATCCCATGTCAGGTTACAAACATCAACATTTGCCATTCCTCCAGCATAATAGCTAAATAGAAACATGTCAAGGTGGAGTTGTTCATAGCGAGTCAAAAGCGTTCTATCAATTGCTGCAATTTTATTCATTGTCTTATATGATATAGCCTTAGATGTGGTCTCAGGCCATTTAATATCGTTACCTAGACATAGAAATGCATCCATATTGACACCATACATTCCCATCTTGTACGCGTGGTTACATACCGCTCTGAGAAGCCTTAACTTGTGAGTCAAACCACCTCGGTTCCCGTTTTTGATACCTTGTTCCTTAATCCAAAACGCAAAATCCAACAGGAACTGTTCATTAATATCAGTAAAAAAGTATGACGAAAAGGACTTGTTATACTTTTCTGATGTAAACTGGATTAGAGTCTTCTTGAGATTCGTGTAGCATTTGGAAGTCTTTATACTATCCATTATATGCCCATTCTTAATTCTCTTCTTTTCGAGATATCTCTCCTCAAAAGACTCTACCATCTGCAACACAGATTTTACGACTACCTCCGATTTAATTTGCTCTGCCTCGTCAAAAGCGTGCGAAAGTTGTACGGGAGACCAATTGCGTCCCTCGATTTCCCAATCGTCGGCTTTATGATAGTATTTAGTTTTAAGGTCAAATAAGATTTTGTTCTTTGCTGTTGCTTCAGCACTTCCTACTCTGAAACTTTGCGACTTGGCGTCCCAGTCTGCCAAAAGACCTGTTACATTTACGACCTTAGTTACTCGTGGATAGTTGGACTTGAAGAAAATCATCTCCAACTTGACCATAGCGGGATCCTTGGGATTTGGCTTTCCCTTGATGTTAATAGTGTACATAAAAAGACAAAGTGTTAAGTTGTTACTTTATTTTACTTGGTAGCACTAATTGGTCTTAATTTAGACTACATAGAAGACTACATGAGAAGAGTAGAATCTTCGTAAAATAAATGTTTAGACGACTTTTGTACGGACAATCAGTCCTCA
>JBGVEG010000080.1:0-13417 GCA_045119955.1 Paludibacteraceae bacterium
GCGCTGGTGCGCGATTTGTGCCCTCGCCTCATAGGAGAGTTACCACCTGCGGCGATGGCTGTGCGATGCTCTAAGGAGCACGCACGCCACGCCGAACGTCCGCCATCACGGGCAGGGCCATAAGGTTTCCCATACGATTGATGGCCTAAGTAAGAATACAGATTATTGATAAATTCGCCATAGCGGGATTGTATCATAATCTGTATTCTTATAGGCCATCTTTATTGGAACGTAACAGGCCATAAGGTTTCCCGTACAAACGGTGCTGTCCTATAGGTCAGCACCGCGAGTTACTCTGCTGGCGTGTATTTGAAGGCTCTGGCTGCTGTATTGCCAGAGCCCCGCATCGTCCCCGAACGCCGCTGCTCTAAGCGGTGTCGGCCTACAGGCCGCATTTCTTATTCTTTCCCCACCCACCACCCTTGTGGCGGGTGAGAATAAATGATCTGCCTGACGTTGTGCTCGGCACTTACGTGCCTGCGCCCGTCGCGGGCGGCGGAACGCCCCGCCTCCCGCACCCTCTCGGGCGGCGGCACGGCCGCAGCGTTTTTTTGGGGGGTGCTCATTGCCGCCCCCCCAGACCCCTCTGGCTAGTGTTTTTCATGGTATTGTTTCCACTTTGGTGGTGCTGGGGTTGGTTGGCTGTGGCTGGCGTGGCTGGGTGCCGCTGGCGCATCCTGTGGCTATTTTTTCTTATTCCTATTCGTCGATAAAATCAGCCTGTTCGTCGATTATTGTTGCATATTTGCAGATATTTTCGTAACTTTGCACTATAAATAAAAGGTTATAGCTATGGTAAATATCAATGATTTCAAGTGTCGTTTTGAGGGTCGATTTTTCCTCATTGAGCGCGGTTGTGCTGAGCGCTCATGGTCTTTCTGTTTCAATAGCATTGATGATGCTCGTCGCGAGTGCCGCGAGTGGCTTCGTATGCGCCCTGATTGTTGCTTTGCTTCAGTGGTCGTTGGTGGTGTGTTGGTCGCAATGGCTGGCTCGTTTCCTTATGGCGATAGTCGGGTTTCTCTGGCTCCTTTGGCCTGTTAGTTCGTCGGGTGCCTGTCGGCTCCCGATGTTTTCACGATTGTTTCACCCTTTAAAAATTAAGAGTTATGACAAAGAAAAATTTTGTTTCGCTGTGGTCGCACATCGAATTTGTATGCAAGAAAAAGGTTAATGGTAATTACCAGATTTTTGCTGAGTGTGAGATTTCCCCTGTGCCAGATTCGTATCGCCTTGTTTTGCATCCTAATTGCATCCTGTGGCCTTCCGAGGTCGATGTGATTTGTGGTGTTGTTGGTGTTCTGGCTCTGTCTGTCTATTTCAATTTCGGTGCTGGCACCATCGAGATTTTTTAGTATGTTTCACCCTTAAATATTTATCGTTATGTTTGTTCCAATTTCAAAATTATCTCCAAAGGCCAGAGGCGCGCAGATAGCTGCGCGCAAGGCCGATGACGCACGTCAATTAATGTTGGCCTTTGGCCGTCCATTTGGTTCCAGTGCTCCCGCCAAGGCGCAAGCGCATACGCGTCTGGAAGTTATGACCCACGAAGAGTTTGTTGCAGCCTTGAAGCGTCAAGATTTGGACTGCCTTTATTTAGACCCCTGCCCCAGGTGCCGCTATCGTGGTATCTGTGACCCTACAGATTGTGCAATGAATGACGCTAATTTATAATAACCTTATGAGACAATGTGATTATCGTTTGTTTGTTAATGGCGTGCAGTCCAGCGCGAAGTCGCTGCCTGCCGCCTTTAAGACGGCTGAAAAGAAAATGCACCGCCTTTGGAATGAGCGCGGCCATTCTGTCGAATTGTTTGCTGTAGTCCGTAGTTTTTCTTCTCGTCAATCGTGGTTCTGTTGGCTTGATACGCAATTTGATTTTCATTATAGATTGATTTGATTATGTGGTATTTCGTTGAAAAGAACGGTCGATGCATTTCAAAGCACAAAGTGCTTGTGTCGGCTAAGTTAAAGAGATTTGAGGAGATTCGGAAGGGCGTAGACCCTTCCATCCTCCAGATAACCGATGCGAAAGGCATCAAGTATTAACCCTTTTACCCTTATGCTTTATGTTCCTATTATTTGTTTTATTAACCGCCCTGTGGGCATTATATTGTGATTGATTATGAAAGCAACTATCTTTTTGATTTATGACGATGAATCCGAAGTTTGTTTTGAGTTTTCTTGTGATGCTCCAGAGCGCGATGCTCACGCAACGCTCTTAATGGTATGCCGTGGTACACTTATGGCTTCAATAGCTGTCCGTGTGGTGGCTTATAATGAAGAAGGTTTTTATATTTGCTCTTACGTTAGATAATCTGGAGCCTGCCCCATCATTTGGGCAGGCTCCTTTAGTTAAAAACGTTAATTAAACGTAAACCAAACGCCCCATAACGCCCCTGTTTTGTCTGGATTTATGCCGAAACAGGGGGTTTTCTGTCCGAAAAATTTTCTTTTTGTGATACGGTTTTCTCCCTGTCACCTTCGTACCAAGTCCGTATTTGGTTCGATTAATATTAATTTGTACCTTTGCGGACGTTAGGGAATACCCAGACCGCAAAGGCCGAGCGGAGAGGCCAGAACATTCATTAGCTACTATTTACTATGTGTGCAAAATCAAAGAGCGGTGGAACACGTACATACATCCGTGGACGCGTAGGTTCCGAAGTTTATAGCGTTGGCCGCGACGCTAAAGGAAAGAAACAGCAGGTGGTACGCTCCCTCGCTGAAAGTGTTGCAAACCCACAGACACAGGCTCAGATGCGTGGCCGCATGATCATGAGCACGATTGCACAGGCTCTGGCCGTGCTTCGTCCCATCGTCGACCATTCGTTTGACAACGTGACAGGCTCACGCGCAAACCTCGCCGAGTTCACTTCTCGCAACTACGGCGCAATTAAGGCCGATATTGCCGCCAATCCTTCTGGCTCCAATGCTTTCGGCTTGGTGAAGTACCAAGAGAAGGGCGCAAAGCGCGGTGCTTACGTCATTTCTGATGGTGCCGCACAGCTTCCTGCCACTCTCGCACTGGTCCAGGCATCTGGTATCATTACCATCACCCTGCCCAGCGATAACATTACCATTGGTGGTTTGAAGTCCGCTCTGGGTCTCGGCGATGAAGAGTATTTTACTCTCGTTGGTATGGCCATTTCTGGTAACGCTTATTATGAGCGCTTCCGCATCAATCCCAGCCTCGCTGCTGCTACGGTGATCTCTGCCGACAACATCGCCGACATCTTTGCAGTGGAGGGTAATGCCGCCGCTGTGGTTGCTATCGCATCGAATGTTGTTAGCATCACTTTGGAGGCCGTTGCTGGTTGCTGTGCTGTCATCATCTCTAAGAAGGTGTCTGGCAAGTACATTCACAACAAGGCCACTCTGGGCAACTCGCTCAACTTCGATTTCACTTCGGATGAAGCACTACCCACGTATCCCGTCGGTGCCCAGAACTATCTGAATGGTGGTGACATCTTCGGTATGTCTGAAAGCTTCGTGCAGGGTACATCTGCCACTCCAGACGTTTCGACCACTCCGTCGAGTATCACTGGCGTGACCGTCAACGGTGCTGCTCTGGCTAACGGTGCCAAGGCACAGGCACAGGTCGGTGACAATACCATCGTGGCCACCATTGCCGCCGGTACTGATGACGCATCTTACGCCCTCGGCGTTGTGACAGGCTCACAGCCTTCTATCGGCGCAAGTGTAGCCGCTGGCAACCAGACCGCCATCAATGGTTCGTCTGTCACTAAGACCCTCGCCTATGCCGAGAACGATGCAGATTCTTATATCTGCCTGGTTCGTAACAATCAGGTCATTCAGGTTTGGGGTAGCATCGGCGCAGGTGCTGGCACTGACGAGAACGGTCATCCCGTTGATACGGGTGATTAATCGTAAGTCAAATCGATACTCAAAAATTGGGGGGCAGGGCGTTCGCCCTACCCCTTTTTTAATTAAATTTTAATTATGGCAAGTGGACGGGTAGGAGGCGCACGCGCAAAGGTACGCGGTCAGGTTGGTGATATGATATACCAAGTGGTAAGGAATGACGATGGTAGTTATTCCCAAGAGGTGTATGCAAAGGCAGAGAGTAAACAAGATTCTTATTCTCCCAGGCTACAGGCGCAAAGAATGTGTACGTGTATGGTAGAAGCCTTGATGCGAGATTTAAAGCCTGTGGCCACCATCAGCATGCAGTCAGGTGCCAACAAGTCGAAAAGTCTGAACGCTTTTTCTTCAATGAACTTGATGCAAGTCGCTTCGGACTGCAAAGCAAATTGGTACGGAGGTAATCAATATGTTTATCCTGTCAGACAGGAAATGAACAATCTGGGAGGTCGTTTCTTGTTGTCATCGGGAACACTATCACGAAACCTCTTTAACCGACTTGTGTACGATGATAATCCATCATGGTTAATGGAATTGTTAGGCCATCTTTTGACAGAGGCCACATACTTGGAATTACTTGTACCCTCTTCCATCCAGACCATTGGCGAACTGTTAAGGTTCTGGGGTATGACGCGGCGCGATACGCTGGCGCATTGCTGGTGGCATTACGGCGCGGCATACGTCGAAATCGACGATACTTTTTACCCTGTCGGACAATATGAATATGCTATCTGGCAAGTCAACGAGACAATGCCAGATAACACGCCCGTGACACCCGAAAATCTATCGAGGTTATTCTCCCTCCTTTCCAATACGAATCCGTTCATTGTTTACGACGCGTCACGTATGCGTCTGGTGCTCGGATATGCTCTGGAGGTGGGCGAGTTCGACCATTGGATTTACTATCACGGTGCGTTCTCCATATCCTATGCCGACGGAAAGAAAAAGATATCATCGAGCCGCCTGTCTGAATGTTATCCAGAGATTCAATCCATTTTAGATGATGCAACACCGTCAAAGGTGTTTGGATCATGGCTGGAGCCACCCACAGGCCGTCCACAGCCAAGTATATTTACTTAGGATAAAATGATACGTGATAAGAAAGTAGAATATGGTGTAGCCGTCGCGTCATTCGTGGCTGCTGTTGCCTTGGCATTCACCTCTCTGCTCATTAGCAAGGAGAATGATATTGCAGCCGGTGTTCTGATGATGTGCGCTCAATTCCTCGCCCTTACAGCGGCCATCTTTGGCCTTGATTATAAGTTCTGGCAATTGGATAGAAGATTGAAAGGAGGTGACAAGTAATGTGGTATAAACGTTTCACAGCTATTGTGTTCCTGTTGATATACGCGATGTTATTTCTTATATGCATCAAGTGTAAAGCACAGGATTTCCCCTTTATCAAGGTGAAGCACGATTCTTTTGTCAGCTACTACGATACCCAGACACACAATCCTGCATTGGTGGTCTACCAGCTTGAATATTCTCACTTCTCTGGTCACACAAAGGTGGGCAATCGACACTTCAAAATCGACACGCAATTACCCCGGCCAAGGGTGAAGGATAGCGACTATACAGGCACGGGGTATGTTCGTGGCCACCTGTGCAGTGCAGGCGATAGGGACAGCGACAAAGCATGGTTAAAGGAAACCTATTTCACAAGCAATCTGGTACCAATGACGATGGTCTGTAATTCTGGTGCATGGAAGGTTATCGAGGATTCATGTCGCTTGTTGGCCACACAGGGCCACAGATTGTTAATTGCTCGGGGGCCTCTGTATGATTACACCGTGAATGTACTGCAGGATGTATCACACTTGCAGCAGGCCAAGTCCAAACGTACTACGTTTATTGAGGTTCCAGACGGCTTTTTCTGTGCTGTAAAATGCCTTGATTGTAAATATCGGGGGTTCATGGTCTGTTGTAATACGCTATCGAGCGCGTATTACGATTTTCACCTGGTGAGTGTAATACAATCCCCCTGGTATCAGCAGGATTTTAGGATAGCAGTCTTACTACAAAACATTATTGGAACATGGAGCCGAGAGGTATACGAAACAATAACCCGTTGAACATACGCAAGGGCAACAGCTGGAAGGGAGAAAGACCCGTCCAGAAGGACAAAGCTTTTGAAGAGTTCCAAACCATGCAGTATGGCATCCGTGCGGGGTTCATAATCCTGCGTAAGTATGTCACCGGCTACAATGGTTTGACCAACAAGTTCAACACCATCGAGAAGATTGTAAAGCGATGGGCACCGCCCACCGAGAACGCAACCCAAAAGTACATTGATTTTGTGGCCAAGGATATGGGCATCAGTCCTCACCAGACCATCAGCTTTAGCAACCGCAAATTGATGTGTGATTTGGTCTACGCTATGATATTCGTGGAATGTGGCCAGAGAGTTGACCGCTCCACAATCGAAAGTGCATACGATATGTTATAAAGTCAAGAGTTATGAAACGAATTACAGGTTTATTTTTGGTTATTTTCGGACTTGCGGCGGGTTGTTTCTCATTTCAATCATGCACCACTCCGAACTTTCTTTGGTGTACATCGAGCGGAATAATTCAATATAACCGACATACAGGTCAATTTGAAATGCTCTGGGAGAATACCAATCAGATGGGCAACACGGTTAAGGACACGGTTTATATATGCCCAACAGACACCTTTTCACACGATTGATACAATATTTGAAGCTATTTTTACAAGGTCAAGCGAGACCTGATAATTATTCTAAGACTTATTCATTTAGCCTATGTTGGAATGTAGTTGCAAGTGATTGTAGCTACATTTTTCCTTTATTTTAGGGTGTTTGCAGCGTGTTTCTTAGTTTTGAATCAGTCTAAATAACGCAAAAAGTTTGCCCAAAATTTGTATTACACGAAAATAGTTCGTATCTTTGCCACCGCTTAGGATAACAGGCAACGTGAGGACGACCTGTGAACGTAAAGCAAAAGGGTGAGGCACGCGTTTCGTGTCTGTGGCTCCTATCGACGGACTTGTCCTCGGTGGAGCCACATTTCTTTTAACGATTGTTTTAATAAACAATTTATCAGAATGCCGATTCTCGGAACGATTCGCCGCCCTTAAAAAGTAACCACCTAAAACTTTAAGACATGAAACGCAAATATTGTCTTATTCGGAATGCTGGAGAGTTAAAACCAGATTCCATCGTTTATCAAATTTGGGTTGGATCATCACTGCGTGATTCAATGTTATTATCCTTAGTGCAGGAATTTTGCAAAGATGTTGGCTGGTACTTTGAGTTGTGGAGCCTCGAAGTTGATTCCCAGCTGTCACAGCGGACAAAATGCCGTAGTCTGTGTGGTGATAGAATCACAACACCATACGCAATGATAAGCCTGTCAATACAGCAGTGCTATGACGCAATTGTCGATGATTCGTTTGACTACCTCGAAGCGCACCGCGTAATGACACCACAAGAAACCCGACAGCGTTTTTCGCAGGCTCCCGCGATGCTACGTCTGCTAAACCGTAAAACTTGTGATACATCGTGCCCACCCCACCGATGTAAATACCTAAGCCGACGGAGGCAGTACGGTTTCTATGATGTTGCCCCAACAATTGCACTTGCGATTTTGATTTTTGTTCTGGATGCAATCGTAACTAAAATATTTGGCTTGGTATGAATAATCGTTTGGAAGATAGAAACACGCTCTTAATTATACATGGTAAGCCTTATAGTCTGGTTAAGGAGAAAGAAATAACAAATCCATCGCCTTGTGCCCTGTGTGACCTGTCTGACATTTGCCAGACCGACAATCAAGGCGCACGCTTAATAGGTCTTTGCACCGAGAAAGATAAAGGCGGCGGCTGGTTCTTTGAAGAAAATTGGGACGTTTACCCAAGGGCAATTAGTGTCTTTATTGACGTGACGGAATCCCCGTTACCATTAGATAAATAATTTTAAAATCAAAACATTATGTTAAAAGTAGAAGTATTAGGCAATCTGGGAGCCGATGCCGAGGTTAAAGAATCAAATGGCTCTAAGTTCGTAACATTCCGAATCGCTGACACCCAGCGTTACAAAGACAAAGAGCAGAAAGACGTTGAAACCACCAATTGGATAGACTGCACTATGTCTAACGCTGAATCCAAGGTGATTCCGTATCTCAAAGCTGGTGTGAAAGTATTTGTACGTGGCAATGGTAGTCTGCGCGTATACTCCAGCAAGAAAGACCGTTGTATGAAAGCAGGGTTACAGGTGGCAGTCATAGAAGTCGAGTTATGCGGTGGCAATACGGATGCCGTAGCGCGTCAAGTCGTTGACCCGACAGACGGATCAATCCATGACGTTACGAAATACTATTGGACTGATATCCCCACCAAGGGAATGAAGAAAGACGACGTGAAAGAATTGCTTGATGTGCGCGGAGGTCAGTACCTTATGAACAATCAAGGTTTCGTGGCTCCTGTACCAACGGCACAGGATGACGAAGCAGAAAATAACCAAGCAGACGGACAGGCAGAATGAGACAAAATGATTCTGGATTTACAGACCTGTCCCGTGCAGAAGTCGAAGCACTAAAGGAGTGTTTCGACTTCCTTTGTAATGGTTATATTCAGGTAATTGATTTCTTTGCTGATGGTATCTGGATTATCAAGATGAAACACCAGAGCAATGGCAACAGGTTAAGCATCTGGATAAAGAAACACACTTATACCATCTTTCGCAATGGCGCAATGGTGAAAAAAGTGTTCTGGCGACACGACTTGGGACGGTACCGTCTAACGGTTGATTCTGAAATGAAAGTCAAGGTAGACCGAATTGATACGGGTGGAGTAGTGAAGTTCATTTTGGGGTAGTTATCAATTTGTATCAATGCAGAAGCTTCCATCAGTGCGGTGTGTAAACATCGATTGGCTGGAGGTCTATGTCTTAGAATCAAATGACAGATACCCAATGAATGCAGATTACTTTCGTAAACATGGCTATTTGGTTACTGAAAGAGAGTACGGAACGAGAGTTTACAAGGAAATGTTTACAATCACAAACAGCGACGGCGATGCAATGATAGAGATAAGGCGGAATCCCGCGTCTGGAGGCTCTTCATTTGCTGGTCTGGTAGAGCAGAGCTGTCACATCAGATTGACAAACTGGATGCTCTATCAAGGCAATCCCGTTGACTTTCTGCGAAACTTTCTTCTGGCTAACGAGTACATTTTCAAACGAATCTACCGCATAGATATATGCTACGATTTTGAGTTTTTCGACTATGGTGATTTGCCTGCAAGGTTCGTACGTAGATACCTTAAAGGCGAGTACCGCAAAATAAATCAATGTGGAATAACGATGCACGGCAAAGACAGCTGGGAATCATGCGACATCAATTCACTTTCTTGGGGTTCACCCTCATCTATGGTTTCGACTAAGCTTTACAACAAATCTCTGGAATTGAAACAAGCTAAGAACGACAAACCTTGGATAAAGACTTGTTGGCTGCTACACGGGTTAATCGATAACCCATGTAGTATGACAAAACGCGACACGAACGGAAACTTATACACCCCAGATATATGGCGAGTCGAATTTAGCATGAAGAGCGAAGCGGAAGGATGGTGCATTATAGAAATGCAGAACGGTAAGAAAGTAAAGCAACAGGCAATACCGCACCGTCTGGAGCAGTTTGACGCAAAGGATAAAATCTGGAAACGGTTTCAAGATTTAGCCTACCACTACTTCCACTTCAAACACCGTGACTACATAGGAGCAAACAACGGTCTGGTGTATAACGCTCTACTCTCGCTTAATTCTGAAGTGGAGCGCAAACCACAACGCAAGGATAGGTGTCGGGATAAGGTACTTTTCCGCTTCGATGAACGCCACGAATTTGCCCAGCTGGTTAATGCTCCATCAGCATCGAAGAAAAGCCACACAGACGAAATACTAAGGCGTAGACTACTCCAATATAAAGTTGAACACCCACAGCCAAACATTAGAACTGCCTGTGATGAACTTTTGAAGAACATCGAGAGGCTGGATTCATTACGCTTTGTGCCATTGGGTGATGATGTAGAAAGGCGTGCATGGCAGATTACTTTGCAACGCAAACTAAACTGCGATGAACGTACGGCTCTGGAGATTATGCAAGAGGTGAAAAACCTGTTGTTAAACAAAGAAATATTTTAAACATGGAAACGGAAAAGAAATGCAAAACCTGTCTATGCAGAAGCAACATTGTTTTCGAGAACATGGCACTATGCCATATCTGGAATCACGACGTTTGGCTGGAGTCCGTAGCGTGCCAATACTACGACGACACGCCTACGTTTTAGTATTACGCTCCGAAGGCAAAAGAGGCGGTACAGTAGTACCGCCGTGCGATTTCCAATGTGGGTCTTTGGGAATGCCTTTAAATAAAGGGACTCCACGCGTTTTTCCCTCACGGGTGCGGGGGCGGGTGCGCGTGCGCCTGCAATGGAGGGTAAAAAACCCCTTTGCGCCCAGGCAAATTTCCACCTCATTATTAACTCCTAAACAACAAACATCATGGCAAGAGACAATGCAAAACTGATCTCCATGCGTCTGGAGGCCGACTTATATGACAAAGTCGAAAAGCTGGCGCAACAACACTCCTATTGGAGCCGTAGTGCTATCATTAACAACTTGCTGGCGGCAGTACTCTATAACTTCGACAGCGGAGCCATATATGATATGCTACGGACGTACAATTGGGACAGGCACGAAGTAGAGGCCACTTTTAAGATTAACAACGATTCACTCCTATCTAAATCAAAACGGCATGGCTAAGGTAACGGACTATAACGTGATACAAACTGCAGTAGTCGAACTCGCACCACAATTTGCGCCCTCGCTACTCGAATTTATTGGCTCTGACAACGCCGTTTGGTGCGTTATGGGTATTTACCTAACCAACGACCAAACGACAGGCTACGGGCAGGATTTCCACGTCTATGACGGCGATAGTGTTGATGTGGATGAAATGTTAGTGTCCGTTATCTCTTACAGAAACGGTATATCGGTGATAGTTGATTCTCACGCATCGAAATATCAAGATAATGTTGACCTGTGTGGGTACCAAAACTTGACGGAAGATATTACAGCGATCCTGATGTATATCCAAACAGCCATTGACCGGATAGAAAGTCGCCTGTAAATGGCTCGCTACGCTCGCTTCGTCCATCCTCAAACCCCCACCACCACCCCGCTCTGTCGGCGCGTGCCGAGAAACGCCCACACAGGGGATTTCTGCAAATCTGGAATCTGGTCAACTCTCCTAAGGTCGAGAGGCCAGATTTCAGAATTGCGACACCCCTGCGAGGGCAGAGCGGTTGGGACATTGTTTTTCGGCTCTGGCCGGGGATAAGATTCAGGGTCAACGGCTCACAGAGCCGAAGACCCTAAATCCCATCCCCAGCCGTCGCACCAATAAGGCTCAAATGATTTTTTTATCTGATGGCCATTTATTGCCAGATCTCCGCGCGCTTAGATCGCGTCGACTAATCTGGCAATGGCCATCAGAAAAAATCATTTTCACCACTAAAAATCTGGTAAAGCAAACGCCATATAACACGAAACGGACTTCCCCACCCGCCCACCCTTTTGGATGCGTCGCGGTCGTCGAGCGGCCGTCTGGTTCTGCCATCGCTCACTTCGTCTTGGTGGCTCGACAGAGCTCGCCTGTCGGGTTCTAAATTTAGTTTGTCTGCTACGGGCAGGCTCGGGCACAAAAACGCGCTGGTGCGCGATTTGTGCCCTCGCCTCATAGGAGAGTTACCACCTGCGGCGATGGCTGTGCGATGCTCTAAGGAGCACGCACGCCACGCCGAACGTCCGCCATCACGGGCAACGTGGTCTGGTTATCTGGCGTAATCCAATTTTTAAAAGCACGAATTTATCTTATGATAAATCTCCTACGGGGGATGTTATCATAAGGGGAAATTCGTGTAAAAATTGGTTTTTCGAGGGGTGATACGCCGCATCGTTTCCCGTACAAACGCCGCATCCCTATAGGTATGCGGCGCGAGTTACCATGCTGGCGTGTATTTGAAGGCTCTGGCTGCTGTATTGCCAGAGCCCCGCATCGCCCCCGAAGGTCGATGCTCTAAGCGGTGTCGGCCTACAGGCCGCATTTCTTATTCATTCCCCACCCACCACCCTTGGCGGCGGTGGGGATTTGAATTACTTAGCTGATCCATAGATCATAAATGACAATTCAAATCGCCGTGCTCGCGGCCAAGGCCGCTGCGCCTCTCGCGGGCGGCGGAACGCCCCGCCTCCCGCACCCTCTCGGGCGGCGGCACGGCCGCAACGTTTTTTTGGGGGGTTCTCATTGGCGACCCCCCAAACCCCTCTGCCTAGTGTTTTTCATGGTATTGTTTCCACTTTGGCGGGGATGGGGTTGGCTGGCTGGGGCATGCGTGGCTGGGTGCGGCTGGTGCGTCCAGAGGTTATTTTCCTGTATTCCCAAACGTCGATAAATATAGGCAGTTCGTCGATTATTCTTGCATATTTGCAGATAAATTGCTATCTTTGCAATATAAAAAATAAGATGTTTCACCCTTTAATATTTATCGTTATGTTTGTTCCAATTTCAAAATTATCTCCAAAGGCTAAACGCGCGTGGTTCGCCACGCGCAAGGCCGACAATGCACGTCAATTAATGTTAGCCTTTGGCCGTCCTTTTGGCTCTTCTGCTCCATCCAGAGCGCAAGTTAATTCGCGTCTGGAGGTTATGACCCACGAGGATTTTGTTGCAGCATTGAAGCGAAATGACCTTGATTGTCTCAATTTAGACCCCTGCCCAAGATGCCGCTATCGCGGTATTTGTGACCCTACAGAGTGTGCAATGAATGATGCAAATTTAGATTATTGATTATGTGGTATTTCGTTGAAAAGAATGGTCGATGCATTTCAAAGCACAAAGTGCTGGTGTCGGCCAAGCTAAAGAGATTTGAAGAGATTAGGAAGGGTGTCGACCCTTCCACTCTCCAGATAACCGATGCCAAAGGCATCAAGTATTAACCCTTTTTCCCTTTTGTTTTATGTTCCTACTTTATGTTTTATTAACCGCCCTGTGGGCATTATATTGTGATTGATTATGAAAGCAACTATCTTTTTAGTTTACGAGGATGATTCCGAAGTATGTTTTGAGTTCTCTTGTGATGCTCCAGAGAATGATGCTCACGCAACGCTCCTAATGGTTTGCCGTGGTACACTTATGGCTTCTATGGCTATCCGTGCCGTGGCTTATAATGAAGAGGGGTTTGATATTTGCTCTTACGTTAGATAATCTGGAGCCTGCCCACCTGTTTGGGCTGGCTCCTATCGTTAAAAACGTTAATTAAACGTAAACAGAACACCCCATAACACCCCTGTTTTGTCTGGATTTATGCTGAAACAGGGGTTTTTCTGTACGAAAAATTTTCTTTTTGTGATACGGTTTTCTCCCTGTCACCTTCGTACCAAGTCCGTATTTGGTTCGATTAATATTAATTTGTACCTTTGCGGACGTTAGGGAATACCCAGACCGCAAAGGCCGAG
>JBGVEG010000081.1:0-38179 GCA_045119955.1 Paludibacteraceae bacterium
AGCCACCGTGAACGATGTGGAGCCCGCGCAGAGTGCTTTGAGTTTGCTATCTTCGTATTTGATAACAGACTCATCGCCTGAAGTGAATGTCATTGTGACATCGGAGTTGTTGGTAAGGGTGTTGAAGAGTGCGTTGTATGGATCCTCATCGCCTGTGTAGTACGTCGTTCTGCCCTTGAGGTCAAAAGAGGTGGTGTATTTTGTGACGGTAATCACGCAACGGAGCGTGTCGGTATAGTGGCTTTCTGTAGGTCTCTGAATGAAAGTGAGGACAGCCGTACCTGCGTTGTGTGCGGTGATGGTATTGACAACTTCTTTGGTGTCAGGATTATATGTTGGTACGTATGTGATGACTTGGTCCTCATAACCAGTTTTTAGTACGTTGTTGCCCGTAAGGTCGTGTTTAATAGTGTAGTAGAATGGGGCATTGATGTCGTCAGAAGGGAGGGTGGTTTGGCAAGTGTCGAACTTGAAGTCTGCCACCCAAGTGTCGTCCACCTTCTTGCTATAGGCGGTGGTACCTTTGATGTTGGCAATGAATTTGTCGTTTACCTCACATTCCACAGGCACAAAGATGCGTTGTGTATTGTCGTAGATGACGATTGTATCACGGAGCGGAGAGCCTACAATAGAGGCGTCGCAAGTGACTGTGATGGTGGTGCTACCTTGTCCCGCGGTGGAACTGATATTGTGCGTGTTGATTGTGAAATGTGGATTGCTGTTTGTGAGCAAAATCTCATCCGCACAAGTACTCCAATTGAGCGTAAAGGTCTTGGTTTCTGGGGTGCCAATAGAAGTGACTGGCAGTGTGACAGGTGATTCGGATGGGGTGAGGGATTTAGCACGGGTGACAGTGATGTTGGAAAGTAATACATTTTTTGTTCCTAATGTAGCAGCTGTACGCTTGAAACGAATTCGTTTTGTTCCTACGGGAAGAGTAATAGAATCGGAACTTGTAGGAGTAGTACTTTGGGTGGTGAATCTTGTTGTAATATCATTAAAATTATCGCCAGTATCAGTGGTAGAATATTGAGGGGTTACATAGTGATTATAATCCGCGCGACCATTTAGGTAATATTTGAAAATTAGTTTGTCGCCAATACCATTCAATGTGAAGATTTTAGAATAAGTACCGTTGCTATTTTGACCTGTGCTATGGTTAGCATTTGCCGTCTCATCTGTGATGAGGTTACAAGTCTCTCCGCTTTGATTGACTGTAAGGGTAAGTGTTTGGCTGAGGGCATTGTATTTGTAATCCGCAGGGCGTGTGATGAGGAAATTGACATCGCCGTTGGTGTAGTAGGTTTGGATGTTGCGTGTATTGACATCCATGAGAGCAATGTGCTCATTGCCTTGTTGCTCTACATTGAACTGATCAATTGGAGTGCCTTGTCCAGATACAGGATGTGTAGAAGTAGCCGAGAATGGATTAGGTGTAATCAGTTGGTTCCAAACTGCATTGTCAGGATTGATGGTTGCAACGATATTGTGTTTGAGGATAGTTACTTCAAGCGATTGGTTAAAGTCGGTCCAAGTGGTATCTTTTGCTTGTGATACAGTGATGGTTGCCTTACCTGCGTTACGTGCTATCAGTTGTTGGGTTGTTGCATCGTATTCTAAGATGTTGGGATTAGAGGAAACGATACTAACAGGTAATGGATTCTCGTTTGCTTTGGAATAGATATTGCTTTTTGCAATGCGATCATCCACATAATAGGTAGTGCCTAATAAGAGTTGGAAATTGGTATTTCGTTTGATAATGGTAATCTCTTTTTCGTGTGTAAAGGCAACCCATTTGCGGTCAACGGCTTGCGAAATAGTAATTCTCACTTTGCCAGCACGGAGGGCAATGAGTTGGTTATTTTCCACTTTCACAATTGTTGGGTCGCTGGAGGTGATAGTAGAAGGAAGACTGTTGTTCGTTTTGGTGAAAATGGATGTAATCGTTTCGCCTACGTAATAGGTATTTTGAAGTAGCCAACTGAAGTCGGTGGGGTATTTTTTGACTATCACCTCTTTCGTGAGCGTTTTGCCTGTCCATTTGTAGGTCTCGGGTTGGGTGACAGTGATAGTGGTTGTTTCGGAATTTGCATTAAGAGTTGCACCATTGGCTTTGAGAATACTACCGTTATAGGTGAACAATGCGCGATTATCCGCAGTCTTGTCGGAGACTTGGATGGCTACTTCACTATTGGTTGCGTTGGTAAAGAATGTGCTTTTGTTGATCTCATCGTCCACAAAGTATTCGTTTGCGAAATTCAGCGCGAAGTTGGTGTTATGTTTGACAATTTTGATTGTGACTTCTTTGGTCAGAGGGGAATATGTTGTGGATGCATCTTGGTGCATTTGTAGGACAAGTTCACCCTCTTTGCTTAAAAGGATTTTTGTGTTTGTAGCATCAGTAAAGTGAGGGTCTGCACTTCCAAAAGTGTCCGTAGATGTGAATCTTTTGATAGAGTATTTAGGCGTAGTTTCATTAGAGGTCGTTGTCCACAAATTGGACAAATCAAGTGACTCATCTACATTGTATTGTGTATTGCCCTTCCATGTAAATTCAGGGAAACCCTTTGCTGTACCATTCACTGAAATAGTGATCGAAGTGAAGTTGTTGGATTTGCCGTTTCCGTCTCCTGCAATAGTGAAAGAACCAGAACGTGCTCCGCCTGTTGTCCCCTGTGGATGGAAAGTGATTGCAAATTGCATTTCACCACTACATTTATCGTATGTAAATGGCAGTGGTGATATTGAGAAATCGTTTGTGTTGGTGGAAGTTATGCTATAATTATTACCTATATTAGAATATGTGATAGTTACCGTTTGTGCGACAGATGTAGTTCCTACAGCGGTAAGTGGGAATGATAGGGTGGCAGGAGAAGCAGAAATGGACGTGTGGCGGGTGAGTTTGACATTACTGATAGTTTTTTTTAGTGTGCCTGTTCCTTTGAATGTTAATGATTTAACTATTTTACCATTAAAATTGTAGCTTTGATTTTTGCTATTGTTTTTAGTTATAATTTCTTGCGTAGAATTGTCTGAAAAGGTTGCGGTTACAGTAGCACCACCAGTAGCAGCTGTTTGCTCGGAATAACTGAAAGTTAATATTCCACTTGGTTGAGGGTTGGAAACTGAAAAGCTCTTTGTCTTACTACTCGCCAAGCCTGTCATAATGTCGTATGAATTGCCATCACTGAAAATCACACATTCTGCCCATGCGGGGGTGGTTGTCAGTAAAACGACAACGAGGGTGAGGATATATTTGTAGAATTGCTTCACGTTCATTCAGTTAATAATTGATAGTTTATAATTAATATCTTTTTGTGTCATTTATTAATAAAAAGTGCGTTTTTTTAAGATTGTAATGTCGAAGTGGCATTTTTATCCAATAAAAAAGCGTGCAAAATTAATAAAAAGATATGGAATATGCAAATTTTTCATACGCGCGTGTGCGCGTTTAATAAAGTGTGATATGTTTTTCTAAAGAATTGATACTTTTTTGTGTGGAATTATACACCACCAAAATAGTATATTATGCAAAATGTTTTTTTGCGCGAACAAAGTAATAGCAAGTACACAATGTTGGTGCCTTGTCTAAGTCCCCCTTCGCACCTTGTATGCTTCGACACTTTCCCGATACATACCCGATACATACCCGACACATACCCGATACATATGTATACCCCATGAATACTCCCCGAATATCCCGCGTATATACCATGAATACCCCACCTAAAGGAGCGCTATGAGAGAAAAGGTGTTTTCTCCCCCTTTGTCGTTCTGTGCACCAGCGAGGGGATTAACAATGGAGACAATGAGAGACAATAAAAAACACAGCCACCTTGCGGTGGCTGTGTGAGTGAATGCCTTGGGCAATATTAGCGGGCCATGTACTTGCCGCCGCGACCAATGCGCTTGGTGTTGGTGTTGTAGAACATGTAAATGAATGGCTCGCGTGACTTAGCCACATAATCCGTACCAATAGCATCGTTTGGCACAGAACCCGCCACAATCACTTGCTCGCCATTAGCGTTAGTCTCTACCTCTACAGAGTTGACATCCAAGACAGGCACATCCATCATCGTAATCAATTGACCCGTGAACGAGTAGATAGCACACTTAACACCCAAAGAGATAGTTACCGCGCGGAACGTGTTATACGAACCCTTCACAGGGAAGAAGAGACAGTCACCTGGCACTGCATCCGCTGTAGGAGACCAGTTAGCAAAAGTGAAATATACCGCGTAGGTCAAAATAGTACCATCTTGCGCAATACCATCAATCTCAATGAGTTTGCTACCATCCTCCAAGGTTTGCTCCATACCTAACTCTACCGTAGCATGCAAGCTGTCCAAAGGCGTAGCTGTGACTACAGGAAGGATAGCGCTTTGTGGGATCTTAACAGTATATTCGAAGATATCAGGATCAAAGCCCTCAATAGCCACTGAGTCAAGGTAAATCATCGAAAGACGTGCCTCATCGGACAAATCAATGACTTGGTCGATGCTATATGCACGGATAGCGCCATTAGCTGCGGTGACAATAATCACCAGCGTAGTACCTTGCTCTTGCACAGCTACAGTCGCTGTAGGATCCTCTGGTGTAGCCACTACATCCTCTGCCGTGTACAGCTCCGATGGGTCGGTATCTACAGGGTAAGTGATAGTATATGCCAAAGTGTCGCGGTGGAAAGTAGCCAATGGCTCGCCGCGCAACGTGATAGAGAGCAGGTAGTTATTGTCGGACAACTCGTTGGTGAAGACAATCGTATATTCGCTCACGGTCATCTTGTCGCCTGCGGTCACCATGAGGCGGAAGGTCTGGTCTTCCCACGCAGCCTCCACAACTTGTTCTGCATCAGCAACCAACCATGTCACCTCTGGGATAGGGGCTCCGTAAGGCAAGGTGATAGCATATTCGTAGTCGGTTGGGGTGAAGCCCTCCAATGGTTCGCCATTGATGAAGATATTGAGCAGGTTGCTGTTGGTAGAAGGCATATTAACCAACGTCACAGTATATACGTTCGTCGTCATACCATCCTCCGCTGTCACCAGAATATCGTAGTGCAAAGCATCTACTGCCTCTATAACCACTTTGGCATTAGCATCAGCAGCCGTAGCAGTGATAGTTGGGAGTGGTGCACCAAATGGTACATGGATGGTGTAGTCGAAGGTCATTGGGTCGAAATTGTCGATGAGCGTGCCGTCGGCGAAGATACCAGACAAGGTAGCGTCGGTGTTCTTAGCCACGGTGAAATAGATGACATAAGACTTGTGGTCCTTGTTCTCCGCTGTGACGGTGATAGTGGCTTGCATGCGCACGTCATCTACATTGATGCTGAGTGTCGCTGTAGGATCGCTCGTTGTAGCGGTGACCTCTGGCAACTGGGTGGTGCCGTATGGCAACTCTACGTCGTAGGCAAACACATTAGGCATGAAGCCCTCGAGTGGGTTGCCATCGAGGTAGATGGCAGCCAGCGTGCAGTCAGCAGACTGCTGTTGCTCTACGACCACGCGGTAGGTGTTGTCCTGTGTACCGTCCTCAGAGGTGACCTCGTAAGTGATAGTGGTGGAGCGTCCCTTAACAGAGGTGGACGCTACCGCTGTAGCACCATCGGCAGTAATCGCCTTGAAGGTAGGCATACTCTCATCAGCCTGCAACTCAATATGGTAGTCAAACCGTGTATGATAGAAACCATCAATGCTCTCGTCGTTTGCACGAATATCGCTGAGCAACGCAGTAGAGCGCAAAGTGCGGATTGTGAAGGCAACAGTATAACCCTGCTTGGTATAACCATCAGGAGCTGTCACCTGAATGAAGACAACATAGTGGGTGTCATCCTGACGAATCCAGTCGGTGATCTGTACCAAAGCATTCGACTCAATGGCTGTAGCAGTAAGAGCGGTAGGCAACTTAGGTACGGTCAACTGGTAGGTGAAGGTGGACTCGTAGAACTCCTCAAGCGCTACACCATCTAAATAAATGGCAGACAGTAGGGCGTTATCAGATGCCTGACGATCTACGGCGTAATGGTTGCTGCCAGCCTCACCAAAGACATCGAGGTGGTAAGCCGTGTCAGTCACTTGAATAACAACCGTATCTAATGGAGATGTTGTCTCATATACCAATATATCATTCTCCAATACTACCTCGTTGAGTGTAGCAGAAGAAGGCGTGTACTCTATGGTCTCTGCCTCGCTGACCTCATGGGTAGGCTCAGAAGGAGTGGTGGTTACACCTTCAATATCCGCATAGTAGGTAGCCACAGTGCCATCTTCTGCGGTGACAGTAATAGCATAGCGTGTTGCCTCGCGCTCAACGGTGACGGTTTGGTAAGGAGAACCCTTGACAATGGTCAAGTTCTCGCCCTCCAACGCATAGGTGCATGTAGTGTTGTTAGATGTAGGACGAACGACTGTGAGGGTGTAAGTGGTAGCAGAGAGGTCTTCTGCATAGTTGGTGATAGTAGCCGTGCGTACACCATTGTTTTCTTTTGACCAAACGACAACTGGCATCTGATCCTTCACTGCGTGGGTAAGAACCAATGTAGGTTCTCCATAAGAATCCGCATCAATAGTAACAGTAATATCTGTACCTGCGATAGTGGCATCTACACCATTCACATCGACACCGCTAAGTACTGAACTATAGTTGAGACGGAGGTTGTCGAAGTACATGGTGGAAGTGTAATGGTGTTTGGTTTGTGCACCATTGGCTCCAACATAGTAACTATTCAAATCATCTGTTTCCGCGGTGCTAATCAAAATGTCCAGCGTGGAAGGCTCGTAGTTGGAAGCATATGTGATTGGTTGTGTTAGCGTGTACCATTGTCCATTCGTTAGTTGGCTAAACTCTTGCGCGAAATTGATTTGTTTGCCGTTATTGGCATTGTAAATAAATCGCCATCCAGTCAATTTATTATATGCTTGTAGATTATAATCCAATTGAATCTCGTCAGGGGTGTTGCGGAATGTGATAGGAGAACCATATGATAGGGTAGAAGCAGTATGGCTAAGGATATAATATGCACCTACACTAACCGTTGGTTCGGATAGCGAGAGGAAACCAGGCATTGCTTCAGCTGATGTTAGCAAGTATGTGGTGGATAATTTAGCACCCTTTTCACCTTGCGTTTTGTCGGTAGATTCTGCAGTATTTTCATCAGGGTAATATGTACCTTTATCACCCGAAGTGATCGCATTGATAGGAGCGTACCAGCCTCTAGGGAATGTACCTGTCCTTTCAGTATCAGTATTCTTGTGGCTCTCCCACTCTTCAAAACCAAGGTCGAAAGTCAAGTCGCCTGGGTAGTAATATGTGATCGTATATGTATGCGCATAACCTTCATTCTCTACAAGCAAGACCATCTCCTTGGTGTTGCCATTATCAATAACCTCTGCGCCAGCAACTGCAGTCCAAGTGATGGTAGGCTGATTATCCACAGACACCACATAATTATATACATCAGGTTGGAATTGTGGCAAGGTCTCTCCATTCACTTGCAGATCCAGCAAGGTAGCAGGGTCGTATTGCGCTACGGAAGGCGTGATAGTATATACAGTCGCAGCCTTAGCGGGGTCGTCCGCCTTCACAGTGATGGTAGTAGGAGTGGATACACCGCCATTGAGGATAATCACCTCCTGCTCAGGGTACTGCTTCACAATGGTGAAGTGGATATCTGTTGTACCATATGGCAGGTTGATGACATGGTCAGTACCCGTTGTCAAATCCAGTGCTCCGATATTGTCCACGATGATAGATTGCAGGGTATTAGGCTCCGCAGAATAAGTGATGTGGAAGTGGAGGGTATAGGTAGCCTCGGTGCCATCCTCCGCTGTGACCTTGAGGGTGGCTGGCTGAACGATTCCGTTGGTGTTGAGTTCTACGCGTTGCTCTACCTCTGCCTTAGTAAAGGTGATAGCAGGGAGAGTGGTGGTGCCATTTGGCAGTTCGATATTGTATTCGCGCACTGCAGGAACGTAGTCAAAACTTACTCCCTCTACCTCAATGAGTTCGAGTTGTGTGTTACTGCTCTTCTGAACAGGGAAAGCAATAGCGTAGTCGGCTGCGCTACCATCCTCTGCTACCACGTGGATAGTGGTGGTCTGGTTGAGACCAGGGCTGGTCACTGTGATGGTTTGTCCTAATGCGCCTGCTACAGGAACTACTGACGGCATTTGTGCGGTACGCCATGGGAGCTCGTAGGTGTAAGTCTCTGCGCTTGGGTTCTCCACAAACAACTCGCCATTGATGTAGATAGCCGCCAACGAGGTGTTGGATGACAGAGGGAAAGAGTCAGTAGCGAACTCAGGAATAGTAGGCTCGGAAGCGGACATGAAGATAATGGTATATTCGATAGAAGCACCTACTTCAGGTTGCACCATGATACGTGCTGTGCCGAAACTATTGGGTTGGGTGATATTGACTTTCTGGTCAGGGCTTTGGTCCACGGTGATGTCTGGAATCTGTTCTTGTTCCAGCGATACGATATAGCTGAGCTGCTCTGGCGTGAAGTCAGCGAGACTGTCGCCGTCGAGGTAAATCATCTTCAGGAGTGCGTTGGCTGATTTCTCAATCACGAAGGTCAGCGTATAAACGCGTGACGCACCGTTACCTGCTTTCACCACAATACGCACCGTATTAGTAGCAGCGCTGGTGCTGACAGAAACGGTCTGATAATCATCGCCTGGAGTGTAGGTGACAGTTGGCAAAGTGGTTGTACCCGCAGGCAAGGTGAGTGTATAATTGAGCGTATCAGGGTGGAAGCCTTCCAGCGGTTTGCCATCAAGCGCAATGCCTTGCAGTGCATTATTCGTGGACTTCTCGGTGGAGAAGTTGAGGCGATAGGTAACGGTGTTACCTGCAGCCGCAGTCACAACAATACGGGTGGTACCATCCACGCCGCCCTCGGTGAGAGTTACCGTTTGGTATGGGTCGCCCTGTGTCCAAGTGATAGCAGGCAAGGTTGTTGTGCCGATAGGCAAGGTGATAGAGTAGTTGGTCTGCTCGGGCGTGAAACCGTCGATAGGCTGACCGTCAAGACTGATACCAGCCAAATATGCGTAGGAGGACGCCTCAATCTTATAGGTTAGTTTGTAGGTACGCGTGTTTTGCGCCGCAGGAGCAGAAACGGTGATCTGTGCACCTTCCTCGAGACTGTTCTTGATGAGCGCAATAGTCTGTGCACCATCGGCATAAGCGGATTGCCAGGTGATGATAGGCGCTTCGGTTGTGCCCAGAGGGAGGGAGATGGTGTAATTGTTCTTAGTAGGTGTGAAGCCTGGAACAAGTTCGCCGTCGATATAGATAGCCTCAAGTGTATTGTCGGATAGCTCAGCTACGGAGAAGTTGAGCGTATAGGTGTTGGTAGTAGTGCCATCAGCAGCTGCTACGTGGATAGTGGCAGTGCCTGTGGTACTGGTGGCTTGTGTAATAGTCACAGTAGCGCCAGCATCTTGTGCAGTAGCAGAGACAACGGGCACTTCGGTTGTACCATAAGGCAGCGCCACGTTGTAGGTGTTGAGGTAAGCGTTGAAGCCAGCGATAGTGGCACCATTAACCTGAATGTCCGCCAAGCGAGCATTGTTGGATGCTGCGGATACGAACTTAATCTTATAGGTAGTGGTGCTGCTACCGTCGGTAGCATTGACCTGAATAATCATAGGATCGCCATCGATGGCGCCTTGTTGCACAATCTTAAACTCCTCGCTGGTAAGTTTGCGACCAGGGAAAGTGGCTGTGTTGCCGCGGGCATTGGTGATGGAACCTACACCGCGCACGCCAAACACAGCAGGAATCTCAGTGGCTTTGCCCACTGAATATACTTGCTCCTCCGCGCTGTTAGGGTCAAAGGCCTTCCACTCTCGTTCGCGGATATAGAGTTTGTCGATCTTAGATGAATAGATGAGCTCCACATCGTCCACATAGAGTGCGTTGCCATCGTACAGACCGTCCTTTGCGCGGAAGTTAGGATAGTTGGAGGCAGAGAAGATGATATTCATCATCTCCGGTACATCGTCGTTGAAATAGTAGATAGGAACGCGGATGTTGGTCCAGTCGCCATACTGCTTTTTCTCGCGCCACATACCTTCAGCTATCTGTGTGGCTTTTTGATCTGTACCACATTCGTTGGCATCCAAAGCAAGACGGATATCACTCTCTTCGTTGGTTTGGCTGACGCTGGTACAGCCGCCGTTTTTGTTTTTGTAGCTATCCGCTTTTGCTGTGCCTGACCATGCATAGTAGAGTAGGTAGAAATCCTCTTTGTCGGTGTTATTACCGGTACGCTTGATCCAAACGGACATGGTATCAGGGCGGTGTGTCCAATTAATACCACCAGAGGTACCTGCGGTAGCAGTACCAGTACTCAGACCTTCTAGATAGCTCCATGGTCTGCCCAAAGAGAAATAGCCAGGAGATAGCTCTGTAATACCGAGAGCACCAACCTCGGTGTCTTTTACCATGATGGAATATTGACCCGTGTGACCTTTTTCCTGGTTGGTTAAATTAAAATTGATACCCGCTTGGCTGATATTGCTACCATACCAGTCCTTGGGTTGGATCTCTCCATCGAATTTATCACCGTTCCAGTCTTCGAAACTTGGGTTGGGCACTTGTTGTGCCGTTACATTGCTGGCGACACAGCAGAGTATCGCCAAAAGTACTACTGAGTAGAATTTCTTCATAAAATATGTTGTTTATTAATATTTCTATGTCAAATGTTTATATTTTAAGATTTATACGATGAAAATGGCGCATATAAATCCAAAATACGTTGCAAAATTAATATAAGTATTTGGAATATGCAAATTTCTCACGTGCGCATGCACGCGATTATTAAAGAAAGGTATGTTTTTCCAAAGAAAAGGAATGTTTTTTGGCTTCCGGCTACCGGCATCTGGCGTCTGGCATCCGGCGTCTGGAGTTATTGGGCATGGAATTGCCCATCGCTCACCTGAAAAACAGTAGCCATATGGGGCATCTGCTCCAGCATAGCGATGAGATGCTGGCGGTCGGTGTCCGTGATGAAGATCTGCCCAAACTGCTCGCTGCTGACCAAACGAATGATACGCTCCACACGCTCTGCGTCCAGTTTGTCGAAGATGTCGTCTAAGAGCAAGATAGGCTTGCCGAGGAAGATGGCTTGGCCCAGCTTCATGGCGAGGAGATAGGACTTCTGCTGTCCCTGGCTGCCCACGCGCTTGAGGGGATAGTCGCCGAGGCGCATATCCAGTTCATCTTTGTGAATACCCTGTGTAGTCCAGCCAACCGCGAGGTCGCGTTGGCGTGTACGGGCGAAAGACGCTTGTAGGTCACGCGCCTGTAGTTGTGATACGTATTGCAAAGAGACTTGTTCGCTATCGCCTGAGATAGCGGTGTACATGTCTTGGAAGGCAGGCACGAAGCGTTGAATAAAGTCGGTGCGCTTCTCGTAGATGTACAAGGCATGCTCAACCATCTGCAATTCAATCACTTCGAAAAGCTCGGTTGGTGCTTGTGCAGGATGGTCCTCGTATTGTTTGAGTAGGGCGTTGCGCTGCTTGAGCAGGGCGTTGTACTGCATGAGGTGCTCCAGATAGACTTTGTCGTATTGCGAGATGACGCCATCCATGAAGCGCCTGCGCTCGTCGCTACCTTCGCTGATGAGTTCGCTGTCCTGCGGACTGACCATGACCAAAGGAATGAGACCGATATGTTCGATGAGGCGTTTGTAGTCTTTTTTGCCGCGGCGGAACTGCTTCTTAATACCTCGTTTGATGCCGCAGGAGATGACTTCCTCTTCAGAAGGAGAATGGTCAAAGACGTATCGTCCCTGAATCATAGCCATGTCTTCGGTGTGCGTAATGTTCTGACTATCAATAGCGTTGTATGCAGACTTGGTGAAACTGAGGTAGTAGATAGCATCGAGCAGATTGGTCTTGCCTTGGCCGTTGAGCCCGACCAAGCAGTTGAGTTTATCCGAGAAGCGGAGGGTGGCTTCTCGGATATTCTTATAGTTGAGTATGCTGATTTCCTTAAGAATCATTCGCTGCGTTTAGATGTATAAGCTGACATCTTCTGCTGTGATAGTGTCTGCTGAGAGAATGATAAGGCGCTCTATCACGTTGCGAAGTTCGCGGATATTGCCTGGCCAATCGTGGTGTTGCAACGCTTTGATGGCATCATCGTTGATGGATTTGGCTTTCCAGCCTTGCTCAGCGCAAATTTGCTGGATAAAGTGATTGACCAGCAGCGGGATATCTTCTTTGCGGTCCTTGAGGTCAGGGACGTGAATAGGTATGACATTGAGGCGGTGATAGAGGTCCTCGCGGAAATTGCCTTTCTCTATCTCCTTCTTCAGGTCCTTATTCGTAGCAGCGATGACGCGCACATTGACCTTGATGGTCTTGTCGCTACCCACGCGAGTGATCTCGTTCTCCTGTAGGGCGCGTAGCACCTTAGTCTGAGCAGAGAGACTCATATCGCCAATCTCATCGAGGAAGAGCGTTCCTCCGTCTGCCTGTTCAAACTTACCAGCACGGTCTTTGACAGCGCCTGTGAAACTGCCCTTCATGTGTCCAAACAGCTCGCTCTCAATGAGTTCGCTCGGTATAGCAGCACAGTTGACCTCCACCATAGGACCTTTGGCGCGTTGGCTGTTCTCATAGATGAGGTGTGCTACGACCTCCTTGCCGGTACCATTGGAACCTGTGATGAGGACACGTGCTTCGGTGGGGGCTACCTTATCTATAATCGCGCGCACGCGCTCGATGGCAGCGCTCTCGCCTATCATCTGGTTGCGCTTGCCCACTTTCTTGCGTAGCACCTTGGTCTCTTGAACCAAAGACTTGTGCTCCAGCGCGTGCTTGGTGGTTAGGAGTAAGCGGTTGAGATCCAGCGGCTTCTGTATGAAGTCGAAGGCGCCGCCTTTGAGGGCATCTACGGCTGTGTCCACGGAACCATGTCCCGTGATGACTACGACAGGGGCCTCTTCGCTATTGTGCTCAGCCATGCCTGTGCGGTAGTGGGATAGAAACTCCAGACCATCCAACTCGGGCATCTTGATGTCCGTGAAGATAAGGTCGTATGCACCTGCAAGTGCGCGGTCTAAACCAGCACGCCCATTCTCGGCTACGTCGATCGTGTAACCCTCGAACTCCAAAATCTCCTTGAGCGTATTGCGGATGGCACGCTCGTCATCTATGATAAGAATTTTAGCCATAATTTTCAGATTTTGCTGCAAAGGTACAACTTTTTGTGGAAAAATGCAAATTTTTTTTGTGTATGTGAAGAATTATTTGTACCTTTGCATGCTTTTATAGAATACCATTAACAAAAATTAAATATTAACTTCAAATTTATTCAGTATGAAAAAATTTACATTATTCTTCAGCGCACTGCTCTTCAGTATGATGAGCTTTGCTGGCGTTGTTACCTTTGACGCTGATGCGGATAAGGGTAATGCAGGTACAGACTCCAACAACGCTGCCGCTTACACTATCACCAAAGGTGGTGTGACAGTAGAGGTGTCGTCAGGTATCCTGGGTACTTACAACAACGAGATGCACTATCGTATCTACAAAAATCAAACTTTGAAGATTACAAGCACAGCAGGTAACATTACCTCAGTAGAGTTTACCTGTACAGCTAATGGTGACACTAAGTATGGTCCTGGTTGCTTCACCGTGGATGGTGGCGACTATACCTATGCTGATGCTGTAGGTACATGGACGGGTTCTGCTACTGAGATTACTTTCACAGCTGCAACTAACCAAGTACGTGCAAGTCAAATCGTAGTAACCATTGATGGCGAAGTTGGTGAGACTCCAGAGCAACCTGAGACCCCAGAAGAGCCAGAGACTCCTGTAACTCCTGAGAATCCAGAAGGTGTTATCACTTGCGCTGAGGCAGTAGCTATTTGCGAAGCAACAGGAGAGACTGCTACTACAGAAACTTATACTATCCGTGGTTATGTAACTGAGATTAAAGAGGCTTATACCGATCAATATAAAAATGTATCTTGCTGGATGGCAGACGAAAAAGGTGGTGGTCAGGTCTTTCTTGCTTTTCGTGTGAAACCTATTAATGCTGCAGACCAAGCTGTTAAAGTAAACGATTATATTGAAGTAAAAGGTGCTTTGGTTAACTACTATGGTAATACTCCAGAAACTACTGCAGGTGGTTCAATGACAATTATAACCGCAGGCGAAGGTGGTGAGACCCCAGAAGAGCCAGAGACTCCTGTAACTCCAGAGACTCCAGAAGGTGCAATCGTATTTGACGCTGATGTAGATCAAGGTAATGCGGGTACAGATTCCAACAACGCTGCTGCTTATGAGGTAGAGAAGAATGGTGTAACCATGACCGTAAGTTCTGGTATTCTCGGTACTTTCAATAACGAGGTGCACTATCGCATTTACAAGAACCAAACTCTCACTCTTACCTCTACCGTTGGTAATATCGTAAAAGTTGAGTTTACCTGTACCGCAGATGGTGATACTAAGTATGGTCCTGGTGGTTTTACAGTAACAGAGGGTGAATATGGTCACACTGGCGGTGCTGTAGGTACATGGACAGGTTCTGCTTCTGAGATTGTTTTCTCAGCTTCTGTTAACCAAGTACGTGCTACTCAAGTGGTTGTAACAATCGAAGGTGGTGCTACTCCTACAGACGTAGTTAATGTAAAAGATTTGCCTTATGCAGATGCTTATTATATTGAAGAGGAAGGTGTTGCATATTGGGAGTTTGATTTGTATAAAGATTTTAATGAGGAAACATATTCATATGTTTATCCAGAAGTACTTTTAGGTGTAGTTTCTAATAGCAAGACGGCTATCAATGGTACTTATGAGTTAATCCTTGCTGCATATGTAACAGGTGAGGCAGATGAGGATTATGTATATAATGAGTCTGTAGGTACTTTGACCATTAAGAAGGTGGACAACGAGAGTAACTACTCATTCGTAGCTTCATTCGTTGGTGAGGATGGCAAGACTTATAACATCAACACAGTTGCCAATGTTTGGGCATATGACCCTACTATCGAGGAAGAGATCGTACTCAATGAGGAAGGTACTGACGAGCCAGGAGATGATCCTGTAACTCCTCCAACTCCTCCAACAACTGATGGCGCTGTTACTTTCGATGCTGATGTAGATCAAGGTAATGCAGGTACTGACTCAAACAACGCTGCCGCTTACACTATTACTAAGTCTGGTGTGACTATGGAAGTAAGTTCAGGTATCCTGGGTACTTACAACAACGAGATGCACTATCGCGTTTACAAGAACCAAACTCTTACCCTTACTTCTACCGTTGGTAAGATTGTGAAAGTTGAGTTTACATGTACAGCAAATAACGATGAGAAATATGGTCCTGGTTGCTTCACCGTGGATGGTGGCGAGTACACCTATAGCGGTGCAGTAGGTACATGGACTGGTTCTGCTGATGCAATTGTATTTACTGCTACTACCAACCAAGTGCGTGCTACTCAGGTAGTAGTAACCATTGCATCTACTGGTACTGGTGTAGAGGATGTAGTGACTGTTGAGGTTCCTGTTAAGGTTATCGAGAATGGTCAATTGATGATTATCCGTGGCGAGAACGTTTACAATGTACTTGGTGCACAAGTGAAGTAATCCTCGTTTCATACTTATAGAAATAGGCTACCAGTAATGCTGGTAGCCTATTTTGTTTAGTGAACGCTGCGCTACAGTTTAGTGTTTAGACGCTGCGCTATGTTTTAGAGGGTGTTGACCTCTTTGAAGCGGACCTGCTCGCGGCTGAAGCGGAACTCAACAGGGCAGTAGCGGACACCTCGCTCGTTAGTAACGGGTGCGCCCCAGAAGAGATAGGCATGTTCGCCACGGCGGACGAAAGCGCCTTGCTCTTTCCACTCGTCGAAAGTATGGAACTCTGCATCTACCAGATTGTAACATTCGCGCAGGAGCTGATTGCATGTGTACTTGGTGCGGCCAGCGGCTTTCGCCATCTCAATGAGCCCATTGGTGATCGTGCGCAGATGCAGACGATAGTTTTGCATGCGGCTGGGTTGAATCTCAGTGATGTGTTGGGTTGGGGTGGTGAGTGCATTCACCTTGGTGTTGTTAGTTGTCATAATGGTAAGAATTAAAAAGTGAATATTAATGTTTATCCATATCGGACATCCGAATGGGTTTATGCCTGTTGTGAGAGAATCTGCATCCAAATCAGAATGCTGTACATGTTACTAAAGAACTCCTTTGCGTTAGTTTGCAGGTCTTTTTGGTTGAAGTTAAATTCCAGTTGCATAGTAGTGAGTAGTTAATAGTTAATAATTAATATTTGATAGTTCGTTTCTGAAATCGGGTGCAAAGGTACTACCTCAAACTGACAAAACTTGTCATAAGCTAAGAAAAAAACAAAAAAAAGTGCATTTTTTTGCACTTTTTTGTTTTTTATAGTGGCAGCTGCGCTGCGGCTATGTTATTTCGTAAGGTTGAGCCCCTTAGGCGGGGTGTGTCACTGGCAATACATCTGGTATGCCTTTTCTGCTTCGTCGCGGAAGAGTTGGACGAGTTGCTGGGGTTCTCTAACGCGAATGTCCGTGCCGTGGGTGCGCAGCTCCTGGATAAAGTCAAAGGTGGGCGCTACGAAATACTCGAAGAAAGTGTTGCCTTGGAATTGGCGCACCTCTTTCTGTGAGGGATGTAGTGGAAGTAGTCGGAGGAACTTGGCTGACTTTTGTGTAGCCTCTATAATGACCTTGGTGGGCTTGCGGTCGCGGAAGACACCATAATATGGGGAGAAGAATGCCTTGGCATTGAATTCCTTGGGGTACTCAAAGGGTATCTCCGTTGGGCGCATCTCCTTCACGCGGTCCAGAGCATAGATGCGTGTTTCGGTGGGGTGAGTAGAAGGGCAACCTGCCACATACCAGCGCTGTTTGAACACCTTGAGACAGTAGGGGGCAAGTGTTAGTTCGTATTGCTCCTGACTATTGAAACTATGGTAGGTGAAGCGCAGTTGATGGCGTTGCTTAATGGCATCGACTATCAGACTGAGGTATTGTGTCCCCTCTGGAATATCTTCGTAGAGAATACACTCGTTCATCTCTTGCGCCTGATCCATCATGGAGTGGACTGCCATGGCGTTGAGCAGCCACTTGCGAGTGAAACCGCCCGAGATATCATCTTTGTTGTCAATATAGTAGTAGTTTTGACTTCGGTTGCAACGAATCTCCACATCAAAAATCTGCTGAATCTCCTCTTTGTAGCGGTGGAATTTGCGCTCGGGGAACTCTTCTTCTTGGTTGTCATTGTAGCGGCAGTTAGCCCAGCGACGATTGATGTCCTCACGGGTGAGACGACCAGATGCGATGGTGTCGATTAGCCAAAAATAGACATTTACTTGATGTGCAGCCATAATATTGTGTTGTTTATTGCTCGCAAGCGAGCTGTTTAGCATTGTTGAGTATCGTTCAGTGTTGTTTATAGATACGCATTTCGCAGTTCTTGCAGTCGAACTCCAGGGAGAGGATAGTGCCATTCTGCAAACGAAGGTAACGTGGCTCGTTGGCCATGGGACAGATCTTCCTACAATGCCCTAACTCGTAGAGTATGCAATACTTACAAGCCATGAGCGGTTGACTATTTGACGATTTAGTATTTACCATTGATTGTTTCTCTTCTCCATTGGTTGAGTTGGCTTATGGGTATGAAGTAGGGGAAGGCGTTGGTACACTCCTCCTCGTTGGCAATAATAGTGATGCTCTGAGCAATGAAGTCTGTATCGCCCAGTTTGCCGAGTTGCTGCACGATGGTTAGCAGTGCGCGCTCTGGATTGCTGGCTATTTGGTGCTCAGTCTCAAAGACGGCACTACTTTGTCCGATAGTTAGGCGGTAACCGCTTGCTATAGCTTCAAACTGTATGTCTATCGGAATACGGCGTTCGGCTTTCAGCGAGCGTAGGAAGTCTGTATCCAGATTGCGATACAAGGTTGTTCCAAGTTTGGGTAGTGACCCTCCCGACCTCCCTTCAAGGGAGGAGAATTGGTTGTTAGGATAAATCCAGTCGCCTTCTATTCGGTTAATAGAGAAGCCTTTGTCTTCGTAGCAGATACCGTCGCCATTGTGTAGCGTAATGCCATGTACCAGTTGCACGCGTATGGCGTTGTGCTTGGTCGCTATGACTCTGCCAATCTTCTCGCCAGTGGATTTGGGTGTTTGCCAGTTCGCCATCTTAGGTGTGCAACCATGTAGCATATAGTCTGTCTGCCCTCGGTGGAAGGTCTTGGCAGGGTTGGGGGTAAAGCCGTATTGATAGACAGAGCGCGTGGAGGCTTGTTGTAGGTCGGGGTTAATGTCTATCAATTGGTCCAGGAGTTGGCGATAGTATGCCACGATATTGGTCACATAATCACGGTCCTTGAGTCGTCCTTCAATCTTGAAGGTCGTCACGCCTGCCTCTATCATCTCGGCAAGGTGCAGACTGCGGTCCATATCCTGCAAAGAGAGTAGGTAGCGTTGGTGAATAGGTTGGCCGTTATCGTCCAATATCTCGTTGCCATCTTTATCCAGTAGGTCGTAGCGTTGGCGGCAGGGTTGCGCGCAGCAGCCGCGGTTGGCGCTTCGGTTCATGAGCACTTCCGATAGGTAGCATCGACCGCTATAACTCACGCAGAGGGCGCCGTGGACGAAGGCCTCGAGTTCGATGGACCCCTCCAACTCCCCTTCAAGGGGAGAGTTCTGTATAGTGTGGTGGATTGCTCGTATTTGTTCGAGTGAGAGCTCGCGAGCGAGGACGGCACGACGGAAACCGAGTTGCTGCAAGCGAAGCACTTGCTCGGGGGTACGGTTGTCGCATTGCGTCGAGGCATGCAGGCGAATAGGTGGCAAGTCATAATCCAATAGGTGTAGGTCTTGGATAATGAGTGCATCTACACCTATATTATATAGTTCGTGCGCGAGCGCGCATGCGCGAGGGTATTCGTCTTCATGGAGCAGGGTATTGAGCGTCACCAACACTTGTACACCAAAGCGATGGGCATATTCAACCAAAGCAGCTATATCCTTCAGCGAGTTGCCTGCAGCTTGGCGCGCACCGAACTCGGGTGCACCGATATACACCGCATCCGCACCCGCTTGTATGGCTGCTATACCTACCTCCAGGTCGCGCGCTGGAGCCAATAATGTTAATTTACGATTGGACATGACCCTCCTAACCTCCCTTAAGGGAGGAACTTGCATTATCTAAGCATATTACTCAATTCATACATCACAATACCAGCGGTGACGCTGACGTTGAGCGAGTGCTTGGTGCCGTATTGTGGGATTTCGATACAACCGTTGGCTGTATCGACTACCTCCTGTTGTACGCCAAAGACTTCGTGTCCCATGATGATAGCGGTCTTCTGACCCTTGGGTAATTGCAGGTCGCCGAGCATGGTGGCGCCGTGCGCCTGCTCTATGGCATACACGGTATAGCCATCGGCTTGCAGTGCCTTGACCGCATCAATCGTTTGCTCAAAATAGCGCCAGTCCACCGTGAGTTCAGCACCGAGTGCTGTCTTGTGAATCTCGTTGTTGGGTGGGCAGCAGCATATACCGCAGAGCCATACGCCTTGCAGGCAAAAGGCATCAGCAGTACGGAAGACAGCCCCTATATTGTGCTGGCTGCGGACATTGTCAAGTACCACAATGAGGGGCACTTTCTTCGCCTCATGGAACGCCTCGGGCGTGAGGCGGTTCATCTCTTGTATAGTCGTTTTCTGCATACGCTATTCTTTGGTGAAAAGGAATGGCAGACAAATGGTAATCCGTTGTTTGTCTGGTTCGATATTTAGGATAAAGTCCTCGTGCAGAGGAATGAGTTGATTATCGTTGAGGGTAATGAGGGTATTAATGGTGGTCTCGTCCACATGGGTGATAGTACCCAATTCGCCTTGGTCGGTGTCCAAGACCTGATAACCCATCAGACTCTGCCAAGTAGGCATGACTTCGTCCTCCTCGTTCATGTCTGTGAGAAGCATATACGCCTGGCAGCCAATGAGCTGTTGTGCTGCTTGCTCATCGGTAATGTGATCCAGTTGGAAGATGAGGGAGTCGCTACCTTTGCCGCGCCAATCGAGTACGCGGAAGGGGACGAGGATATTGTCAATACTGAGAATGAGGAAAGTGGCATCGGCATTATCCCAGTACTCGTTGCTGGTCAGGCATTGTATCTCACCACGCTTGCCGTGCGTGCGGGTAATGCGACCAATGGATATGACTTCTTCTTTGGTGATCATAGGGGGAGTGGGTTAGTATATTCGTTCTATTTTTTGCAGTGCTACATATACAATATATGCTTCTACCGAGTATCCCATCTGCTGGAGCAGTAGGGTGTAGTTGCGCAATTGCTCTTGGTAGGTTCGTGGGTGTTCTTGTCCGAACTTATAATCAATGATAGTAGCTCTGTTGCCATCAATCATGATGCGGTCGGGGCGTTGCGTCTTGCCCGTTGTGCTGAGAATATCCATCTCGTTGTGCACCGTATAGCTATGGGTGAACCAGTGATTTTTGCCCTCTCGAATGAGTAACTGTTGGAGGTCTTGCAGCAGCTGCTGCATAATGGGCAACTGCGTAGGGGTGATACGCCCCTGGGCAACCATGCAGTCTATGGCAGGTTGTGCATCCTGCCATGTATGTATATGTTCCAGCCACTCGTGCATCAGGATACCCAGGTCTATGGTCTCCAATGGAGTGTCTGCTGCAAAGTCGTCTTCTGCTCGACTGCGCAGTATGAGGCGATTGCCAATGGGCGAGGATATGTATGTCGCCTCGCGCGTTTTGTTCTTTTGGGGGTCATCTGGCTCGCGTGTCTGGTCGGCATCGGCTTGGATATAGGTATAGACATTCTCCTCTTGACTGAGTAGGGAGTTTTCTGCTATCACTTGGTCGTATAGATAGGAGAGCAGGTGGCTGATCTTGCTGATCTGTGGTTTGTTGTCCTTGGTGGTGGCGTACACTTGTCCGTAGGCGTAGAGGCGCATTTTGGGACGCGTGAATGCCACGTATGTGAGGTTGAGGTTGTCTATGTATTGTGAAATAATCTCGTTTATGTACTCCTTCTTGAAATGCGTTTTGAGCAGTTTGGAGGAGAGGGGTACTGCCACGAGTGGCATCTGGTTGAAAGGCTCAGTTTGTGGCTGGCACCAGAATATCTCGCCCATATGTGTGCGCTGAATATCCCAGTTGAGGAAGGGCAGCATGACGACATCGAACTCCAGTCCCTTGGAGCTGTGGATAGTCAGAATGCGTATCGCATTAATGACGGGCGAGGAGGGAATGGTGGCTTTGGGGGCTTTCTTCTCCCAGTACTCAAGGAAGGAGGCAATGTCCGAGACACGCTTCTGGGTGAACTGATATACCTGATCTTGGAAGGCAGTTAGATAGGGCAGTGCACCTGCTTGCTTGGAGAGTTTCAACGCGGTAATGAGTGCTTGTACCGCTTCGTAGAGAGGCATGGTCAGAGCCTTGTTAATGGCGGCTGTTTGCTTCTCAGTGAAGGGCGCATGTAGTGTGCGTATGGCGTACTGAACGACCTCGTTCTCAGGTTGCACATGGTGTTGCATGAGTGCTACGAGTAGTTGCACCGCAGGGTGCGACTGGATACGCATGCCCTCTGCGGACTCTACGGGGTAGCCCTTCTCAATGAGATAGCGCGCCAGCAGTTCGGCGTCATCGCCTCGTCTAACGAGCATGGCGATATTGTTCCACTCCCATCCCTCTTCGCGGAGGGCTTGCAGTTGTTGGTCAACGGTTTGCAGGGTCTGCTCAATGAGGTCTTCTGCTTTGGCATCTATGAACTGGAGTTGGAAAACACCAGGGTAGTCTTTTTGTGCCTCTTGGTGAATGGCATCGGCGTGGTAAATGGACATGGCCATATTGGCTAATGGCGACTCCTCGTTCCAACCCTCGTGTGCAAAATACTGGGCTACCCATTGGGCATACTGACCTATGAGTTGTTCGTTCTCCTGTATGAGCAGTTTGGCGCTACGCCAGTTGTCTATCATCGGTGGTTGTTTGGCATGGGCGAACTCGCTATGTACACCATTGAGCAGTTTCCAGTCGGAATTGCGCCAACGATAGATACTCTGCTTGACATCGCCCACAATGAGGTTGTCACTTCCTTTGCCTTCCGCCTCGCAGATGAGAGGGTAGAAGTTTTGCCACTGCAGCGAACTGGTGTCCTGAAACTCATCTATCATATAGTGGTGCAGGTATTGCCCCATGCGTTCGTAAATGAAAGGTGTCTCCTGTCCGTCTATCACCTCGTGAATGAGCATATTGACATCGGAGATAGGCACGCGTCCTATCTGCTGGTTGGTCATACTGACTTGGTCAGAGACATCTTGTATGAGTCCGACGGTGTAGAGGTATTGCGAAATAGCCGTAGCGGTATAGTAGTCAGTAAGTCCTTCGGCGAAGATATGCGCCATCTCCTGATAGAGCGGTTGCAGTTGCGACTCGTAGAGGGCGAGGATAGCATCTTGCTGCGCCTTGGTGGTCTTGCTCTTGGTGAATAGCGTTTCTGGCTGGTCAAGTACCTTGAGGAAGGTCTTGTTAAGCCCTTTATCCAGCAGTTCTTGAATGGGTTTGCGGAAGGCGGAAACGGCATCCTGTTTAATGCCCTCGTATGACTCTATGAGCGGCAGGGCTCTCTGCTGAATGGCAGTAATTTGCTTCTCTGTGGAGGTAATGATATTGGAGAGAAGTGCTTGGTATTGCTGAATGTTCTTTTTGTTTTTGAAGAAGTCTTGCAGTTGTCCTATGTGTCGTTTGACTTCCTCCTTGTTGAGTTGTTTGGAGAACTCGCTAATGCTGCGGTGAAGGTTGCCATTGGCATTCTCGTCCATGTTGTGCTGCGCAAAAGCGGTTATCCAGGATATAATATCGGCATTCCCCTCTTGTTGCTGGCGAATACGACGGAAAATGTCATCTACGGCTTGTTGTACCACCTCATCGCCGTCCAGCGCAATGTCGTAGGTAGTGGAGAGTCCCAAGTCTAAAGCGAAGGTACGTATGACTTGCTGGAAGAAACCATCAATCGTAGAGACGGAGAAGTGGTTATAGTCTTTGAGTATAGCAATTAGCAGTTGTCGTGCCTGGTGTTGCAGGGTGGGGGTGTCAAGGTGGAAATGTGCTATGAGGTCTTCGTAGAAAGGAGACTTCTCGGGTGTAATGGATAGGGTATAGAGTGCTTTCAGTATTCGCTCCTTCATCTCGGCGGTGGCTTTCTTGGTGAAAGTAACTGCTAAGATACGGCTATGGGGCATGAAATGCTCGTTGCATTTGCGATAGTCACGAAAGAGCATCACGAGGTATTCTCGTGTGAGCGTATGTGTCTTGCCGCTGCCTGCTGATGCCTTGTAAATGCTGAGCATACTTAGTTGAAAATATATAGTTCGTTACCCGTCGCTTTCATGCGGTAGGAGGTGTTGTATCGTCGTAATGGCTCTTTGGTCACACCTTGTGTGGGGTTGCAGATGCCGTAACTAATGTCGAACTGCTCGCTGCAAATGGGGCATACGGCATATAGTCCGTCCACCTGCAAGGGTTTGTTGCGCTTCAGGCAATGGGGACAACATAGGTCTGCTGCATAGTATTGGTTGTCCATACCCACCCAAACCAGTAAGCCTGCATAGCCAAGATATTCATTAGGGAATTGTTTCTCGGTAATGGACATCGTTTGGAACCCATTCTCCACCACAAAATGTGGGTGCTTGCTGGTGATATACAGGGTATAGTTCACGGGCATATAAGGCACGGAACTCTGCCAGTTCATGTCCTCGCAAGAGGTAAGTACCAGCAGCAGGAGAAGGGTCTTGCCAATCTGTTTCATCAGTTCACGCTATGCAGATAGACACGGAATCTGAGGGTGGAGTAGGGCGGAATGAAACTCTCTGTACCTTCCGAACCTGTACCTGCGGAGCCATATCCCAAGTAATAAGGGATATAGAATTCATACTCTCCAAACTGGTTCATCTTCTTGAGTCCCTCGGCAAAACCTGCTACGACGGAGCTGACTTGCATAACCGCTTCGTTGGCAGAGTCGAAGACATAGTCGTTGATTAACTGACCCGTGTAATCGATAGTCACAATCTTGGCATCGTCTGGACGGGGAGACTTCTCCCAACCGACTTCAATACACTTGTACTGTAGGCCAGTAGGGGTCGTAATGACTCCTTCTTGCTTAGCGTTGTGGGTGAGCCAAAGCTCGTTTTGCATTTTCCAGTCTAACCAATGGTCTCTCTTGCAGCCTGTTGCCAGTACCACCAGCAAAATGAGGCTTAGTATTTTAGTTGTTTTCATATCGTTTGTTTTTTGGGCATCCGGCTTCCGGAGACCGGCGTCCTAATTATTGTGCCAACCACAAGCTGGGGTTGAGGATGGTGCGGTCTTTGTAAATTTGGAAGTATAGTTCTGTTTTATTATCGTCGTTGGTGTTAGTGACAATCTCGCCGATTACTTGCTTGGCCACGAGTTTGTCTCCCTGTTTCACGTGCAGTTTCTTGAGTGGTGAGTAAACGCTACGGTAGTTACCGTGTTGGACAATGACGGCATAGGCATCTCCCACCATGGCACAACTGGTGACTTCGCCTTCGTATATGGCGCGGGCATTGGCTCCGCTGATGGTCTGCAGGTAAATACCCTTGTTATTAATGGTCACATGCTCGTGGATAGGGTGTTGGTGCTTGCCAAAGTGTCCGCTAATGTACCCTTTCTCCACAGGCCAAGGTAGTCGTCCTTGGTTGGCCTCAAAGCCACCTGCAATGAGTTGTTGCTCCTTCGTGAGTGTGGTTGTGGTGCGTACTTGCTTGGCAATCATCTCCTCAATCTGCTTGTTGAGGGCATCCACTTTCTTCTGTTGCTCTTTCTGCTTAGCGAGGAGGTTCTTCTCCTGTGTCTTCAGCGATTTGAGCATATCTTTCTGTTTGCGCTCATCGCGTGTGAGTTTATCCTGTTCGCGTTTTTGCGATTGTAGCGCTGTGGAACGGTCGTTCTTGCGTTGGTTGAGTAGGTTGTTCTGAATATCAATCTCGGTTTGTAGCGATTCTATTTTCTTGACTTGCTCTTTGCGATAGGCAGCGAACTGCTGCATGTACTGTACGCGGCGCACTAACTGCTGAAAGTTATCGGCTGAGAGTAGGAAGAGCAATGGCGACTGCTGCATGTCGGCATAGTGCGTCTCACGCACGAGGCGAGCGTAGTCCTCTTTGCATGCCTCCAACTGCTTTTGCAGGTCGGTACGTTTCTGACGCAATGTACCCATCTCACCGTTGAGGGCGTTGATCTCGCCTTGGATATTGCGGATAAGTTTCTTGCGCGTCTTAATGTCGTTGTTGAGCAGGTTGAGTTTGTTCTCGGTAGCCGTCTCGTCTTTTTTAGTCTGCTTGAGCATCTTGGCGGTTTCAGCTAACTGCTCCTGCAACTCCTGTTGTTGGCGTTGCAGTTCCTTGACATTCTGCGCCGAAATGGGCAATGCCAATAGACAACATAACATGCATATGATTGTTTTCAATTTCATAGTGGTAATATCTCTCGTAGGGTGACTTGCTTGTACTTATTCGTTTTCGTGCGCGTAGGCGCTTGCAAAGTATTGTATTCTCGTTGGGAGAAGGTGCAGGATAAATGGAGCTGGTGTTTGCCAGAGCGGAAGTCCAACTGCAAGGGAGTCTTGTCTTTGGCTATTGGGCGCGTGAGCAGCTCCTGAATGGTTTTGTAGGAGATATGGGTGTCGAACGTGCGCTGTATGTCGGGGTAGGATAGTGCTACATATTGGCGGTTCATCTTGTCGAAAATGAAAATGCTGTCTGTGGTGGCTTCAAGACGAACCAACTCAATGCCGAGCATCGGTTGCACGGATACAACGATTAGTTCGTTGCGCCATATGCGGACTTGGCTACTCATGCTGTGGCGGTGTTGGTCAAGCGTGAGGGTCACTTGGGCACGCTCTGTCAGGGTCTCGTAGCGCGATTGGGTACGGCGACTGGTGGCGCAGGACGATATGACTATCGTAATGATAATCAGCAGAACGGGTATGAGCAGTCGTCTTATTTGCATTTCTTCTTGATTTCCTTATAATGTTGCTGTATCTCTTTATCCACTTGTTCGGTGCTATGTTCTATCGCGCGTTCGATATAGAAGAGGGCAGATTCGCAGTCGCCCAAGAGGTGCATAATCCAGGCGTAGGTATCCAAATAGATAGGGTTAGTCGGCTCGCGCATGATTGTGGTGCGAGAGAGTTGCTCAGCACGCAATAGGTCTTTGTGTATGAGGCAGAGGTTCCACGCCAGATTGTTCATCACAAGGATATTGCGCGAGTCCATACGCAGGACGGCTTCGTAGGCAGGAATCATCTTCGAGGGTGGTTGCTGCGTCTGCTCATAGAGCTGCATGCGGAAAATCTGGAACTGATAGTTGTCTGGGTCTATTTCCAAGTATCTTTCTATCTCGCGAATGGCCTGCTCGTTGTTGCGCATCATGGCGTTGAGGCGATAGCGTTGCATAGCGCTCATGGCATCATATCCGTTGATGGAGTCCAAGCGGTCCTGTATCTCCAGTGCGGGGCGATATTGCTCCAACATAATGTATGCTTTCTGCAGTACTTCGTGGAGGTCAGTGTTGGCTGTATCTTCTTTGGCTAAGGCAGCCATTTGTTTGACAGCTTGCTGTTGGGTTTTCTTGTTGTTGCTTTGTAGTTGCAGGACATGGTGGTTATACCAGTACTCTTTGGGATTAAGTTCGTAGGCGCGGCGAAAATACGTAGCCATAGCCGAGGTGTCTTGCTTGGTTTGTGCGTAAAGCCCCATGTAGTTGTTTATGGTGGCATCATTGGGATTGAGGGCGTAGCAGAACTCTACTACGGGTTTGGCCTCCTCTATCTTCTGTAGTTGAATGAGTCGCTCTGCCTCGTAGAAATAATAGAGGAACTGTTGCTCACGCTCTATGCTGAGGGTATCCATAGGCGCTGCGTGTAGCAACATTAGCCTTGCTCCTCCGAGCAATGCCCATACAATGAACAATATCCTTAATTCTCTAAACACTAAACCTTCAACATTAAACTTTCAACCTTCAACCTCACTTCACTCCACTATGTCCAAAGCCGCCTGCTCCGCGTTCAGTCTCGCCAAGCACTTCCACCTCAATGAGTTGAGGTTGCTCGTGTTTGGCAATGACCATTTGGCAGATACGCTCGCCTGGCTCAATGGTTTGCGCTTCCTGGCTGAGGTTGATGAGGATTACACCTATCTCGCCGCGGTAGTCTGCATCAATAGTACCTGGGGTATTCAGTACGGTCAATCCACGTTTGAGGGCAAGACCGCTGCGAGGGCGGATCTGTGCCTCGTAGCCAACAGGCAGTTCTATGTACAAACCTGTAGGAAGGAGTTTGCGCTCCAAGGGTTGTAGGGTGACTGACTCTGCCAAGTGGCAGCGAATATCCATGCCTGCTGCCTGTGCGCTCTCGTAACGTGGCAGCGGGTTATTGCTCTTATTGATAATCTTTACTTTCATATCTTTCGTGCCTTTATACTATACACTTTACACCTTAAAATCTTTTCTTCACCAGCACCTTTAGTCCATCTTCCACAATCTTGACATGCAGCTCGGCTGGCATAATAATGGGTGTGCCATCGATATGCGCTACCCCGTCGCTCTGGCGAGTCAGTGTGATCTCCTTGGTACGGAGGGTGTTGAGGCGCAATGTCTCATCTATGGTCTTGGTGAAGAGGCATAATGCCAGTCCTGGCGCTACCACCAATGGGAACTCGCTGGCGATAGCGACATCAAGCCATCCGTCTTGTACGCTGGCTTTGGGCGCAATATACGCATCGTAACCCCATTGTCCTGCGTTAGCAAAATTAATGAGAAAAGCGGTAGTCGTTTGGTCTATACCTTCGCCCTTGATGTGATAGGTCTCAGGTTTGTATTGGAAAATATCCTTGAGTATGCTCTGTATGTACCCCTTGATACCGCGTTCGCTATTGGAAAAGTCTTGCGCCACTACGGCATCAAAGCCCACACCGCAGGTGGAGAAGAAAGGTCGGTCATTCACCAGTCCGTAGTCCACGTATATCGGTTCGCTGGTGTTGAGCATCTCAATGGCGCGGTTCATGCGGGTGGATATATCAAGGTGTCTTGCGAAGCCATTGCCACTGCCGTTGGGGATAATACCGAGTGCGGTGTTTGTTCCGATAAGTCCGCTGGCTACTTCGTTAACGGTGCCATCGCCGCCTACGGCAATGACGGCGTAGTAGTCTTGCATAGCGAACTGTTGGGCTAGCTGGGTGGCATGTCCTGCGTATTCGGTGACGACCACAGTGGGCGCAAACTGCTGCGGATCCAGCAGCTCACGAATGAGCTTCGCCAAACGATTTTTGGTCTTGGTGCCCGAAATAGGGTTTACGATAAATGCTATATTCTTCATTTTGTCGTTATTGCTATGGGTTGTTTTACTACAAAGTAGTATGTTTTTCGTACAGTGTAGTACGCTTTACTCCAAATTATCGTGCAAAGGTACTAAAAATATTTGATATACACAAAAAAAAGTGCAGATTGCGCCGCACTTTCTTTGAAATATAGCGAAAACATAAGCGCTTAAAAGAATGGCTCGCATAGCAACCCAATTCTTTGGCACGGTTTTTGTATATATAAAAAGGTAATGCTTGTTTTGGCGTGTGCATAACTCCCGTTCTGATAAGCACAAGAATCTGATAAACAATACAATACTAAGTAGTAAATAATAAAATACAAACAATATGCAAACAACTGTAGATATTCGCGAATTGCAAGAGCGCATCGAACGCGAGAGTTCATTCATTGATGCCCTGACCATGGGTATGAACCAAGTTATCGTAGGACAAAAACATTTGGTGGAAAGTTTGTTAATCGGTCTGTTGGCAGACGGACATATTCTGTTGGAAGGTGTACCTGGTTTGGCAAAAACATTGGCAATTAACACCTTGGCTAAGTTGGTAAAAGGCGATTTTAGCCGTATTCAGTTTACACCTGACTTGCTCCCTGCCGATGTGCTGGGTACACAAATCTACTCGCAAAAGACAGAGGAGTTCAAGGTGAAACAAGGTCCAATCTTTGCGAACTTTGTGTTGGCAGATGAGATCAACCGTGCGCCTGCGAAAGTACAATCCGCTCTGTTAGAGGCGATGCAAGAGCGTCAAATCACTATCGGTGAGCAGACTTATAAACTGGAAGAGCCATTCCTCGTGTTGGCTACCCAAAACCCAATTGAGCAAGAAGGTACCTATCCATTGCCAGAGGCACAAACCGACCGTTTCATGCTCAAAGTAGTCATTGGTTACCCAAAGAAAGAGGAGGAGATGCAGATTATTCGCCAAAACATCACAGGTGAGAAGGTGGTGGTGAAACCTATTTTGGAGAAAGCAGATATTCTCAAAGCTCGCCAAATCGTTCGCGAAGTGTATATCGATGAGAAGATAGAGAAGTATATTGTGGATATTGTGTTTGCAACTCGTCAGCCTGAGGCATACGGCTTGGAGAATATGAAAGCCATGATCGCTTTCGGCGGTTCACCTCGTGCAAGTATCAGTTTGGCATTGGCAGCGCGTGCATATGCCTTTATTCATCGTCGTGGCTATGTGATACCAGAGGATGTGCGTGCCGTATGCTATGATGTACTGCGTCATCGTATCGGTCTAACATACGAGGCAGAAGCGAACAATATCACCACCGAAGATGTAATCACAGAGGTGTTGAACGCGGTGCAAGTTCCTTGATTAGTTTAGCGTTTAGTGTTTAGAGAAAATGACTGCTGACGAATTACTACAACGGGTACGGAAGATAGAGATTAAGGCGCGCAGATTGAGCCGAAATATCTTCGCTGGCGAGTACCACTCGCAGTTCAAGGGACGCGGTATGGCGTTCTCGGAAGTGCGTGAGTATCAGCCTGGTGACGATGTGCGATCTATTGACTGGAATGTGACCGCACGACTCAACAAACCCTATGTGAAAGTGTTTGAAGAGGAACGCGAACTGACCGTGATGCTTCTGGTCGATGTGTCCGGCAGTCGCCACTTCGGTACACTGAGCCAAATGAAACGTGATATGATGGCAGAGGTGGCTGCGACCTTGGCATTCTCCACGATCGCCAATAACGATAAAGTGGGTGTGATTTTCTTCTCGGATAAGATAGAGAAGTTTATCCCAGCCAAGAAAGGTAAGACCCATGTGCTGCATATCATTCGCGAGTTGCTGAGCTTGGAACCCAGTTCCAGAGGCACGAACGTGGCACAGGCCTTGCAGTATTTCACCAATGCACAGAAACGCCATTGCACGGCATTCTTGATTTCGGACTTTATTGGTTCGGGCGATATGTACCAACCGCTGATGATTGCTTCTAATCGTCATGAGGTCAATGCGATACAGATATACGACCGCCGCGAAGCGGAGATGCCGAACGTGGGACTGGTGCAGTTCCATGATGCAGAGACTGGCAATGACCTCTGGGTGGACACCGCTATCGCTTCGGTGCGCGAGGCATACGCCAACGCATGGCGCACGAACCAAGATACGATACAACAACTCTTCACCCGAACGGGCGTGAAAAAAGTGAGCGTTCGCACGGATGAAGATTATGTGAAAGCTTTAATGCACCTATTCAAATGCTAACAACGATATTGGCACTGGTGGTAAGTGCCGCAATAGATAGTACCACCCTCTTTATCGGCGATCAGACCGATTTGCATTTGCGTGCCACCTGCGAAGTGGGCGAACAGGTGCAGTTGCCTGCGCTGGACAAAGAACTCATTCCGGGCATAGAGATTGTCGACAAAACGGTTGTAGATACCGCTACGCTCAGCGATGGTCGTGTGCAATATAATCAGTACCTGACACTCACCTCGTTTGAGGACTCGCTGTTCTATATCGCGCCGCTGCCTTTCGTGAGCGGTGATGATACGGTATGGAGCGAGTCGCTCATGCTGAATGTGGTGCAGCCCTTTGAGATGGACAGTGCCGACATGGCAATCACCGATATTAAGGGTATATACAAAGCCCCTATCTGGTGGTGGGGCATACTGCGCTGGGTGCTCTTGGCATTTGTTATAGCGGGTGTGGGAGTAGGAGGGTATTACCTTATTACCTATCTGCAAAGCCGAATGCGTAAGGGCGAAGAGGAGACGGCTGCGGCTGAACCATTGCGCCCAGCTGAGGAAGTCGCGCTGGAGAAACTGGATGCTATCCGCGAGCAGAAGATCTGGCAGACGGGACAGGTGAAGGAGTACCATACCCAGCTCACCGATGTGGTGCGCGAGTATATCGACCGTCGCTTTGAGGTGAGCAGTGTGGAGCAGACCTCGGATGAGACCCTGCGTGCTATGCGTCCATTGCTCAGTAATCAGAAAGAGTTGTATGAGCAACTGCGTAAGATGCTGACACTGGCGGACTTAGTGAAGTTCGCGAAGTGGACGACTACGCCCGATGAGAATGAGCAGAGTCTGCGTAGCGCCTATGCCTTCGTCAAAGAAACTACCTTTGCCGAAGAGGTGACAACTGATAATTAAATCGTAAATTGTACTTTGTCCAATTGTAAATATTATGACATTTGCGAATCCTGGATATTTGTTTCTGCTCTTGCTACTGGTGCCAGTAGTAGGGTGGTATATATGGAAACTGCACCGCACGCGTGCGACCGTGCAGTTATCCTCGACCGATAGTCTGATGCTGCAGCCTAAGAGTTGGCGTGTGTGGCTGATACATGTGCCCATGGTGTTGCGCGTGGCGGTTGTTGTCCTGCTCTCGTTGGCGCTGGCGCGCCCACAACTGAGCAACCGTTGGCAGTCAGAGAGTACGGAGGGTATCGATATTATGATGGCATTGGATATCTCGGGTACCATGCTTGGCGAAGACCTCAAACCCAATCGTTTGGAGGCAGCCAAAGCTGTGGCGACAGAGTTTGTGCTCTCGCGTCCGAATGACCAGATAGGTCTGGTGGTGTTCGCAGGCGAGAGTTTCACGCAATGTCCGCTGACTACCGACCATGCGGTACTGGTCAATCTGTTTCACTCCGTGAAGTTCGGTATGATAGAGGATGGTACAGCGATTGGTTTGGGATTGGCGAATGCGGTTAATCGTATGAAGGACTCGCCAACGAAGTCCAAAGTGGTGATTCTGCTCACGGACGGAAGCAATAACCGTGGTGACATTGATCCACAGACCGCTGCTGAGATAGCCAAGACCTTTAATATACGCGTGTACGCGATAGGCGTGGGCACGCGCGAGGAGATGGTGCCCATACAAACACCTATGGGCAAGCAGTATATGAGTTCGGAGTTTGATGAGACTACTCTGCGCAATATCGCACAAATGACAGGCGGCGAGTATTTCCGCGCGACGGACAACAATAGTCTGCGCAACATTTACCAACAGATTGACCAGTTGGAGAAGACCAAGATGCGCGTTCGCGAATATTCTAAACGCACGGAGCATTTCATGCCCTTCCTTACGGCAGCCCTGCTCTGTTTGCTCCTGGAGGTGCTCATACGTTACTTCATTACGCGTACGGTGGCGGAGTAAAGGAGATGCCTACCCCCGACCCCTCCCTAAAGGGAAGGGAGTTATTGTAAAAGTGTAAAAAATATAAAGGATATGTTTAGATTTGCAAATATAGAAATGCTCTGGTGGCTTATCGCAATCCCTGTGTTTGTGATTGCGTATATCGTCATGACGAAACGCAAAGAGCGCCAACTGAAGGCGTTTGGCGACCCTGAACTGATGGCACAACTCATGCCCGATGCCTCCAAGAGCCGACCGATATGGAAGTTCAGTCTGCTGCTTGTGGCATTGGTGCTACTGATAGTGGCTGCGGCACGTCCACAGTTTGGACAAAAAGAGAATACCGTTAAGCGACAAGGCATAGAGGTGATGGTGGCGTTGGATATATCCAACTCCATGCTCGCTGAGGATGTGGCACCTAATCGTCTTGACCGCGCGAAGCAGATGTTGAGCAAGATGATTGACAATATGGTGGACGACAAGGTCGGTCTAGTGGTGTTCGCCGGCGAAGCGTTTACACAGTTGCCAATCACCTGTGACTATGTTTCTGCCAAAATGTTCCTCAATACAATCACGCCAAACTTGATTCAGACGCAAGGTACGGCTATCGGTACTGCCCTGCAAACGGCAATCACTTCTTTCGGCTCGCCAGAGAGCGAAGCGGGTCGTGCTATTATCCTCATTACCGATGGTGAGAACCATGAGGATGATGCCATAGCTGCCGCTAAGAAAGCCCACGAATTGGGTATTAAGGTCTTCGTGATCGGTATAGGTAAGCCCGAGGGAGCACCTATCCCTAAACCAGGAACCAATGACTACTTCAAGGACCGTCAAGGACAAGTGGTAGTCAGCAAACTCAATGAGGAGATGTGTCAGCAGATTGCGCAGGCAGGTAGCGGCGTGTATGTGCGTTGCGATAATACAAATACGGCTATGCGTGCCCTGCAACAGGAGCTTGATCATATAGCTACCTCCGAGCTGGAATCAACCGTATATGCCGACTATAACGAACAATATCAGTCCTTTGCGTTGATAGCCCTCTTCCTGCTGATGATAGAGTTCTTCATTATGTCTCGCAAGAATCACCGCCTCACACGAATGGACCTCTTCAAAGAAAATAGTAACTCATAATATCCTACATGTATGCGTAACCTACTCACTATCATATTCCTCGGCGCTGTCTCCCTGCTCTATGCGCAACAGGAGAGCCCTGATGTGCGATTGGGCAACAAGCAGTACAATGACTCCAATTATGTGGATGCCGAAGTCAATTACCGTCGTGCCGTGGACAAGAACGACCAGTCGTTTGAAGCACATTACAACTTGGGTGATGCGCTCTTCCGTCAGGAGAAGTATCCCGAGGCGTTGGAGCAATATGCCAAGGCGGAGCAGATACTCCAGAATGATGATACCTCGCGCAAGGAGCAAGTGGCAAGCCGTATGGCTGACACCTATCATAATATGGGCAATGCCCTCTATGCGCAGCAGCAATACGATAAGGCAGTGGCTGCCTACCAACAGTCCTTACGCCTGAATCCTAAGGATAATGACACACGCTACAACCTCGTGAAGGCTATGCAGCAACTCCAACAACAGCAGCAAAACCAGAATCAGGAGCAACAGCAGCAACAAGACCAACAACAGAATCAGCAAAACGATTCTACCCAACAGCAGCAACCTCCTCAACAACAACAGCAGCAGCAACAACAACCTCCGCAACAAAGCGAAGAACAGATGGACAAGGAGACCGCTGAGCAGATACTGCAAGCACTCGAACAGGATGAACAAGAGACACAAGAGAAATTGCAACGACAACAAGGCAAGAAACGCCGCGTAGAGAAAGAATGGTAAGATTATGAAAAAAGTACTATCAATATTATTTATTTGCAGCATGGTGCTGACCGCCATAGCGCAAGATGTGGTGTTCAAGGCCTCCGCACCTGCGCAAGTGGTTGTTGGCAGTCCATTCCAGCTCACCTATTCGGTGAATCAGCGTGCCAAAGACTTGCGCGCTCCTGAGTTTACGGATTTTGACTATGTGGCAGGTCCCTATACCTCCACCTCGCAATCCACATCCTTCGTCAATGGTAAGCGGACGTCCACTTTCCAGCAGACCTTCACCTACACGCTCATAGCCCATAAGGAGGGCGCGTTCACTATCCCACCTGCGAGCATTAAGGTGGATGGCGAGCAGTATTCCTCCAATGGTGTGCGTATCACGGTATTGCCACCTGATCAACCAACCAATGCAGGCGCAAACTCTCAACAACGCAACACCAACGGCAATGCAACCACTCAACAACGTGATAATAACAGTGTTAGCGATGCCAATATCTTCATGCGCACATTGGTGAGCAAAACCAAGGTGCACGAGCAGGAAGCCCTTCTGCTGAGTTACAAACTCTATTTTGCAGGTGTGGATGTGGCGCAAATGACCAATAACACCCGTCTGCCCGAGTTCAAAGGTTTCCTCAAACAGGAACTGGAGATGGGGGAGATACAAACGGAATTGGAGCACTACAACGGCCGTAACTATCAGACCGCCGTCCTCTATCGCACCTTGCTCTTCCCTCAACGTAGCGGCGATATTGTCATTGATCCAGCACAGTTTGAAGCACAATTGCGCGTGCAAAATCGTGCCCAAGTGCGTAGTATCTTTGATGACTTCTTTGGTAGTTATGTGACGGTGAATAAGGCATTGACCGCGCCAGGTGTCACTATCCATGTAGCAGAATTGCCTGCTGGTAAACCCGTTGGTTTCAGTGGCGGAGTCGGACAGTTCAGTATGAGTAGCACCATTTCCAGTACGGACCTGCAGGCCAATGACGCAGTTACTCTCACTCTTACCATTCAAGGTGCAGGTAACATGAAACTGCTCAAGACCCCTGCGGTGGATTGGCCTGAGGGATTTGAGGTGTATGACCCCAAGGTGACCAACAACTTCCGCAATAGCACCTCGGGTGTGAGCGGTACGAAGACCATTGAGTATCTGGCTATCCCTCGTGCAGGTGGTACCTATACTATTCCTGCTGTTCAGTTCTCTTACTACGATACGCAAACGGATGCCTATAAGACCCTTACTACCCCTGAATATACACTCAATATCGCGCGCTCAGCTTCTGATGATGCCAATGCTGCGGTAGTCAATAACTTTGTGCAGAAGGAAGATATTCAGCAACTTGGCTCGGATATTCGCTATATTTATTCAGGCGAACTATCGCCCTATACCCGTCGCCAATCCTTCATAACCTTCGGTACGCTCGCATTCTGGCTGTGCTACCTAATACCAGCGTTGATAGCGGTATTGCTCTTCATTATTTTCCGCAAGAAGATTCAGGAGAACGCAGATGTTACCCGTGTGCGTTATAAGAAGGCCAACAAAGTGGCACAACGCCGTCTCAAACAGGCAGAGCAACTGCTCAAGGCGGACAACAAAACGGCATTCTACGAGGAGATTGAGCGTGCCGCATGGACCTACCTCAGTGACCGTCTCTCTATCCCTACTGCCCAACTCAATAAGGAGAATATCGCACAGATTCTGACCAATAAGGGCGTTGCGGATGCGCTTATTAGGGAGGTGATGCATGTACTTTCTACTGCTGAGTTTGCGCGCTATGCGCCTGTGTCTGATCACGCGATGCAAGATATATATAATGATACTACACAGATTATCAACCAATTAGAGAATTGCAAATTATGAACTTCCTACTCATACTTCTAACCACGCTTTTCGTGGATGCCAATGCCCAATACGCTGAGGGTAACTATGCGGAGGCGGCTATCCAATACGAGCAAATCCTCACCGAACAGCCTTCGGCGGAGGTGTACTACAACCTGGGCAATGCCTATTTCAAGCAAGGCGAGTTGGCACAGTCTATCCTCGCATACGAGCGTGCACTGCGCCTCAAGCCTTCGTTCAAAGATGCTAAGCATAACCTCCAGTTCGCGCAATCGCGTATAATAGACAATATCGAGGACACGCAATCCTTCTTCCTCTCCAACTGGCTCAAAGCAGTGCGCAATGCACTCAGCCAACGCGCGTGGACCATATTGTCTATCTCGCTCTTTGTTTTGGCGTTAGTAGGATTCTTCCTCTTTGCCTTTAGCCAAACCATTTGGCTGCGCAAGACGGCGTTCTACACCAGTTTGGTGGCATTGGTTATCTCAGTGGCGGCTTGCGCCAACGCGGGAAGTCTGCACCAACGCGACACCCAACGCACAGAGGCGATTATCACGCAAGGCATAGTCAATGCTAAGTCCTCGCCTGACCGTTCAGGCAACGACCTCTTCACCGTGCACGAAGGTACCAAAGTGGAGATTCACGAGGTGATAGGCGACTGGTGTTGTGTGCATGTGGGCAACAACATTGGATGGATGCCATTGGCGTACCTTGAGCGCATTTAAGCTATATTATTGCAAATAATATACCGCAAAAAGCACCTCAAAAGGGTGCTTTTTTATATTCTACAACACTTTTTAAGAATAAATTTGGTAGAGTGAAATATTTTTCGTAACTTTGCACGCTGATTGGTGTACCATGACGTTTAGTGGCTCTATCTAACTAGTCGTGCTAGCCCTATTAGCCCTACTAGCCGAACTAGCCCTGCTATTCACCCTTGAAACAAAACAATTAATAACAATAAACAAAAAAACAAAAAACTTATGTGGTTAAAAGATTCATCTATTGGCCGTAAACTGGTGATGAGTATCACTGGTTTGGCTTTGGTTTTCTTCTTGCTTTTCCACGGCGCGATGAACCTCGCGTTGGTGTTCTCGGAGGAGGCCTACAACGTAATCTGCTCTATTCTTGGAGCTAACTGGTATGCATTGATCGCAACTGCTGGCCTTGCTTTCTTGGTAGTGTTGCACTTTGCTTACGCACTTTACCTCACCATTCAAAACCGTTTGGCTCGTGGTAAAGATCGCTATGCTGTTACTGCTAAACGCGAAGGCGTTGAGTGGGAGTCAGAGAACATGTTGGTGCTTGGTTTCATTGTAATCGGCTTCCTCGTGTTGCACATGGCTAACTTCTGGTTCAAGATGCAGTTCACCGAGATCATGCACATTTTGGGTGCACACAACTTCTCTGTATCTGAGTTCGATCCAACCGATGGCGCTGGCCTCGTTAAGGCACTCTTTACCACTCCTATCTGGGGTCAAGTGTACTGCGTACTCTACCTCGCATGGCTCGTTGCATTGTGGTTCCACCTCCGTCACGGTGTATGGTCTGCTCTCCACACCATGGGCTTCAACAACCTCGTATGGATGAAGCGCGTTAAATGCATTGGTGCTATCGTAGCTACCCTCGTAGTAGGCCTCTTCGCTGTGGTTGTTCTCTACTACCTCGGTTACGGAATTGGCCAACTCTGTGCATAAGAAATAATATGGTTCAGTAGCCCTCTGGGCTGTTCAGTATAGTTCAGCGCTTCGCGTTCAACATTGAACCACTTTGAACAACATTGAACCACTTTGAACAATTTTGAACAAAAATTAAACAACATATGGCAACAAAAAAAGAAACTGCGCAGGTAATCACCCCTGAAATGGCGAAGATTCCTGCTGGTCCATTGGAGAAAAAATGGACTAACTACAAAGACCATCAGAAGTTGGTCAACCCTGCCAACAAGCGTCGTCTTGACGTGATCGTAGTTGGT
>JBGVEG010000082.1:0-64333 GCA_045119955.1 Paludibacteraceae bacterium
CTTGTCTTCAGCCGCGATGGTGATGCTATCTGGCAATGCCGCAACTGTGGTCACTTGTATATTGGTCAAGAAGCTCCTATTATTTGCCCAGTTTGCAAACACCCACAAGCATACTTCCAATTGCAACAAAACAACTTCTAATCAACTACTTAAGGACTTGTGCACCTGTGTGCGCAGGTCCTTTTTACAATTGAAACTTTGAAATTCTTAAAACAAACCTCTTCCCGACAGAGTGTCTAACAGCGCTTTAGCGCGGTCTAACAACGCAGTGGTCTGACCTCTGACAGCGAAGCGGTCTAAAAAAGTATGGACATAACTATACTCCTTCAAGCCATCCTGCAACTCATTGCAGGTATTGGTATTTTCTTGGTGGCATGCCAGATGATGTCTTCTAACTTGGAGACAGCCAGCAGTGCTCGCCTCAAAAGTCTGTTTTCGCGCATGTCCAACTCTCGCATGTTGGGCGTGGGTATTGGTACAGTAGCCACGGCTGCCATTCAGTCTTCAGGTGCCACAACGGTGATGGTCATTGGTTTCGTGAATGTGGGCATTATGTCGCTGGCGCAAGCGGCTACTATCATTTACGGTGCGAACATTGGTACTACCGTGACCGCACAAATCGTAGCCCTCGGTCTTAGTAGCGGCGGTGGTATCTCTACTACTGTTATTTTTGCTGCTTTCGCAGGTCTGGGAGCATTTATTGAACTCTTCTCTAAGAAAGATAATTGGAAGACTTGGGGCGGTATCATTACGGGCTTTGGTATGCTCTTTGTGGGTCTTAGCTTAATGAGCAAGTCTATGGACGCTTTGGCTAAACTCCAAGAGATCAAGGACTTCCTCGCCTCTATTGAGCACCCATTGATGCTCGTGCTCTTTGGTGCGATATTGACTGCCATTGTGCAGTCTTCGTCTGTGGTGACCTCTATTGCACTCACCATGGCGGTGACGGGCCTCATCTCGCTCAACCAAGGTATCTACCTCACCATGGGTTCGAACATTGGTTCGTGCGTTGTGGCTATCATTGCGGGTTTGACCTCGGGTCTCAACGCGAAGCGTACAGCGCTTATCCACTTGCTCTTCAACTGCTTTGGTGTCTTCATTTTCCTGATTGCCGCATGGGTGATGCACCTCGTTACCTCGGGTGGACTGAACTATGGTATTATCTTTGAGACCATGTTCCCAGGCGCACCACAATTGCAATTGGCGATGTTCCACACTATCTTCAACTGTGTGACAGTATGTATCATCTTGCCATTGACGGATTATCTGGTTAATCTGGTGGTTAAGATTCTGCCAGAGAAGAATCGTGTCGATGAGGCATTGCAGGAGGGACAACCTCACTTCCATTTCGTGGATGAGCAAATGCTCCGTACGCCTGCTATTGCTGTGAACCAAGTGAAATTGGAGATTGAGAACATGGCGGCAGTATCCATCCACAACTTCAACCTGGCGATGGATATTATTTCTACGGTGAACTTCGACAAGATGGACGAGTTCAACGAGAACGAGAAACAGCTCAACTACCTCAACCGCAATCTTATTCCGTATATAGTCCACCTCAATAACCTGCCTATTAGTGAGGAAGATAACCGCTATTTGGCGACTGCTATCCGCACGATTGGTGACTTGGAGCGAGTAGGTGATTATGCGGTGAACTTGACCGAGTATGCGGAGCTCTTGAAGAACTTCAATGAGAAGTTCAGCAGTGACCTCCTCTTTGAGGTGGAGCAGTTGCGTGAGACGATTGGCTCGCTTTATCAAGCTACTATGAAGACCTATATGGATCATGACTTCGATGCATTGATAGAGGTGAATCGTTATGAGGATCAGGTGGACGAAATGGTATCTCGTATTGAGAAGATGCACTTGCAACGCTTGATGGATGGTGTTTATCCAGCCAGCGTAGGTCAAGTATATCAAGAGTTTGCATCGGATACCGAGCGTATTGCCGACCACTTCTTGAACGTAGCTAAGTCTATCCGTCAATTGCACGTCGGTGAGGATTGATAAGAGGAGAGACGACTGCTTAGCAAAAAGTGTCAATTATTAAGATTTCTTCTCTTATCGTTTCGCCATAGGGTGCAAGATTTCACCGAGAGACGACCGAGAGAACTCCGAGAGAACTCCCTGAGACCGCCAAAACTGAAAAAGTGCGTTTTCTTAAGATTCTGTCTAAATCGCCCATTGTCAATGGGCGATTTTTTTGTGCAATATCTTGCATAACCACCGCTTATCCACCGCTTATCCACCCGATAAAGACACAACAAATTTTGCCTAAAAGTAAACTTTTCGCTCATTTGCTTGCAAATGTGCATTATTTGTTGTACCTTTGCAACATATTTGCATTTTAGAGAGAATATGTTTTTAATTCAAAATACATTAGTCAGTCTCGATGTCTTGGAAAAAGACTTCTGCTGCGATTTGGACAAGTGTCGCGGATGCTGCTGCATTGAAGGCGACGCAGGCGCTCCGCTGACCGATGAGGAAGAGCAGAAGATACGCGAGATATTGCCGATTATTCTGCCCTATATGACCAAAGAGGCACGCGCCGTAGTGGAAGCACAAGGATTATCCTACCTCGACCCATCGGGCGAGAAAGTGACATCCATAGTCAATGACAAAGACTGCGTCTTTGCCCGTACAGACCATAACGGCTGGTGCTATTGCCTGATAGAGAAAGCATACAATGCAGGCAAGATAGACTTCAAGAAACCCATTTCATGCCACCTCTATCCCATTCGCCTCAATCAAGTGGGCGATATGATAGGCGTAGAATACCACCGCTGGGATATATGCCACTGCGCCCGCGTATTAGGAAAGAAGTTGCACTTGCCCATTTATCAGTTCCTCAAAGAGCCCCTCATCCGCCGCTTTGGACAAGCGTGGTATGATGAACTGTGCCTCGTAGCTGAGGAGTGGAAGAAACAAGGGCATTAATGTAAAGTGTAAGGTGTAGAGTGTAAAGTGTAAAGGCTGGGATTATGAAAGCAGAAATCATTACAATTGGAGATGAATTGCTCATTGGGCAGGTGGTGGATACCAACTCGGCATGGATGGCTGAACGCCTCAATGAAGTAGGCATTGCCCTCCACCAAATCACCTCTGTGCATGATGACCGACAACATATCCTCACAGCCATTGAGGAAGCATTCTCGCGTGCCGACATTGTACTCACTACTGGGGGATTAGGTCCCACCAAAGATGACATAACCAAGCACGTGATGTGCGAGTATTTCCACACCACACTGGTAGAAGACCCCCGCGTGCGCGAACATATACATATATTATACCAAGAACGGCCTGATGTACTCAACCATTTGACCGCTACCCAATGGATGGTACCTGCCTGTGCCACCATTTTGCCCAATAGAGTAGGTAGCGCACCGATTATGGTATTTGAGAAAAGAGGCAAAAGGTTAGAGGTTAAAGGTGATGAGGCGAAAGGCGAGGGGAAGAAACTGCTAATTGCTATGCCGGGTGTGCCACACGAGATGCAAATAGCCATGACAGAGCAAGTGATACCTTATATTAGGTTAAAGGCTAAAGGCGATGAGGCGAGAGGCGAGAAGTTAGAGGCAGGAGAGATTATTCACAAAACCATGTTATTATCGGGCATACCCGAATCGTCATTAGCTATTCGCATTGAAGAGTGGGAAAATGCATTACCAAGTTATATGCATTTGGCATACTTGCCCAAGGATGGTATGATTCGTTTGCGATTGAGCAGCTATGGCGAGGCGACCGCAGAGGAGATGAACCAACAGATAGACTTGCTCCGACCATTGATTTCAGACTACCTGCTTGCTACGGAAGATTTACCTCTGGAAACGATCTTAGGCACTCTGCTCAAGCAACATGGTCAAACCATTTCTACCGCAGAGAGTTGTACGGGAGGCCGATTGGCAGCCGCTCTAAACGCACAATCGGGTTCATCTGCATATTATATGGGCTCTGTGGTGGCATACGACAATTCCATAAAAGAGCAAGTGCTGGGCGTGAAGCATACGACACTTGAAGAATATGGCGCGGTCAGCGAACAAACGGTTCGCGAGATGGCGGAAGGCGTTCGCGCGCTAATGCAAACCGATTATGCGATAGCCACCTCTGGTATAGCAGGACCTACGGGTGGAACCGCGGACAAACCAGTCGGAACAGTTTGGATAGCATGGGCTACATCCAATGGCACATACGCCAAATGTTTTCGTTTGGGCACATTGCGCGAACAAATAACCCAACGCGCCGTGACAACAGCCCTGGTGCATTTAATCCGTATAATCCGAAATTAATCACCATTTTTTGTAATAATACGCTATTTATTTGCAGATGTAATAAAAAAGCAGTACCTTTGCAGCCGATTTCAATCAAACATAAAATATGATAACTTATCTACTGTTGTACCTTTTTCTCGCTTTGGGCGTATCATTCGTATGCTCGCTATTGGAGTCCACGCTGATGTCCACCACGCTGTCGTACATTACGCTACGCGAAGAAGAAGGATACAAACCCGCTTCGCTCATGAAAAAGTACAAAACAGAGACGGAGCGTCCATTAGCGGCAATATTGTCGCTCAACACCATTGCCAACACCGTAGGTGCCAGTGGCGTAGGTATGCAAGCTACACTCATCTTCGGCGAAGCTTGGTTCGGCGTATGCAGCGCCATAATGACCGTACTCATCTTGGTCTTCTCCGAGATCTTCCCTAAGACCATCGGTACTACCTATTGGAAACATCTTATGGGCTTGGCAGCGCACACCATACGCATACTCATCTTCGTGATGTACCCCATAGTGAAACTAATAGAGTTCATTTCGCGTCTGTTCCCCGAACCTGATGAGGCAGCGGTTAGTCGCGAGGAAGTGATCGCTATGGCCAATGTGGGCGAAGAAGAAGGCGTGATAGAGGAGGACGAGAACAAGATTATTCGTAACCTCATGCGTCTGAACGAGGTGAAGGCATACGAGGTTATGACCCCCCGCGTAGTGGCCGCCACCGCACAAGAGAATATGACACTCAAAGCATATTACGACAGCGATGCGTATGACCACTTCTCGCGTATCCCCGTATATGCCGAATCGCAAGAGTTCATCACGGGCTACGTGCTCCGAGACGATGCCTTGGAGGAACTGACTGAAGACCAGTTCCAAAAGACCTTAGGCGAGATCAAACGCCCACTCTTGTACTTCAACGAGGAAACAAGCGTGAGCGACATTTTTGACAAAATGCTGCAAGAGAAATCACAGATAGGTGTGGTGATTGATGACTACGGCTGCTTCCAAGGTATATTGACCTTTGAGGATGTGATAGAAACCATCTTTGGCTTCGAGATCATAGACGAGATGGATGTGGTGACCGATATGCAGCAGTACGCGCGTGAGCGTTGGCAACAACGTCAGAAGAAATATCGCACTATATCGCCTAAAGGCGACGAGGCGAGAGGGTGATTGGCTATTGGTAATAGGCAATTGGCGAAAGGCTAAAGGTTAGAGGCGAGCGTTTCAAGAGCGCGGAGAGTAAGGCGCGATAGCGCATAATCATCTATCGCAGCAAACGAAATAACGATAGTATCGGGTATCTGAGGTAACTCAGATACCTTTTTTATATGGAATCGCGCGTGCAGGCGTTGGTGCGAGAGGATATGCGTGAGATCCACGGTAGGTAGCCCTTTGGGCACAGGTAGGAGTTGGTCGCTTTCTACCAGAGGGAACTCATACAGATGTTGCCAAATATCTTTGGCTGTGCGTTGGTGCAACAATATCTGCATGTCGGGAGTGCAATAAATGGTATAGTTGAGATAACGCTCGCGCAATGTAGTACGCGGTTTGCGCACAGGTAGCAGTTCGACCGTGTTATGCGCATACGCCAAGCAGCACTCCTGGATAGGGCAATGCACGCAGTCTGGCGAAGTGGGCGTACAATGTAGAGCACCAAACTCCATGATCGCGGAGTTGAACAAACGGGGGTGCTCCCTGTCCAGCAATTGCTCTGCCAACTGGCGGAAGTGCTTCTTGCCTTGCGTGGTATCAAAAGCAATCTCGCAATCAAAGATACGCGCTAATACGCGATAGACATTGCCATCAAGGGCAGGGTAGGGCAAGTCAAAAGCAAAAGAGGAGATTGCACCTGCCGTATATTCGCCTACGCCTGGCATAGATAGCAAGGTACGGAAAATGGTTTCGGGCGACAGTTGCTGGGCATTAGTAAAGACCTCTGCACCTGTTTCTACCATGAGGCGGGCGGCTCGGTGCATATTCCTTGCACGGGAGTAGTAGCCCAATCCCTGCCAATAACGCAATACCTCATCCTCGTTGGCTGTTGCTAAGGACTGAATATCTGGAAAGCGATCAACGAAGCGCATGTAGTATTCAAGCCCCTGATTCACACGCGTTTGTTGCAGAATAATCTCAGAGACCCATATCCGATAAGGGTCTTCTGTTTCGCGCCATGGCAGAATTCGGTGATGCTGCTCGTACCATTGCGAAAGGCGGTTATGTAGCAATGCGTGATTCAAAATACGGTGCAAAGGTACACAAAAAAATGCACATACACAAGTGGTATGCGCATTATTTTTTCTTGCCCAAGGGCAAAGGAGGAATTATACCAAATTCTTAACGAACTTGAATAGTTTGTACGGCATATAGCGGAAAGGCATGTCCACCCAGGTCGGAGTGCTAATCACAGCACGGCGGTGAGAGAATGCCATGAAACTCTCTTTGCCGTGGTAACTGCCCATACCCGAATTACCAACCCCACCAAAAGGCACCTTGTGGTTCACAATATGCATAATCACATCGTTCACGCATGCACCGCCCGAAGAGGTATGGCGCAGCACATAATCGCCATTCGTGCCGAAATAGTACAATGCTAATGGCTTCTCACGCTCCGTCACAAACGTAATCACCTCATTTATCTCCTTGAATGTCAATACAGGGAAGATAGGACCAAAAATCTCCTCTTGCATAACAGGGGCATCGGGGCTGACATCGGTGAGAATGGTAGGGGAGAGGTAGCGCTCCGCTTTATCGTATTTGCCACCATGATAGATAGTTCCATTATCCAGATAGCCAATCAGACGCTCCAATGCTTTGTCGCTGACAATACGCACAAAGTGTTTCGCCTTTTGTGGGTCTTTGGTGAGCAGGTGTTTCCACTCCTTGACCAGCAGACGGAGGAACTTGTCCTTCACATCCTCATGAATCATCAGGTAGTCAGGCGCAATGCAGGTCTGTCCTGCGTTGAGGGCTTTGCCCCAAGCCACGCGTTTGGCTGCCACCTTGAGGTCGGCTGACTTATCAATGATACAAGGGCTTTTGCCTCCCAACTCAAGTACCACAGGCGTGAGGTGCTTTGAGGCCGCCTCCATCACCATTTTGCCTAATGCGGGGCTACCCGTGAAGAATATTAAGTCCCATCGCTCTGCGAGGAGCATCTGATTGACTTGGCGATTGCCTTCCACGATAGCGATATATTCCTCAGGGAATGTGGCGCGGATCATCTCGGTGAGTACGCGCGACACGTTTGGCACGTAGGGCGAAGGTTTGAGCATAGCCGTACAGCCCGCAGAAATAGCACCTACCAGCGGATTAAGCAGCAGTTGCACGGGGTAGTTCCAGGGAGCAATAATGAGTGTGTTGCCGAGTGGCTCCTTAATGATGTGACTGCTGGCAGGCAAGATAGCCAAAGGCGAAGACTTGCGTTCGGGCTTTGCCCAACTCGAGAGATGGCGGAGGTGGTTTCGTATCTCGCCATAGACGATACTCAGTTCGGTGAGGTATGCCTCCTCGTAAGACTTGTGGAGATCGGTCCACAGCGCCTCGGCGAGTGGTTTCTCGAATTCGTGCATAGCGTTAGAGAGCTTACGAAGCATCTGACGACGGAAACAGAGGGGCAGAGTAGCGCCCGAGCGGAAGTACTGCTGTTGTTTGGTGCGAGTAGTGGAAATGTAGTGGTTCATATTGTATAGGATTGTGTAGGATGGTTATTTGCGACCTGTGAAATTATCCATTGCAGAATAAATACCAAAAACTGTGCCAAAAACGAAGTCAAAGACACGGAAGGGCAGTATAGCTTGCCAGAAACGAATGAAATGGAAGCCGAAAGGTATGCCCGCGAAAATCTTGTTGCGCTCAATAGCGCGCAGAATCTTCTTAGCCGTTGGCTCGGGTTTGAGGATAGGGAAGATGCTGGAGTGCACGCCGTTGAACATGCCCGTATTGATATAGTAGGGGGCAATGGTCGTGAAATGCACATTGGACTTCAGTTGCTGGAGTTCAATACGCACGGAGTCGCTCCAGCCAATCATAGCCCACTTGCTGGCACCATAGACGGACATTTTAGGATTGCTGAGCATACCGCCTGCTGATGCGATATTGCAGATATGACCGCGGTTGCGAGCAATCATGTCGGGCAGAATTTGCTGCGCAATGACCATAGGTGCAATGGTATTCACCTCAAAAGTGAGACGGATGTCCTGCACGGTCTGTTGGTCGAAAGTCTTGTTGCCACGCACGATACCTGCGCAGTTAATGAGGATGTCCACACAACCAACTTCTTGCTTAATCTGTTGGTAGGTTTGGGCAACGAGCTCGCTATTGGCGATGTCCACCTTATAAATATACACGCGCCCACGTGAGGAGAGTTCAGCCATAGTAGTTTCCAATGCCTCTTGATTCACATCCCAAATAATCAACGCCTTCGCCCCTTTCTCTAACGCCATTCGCCCCATGATTTTGCCAATACCAGAAGCTCCTCCGGTGATTAGCACATTTGCTGATTTGATTTGCATAGTTTTAAAAGTTTTAAGGGTTTTACTGATATGGATACAAATTATATACCAAACGGCGGCAAAGGTAGTGTATTATTTTCGAACAAACGTTCAAAAAAGGAGAAAAAGTGCATTTTTTTCGAACATACGTTCGATTTATGTAAAAAAATGTTGTGTATTTGAAATATTTTGCATACCTTTGCAGCCGAAAATGGGATAAGATTGAATTATGAATGTTGAATAATGAATTAAGATAGTAGGATTATGGTCGAAGATCGTAAGGATAAAATACTGCTCAAGGCATTGGAGTTGTACATGGTAGAGGGATATGCCAATGTGTCTATCACCGACTTGCAGTCTGCTCTGGATATGGGGCGTGGTACGCTGTATTACTATTTCAAGGATAAGGATGAACTCTTCCAAGAGGTGGTGGATATGTTCTTGATTAAACCCAAGCAGCGTGCACTGGAGCGCGTGAGAGAGTCCGCTACCATACCCGATATGATAGATGCTATGCTGTATTACCTGAATCAGTTGCAGGAGTTCTATAACCAGGTGGAGAACAAGAATATTAACACCTCGAACGTTGTGACCGTGATGTACACGGCGTATAGTCGTTTTCCCGACTTATATAAGAAAGCACGTCGCTTGTACGAACACGAACTGACTCTCTGGATTCAGGCCATTAAGAATAGTATGCGCAACGGAGATATACGCGGCAATGTGCCTATCGAGACGACAGCGCACATGTTCCTGCATATTAAGGATGGTTGGGATCCTGGCCGCTCGGGCGTACCGATGAACTTCGGTATCTTCCCCGAACAGTACAACTATTTGTACGATTTGATTAAGAAATAAGCGGCAAAATACAGTAAAATTAGCACTTATTGCAAAAAAAAGTAATATTTATTGCGTTTTTGAACGTGCGTTCGAAAAAATAGTTGTACCTTTGCAATCGCTAACAAAAGTGAAACTAATATAAATATACTATATTATGGCATTAAAACATTATTTAAGTTATCTCCAAAACACGATTACGAACAAGTGGTCGGACTTGGCGATGAAAGATTTGGATGGCGCAACCCAATATACCTATGGTGAGTTGGCAGCGCAGATCGCCCGTTTGCACACGACTTTCCGTTTGTTAGGTATCAAAGAGGGCGATAAGATAGCATTGTGCGGACGCAACTGTAGTAACTGGGGTGTGACCTTCTTGGCAGTGGAGACATACAAGGCAGTGGCGGTAAGTATCTTGCCAGATTTTACAGGTGAAGGCGTAGAGGCATTGGTGAATCACTCAGAGGCAAAATTGCTTTATACTGGCCCAAATGTGCTGAAGAAAATTGACGCGAAGAATATGCCTGGACTGACAGCCATGGTGCTGATGGACGACTTTACGCTACAATTTGCAGCTAATGAAGAGACAGAGAAGGCATACGCAGGCGTAGAGGCAGCTTTTGCTGCTGAATATCCTAATGGCTATAGCGCAAAGGATATGAATTATCCTACGGATAATCACGATGACTTGGCATTGCTCAACTATACCTCTGGTTCAACAGGCAATCCTAAGGGCGTGATGATTACGCACAAGAACCTGAGCGGAAACATTGACTTTGCGGTGAAGAAGATTCCTCACAAAACAGGCGACAAGGTGATGTCTATGCTCCCAATTGCACACATGTTCGGTCTGATGTTTGAGTTCCTATACCAAGTCTGTGATGGTGCAGAGGTATATTTCCTCACCAAGGCGCCAACACCAAGCACCCTCATGAAGGCATTTGCGCAAGTACATCCGTTCATGATTCTCACTGTGCCATTGGTGATTGAGAAGATCATAAAGGGCAAAGTATTGCCTATCATTCAAAAGCCTGTGATGAAGGTACTCTGGAACACACCGCTGATTAAGAAACTGCTTCACAAGAAGGTATGCAACACCTTGCTCCAAGCTTTTGGTGGTAATCTGCGTTATCTCATTATTGGTGGTGCAGCGCTCAACGAAGAGGTGGAGAAATGTATGCACGATATGCACTTCCCATACTGCGTGGGTTATGGTATGACCGAGTGCGCTCCGCTCATTAGTTACGAGGATTGGGATAAGTATGCATATCGCTCTTGCGGTAAGATTATTCCAGGTATGGAGATTCGTATTGACTCCGAAGATCCAACCAAGAAAGAGGGCGAGGTACAAGTATATGGCGTGAACGTCATGGCTGGCTACTACAAGAACGAGCAAGCTACTAAGGAGGCATTCACCAAAGATGGTTGGATGCGTACAGGTGACTTGGGTATCTTGGATAAAGCGGGTAACCTCTTCCTCCGTGGTCGTAGCAAGAATATGTTGCTCAGCCCTAACGGACAAAACATTTACCCAGAGGAGATCGAGGATAAACTCAACAGCCTGCCACTCGTGACAGAGTCTGTAGTAGTGGACCGTGAACACAAGTTGGTAGCATTGGTCTATAGCGATCCATCATTGGCGAAACCAGAGGTGCTGCAAGGCAAGACCGTGGAGCAAGTGATGAAGGAGAACGTGATGAAACTCAACAAGATGTTGCCTAACTACAGCCAAGTTATTGCTATCGAACTGGTAGAGAAAGAGTTTGAGAAAACACCTAAACGTAGTATCAAACGATTCATGTATAAATAAGAAAAAGAGGCGCGAGCCTCTTTTTCTTTTAGGTTATTTGGTATCCGGTATCCGGCGTCCAGAAGCCAATAACCAGCGTCTGGCGTCCGGAATAAACATTTATCGGGTCTCTGCTATTATGCGGCGAGCCAAGATTAATCTGGGTTTGCCCTGATGACGCGCCGCCAGCAGATACCTGTCGTCACCATCCTTGAGTTTGTACTTCTTGCGAATATCTTCTGGCGAGAGTGGGTAGTTGCGCGAGAGGATACTATATTTGGCTTTAGTATCCAATTGTTTCTTAGGGTCTTTGACCTCAGCTTCTATGACCTCCCACACACGACCGGGAAAACCTAATATGAAACTGTCTGAAGTATAGAGATGGGTGTTCGTGTCCAACTTCTTCAACTCATATCGCTCACCCACTAATCGGTACGCACCAGCTTTGATGATAGCCGCATAGGGCTCGTATATATACTGCTGAATATCAGTAGCTATGGTCAGCTGCGCTTGTTGTTCATTCTCTGGGCTAAATAAGAATCGCTCAGTCTGCATACCGCGTATATTCACCGCATGCATAACACCTGTACCCGTCAAGAATAGCACCTCTTTTACCTCATTGTTCACCGCCACGATATGCGTATCCCAATCCCTACCTAATACACGCAGTGCTACTGTAATATCCAGCATGGGGCTGAACTTAATCATGATATGACTGGCATGCAGGCGAAGGGTAGGCAACAGCTCTATCACATTCGGTTCGCAATCCTCTATGCGAAACACTTTACCTCCCGATTGACTGCGACGAGCAGGGTCGAGATAGATGAGGGTATTGGATATTGGATATGGGTTATTGGCTATTGGATATTGGCTATCGGTTATTGGATATTGGCTGTTGGATATTGGCAAGGTGGTAAGGAATTCCTCAGCAGTTGTATTGTGCACCTGTATCTTCGGACGATAGAGCGAGAAATTATGTTCCGCTATGGCGCACAATTCGGCATTGCGTTCCACGTAGTGTGCCTCTGTGGCATTTTCCGACATGAAGAATGTATCTACGCCGTAGCCCGCCGTGAGATCAATAAGGGTATGGCAGTCAGACGGGTAAATCTTGGCTTTGTAACCAGCTGTGGCTTCGCTGCTGCATTGCTCGCAGGACAAGCGAACAGGAAACCACCAATCGGGCAAATGGTTTAATGTGGGCAATTTGTCACGGGTGCGCTGCTTACCCTCGACTTGCTGCAAGAAGAAACGGAAATCGGCATCCGACAACTGCGGAAACCGATTACGCTGCAATGCCAACTGCTGCACATCATTGTGCTGATGTTGGCTGAGTAGGGAGGATAAATCAGGGATATTAAACATTATAGCCGATTAGTATCCTTTTGTTACCACGATACTAAAACTCATGGTTTCTGGTGCAAAATCCTTGTAGTTGCCCTCATCATATACAAAATCACTCACACGATAGTTGAATTCTAACCAACCAATACCATAAATATAATCTACTGTGGTGGTATATAAAAAGGTATTATAACCGCTTACTTCTTTGCTATGAAATACATCTGGCAAAATATGCTTGAAAAAGTCATTGTTTTGCTTGTCATAGAATTCGCGATATACCTTTACTTCGCCTTTATCATAGACCTCAGAAGTTATCTCAGGCATGTCAACTACACAGCGGAAATAGTTATTGTCAGGCATGTTTGTGTATTGCCAATCAGATGCTCGAACCGTTACATCTATTGTTTCCATTTCTAAGTTAGAAACAATCGTAGTATTACATCCAGTAAGGATGATACTTAAAATAAACCAAAATAAAATTTTCTTCATAGCAAAATCTTTTTCGTTTTTCTTACAAAATTCGTGCAAAGGTACTATAAATTTTGTATATATGCAAATTTTTTTGTACCTTTGCGGCAAATTTACAGAATATGAGAAAAGTATTAACTGTTATTGTTTTATCAATCTTGAGCATTACGCTCTGGGCGCAGTCACGAAATGCGGCATACGAAGCGTATATTGAGGAGTATCGTCACATTGCTATTGAGCAGCAACGCAAGCATGGTATTCCTGCATCAATTACTTTGGCGCAAGCATTGTTGGAGTCAGGTGCAGGCAAGTCCGAGTTAGCAACCAAGGCGAACAATCACTTTGGCATTAAGTGTACTTCTGACTGGGCAGGCAAGACCTACAATTATAGCGACAATCGTGCCAATGAGTGCTTTCGTAAGTATGCGGATGTGGCAGACTCCTACGAGGATCACTCCCTTTTCCTCAAACGCAAACGCTATGAGAGTTTGTTCTCCTTGTCCGTTAAGGACTATAAGGGGTGGGCACGTGGTCTAAGAGAGTGTGGATATGCTACTGACCCTAAGTATCCAAGCAAGTTGATAAACATTATCGAACTGTACGAACTTGACAAACTGTCATCTCACAATAGTCTCCTGAATACGGGTGATAGTAAAAAAAAAACTTCCACAAGCGAAGAAGACACTGAGGTCACGTTCGTAGAACCTGCGCAGGTGGAAGATTATCCCATGCCGCCCATGGAGGAGTTGGAGCTCTTTCATAACCATCGATCGGGCAAACGCAATGGGGTGCGCTATATTATTGCAGGTTCGACAGAGACTTTCGCCTCATTGGCACTCTTTCTCAATATGCATGAGCGCACTTTGCGCAAGTATAATGATGCGCTTGATACGCGCGAACTGAAGGAAGGCGATATGGTCTATATCTACCCCAAGAAGAATCGTGCCGAACGCCGCTATCCTACCTACTACTTCCGTGGCGACGATACGGCTTGGGATATAGCCCAGCGATATGGTATTAAACTCAAGAGCTTATACGAACTCAATGGTATCCCTTACGGAACACCATTAACTACCCACCAACGTTTGGTTTTAAGATAAGTGGCAGATAGAGAGATACATAAGGCACGTCCTATAGGCGAACTGCTGGCAGATTTTATCCACGGTTCGGAACTGGAACAACCCCTCTTGGAGCGCAAGGTACTTGCGCTCTTGCCTACCGTATTGGGCAATACTGTGGCACAATATATGGGCGAAAGCGAAGTCAAGAATGGTGTACTCTATGTGCATATCCGCTCAGCAGCGCTACGCTCCCAACTCTTTGATATTCGCTTCGATCTACTGCGCAAACTCAATGAAGCCGCTGGCGCCAAAGTGCTCAAAGATATTCGTTTGTTAGCTTAACCTCAGCCTTTACACGTTACACTTTAAACGAAAGATGATATACCCCCAAAATATAGAACAAAAAATCGACTTCCATGTCATTCGCGATGGCTTGAAGGGTTGTTGTATGTCCACTTTAGGCAAGGAACGCGTGGATGCCATGCAGTGGCTCACGCATTACCCTACAGTAAGGGACTTGCTCTCGCGTGTGCGCGAGATGATGAGCATACTACAAGATGCGTCCTTGGCTTTTCCGCATGGCGAGATATACGACCTGCGCGAGGCACTATCGCGTATTCGCATAGAGGGACTCTATATGGACGAAGCCGAACTCTTTTCTCTGAGAAAAATGCTCGACTATGCCGCCCAACTCGAACGCTTCTTCACGACATTAGATAAGACGAAGTACCCGATATTATCCAATTGCCTAATAGCTACATTGCCTTTCGCCAGCGGGGTCCCCGACGAAACTTGTGTCGTGGGGTGCTCTTCTCGCCTGATAGAGGCCATTGACCGTATCTTGGACCGCTATGGTAAGATGCGTGACAATGCTTCACCCGAACTGGCACGTATCCGCAAGGAGATCTCTGCCTCTCAGGGCTCTGTCAGCCGTGCGCTCAACGCTATTCTGCGTCAAGCGCAAGCCGAGGGTATTCTCGACAAAGACGCTGCCCCTACCATGCGTGAGGGTAGGTTAGTGCTACCTGTTCCACCTGCCTACAAGCGCAAGATTGGCGGTATCGTGCATGACGAGTCTGCTACAGGCAAGACCGTCTTCATTGAACCCCAGCAGGTTGTGGAGGCCAATAACCGTATCCGCGAACTGGAGGGAGAGGAGCGCCGCGAACGCATACGCATACTTTTGGAGATCACAGAGCACCTGCGCCCCCAAGTGCCACAGATACTTGAGACAGAAAACTATCTCGGCGAAGTGGACTTTTTGCGTGCCAAGGCCCTTTTTGCCATAGACATTAACGCTATTGTACCTGAGCTATCCCAACACCCCATGATTGACTGGCGCGAGGCCTTCCACCCTGTGTTGCTACTCAATTTCCGCCGTCAAGGCAAGACCGTTATTCCTCTGACCATTCACCTTACCGATAGCCAATCGCTAATCGCCAATAACCGCATTTTGGTCATTAGTGGACCTAACGCAGGTGGTAAGTCCGTTTGCCTCAAGACGGTAGCGATATTGCAATACATGGTACAATGCGGTTTGCCAGTCCCCATGAGTGAGGCAAGTAAGATGGGCTTCTTCAAGAACTTGCTCATTGATATAGGTGACGAGCAGTCCATTGAGGATGATCTCTCTACCTACTCGTCTCACCTTAGAAATATGAAGCATTTTGTGCGCTATGCCGATGCACATACCCTTTTGCTCATTGATGAGTTTGGTACTGGTACCGAACCTATGATTGGTGGTGCGATTGCCGAAGCTGTTCTTTCTACGCTCAACGAGCAACGCGCTTTTGGCGTGGTGACTACCCACTACGGCAATCTCAAACACCTGGCTGAGCGTACCGAGGGTATCGTTAATGGCGCTATGCTCTATGACCGCGGACAACTCAAACCGCTCTTCCAACTCTCTATCGGTCAAGCCGGTAGTAGTTTTGCCGTGGAGATTGCACGTCAGATTGGCTTGCCCGAAACGATTATCCAGCGTGCCACGGATATTGTGGGCGAGGAACATATAGACTACGACAAACACCTGCAAGACATTGCGCGCGACAAGCGCTATTGGGAGAACAAACGCCAGAATATCCGCCAAAAGGAGAAGCACCTCGAGGAGAAGATTGCCCACTACGAGGAGCAGATGGCTGGCATTAAGGCCAAGAAACGGGCCATTATAGAGGAGGCAAATGCCGAGGCGGCTAACCTCTTGCGCAAGAGCAATGCCACTATTGAGCGCACTATCCGCGAGATCAAAGAGGCAAAAGCCGAGAAGAAAGCCACCCAAGCCGCTCGCCAGAAAGTGGAGAACTTAAAGACCAAAGTAGAAAGCCAAGCTAGCAAAACTAGTACTACTAGCCCTACTAGCCCTACTAGCCCAACTAGTAAGACTAACCCAACTACCCAATCCTCCAAGCAGCAAAAAGTCCTCCGCGACCTCAGCGACCTGAAGGTTCTCACCAAGAACCCCACCAAGTTGCTTCAAGAGCAAGAAGCAAACAACAAGGCTTCCGGAAGCCGGAGTCTGGGACAAGTACGCATTAGCAACGTCACGGATGAACTTCGCCGCAAGAAACTCTCTTTCAATCGCGAGTTGGATATTCGTGGCTTGCGTGTGGATGAGGCCTTGGAGACCTTGATTGCCTATATTGATGATGCTTTGATGGTCAATGCCGAACAGGTGTCTATCCTGCATGGTACAGGTACAGGTGCGCTCAAACAGGTGGTGCGTGACTATCTGGCTGAACGACAAAAGTCTATGCGCCGCCTCAAGTCGGGCGATATTGTTTTTCATGATGGCGACCCAGACCGCGGTGGTGCGGGTATAACAATAGTAGAATTATGAACCGACAGATTCTTCGTTTAGCCATTCCGAGTATTCTTGCCAATATCACCATTCCGTTGGTGGGACTGGTGGATACGGCTATCGTGGGACACATTTCCGATGCACATGCCATTGGCGGTATTGCCATTGGCACGATGCTCTTTGACCTGCTTTATTGGAACTTCGGTTTCTTGCGTGTCGGTACGAGTGGCATGACGGCGCAGGCCTTTGGTCGCAATGACCGTGAGCAGTGTGCTCGTCTCTTGGCGCAGAGTGTGGGTATTGCTTTGATAGGTGCTGCGCTGATATGGTTGATGCAATGGCTCTTTGTGACGGCGGCGCTCGCGATTGTGCCCTGTTCCGCTGAAGTTGCCTCTTTCGCACGCAAATACTTCTTTATTCGTGTGTGGGCTGCGCCTGCGACATTGTCGCTGATGGCTATTAAGGGCTGGTTCATTGGCATGCAGGACACGGTCAGCCCCATGTTGACGGATATGGTCGTGAATGTGGTGAATATGATAGTCAGCTATGTCTTGGCAGTCTATACGCCTATGGGCGCCTTGGGCGTGGCATTGGGTACGGTGATTGCCCAACTGACGGGACTCTTGTTGTCGGTACTTATTCTGCTATGGAAGTATCGCCATGTTTGGCAGGGACTGTCATTCTTTCGTTTGCTAAGGGACATGCGTGGCATGCGCCAACTCCTGTCGCTCAATGCCAATCTGTTTGTGCGCTCGCTATGTTTTATGATTGTGTATGTGGGCTTTACCTCATTGTCGTCTATGTATGGCGATACCGATTTGGCGGTATGTAGCATACTCATGAAACTCTTCATGTTAGTTTCTTACTTCGTGGACGGCTTTGCCTACGCAGGCGAAGCCCTCGTTGGCAAATATATCGGCGAAGCCAAATCTCAACCTTTATCCAATAGCCCGCGGGGCGTCCAATATCCAATAGGCGGAACGCTGTCCAATAGCCACAATATCTCCTCCCTCGTCCGCCTTCTTTTCCTTTGGTCATTGGGTGTTGGGGCATTGTTTACGGTTGTGTTTGCGTTGTCGTATATGCCTATGTATCGCATGATGACTTCCGATGGGGTAGTGTTGGAGCGTTTGACGGATTTCACGGGCTGGTTGATTGCTATGCCTATTGTGAGTACATTGGCGTTTATGTGGGATGGGGTGTTCACGGGTGCTACGGCAGGCAAGCAGATACGCAATGCCATGATTTTGGCAGCCGTGGGTTTTGTATTGGGTTATGTGGCCAGTTACCATTGGTTGGGCACGCATGCCTTGTTTGTGGGCTATTTCCTTCACCTTGCCGCCCGTGTTATTTACCTTACTGCCACATGGCGTCCCCTTGTGGAGCGGCAAAGCCGCATATTCGAGCCTTTAACCTCTAACCTTTAGCCTAAAAAAAGATATGCTCAAGAAACTTGAAAACAGAAAATGGCGTGTGCTCAAGAGCACTCCTTTGTTGAATCTTGGTCCATGGTTGAATGTGCGCCAAGAAGTGGTGGAACTGCCCAATGGCACGCAGATTCCTGCGTGGTTTGTGATGGATTTTCCCAATTGGATCAATGTGATTGCTATCACCAAGGATGGTGATTTTGTGATGATAGATCAGTACCGCCATGCTTTGGGCGAGACGCATTATGAGTTAGTGGCAGGTGTGGTAGATGAGGGTGAAACGCCTCTGCATGCTGCCATGCGCGAACTGAGCGAGGAGACGGGCTACGAAGGTGGCGAGTGGGAGGCGTTTATGGAACTCTCGCCTAATCCAACGAATCATACCAATAAGAGTTATACTTTCCTTGCTACTGGTGTAGAGAAGGTACGCGAACCCCATCAGGAACCCTCTGAGGATATTCATGTGCATGTTCTTACCCGCAATGAGGTCTATGAGTTACTCACCTCAGGCGAGATTATCCAAGCTCTGCACGCCGCTCCGTTGTGGAAATACTTTGCCTCTCTATAAATACTTCGCCTCTTTGGAAATACTTCGCCTCTTCGTAAGTTGCAAGTATGCACGATTTTCCCCGTCCGCACCACACAATAACCATACAATAACCATACAATAACCACACAATTCCTTACCTAAATACTACCTAAATGTTACAGAAAATTATCCCTAATTAAAACAAAATTCCGTGGCGATGATTACAACTGCCGTGTTGGTAAACTATTTGCCATTTGTGTTTTCGAGCATAAATGGCAATTTTTATATGTACTATTCTTGCGCAATTCAAAAAAATGTAGTACCTTTGCAGCGCGAACCAAAAGTTTGCAGACATATTTTATAAAAGCGTTTGCTTTATTTGAGGATTCATTCAATCTACCACATTTGAATTTTCGTATTCCGAGAATAATGCGAAACGCTCACGTTTATACGTGGGCTTTTCTGCATATATTGGATACGAAGGGTGTGGTAGCTCGAATGAACCAATAGCAGTTGGCTCACGTTTTTTGTGTACTTATAAAAATATTAATTATTTAAACCGATGGGGCGATGGGATATAACTGCCTATTGAGAAAATGAAAAGATTTTATGTGCTTGTAGTAACATTGTTTACATTCATTTCTATTATGAATGCAGCGACCATTTCATTAGCGGTTATGGATTTTAAGCCAGGCTCTTCAAAAGCAGATAATTTAGAAGGATTATCTGACATGTTGATAAATTCTTTGTATGATAGTGGAAATTATGAAATTGTTGAGAGAGGTCAAATTAACTATGCATTAAAGGAACTAGGATTACAAGGTAAATCTCTTTCTGTTGCGGATTTAACCAAAATGGGAGAATATCTTAAAGTCAGTCATGTTTTAGTAGGAACAGTAAATTTTATCGCTACAGGTAACTCTTCTGAAGTTGGGTTTCTTGAAGGAGAATACAATATTGATGTGCGAATAGTTGATGTAAAAACATCACGCATTGTAGCAACTGCAGGAGTAACCAAAAACAGTTCTCAAACCTATAGAAGCTTAATGCCCGATTTGGCGAGTCAATTAAGTAGAAAAATTAATACAACAACTGTTCCGTGCCTTCAAGGATACTTATATGTATATCCAGAAAAGTTAGGTAAATCTACATTGTCAGGAGCTAAAGACAAAATTAAACACCTTAATGCCTGCAATTCATTTGGACGAAATAATTGGAGATTGCCGACCAATGATGAATTACAAATGATAGCTCAAAACTTAAGTATTTTAAATTATGAAATAGATGATGAGTATGGTTATGCGTTTTCATCTAATGGAACTTATAAAGGTGTTCAGCATTATTATATTTACGCTCTGAAAGGAAGATTTTTAACTTCTTATAGTTATGATGACTTAGGTAGTAGATGGGTTGTTTTAGTATCAACACAAGAATAGTATTTAAATTTTGTTTAGTTAAAAACCACTCCCCAGCGCAGTAACGTTGAGGAGTGGTTCTTTTAGGGATCCAAAAAGGATAATTTATTAAAAGTACAAGAAAAATATGAGATTTGGTAAATTATGCGATTCTTTCAGTTCGTTTGATTATACCAATGCGTTTATTGATTTTGCATAATGCGCTCAATCTGCTGCAACTCATCTGCTGTGAATGCGATATTGTTTATCGCATGCAGGTTGTCGTCCAACTGCGCAACACTACTGGCACCGATAATCACACTCGTTACATCTTTACTCAGCAACCACGCTACTGCCATTTGTGCCAACGTCTGTCCACGCTCTGCTGCTATTACACCCAACTGTTGAGCACGGGCAACTGCCTCCGCAGTTACTTGCTCGGGATGCAAAAAGACATTCTTACTGGCACGACTGCCCGCAGGAATACCATTCAAATAGCGGTTCGTGAGCAAACCTTGCGCCAATGGAGAATAGCAAATAAACCCAGAACCATTGGCATTGGCTACGGGCAGATTCTCCTCTAAAGTCTGAGGAAAAGCAATGCTGGCTTTGTATTGGCTAATCACACAAGGGACATGAGCAGCCGACAGATAATCGTAGCACTCCTTCTGTTTGTCAGCAGGGTAGTTGCTGATACCTACATACAAGGCCTTGCCTGCGCGCACAATATCCACCAATGCTTGCATAGTCTCCTCAATAGGTGTCTGTGGGTCGTAGCGGTGCGAATAGAAGATGTCGAAATACTCCAATCCTGTTCGCTTGAGACTTTGGTCGCAGGAGGCAATCATATACTTACGCGAACCGCCATTGCCGTATGGGCCATCCCAACCCCAATAGCCTGCTTTGGAAGAAACAATCATCTCATCGCGGTGCGCCAACAAATCTTCGCGCAGTACACGGCCAAAGGTCATCTCTGCGGTACCTGGAGCAGGACCATAGTTGTTGGCAATGTCAAAGTGTGTGACACCTTTATCCCACGCATGCAAGAGCATAGCACGAGCTACATCAAATGGATCTTCGCTACCGAAGTTATGCCACAATCCGAGTGATACCAGTGGCAATTGTAGTCCGCTCTTGCCTGAAAAACGATATTCCATAATACTAAAAATTAGGTAAAAAGGAGGCGAAAGCCTCCTTTTTACTACAATGATTTTATTTGTTCAGTTTTACTATAATGCTTGACAATGGCTCTACCACAATATCCTTTTGGTTCAAATCGTAGGTCTTGCCTGTGATAATATCCTGACCAACAGCGTTGTACTTGCCAAGAATCTCTGCGTAGTTGGCTGTTGGGATGGTACGGTTGTCTGTGCTGGCATTGACAAAGACGAACACAGCCTCGTTGTCGTTATAACGGAAGAAACTGTAGGTATTATCGCGGCTCATAAAATGCATGGTGCGACCAGTATGAATAACCTCTTCGCCTTTACGCCATTGGAAGAGGCGACTTTGGTAGTCAAACATATCTTTCATATCCTCAGTCACTTGCTCGCCGAGTGGCAAAGGCATACGCAGGGTGGAGTGACCTAATTGGCGGTCAGCAGATTTCATAGCGTACTCATCTCCGTAGAATACTTGTGGGATACCGCGCATGGTAGCCAACAGAGTAGTAGCCAACTTCACGCGGCGTGGGTCTTGGTCTTTCACTACATCCGCAATACGATCCATATCGTGGTTGCCGAGCATGATGAGAATATCGTTGACATCCGCGTACATATAGTCCATGGTCAGTACATCGTACACACGTGTGAGACCACCGCCCCAACCATGACCATCGCCCTCCAACGCCTGACGGATAGCCTCTTCCAATGGGAAGTCCATTACGCTTGGCAAGTGGCTGTCAAAGCCATTATGGTTCTTCACGCCTGATTGCCAGTATGCTACCGCAGGAGTAGGACGTGTCCAGCACTCGCCTACGATATTGATGTTAGGATACTCATCCATAATGGCTTTCACCCATTCGCTACCAGGAATCATCTCAATGTATGGATAGGTGTCCACGCGCAAACCATCGAGGTTAGCGTACTCTATCCACCAGATAGCCCATTGCTTGAAGTATTGCAGTAGGTCTGGGTTCTCGAGGTTCATATCGGGCATTGGACGGTCGAACCAACCGCGGTTAGAGAGCAGACGGTCGTACTCCGATGCGTTAATGTCGTAGTTCGCTGAGAATACATTGTGAGTGTTGGTGAACTGGTCAAACTGGTTGATCCAGTCTTGGTATGGCAGGTCTTTCATCCACCAGTGGGTACCACCGCAGTGGTTAGGTACCATATCCATGATGAACTTAATACCTTTCTCGTGGGCTTTTTCCACCATTTGGCAGTAGAGTTCGTTGCTACCGTAACGTGGGTCAATATGATAATAGTCTGAGCATGCATAACCATGGTAGGACCATGCAGCCTCATTGTCCTCAAGGAGTGGGGTAGGCCAGATAGCCGTTGCACCCAATGCTGCAATATGGTCGAGCGAATTGATAATACCCTGAATATCACCGCCGAAACGACCGTGTACATTTTCCTTATTGGCTGGCTCTGCCATCTGAGGAAGGGTGTTGTTGCTCTCATCGCCATCCACAAAGCGGTCGGACATAATGAGGTAAATCATATCGCTGGAGTTGAAGCCCTGGCGCTCGCGACTGCCTTCGCGACGGGTGTGGATGGTGTAATCTACCTTAGAGCTGTACTTGCCCTTTTTGAGGGTGATACGATACGTACCTGCTTGATTCACTGCCAAATCCACAAAGAGGTAGTTTGGACTCTCAGCGTTGTGTTGGCTCTTAACTGTAAGACCAGTACACTCGCCTTTGACAACTTTGCCATTTTGGAGTTGTTGGATAGTCACTTGTGCATCAGCGAGATCTTCGCCGTGGAGCAAGAGGGTGAGTGGGCAGTTCATTTCTGTCCACCAGCAGAGGGGCTCTGCGCGGTCAATGCGTGGTTTAGCACTGAGGGTAATAGCACTTAGGAGTGCTGCAAAAAGAAAGAGTTTTTTCATTGTCATTTATGGTTTTTCCCTAAGGTCGTTAATGTCGTTACGGACTTTAAAGACTATAAGGTCGTTATTGTTCAAAGAAATAGTGTGTCTATAAGCCGGGTTCTGTACCCACGAGTGGGTGTCTATCATTAATCTTGAGGAGCGTATTACTACGTCCTTCTCTTGCTTCCTACCCTCCAACTCACGCGAGCAGCGCTCAAACGTTGGTATACTTGGAATTGCAGCCCACAGTATGCTCGTATCACTTCCTCCTTACGGATTGTTCGTCGCTTTTGCAGGGACCAAACATTGCTGCCTGACGGCCATTAACCGCTGTGGTGCTCTTTACTGCCCGGACTTTCCTCGTGATAGGGGATTAAAACAGATGCTTTTCTTCCCTTATCCCGCGATAGACCGACACACTATTTTTATTTCGCTGACAAGCGTCATTTTTTATGGGGTTCTCTTATTGAAGCATGCTTCTAATTCTTTTTACCTACCGAGAGCCTCGTGGGCTCGAGGTAAGAGGAGGAAGCGCTGTCGCCCCAAGGACGCTGACAAGCGTCGTTCATGCGACAAGCGCATTCCGACGCAGAGCGGCATACGGGAATCGAACCCGCCTCCTCGGCTTGGGAAGCCGATGCACTACCGATGTGCTAATGCCGCAATTTCGCTGCAAAATTACTACTTTTTTTTCATATATGCAAAAAAAACGACAAAATACCTGTTTTTCCCGCAACGAACATGTATATATTTTATTGTTTTGCTCACGCGCGCGAGCGCGTTTGTGTATATAGGTGTGCGAGATTGACCAAAAACACGTATATTTGCGATTTAAGGCGTTCTCTATATAATTGCGATATACCCCCGAAAATAAGAAAAATGCAAAAAATAACGCAAAAATTTGCGTATGTCAAAAATTTGTAGTAATTTTGCAGCGTGGAAGAAAGCGGTTGTTTTTTACCCTTAAAACTTTTGAAACTTTTAAAACATTAATATAGATGATTGACAACGACAGAATTATTCCTGTGAAGATTGACGAGGAAATGCGAACCTCGTACATCGATTATTCGATGAGCGTCATTGTGGCACGTGCGTTGCCTGATGTGCGCGACGGTTTCAAGCCAGTACACCGTCGTGTGCTCTTCGGAATGAATGAGCTGGGCAACACCAGCGACAAACCTACCAAGAAATCCGCACGTATCGTGGGTGAGGTAATGGGTAAGTACCACCCTCACGGCGATAGCAGTATCTATGGTACATTGGTGCGTATGGCACAGCCATGGAATATGCGCAACGTGTTGGTGGACGGACAAGGTAACTTTGGCTCAATTGACGGCGACGGTGCTGCGGCTATGCGTTATACCGAGGCACGCCTCTCGAAGCTCGCCGAGGAGATGCTCCGCGACATAGAGAAAGATACCGTGGATATGCAGCTCAACTTCGATGACTCACTCCGTGAGCCTGTTGTATTGCCATGTCGTTTCCCTAACCTCTTGGTGAACGGTGCCAGCGGTATCGCTGTAGGTATGGCGACCAATATGCCCACCCACAACTTGGGCGAGGTTATTGATGGCTGCGTGGCATACGTGAAGAACGCCGTAGCACGCGTGGAGAATCCCGAGGTGGAGCCTATCACCGTGGCAGAACTCATGGAGCATATTAAGGCGCCAGACTTCCCTACGGGTGGTACTATATATGGTTACCAAGGCGTGCGCGACGCGTATGAGACAGGTCGCGGCCGCGTGATTATCCGTTCCAAAGCGGAGATCGAGACCGAGGACAACGGACGCGAGCGCATTGTGATTGGCGAGTTGCCATATGGCGTAGTGAAATCTGACCTGGTGAAGAATATCGCTGATCTTGTGAACGACAAGAAGATCGAGGGTATCTCAGGCATTAGTGACCAATCCAAACGCGATGTGCGTATCATTATTGAGATTAAGCGCGATGCTAATGCACAAGTAGTACTCAACAAATTGTACAAATATACTGCACTCCAATCTAGCTTCTCAGTGAACAGTATTGCGCTCGTGAAGGGTCGTCCACAACTGCTGAATCTCCACGATATGGTGGCCAACTTCATTGAGCACCGTATGGAGGTAGTAGTTCGCCGTACGAAATATGAGCTGAAGAAGGCCGAGGAGCGTGCACACATTTTGGAGGGATTGATTATTGCCGTAGATAATATCGACGAGGTAGTGAAGATTATCCGTGCAAGCCGTACTCCTGCTGATGCACAAGCGAACTTGGAGGCACGCTTCAACCTCGACAACCTGCAATCGAAAGCGATTGTGGATATGCGTCTCTCGCAACTCACTGGCTTGCGTATCGACGAACTCAAAGAGGAGTATGCTAAGTTGCAAGAACTTATCCAACACCTCAACGCCCTGCTCGCCAGCGAGACCATGCGTTATGAGGTGATCGAGAACGAACTCGTGGAGATCAAAGAGAAGTATGCTGACGAGCGTCGCACCCGTATCATTAAGATGGCTACTGAGTTCAATCCAGAGGATATGTATGCCGATGACGATATGGTTATTACCATTTCTCACTTGGGTTACATTAAGCGTACCCCATTGGCTGACTTCCGCCAACAAGGTCGTGGCGGCGTAGGTGCGAAGGCCAGCGCTGCGCGTGATGAGGACTTCATAGAGTATGTACACCAAGCCAATATGCACTCTACCATGATGTTCTTCACCGAGCAAGGTCGCCTCTATTGGACCAAGGTATATGAGTTGCCAGAGGGTAACCGCCAGTCTAAGGGTCGTGCGCTGCAAAATATGATCAACATCCAGAAGGGCGATAAGGTTTGCGCGTTCATTCACGTGAAGAACCTCAATGATATGGAGTATGTGCAAAACCACTACCTCATTTTCGCGACAAAGAATGGTCTCATGAAGAAGACTACGCTCGAGTCATATAGCCGTCCACGTGCTAATGGTATTATTGCTCTTGGCTTGCGTGAGGATGACCGCCTTATCCGCGTGACGCTCACCGATGGCAATAGCCAGATGTTGGTGGCTTCTTATAATGGTAAGGTTGTTCGCTTCCCTGAGGATACTGTTCGCCCAATGGGCCGTACAGCGACAGGTGTACGCGCTATAAAATTGGATGAAGATGGTCAAGATCGCGTGATTGGCATGATTTGTGTAGAGGAGGGTAGTAAGGAGTCTGTTCTTGTGATTTCGGAGAAGGGCTTCGGTAAGCGTACTGACCTCGACGATGAGAATGGCGAGGCTATCTATCGTATTACTAACCGTGGCGGTAAGGGCGTGAAGACCATGAACCTCACCGATAAGACAGGTAACCTGATTGGCCTGGAGGCAGTGACCGATGAGCAAGACCTCATGCTTATCACCAAGTCAGGTACGGCTATCCGTATGGCGATGGATACTATCCGCGTGATGGGTCGTGCTACACAGGGTGTCAAACTCATTGAACTCCAAAAGCGCAACGATACACTCATGTTTGGCTGCGTAGTACCAAAAGAGGAGGTAGAAGAGGGTACTGAGGCACCAGAGGCAACCGCAGAGGATACAACCACTGCAGAAGAGTAAAATAGGAATATTAACACACAACAAACCTTTTAATAAAATGAAAAAATCAATTTTTCTCGCAGCTCTTGTGCTGATAAGCGCAGGCTGCTTCGCTCAAAAAGCAAATGTGAGCAAGGCTCGCAGTTTGGCTGATGCCGAAACTCCAGATTATGCTGGTGCACGTGATGCTATTGCAGAGGCATTGCAAAACGATGAAACCAAGGACAAAGCCGACACATGGTATGTGGCTGGTCTTATTGGTTACAAGGAGTTCTCCAATGGCAATTTCAAACAACAACTCGGACAACAATTCGATAGAAAGGCATGGGGTGATGCTGTATATGAGTCACTCAACTATTGGATCAAAGCATACGATATGGCCAAGGTGCCTACTATTGACAAGAAGGGCAAAGAGAAATACGACACTCGCACTCCTAAGAACATTGTGCCTAAGGTAGTAGAGTACTTCAATAGCATGCCTTTGATTCTTTCTGGTTTCGATGCGTATCAAGCTGGTGACCCATCTTTGGCATACGATATGTTCATTGCGCACTGCAATATCCCTGAGTTGGACATGATGAAGGAGAACCCAAGCGAGATGGCTAAGATTGTATGCGACTCTAACTACTACATCTACCTTTATCAATCAGGTCAGTTGGCTGAGGCTGCTGAGCGTTATGATGATGCATTGGCATCTTTCGAGCGTATGAACACCGAGCACGCTAAGCAAACTGCACTCTATGATGATATTGTTAATGCAAATGTCGGCATTTATCGCATTACCATTCAAAACAAACAAGATACAGCTAAGGCTTTGGCATTCTTGGAGGAGTGCGTGACTGCATATCCTAAAGAGGCAGTGTTTATCCAAAGCTTGATTGACGTATATGCTCGTACTGGTCAAGCAGAAAAAGCATTGCAATATCTTGATCTCGCTATTGAGCGCGAACCAGAGACAGCCTTGTATCACCTCATTAAGGGCGATATTTATGTAGTGTTCTTGAAGCAATACGACAACGCTTTTGCATGCTATGACAAGGCGATTGCCGTAGAACCTAACAACGCTGCTGGTTACTTCAACTATGGTGTAGCATATTGCGAATACGCTGATAAGATTTACAATGACGCTGCTTACCTCAGTGCAAAAGAGTTTGAGGTAGAGAAGGCTAAGAGCCAAGAACTTAACCTCAAGGCGCTTCCTCTCATGGAGAAGGCATATGAGTTGGATCCAGAGAACTACGACTACAAACGCTCATTGCGCTCATTGTACTATCGTCTCGGCATGGACGATAAGTACCAAGCACTCGTTGACTAATGGGTAGAATACTTGCGATAGATTTTGGTCGCAAACGAACAGGATTAGCCGTTACGGATTCCCTCCGCATAACGGCTAATCCGCTTATTACGATACCCACTCACACGCTGGAGGAGTGGCTCAAGGATTATTTCGCCAAAGAGCAGGTGGATGAAGTGGTGATTGGACACCCCTATCAGATGAGTGGCGAAGACTCCGAGTCCATGCAGTATATCCAGCCCTTCATCAATCGCTTTCGCAAGGTATTTCCTGATATGCCACTGAAGGAGTACGATGAGCGCTTCACCTCTGTGATTGCTCACCAAGCCATGATTGCAGGAGGTATGAAGAAGAAGCAGCGCCAAGACAAGTCTGTAGTGGATAAACTGGCGGCATGTATTATCCTGGAGGGATATTTGGATAGCATAAGATAGCCCTTTTTTTATACTCGAAGTAGCAAAAATATAGTTTTTACAGTAATTGTGAGGGAATGGCATAGATTTTGATTTGACGAGTTCAACACAAAATCCAACTATTAAAAACCATCAACAAGAACGTACAAACTATGTTACGCTATTATTGCCAAAGAGCCGCTAAGTGCTCTTTATTGGAGAGACTGCAACAAGTAGCAACCTGCACGATGATGAGAGTTGTGGTACTGCTGAATCTTGTGTTATTGTTGCTGATACTTGTTTTGGACATGGTCCTTTTGGATATGTCGCATAAGGTCTGTGTCTTGTTGCTTTTGTTTGTAGCATTGTGTTGTTATGTCTTCCTCATTACATGGATCAGTGGTCACTGGAACGAGCAGAAACAGCGCATGCAGCTCAGTCCTATTTTGAGCATTTTGGTTGTGATACTTCTTTTCTCGTGTGTGATTGCTTTTTTGCAACATGTGTTTGGAGGAGTGCCAGGGTGGAGTGCCTATGTCTTCCCTCTATGTATTGCGACGACGACAATGGTCATGGCGATTATCATAGGAGTCCTCGAGCGGCGATATAGATAACAAAAAGTGTCAATTATTAAGATTCTTTCTCTTTTTGTTTCGCCATACGGTGCAAGATTTCACCGAGCGACGACCGAGAGAACTCCCTGAGAACTCCCTGAGACAGCAAAAACCGAAAAAGTGCGTTTTCTTAAGATTCTGTCTAAGTCGCCCTTTGTGTTTTCGAACACGAAGGGCGACTTTTTTTGTGCAATTTCTTGCATATATCATAAAAAAGTAGTAATTTTGCGGGTTGAAAATTAAAAACAATATGAGAAAGATACGATTATTACTAACACTCTTGTGTCTTTGGTTGGGGATGATACCCACATTGGCTCAGTCTGTGACGATTGTGGAGGAGATGAAGTTGGTGCCACATGCCTCTGTGATGGCGATGTATAAGAACGAGTTTGGTTCGTTTGAGACGCCTCTTACGAGTCCCTCATTCCGTTATGCGGTTATACGTATGCACTTAGAGGGTAATGCGCAAGCCGTTCGTACAGCTAAGGAACGTGTGACGCTGTATATGGGTCAGCAAATGGGCGTAGACTCACGTGTGACCACATACTCCAATCAGATATTGTTTTTGGTGCGTGCACCTCGCCATCCGATGATTTATATTGACTGTGGCGATGGCTGCGAGCGCGTGCTGCTGAGTAGTATGCAGCAGTTGCAACCTAATTGTTTGTACGATTGCAGGGTGCGCTTTACGCCAGAAAAAGATGGCGTCGAAGTGGTAGAGATAATGGACAAAGATGCGTTGCTAGATGAGTTGCGTGTTGAATTGGCTAATATGGTGCAAGCGCAAAAGGAGAGCCAAAACGAGGATACGCAGGTAGAGGAAGAACCTGTAGATACGATTGTGGAGGAGTCAATAGCGACTGTAGTGCAGGAAGATACATTAAGTAAGTACCAACGCTATGCACAGAACGCTAAGTTGAAGACATTGGTAATAGGGCAAATTGGTTATAGTGTCGCGCCTCAAATGAGTTATGGTGCGATGTTGGGACAGATGTATGGTGGTTATGGCTGGTATGTGAGTGCTCGTAGTAACTTCCAATTTGGTGAAAAGACGATTGCCTCGTGTGATGCAAATGGTATGGTGGACGGAGGACAACTGTTCTATTCGGGTAATACACAAACTACACATTTCGTTATTAATGGTGGATTTACAATGAATTGCTTGGAAAAAGCCACGAAGAATAAATTTAATACATGGGGCTTTTATGTAGGTGCAGGTTATGGTAAGCGTGAGTTGCAATGGGAAACGACTGATGGTAATTGGATTGCATACGCACCTACCTCTGCTTCAGGTTTTAGTGGTAATGTCGGTTTGATAGGTAGCGTATGTGGATTGACACTGAATGTCGGTGTCACCACTATCAACTTTAAATATGTGGAATTAGAACTGGGTATTGGTTTTGTATTTTAATCATAGAGAATAAAGAATATGAAAAAGATTTGTTTAATACTATTTGCATTTAGTTTAGTACTTTCACTGGTTTCATGTGAGAAGGACAAAGATGTTGTTTTGGTCGTTGTCTCCGTTAGTAATGAACAAGTAACGCCGACTTATACTTCGGCAACAATTAGTAGTGTCATTAGTAGCAAAGTGGTTATTTTACAGGCATTCGTGCACTATACCACTTCTAAGGATTTTGCATCATACGAAGAGGTACAGATGCAAGTGAAAGATGGTCAATATACAGCTGAACTCACTGGTTTGCAGGAGAATAGTACTTATTATTACCGTTATGCGGTTGCTAATCGTTATTCTTCTCTTGTGATTGAAACGGTTAATGAATTCAGTACATTGAATCCCTCTGCGCCTATGGTTGCTACAATGTCGGTTACTGAAGTTACGGATACTTCGGCAGTTGTATGCGGAAATGTAACGGATGATGGTAGTAGCGAAGTTACCGAGTGCGGTGTAGTGTATAGTACCAACCAAGATCCAACTACGGCTGATAGCAAAGTGATTAGTGGCAGAGGAATAGGTGAGTTTACATGTACCATCACAGGTTTACAGGGACTAACCACCTACTATGTCCGCGCGTATGCTATCAATAGTGCAGGCATAGTGTATGGAAATCAAGTTAGTTTTACAACTCTTGATAAATTAAATTCTAATCCCTATGAAGGGGTTGGCTTTTCTGTTAGTGAAACAAAGCGAGTTATTTTTTCATCAGGTAATTTACAATATCATCCAAAGAACGATAAGTGGCATTTCGCAGAAAATCAATGGAGTTATATTGGTGAGAGTAATGCGAATATTTTAGATGGTTATGATGGGTGGATTGATCTGTTTGGATGGGGAACGGGCAATACTCCTACATATTTTATTTATGATAGCAATTATTATCAAACATTCGTTGATTGGGGTGTCAATAAGATTGATAATGATACTCCAGATACATGGCGAACTTTATCTGTAGATGAATGGAAGTACTTATTATGTGTTCGTGTTAAAGCTGAACTATTATTTGGATTAGGTACTGTAAATGATGTGAACGGTCTCATTCTTCTACCAGATGATTGGAAAACCCCAACAGGTTTGCTCTTTATTGCGAGTGTCAACAAAGGCTTAGAGTCTATTGGATATTCTTATGACGCAACAATCGACAATCACAATCACTTTGAGGATAATATCTATAATATTGAACAATGGCAAGAAATGGAAAAAGTAGGTGCAGTTTTCCTTCCTGCTGCTGGACATCGTTATAAAACGGAGGTGCGAAACCTTGGAGGTTATGGTGATTATTGGTCCTGTACAGAAAATGGTCCATCCCAAGCTTATCGATTGACATTCGGGTCTAGAGAAATCACGCCAAATGATTACTATCATCGTATGTTTGGACGCTCTGTTCGATTGGTTAAAGATTTATAAGCTGTAACTATGCTCAACGGACTCGATGTAGTGGGCTAAAGACGGAGAAAAGAAAGTCCGAGAAATGAGTAACAAGACATTTATACAATAAACCAATCCGCATAATCGAATGAGATAGTCTCGGTTATGCGGATTGTTGCATTTATCCTGCTTTTCCGCAGTCTTACCCGTTACCACTCCGATATTTTTGATAGAAAAATAGATACGCAATGACGTCTTATCCATTTGCCGTCTTGGCTTTCTGACGGCACACATCGCAACAGCCACAAGTATCGGCATCCGTTTCGCCGAAATACGATAATAGTAATTGCGAACGACAATAGAGCTGATTGTCAGCATATTCTACCATCGCTTTCAGTTTATCAATATACTGTTGGCGATGGTTGTCGTATATATGGGTAGGGAGATAAATGTCTGTTTGTCGTTCTTGCGTCATTGTCAGCGTGTTGGCTGTATCATGAGGGATATAGGTGATGATATGACGTTGTGCCAATGATACAAGTAGGTCATGGAGGGATTGGCGATTGGTTATTGGGGTGGTGAGTTGGTCGAAATGCACATACTGCAAGTCGGTGAAGATACCCGAATACTTGCGCATCAATAACTCCAACAACTTATATTGCTGCTCGCTGAGTCCGTACTCATTCATTTCGCGCTGCGAAATGAGAATCTTCACGCGGGGTTGTATCTCTTGCTCCTCTTGAAAGCAAATGTATCCTGCCTGCGTTAGCAGGTGTAGGGCAGAGTAGGTCTGCAAGATAGGCAGGTGCATGATGCGACACAGATCATGGATAGGCAGCATGAAGGTATGCCCTTGTCCACTGCCTGCACCTATGCCTAAGAAGTCGCACGTCTTGTGATAGACATCCATGACGAACTCCTTGGAAGGGTAGTTGTCTGCTACGCGCTTGCGCGCTTTCGCTTTGTCTTGCGAAGGGTCGTAGAGCAGTACGGCAAAGGCCTTTTGCTCATCCCTTCCTGCTCGTCCTGCTTCTTGGAAATATGCCTCAATCGTGTCGGGCAAATCATGGTGAATGACCATTCTAACATCGGGCTTATCAATGCCCATACCGAAGGCGTTGGTGGAAACCATCACTCGCGTCACTCCCTTTCCTTTAGGGAGAGGATGGGGATAGGATCGCCACGCTTCCTGCTTAGCAGAGCGCTCTTGGGAGGTGAGCCCTGCGTGATAGAAATCAGCAGAGATACCTTTCTCCTGAAGGTAGGCGGCTATCTCTTGTGCTCGTTGGCGGTTGCGGACATATACGATGGCAGAGCCAGGTACCTTATTTAATATATGTACAATCTCGTCTGCCTTTTTGTTAGTTTGGCGAACGACATAACTCAAGTTCTCTCTCAGGAAACTCTTGCGCAGCACATGTTTCTCGCGAAACGCCAATCGCTCCTGTATATCATCCACCACATCGGGCGTTGCTGTAGCAGTGAGGGCGAGGATAGGGATATGGGCCTCATCGCCTTTTCGCCTTTTCGCCTCATCGCCTACCAAATCGCGGATCTCCGCGATCTTCAAATAGCTCGGACGAAAGTCATATCCCCATTGTGAGATACAGTGGGCTTCGTCCACGGCGATAAGGCAGATAGGCAGGCGAGCAAGTCGCTCGCGAAACTCCTCCGACTCCAGTCGTTCGGGTGACACATAGAGGAAATGGTAGGGACCCCATTGGCAGTTATCAAGTGCTACTTTCTGCTGGTCATAGCTCATACCAGTATAGATAGCAGCAGCACGGATGTCTCGTTGGCGGAGGTTCTCCACTTGGTCTTTCATGAGGGCGATAAGAGGCGTGATGACGAGGCACAGTCCACCCATAGCCATGGTGGGGACTTGGAAGCACAGACTTTTGCCGCCACCCGTAGGCATGAGTGCCAGCGTGTCGCGACCATTTATGACGGACTGAATGATCTCCTCCTGCAAAGGACGAAAATCATCGTAACCAAAATATGTCTTCAGTGCCTCTCTCGCTGTCATGCTAAAATACTTTGCCGTGCAAAGGTACATAAAAAATTGCACAAAAACAAGAAAAACTTACTTGAAAGTAAACTTTCACGCGATTTTGTTGCAAATGTGCATTATTTGTAGTACTTCGATTGCACCTCCCGCTGCAGCGGGCCCCTCCTCGAAGCTACGTTCGCACTATGCAGCCCATTCTTCAGATTGCTCGCAAAACTTTCAAAAAAATGGTTTGCACCTTTTGCATCCAATATCCAACCCCTCACATTCAAGCAAGCTTGAGTGAGCTGTTGGCTATCGTATGCAGATAGATAAATCTATCTTTTTTTGAAAATTATGCTCGCTTTCTTGCAAATGTGCATTATTTGTAGTACCTTTGCAACAGAATTAGTTATGAACGCATACGAACTGGCATACGAATATGTGCAGCATACCAATCGCTGCATATTCCTCACAGGCAAAGCAGGAACTGGCAAAACTACCTTCCTGCGACGCCTCAAAACGGAGACACTCAAGCAAATGACCGTCGTCGCTCCAACAGGTGTGGCTGCCATTAATGCTGAGGGTGTGACTATTCATTCGCTATTCCAATTGCCTCCCCAACTTTTTCTACCCACACCCGAAGCACGCAATAAACTCTTCTCCGAGATGCAAATGCGCTCCCATAAACAACGCGTGCTGCGCAACCTCGAACTCCTCGTTATAGATGAAGTCAGTATGGTAAGAGCCGACCTATTGGACACCATAGATGCCGTACTGCGTCACTTTAAACACAGACCCAATATCCCCTTTGGAGGTGCACAAGTGCTCTTTATAGGCGACCTGTTTCAACTCTCGCCCGTGGCACGCGAAGATGAGTGGCGGCTACTGAGCGACTACTACGAAGGACCATACTTCTTCCAAGCACAGGTCTTTCGCGAACTGCAACCCGTGTACATAGAACTGGATCATGTCTTTCGCCAGACCAATATGGCGTTTGTGGAGATCCTCAATCAAGTGCGTAACAATGCCCTTACACCCGAAGCGCGCATGACGCTCAATAGCCGATATAATCCTTACTTCAAGGCAGATAAGAAAGGCGAACACTATATCACACTCTCTACCCACAACAGCAAAGTAGATGCTATCAACCAACGCGAGTTAGAGGCCCTGAAAGGCGATATATACACCTATCAAGCGCGGGTGAAAGATACCTTCCCCGAATCTATGTACCCGATAGACAAGACACTGACGCTCAAAGTAGGTGCCAAGGTAATGTTCGTGAAGAACGACTCCGAGCCCGAGAAACTCTACTACAATGGTAAACTGGGCACCGTCACCGCCCTGTCGAAAACCGAGATACATGTCCTCTGCGAAGATGGCACGGAGGTGGAGGTACACACCGAGACATGGGAGAACCTACGCTATACCTCAGAGACAGGTTCAGACCAAGTGCAGGTAGAGGTAATAGGTTCGTTTACGCATTTCCCTCTGCGGTTAGCATGGGCTATCACGATTCACAAGGCGCAAGGACTGACCTTCGACCATGTGGTCATAGATGCCGAAGATGCCTTCGCCGCTGGACAAGTGTATGTGGCACTATCGCGTTGCCGTTCGCTGGAGGGTATCGTGCTGCTGACACCTATACCCATGCGTGCATTGACCAATGCCAAAGAAGTGCTGTACTTCACACAAAATCAGTTGGATATAACTACTACCGAACAACGCTTAGCCCCTGCGCAAACGGAGTATATGACCATACTGCTCTGTTCGCTCTACGATTTCCGCTCTATTATCCAGCGCCTCGGTGCTCTCCATAGACAAGTCAAAAGCATGGACTCCGTGCAAGGAGATGTAGCGGCGTTCTTCACCACCTGCACAGGTGGACTGGAGGGACTACAAATCATAGCCGAACGCTTTCAACAACAGATACGCCAGATTGTATATAACCCTGCGTCATTACCCAATAGCCCTATCGCTTCATCCTCTCATTTAGCAGAGCGCATGGCCGCGGCATATGGGTATTTCGCGCCTAAGATAGAGCAGTTGCTTGCCTCCGTGGTGGCATGCCCCTTGCGTACCCACGACAAAGAGGATGCGGCATACATAACACAACATTTGCTGGATATACATGCTGAATTGTCGCGTTTTGAGCATATACAACAACGTATTGCCAAGTCGCTCACGCCTGATGGGTTCTTCAAAGCGCGTCAGGAGTTCCGCTGGACGGAACCAATGCTGAAGATTTATTCGCAGCAACGAAAAATGAGGAGCGATGCCTCGGCATTTGAGTCGCTACAACTCTTCTATCAGAGACTCACCATTCCACAGATAGCCAAAGTACGCAATATAACCGTTCGCACGGTGGTCAAACACTTGCGCAGTTTCATAGAGAAGGATGTGCTGCATATCTCTAATTTTACGCCTGAGGACCAACAATTATTAAGGAAATAAATAAAAAGGACTATCCGCTGGGATAGTCCTTTTTTGTTTAGTGGACGGCACTGCGCGCCTACTGTTAGTGCTTAGAGGTGATTACTTAACTTCCTCGAAGTCCACGTCCTCGGCTGCGCCTTGGTTATTGTTGCCACCTTGGTTGCCTGCTTGTGCTCCGCCTGTGAAGTCAGCACCTGGTTGAGGACCTGCTTGACCTTGAGTAGCGTTGTACATCTCTGCGCTTGCTGCTTGGAAAGCGGTCATGAGGGCTTGGTTAGCTGCCTCGCATGCATCAGCATCCTTCTTCTCGTATGCTGCCTTGAGGTTCTTGAGTGCCTCCTCGATAGGAGCCTTCTTGTCAGCAGGAATCTTGTCGCCAATCTCAGCCAATTGCTTCTCGGTTTGGAAGATAGTAGCGTCCGCACGGTTGAGCTTCTCGATACGCTCTTTCTCCTTCTTATCTGCCTCGGCATTAGCCTCTGCCTCTGCCTTCATGCGCTTGATCTCCTCATCGCTCAAGCCGCTGGATGCCTCAATGCGGATCTTTTGCTCCTTACCAGTAGCTTTGTCCTTAGCGGTTACGTTGAGGATACCGTTGGCATCAATATCGAAGGTCACCTCAATCTGTGGCTCGCCACGGCGTGCTGGCATGATGCCATCAAGGTGGAAGCTACCAATAAGCTTGTTCTGTTGTGCCATAGGGCGCTCACCTTGATATACCTTAATCTCTACAGAAGGTTGATTATCTACCGCTGTGGTGAAGGTCTCAGCTTTCTTGGTTGGAATAGTGGTGTTGGCCTCAATCATCTTGGTCATCACACCACCCATAGTCTCAATACCGAGAGAGAGTGGGGTAACATCGAGGAGGAGGACATCCTTCACATCACCGGTCAATACACCACCTTGGATAGCTGCACCGAGAGCTACTACCTCATCTGGGTTAACGCCCTTAGATGGCGCTTTGCCGAAGAACTTCTCTACTGCTGCTTGGATAGCAGGGATACGGGTTGAACCACCTACGAGGATAATCTCATCAATATCGCTGGTAGAGAGACCTGCGTTCTGGAGAGCGGTGCGGCATGGAGCGATAGTACGTTGTACGAGGTCGTCCACGAGTTGCTCAAACTTAGCGCGAGTCAGAGTCTTCACCAAGTGGGCTGGCACACCATCCACTGGCATGATGTATGGCAAGTTGATCTCACTGGAAGTGGTGTTAGAGAGCTCAATCTTAGCTTTCTCAGCAGCCTCTTTGAGGCGTTGCATAGCCATAGGGTCTTTGCTGAGATCTGCACCTGCGTTGTCGTTCTTGAACTCTTGTACGAGCCAGTCGATAATGCGGTGGTCGAAGTCGTCACCACCAAGGTGGGTGTCACCATCGGTAGATTTTACCTCAAACACGCCGTCGCCCAACTCGAGCACAGATACGTCGTGAGTACCACCACCGCAGTCGAATACGACAATCTTCATGTCCTTGTCTGACTTGTCAAGACCGTATGCCAAAGCAGCAGCTGTTGGCTCGTTCACGATACGGCGTACATTGAGACCCGCGATCTCACCTGCCTCTTTGGTAGCCTGACGTTGGCTGTCGTTGAAGTAAGCAGGTACGGTGATGACTGCTTCTGTTACCTCTTGACCAAGATAGTCCTCAGCGGTCTTCTTCATCTTTTGGAGGATGATAGCGGAGATCTCTTGTGGGGTGTAGAGACGGCCGTCAATGTCCACGCGTGGGGTGTTGTTGTCACCCTTCACTACTTTATAAGGTACGCGCGATACCTCGCTGGCAAGACGGTCATAGGTCTCACCCATGAAACGCTTGATAGAATATACAGTACGAGTAGGGTTGGTGATAGCTTGACGCTTAGCAGGATCGCCCACTTTGCGCTCACCACCATCTACGAAACCAATCACTGATGGAGTAGTACGTTTACCCTCAGAGTTGGTGATAACTACAGGCTCATTGCCTTCCATAACTGCGACACAGGAGTTAGTTGTTCCTAAGTCGATACCAATAATTTTTCCCATTGTATGTAAGTTTTAAAAGTTTATACTTGTTGATTCTTGTTAGTTGGGCTAATCGGGTTAGTCGAACTAATTTGCCAAAGTATAGACAAATGCTGTGCCAAACTAAAAATGCACTCAAAAACTGACACGTTACTGACAAAATGGCAGAAAAATAATGAAAAATTGACTTTCTCTTGCATATATGCGAAAAAAATAGGGTGTCTTTTCCGCCTTTTTTCTGCTGGATAGCGGGATTATCGCAAAGGATATGGCGCGCTAGCGGAACTCTCGAAGCAGGAGTGTAGCGAGCTACACGACTAATGAGAGAGCGACATAGGCGAAGCGAGAAACCGATATACAGCACCGCAATTTGTTTATACCGTGCGAGAGGTCGCCCCCCCCCCAGCGACCTCGATGAGGAGAGAAATAGGGATATTCGGCACATTTTTTTATGTGGTAGTGTGGTAGTGTGGAAGTGAAAAAAAAAGAAGAGACCACCGCGTCATCACGACGAAGTGGTCTCGGGCAAGATTATTATGACAAAACAACTTAACTAAATTTTACCTTATACTATACCGTGTTCTGATTATGACATATAGGAGTAAGAGTGCCATGAGTGTCCAGAAAATAGCGGTGCAGCGTTTGTAGAAAGGCGGGATAACTTCCCGTGGAGGGTGCTCTATGACCTCAACAATGCTATCGGTACGGATAATGGTATCGTGGACAATGCGCTCACGCCATCGGTCGCGGTAGGCTATGCGGTCGCGATAGACAATGCGCTCACGATACACGGTATCCGCCCTTTGCCGCTCACTCTCGAAAATACTATCGCGTGTGTAAATACTATCGCGGTCTTGCGTTGTGTAGGATTGCGCTGTATTGTGTAAGTTAGTATTGTGTAAGGTAGGTTTGTGTAGGGTGGCAGCGTCAAGGCTTCTGCAACTCGGGAGGGCAAGGAGTATTGTAGCCATACTCAGTGCCAGGACGAAAGTCAGTGACTTCAAGGATAATCTCTTCATGGGCTTCTTGGGCTTTTACGATTTTATACGTTAGTAAACATTCTTTATCGGCAGGGACGAGTACGCAGCCGATGGAGTGCTGAGGTTTGGTGCCGCGGTGAATGCGAATACCCGAGCGCCCTGGTACATTCTGCACAATAGGCAGGCGGCGTTTGAACTTGGGCGACATGGTCACGGCGACATGGTAGCAGAGCGGAGGAATTTGATAGCCCACGCGCTCCAGCGTGTCGCAGAACCAGCGACCATCAATGACAAGGCGACCAGTAATGGCGTTGCCTCGGGGTTCGTTGCGGATAAGTTTTATGTACATATAAACAGAGTTGGGTTAATTTGAAAAGACAACTTAAACAACAATTCCGCTTCGCCAACATTGCTCAGCGGCAAGGGTTATTTCTTGTAGCGGTAGTGGTAGTCAATGCCTATCAACGAACCGCTGAAGGTCAGTATCTCACCGAAGGCAATGAGGACAGAGTGGTGAATCTCGCCTAATGGTGCAGCCATGAATCCGCATGCCAGCAATGCACATCCGAAGGCGCACATAGCGGTGGCGATTATGAGTTGGAGTTTTCTCATCAATGGTTCGTTAATGGGTTATTGGTTAAGGATAACCCCCAACGCCCTGTGAAAGGACGTCAGAGGTTTGGTTCGCGGTCGGTTTCAATTTCTTCGCCGAAGTTCTGTTCGACATCGTCTCCGATATTGCCACCGATATTACCGCCTCACGCGTTCTCTTGGTCGTACTCGTCAGAGCAGATGTGCCAAACATATTGGCGCAAAGTCTTGTACTTGCTTTGCTCTTTGAATGCCATTTGGTCAAGTGGCGCTTGGTTTGGATCTGCCAAGCGAGCGTTCACCATAGCTGCCACAGCAGCGAACTTCGTTTGATGATCAATCTCTGCTTGAGAGTACTTGGTCGCACGCTTGCTGTACGACTGAGTGTAGTTGAGTTTACTTGCCTTGCGGTGTGCAAAGCCGATCTTGTGGCGCTTCGCCACTTTGCCGTGGATTACCTCCACGGGGAAAGCATATTCTACATGTGCCATCGTGTGTTTTAAGGTTTAAGGTTTGAGGTTTGAGGTTTGAGAGGCTGGGGGCATGGGTGCTTACGCAGTGTAAGCAGCCCACTCCAGTGACCAGATGTACGAGCGGAAAGAGTCGTACTTCTTCTGTGCTTTGAACGCTTCCATGTCCTCAGGCGCAGCCAGTTTGACGCGTGCAGCGGTGGAAGCCGCTACGGCTTTGAACTTAACCTGATGCGCCAACTCCTGCTCGGAGTAAGGTGAGGTGCGTTTGTTGCATCGCTTTTGGGTGTAGAGGGTGTTGCCTCGCTTCGCAAAAGAGATGTCAGAGTGCTCACAGATTTTGCCAGACAAGGACTTTACCAAGTCCATAGGGGTATACTTTGCCATCGTGTTTAAGGTTTAGGGTTTAAGGTTGAATGAATTAAGGATTTCAAAGAGCTCTTTATTGTTGCGAGGGTGGGAATCGAACCCACGACTTTCTGCTGATGGGGCAGCCACGCTACCGCTGCGTCACCTCGCTATACAATTGCATCGCAACCCGATAATTCGAATTGCGGTGCAAAGGTAGTAATAAAATCGTTTTTTTGTTGGTCAAGCATGCCCACTAATGCGAATTATTTGCATTTTGCTTGATAACGCACGATTTTACGGATAGAATCTTCGTCTAAATCATATTTGTGGGCGCACACCGCGTATGCTTGCATGGTGGGCATACCATTGCGGAGGTGGGCGCAAAAATCCGCGTAAATCTCTCTGTTTCTCCATTCTATGGTCTTATTTCTACGGTACATAAAAACGGTCGTTTCTTTGATACATAAAATTAACTTTCATTTTATCCCGAAGATACCCCGAAGATACCCCGAAGATAGAACGACAAAAACCGCATGAAAAATTAATATATTTTAATACTTTTGATTATCACACTATCACACTATCACATATTTTTATGAGTGAAATTCCTCTCCATACTGCTCAACTACTCAAAACGTACTTTTCCAAAAATCGGCGATTTTTAGGGGGTATTGGGGTAGTATATAATTATATACTTGGTATATATTATATTTTTTTCGACCGATACGCCATCGACACTTTTTTTTATGTGATAGTGTGATAGTGTGATAGTGACCAGAATACCTGTGAATTTGTTAAAATAGTTTAATGTATCTATGAACAAGACTCAACAAGATAGCGCAGCGCTGCTATTCCAAGCCAACTGGACCAACCGCGGCTACGAGAAAGGCGAAAGCCAACAATTCTGGCTCGACCTGCTCTCCAATGTCTTCGGCATTCAAGACATCGGCAACTTCATCACCTTCGAAGGGCAAGTCAAACTCAGCCACACCAGCTTTATCGACGGCTATATCCCTTCTACCAAGGTGCTCATCGAGCAGAAAGGTAGCCATATCGACCTCAGCAAGCCCATACCGCAGTCCGACGGCTCGCTACTTACGCCTTTCCAACAAGCTAAACGCTATGCTGCCGAACTCCCATACTCCCAACGCCCTCGTTGGATTGTAGTCTGCAATTTCCGTTCGTGGTATGTCTATGACATGGAGCAACCCAATGGCGAGCCACAGGTCATCCTCCTCGAGAACTTCCACAAGGAGTACCACCGCCTCACTTTCCTCGTGCAAACGGGCAATACCCACCTCAACCGCGAGTTGGAGGTCTCCAAAGAAGCAGGCGAAATCATCGGCGTGATCTACGACCGCCTTCTCGCCCAATACCTCGACCCTACATCGCCCGAAACGCTCCATAGTCTCAATATGCTATGCGTGCGCCTCGTGTTCTGCCTCTATGCCGAAGACGCAGGTATCTTTGGCAAGAAACAGCAGTTTGGCGACTATATCAAGGACACTCCTGCGCCTCAACTCCGCCGTGCACTCCTCAACCTCTTTGAGGTGCTCGATACGCCGCTTGATGAGCGCGACCCATACCTCGAACCCGAACTCGCCGCTTTCCCTTATGTCAATGGCGGCTTGTTCACGCTGCAAGACAAGTCTATCCCTCAGTTCACCGACGAACTGCGCGACTTGCTCCTTGGCAAAGCCAGCGACGACTTCGACTGGAGCGAGATCTCGCCTACTATCTTCGGCGCTATCTTCGAGAGTACGCTCAACCCTGAGACACGCCGCTCTGGCGGTATGCACTATACCTCCATTGAGAATATCCACAAGGTCATTGACCCGCTATTCTTGAATGACCTCCGCGCTGAGTTAGATACTATCCTTGCTATCAGCCAAGAGAAACGCCGCAACCAAGCTTTGCGCGATTACCAACAGCGCCTTGCTTCTTTGCGTTTCCTTGACCCTGCCTGCGGTAGTGGTAACTTCCTTACCGAAACTTTCCTCTCGCTCCGCCGTCTGGAGAACGAATGCCTCAAAGCTCTGCTCAATGACCAAGCGGCGCTCGACTTCTTCGACGACCGTATTTTTGTCAATATCCACCAATTCTATGGTATTGAGATCAACGACTTCGCTGCCACGGTTGCCAAGACTGCCCTTTGGATTGCGGAGAGCCAAATGTTGAGCGAGACATCCAAAATCCTCGCCCGCGAGATGGATCAACTGCCGCTCAAAACGTATGAAAACATCATCGAAGGCAATGCCCTCACGCTTGATTGGAACACCATCTGCCCTGCCTCCCAACTCTCCTACATCATCGGCAATCCACCGTTTATAGGACACCAATGGCGCAATACTGAGCAAATAAAGGATATGGATTTGGTATTTGACGGATTTGGAAATTATGGAAAATTAGATTATGTATGCTGTTGGTACAAGAAAGCTGCTGATTATATGCTCAATACCAAAATTAAAGCAGCATTAGTTTCCACAAATTCCATTGTACAAGGAGAATCAGTTGCTACAATGTGGAAACCTTTCTTTGAAAAATATCCACTGCAAATAATCTTTGCACATCGCACTTTCCGTTGGGACAGCGAAGCATCTATAAAGGCTAATGTACATTGTGTGATTATTGGGTTCTGTTGTTATCCATACGCGGGAAAGAAATGGATTTTTGATGATAATGTCATAATAGAAGCACAAAATATCAATGGCTACTTGCTCAATGCTCCTAATGTCTTTATTGAGAATAGAGGCAGCGTCTTAAATCCTGCGTTACCTAAGATGACAAAAGGTAGTCAACCTACAGATGGTGGTAATCTGATTTTATCTGAAGAAGAAAAGAAATCTTTGATAGATATATACCCCAATAGTCAAAATTTTATAAAAAAGTTTATTGGAGCAGAAGACTATATAAACAACAAATCTAGATATTGTCTCTGGCTTTATGGTGTATCTCCAAGTGAATATCGCAACATTCCACCTATAATGAAACGTTTAGAAGCTATCAGAGAATTAAGATTAAAAAGTCCGACAAAATCTGTTCAACGCGATGCCGATACACCAATGCTATTTACACAAATACGCCAACCTATAACAAATTATTTAGTTGTACCCGAAACTTCTTCAGAACGCAGGAGGTATGTTCCTATGGGATTTATGTCTCCTGATGTATATTGCAGTAATGCTATTCGCTATATCCCTGATGCAACTCTTTACCATTTTGGTATCCTTATGTCAAACATCCACATGGCATGGATGCGTGTAGTATGTGGTAGATTAGAAATGCGTTACCGATATACTCCTGCCGTTTACAACAACTTCCCATGGCCTACTATCACTCCTGAGCAAGAGGCAGAGATCTCCCGCACGGCGCAAGCCATCCTTGATGCCCGCAATCTCTATCCAGACTGCTCTTTGGCTGACCTTTATGACGAGGTGACTATGCCTGTCGAACTCCGCCGTGCCCACCAAGCCAACGACCGTGCTGTCATGCGCGCCTATGGTTTACCAGTCACCACCAGCGAGTCCGACACCGTCGCCCACCTCTTCAAACTATACGAACAACTAACCACCAAATAAGTATCACCACCAGTCATGCTCTCGCGGCAAACCCCGCGAGCAAGAATAATAAATCACATAATACAAAAAAGCCATGGAGACACAAGAACATAAAAGAATAAATCTCAAAGACTGCAAAATTGATTGGAAGAATCACCCCGCAAAAGACGAAAATGGTAACCCTATCATAGAAGATTGGACGGAACATCGCGAACAATGGCTTCACGAAGATTGCGAATGCAACGAATATTCTCTAGCCGATAGAGATTGTTGTTATCTCTATTATAAGTTCGATTATGATACTGAGAAATTCAACCAATGGATGCAACAAAAGAACTTCAGCAAAAACCAAATTGCTTATTGGGGGTTATGTCAAATGTTTAACGACGGATGGATCAAATCCCTGCATTTGTTGATTGGAGACATTTTGAAGGGGTACTAGATAGTATTGGATTGTATATTTTTTTTAGAAGTCATGATACTGAGAGATTTATTCGAGAATTCAATAATCCTGAAGACAGGGTTGCAATTCTTAAACACTTTATTGATAATATTAGATACATTATCAAAGACAAAGATGTAAGAAAATACATGCTACCTACATTCAAAAATCTTCTGAACATTCAGCAAGAAGCATTAAAACTACACAAAGAAGAACTCAAACAAAAAGCCGCGGCAGAAAAAGCCAAAAACAAAACCCCAAAAGAAAAACCCGAGTACATCCTAACGCTTGACGAAATTATCAATTATGTACGCGAAGAAAACCCCGATTCGGCACATGTCATCAGAGGCATGTTGCGGTTCTTCGCTATGGAAAAATTAGAATGGTCAACCACCGCTGTCAAAAAAAGAATAGAACAAATCAACCATCAAACGCTCGTCCATCAAACAAATATCAATGCCCCAGTCAGTCAAGTTGTCAATAACCAACACGTAGATACTCTCAACACTAAATAACGCACCACTATGAAAGAGCAAGACAAACAAGCGCCCGTTGTGCACAATACCTTCAACGCACCTATCGGACAGTATGTCCAATACCAACATATTGAGCACATGACCATCGGTTCCGATGGACAAATTCATGTCGCATCATCATCCCAACCCACTCCGCAACCTACGCAAACACCAGCAACCGCCGAACTTGATCCCACTCCGCTTATCTTCCTCCCAAACGAGCAAAACCAAGCATCAATTCAAGAGACTCTAAAAGCAACTCTTTCTATCTCTTCCAAGAAGTCGGTCATCTGTCGTGAACTATATAAAAAGCGCGAATTATTTAACCTCCACAAACAGGATGATACTACCAAAGCAAACATTATCAACGCTTGGATTAAGAAACTCAACTTGACGAATAATTTTAGAACACTTTTTACTCGAAAAGACTTTTGTTCATACTATTGTAAGGAGTAAATAACGCATTTATTCCACTATAATTCCACTTTTATTCCACTTTTATGAAAAAGCGTGTCACGAATTGGCACGCTTTCTTTTTTCATGTACCTTTGCACTCGATTTCAAACCTCACAAGGCGCCACGAGGAGAGATATTAATTATTAACTATTAATTATTAACTCGTAACATGGATTTTTCAGGATTTATCAAACACATCGGACAAATCGAACAGTTTGACACAAAAGACGGCAGAGTTTGCCACACCCGCGACATCGTCCTTGAAACGGACGAGCAGTACCCCCGTTCCGCATGCGTTACACTCCGTAACGACCTTGCGCAGTCTTTCAACCTCAATATCGGGCAGCGCGCACACGTGAGCTTTGACCTCTACGCACGCCCTAACAAAGAGGGTACACGCTATTTTAATCAACTCACCGCATGGCGTATCACTCCATGCTAATCGCGCACAACTATGACAACTAAGAAGAAACACGTGGAACTTCCACAATCGCAAATGATGGGCGCAACCACCCATTTTGCGCAATCCGACAACGAACTCACCCAGTACATGCGCTTCCGACGGGAACCCAAGGACGCAGACAACGAACTCCCGCTCATTAACCTGCCATTTGACAAGGCGCTCAAGGGTTCAGTCACTTTCCAGCGCGACCCTTCCGTCAAGAACGGCAAGTACATCCGTCAAGTCGTTCGCCTCTACCAGAAGACCACCGCCAAGCGCTCCGCGGCTATCCTCGAAACGCGCTACTCCAAGGTGCGTGTCAGCAACACCCGCGTAACCGTCACCATGTCTTTCCCTCTTTGCGATGACCCTTTGCGCCTCAAAGCGCGCATGCAGAATTTCGCTAACGTTATCGTAGATGAGAGCGACGAGATCGCTGCTATGCTCAACCAAGAGGGGGACGTTAAGGTGCAAGAGGCATGGCAGAACCTCAACCAAAACGCTGAAGACTAAGACATATCCACGAGCGGGGAGTCCGCTACGAACTCCTTCGGGCGTTTACTCCCCGCTTATTTATTAACTTATTAACTACCACTACTATGGCTAAAAAAGATAATCTTCTACGGATTACAGGAGACGCGCATATCGCGTTCAATATCCTCAAAAAGGAAAATGAATCCTCTTTCTTCTATCACGGGTCAGATACCAACCTTGCCATGATGCTTGCGCTCGCTGCACATTCCAACGAACGCTTTGCACGCATACTCAATATGGCAAATCGTATCGTAATCAACTATGAACCCTAATTCATAATTCTTAATTCATATTTACTACTATGTTTCCAAGAATTTGTATTCAAGATTCTATCACCGCGGGCAAGCCGCGCCCAGCGCTTTGGTCAGACATTGAGGCTGCCATGAAGCAACCCAGTATACAACAGATTTGTGATGACATCAAACTCCTTGACGGCAAAGACCCCGACGAACTTGCGCGCCTCAAACGCCAACTACCCATCATCACACCGCACGCTTGCCGTTTTCGCAACGACGGCACACGCAAATCTGCCAATGCCGTCCCCTCTGGTCTTGTCATGCTCGACATTGACCATATCGAAGACCCTCACGAGTTCTTCTCACGTTGGATATCACGCTCGCTTACACCCGAGAATAAAATCTACTTCGTAGCTATCACCCCAAGCGGTCATGGCTTGCGTGTTATAGCCGAACGCGAAGCAGAAGAGTCAATCTCTGCTGCACAAGAGCGACTTGCTACCTTGTTTGCGCTTGCTGAGTTTGATGCCGTCACCAAAGACCTTGCGCGTGCATCTTTCCTCATGCCTTGGTCGTATGTCCTCTACTGCGAACCTGCTGGGCTCAACTTTGACACAGCCGAACGTGAAGCCGTTGTTACTACTCACTTTGCGCAACTTGACACACAGTCCCACACTCCCACACTACCACAACAAAATGTGAGCGAAACACCCAAGGAAAAGACCACCCCATCGGGAGAGGATTTAAGTGCAGCATCTTTCCGCGACATTCCTTACTCCGCTATCGTGTCATCCCTTGAGAACCTACTTGGCGGAGCACCTGCCGAGGGTGAGCGTAATCAGTTCTACTTTACCCTTGTGCGCTACATGCGCTACATCTGCGATTTCAATGCGGATAAGTGCGTAGCCGTTCTGCCTGATTATGGCTTGTCTATTGGCGAACGCCATGCCACTGCGCTCTCCTCTGTCAATCGCCCACGCAAAGGCGACCTTCCCGACCTCCTCCAACGTGCTATCACTACAGCGAGCACAGCGAGCGAACTACCAACTACAGGCGTAGCCGAACTACAGCGCAGCAATCTATCACTCCCTCCGCTCCCTCGTGTTCTCGAACTCATTTGCCGTCGCATACCCGAGGATTTTCGCCCTGCTATGGTCATTGCTGCTTTGCCTATCCTTGGCGCGTTGGCTACTCGCGTGCGCTTTCAGTACCTCGACAAGCAAGAGCACTCCCTCTCTTTCATGTCATGTATCACCGCGCCCGCCGCCACGGGTAAGAGTTTTATCCGCAAGCCTGTGAACTTATTACTCACCCCTATTGACCGCCAAGATGAACTCGAACGAAAACGAGAGGAGGAGTACAAAGAAGCCCTCCGAGCTGCCAAGAACAGCAAGATGCAACCTACCAACCCGCGCGCCTGCCCACGAAACAACGGTATTAACGTATCCATCGCCAAACTGCTACAACTCCTTGCATATTCCGATGGAAAGCATCTCATCGGAATTGGCGAAGAGATTGATACTTTGGTTAAGTCCGAGCGTGCAGGGGTATGGTCACAGAAGTCAGATATATATCGTCTTGGCTTCGACAATGCCAAGTACGGGCAAAATTACATGTCTGACAACTCTTTCTCTGCCAATGTGCCTGTTTTCTACAACCTTCTTCTCACGGGAACGCCTGGGGGTATGTATCGTTTCTTTAAGGATGTTGAAGACGGACTTGTTACCCGTTTTTGCTTTGCGCAATTACCCGATATGTTTGGTGCAGACATCCCAGCCTTTGAGAATTACACCGAGGCAGAGGAGCGTGAGATCATTGATATAGCCGAAACGCTTGATAAGGCAGCAGGTACGATTGCGTGCTCGCATGTAGGTGTACGTATTCGTAGGTGGTTGAATGAGAAGCGCGATTTAGCGATACGTGAGGATAGCCGTGCGGTGGACACTTTGCGCAAGCGTGCTGCTGTAATTGGCTATCGTGCGGGCATGTTGGCTTATCTGCTCAATGAGTGTGTGTATGAGAAGTCGGTGGGTGAGTTTACCACATGGGTAGCGGAGTATGTGTTCCAAAATCAAATGACTTTGTTTGGTAATAAGTTTGAGGAGGTAGCGCAGAGCCAGTTGGTGATGAACGAGCGCAAGAGTTGTGTGGTGAGTTTGTTGCAGCAATTGCCTGAGCAGTTCACAAGGAATGAGTTGATGGCATTGCGTGCAAGGAATGGACAGAGTACGCGAGTGGATATGGTTTTGAACCGTTGGAAGTCCTCGGGCTTTATCTCGCAAGTGGACAAAACCACCTACAAAAAGACCCCCAAAGCGCACCTCCCAAAATAACCCAAATTTATGTATCAAAGAAACGACCGTTTTGGTGGTACATTCCGAGTGCAAAGGTACAAAAAATATCGCATATATGCAAATAAAATAAGCAAAAAAATACACAGAAAAATAACATAGATAGATATAGGCACTATCACACTATCACACTATCACATAAAAAAATGTGTCAAGTGTTTGCAAAATGTCCGGGCTACGCCCTCGCATAGTACAGCAGAGTTGTAACTTCGGACGCCGCCTTGGTGTGCACTTCATTCTACGAATTGCATACCAATTCCCCGAAGCTACTGCCGCACTATGCAGCCCATTTACCAAAAATAGCACTGGAAAGTAAACTTTCGCGCAATTTTCTTGCAAATGTGCATTTTTTGTTGTACCTTTGTAGCGAAATTCGGTGAATATGCACAGGAAATGCTACATCAGACGAAATCATGCATCGCATCGCCCAAGCGATGTCGCGTGTGAAGGTCGGACATAAGCAACGAGATAATCATCGAGGCGCGTTGTCGGGGGGGGCGACCTCTCACGCGGTATAAACAATAAGGGAAGGGAAAAGGCGGAAAAGACACCCTAAGTACCTTTGCAGGGTAAAATATGTATTATCATGAAAGTACTACTCATTAACGGCAGTCCACGTGCGAATGGCAATACCAGCATTGCCTTGGCAGAGGTGGCAAAGACCTTAGAGGCAGAAGGTATAGAGACCATTACGGTCAGTATTGGCAATCAGCCCGTTCGTGGTTGTATAGCCTGCGGCGCATGCCATACGAAGAAAGGACAATGCGCCTTCTCCGATGTGCTCTATGACAAACTACATGCCATACTCGCCGAAGGCGTTGATGGTCTGGTGGTCGGTTCGCCCGTGTATTATGCAGGACCTAATGGCTCGCTCTGCGCATTGCTGGATAGACTGTTCTATTCGGCAGGTATGCTCCTGAGCTACAAACCCGCAGCAGCTGTAGCTGTCTGCCGAAGGGGTGGGGCAAGTGCTTGCTTTGATAGACTGAATAAGTACTTCACTATCAACAATATGCCTGTAGTCTCATCGCAATACTGGAACAGTGTACACGGCTGGGAGAAAGGCGAAGCCGAGCAAGATGCCGAAGGACTACAGACCATGCGCACACTGGCACGCAATATGGCATGGATGATGCGCAATCTCGCCAAAGAGCAACGCCCCGAGAGCGAGAAACCGAAGATGAGGACGAATTTTGTTTAGGGTGTAGAGTGTAGGGTGTAGAGTGTAAAGTGTAAAGGAAGGGATTATATGACAAAAGAAGATATAGAGGTACGCGTGGCGCGCGCGAAGGAACTCTTTCATCAGGGGTTCAATTGTAGCCAATCGGTGTTTGCCGCTTGCGCTGACTTGTACGGGATAGAGGACGAAGCATTGGCTTTGCGCCTGTCTGCTTCCTTCGGCGGTGGCATAGGTCGTATGCGTCAGACATGTGGCGCAGCATGCGGTATGTTTATGTTGGCAGGACTGGAGAACGGCAGCGCTACGCCACACGATGCCCATGGTAAGATGCAGAACTACGCACTCGTACAGGAGTTGGCAGCAGACTTTAAACAGGAGAATGGCAGTCTGATTTGCTCAGAACTGCTGGGCATAGCGCCCAAACCACAAAATCCTACACCAGAAGCCCGTACAGAGGAATACTATCAAAAACGCCCTTGCGCGGAGATGGTGGCCAGTGCAGTACGTATATTTCTAACCCATAAAGCATAATTCAATCATTCGTTATTATGAAGAAGATTTCTCTCCTTGCTATTTCCTTATTAATATTGGGTCAGTTGTTGGCCTTCAATTGTCCAGTTACTCCGGCTAATGATTTGCCCGAATACTACCAATCCATAGATGGTACCAGCGGAAAAGAACTACTGGATGCCATTCAGCAAGTAGCCAAATTGGGTTACAGAACGACCGATTTTAGATACGATAGCGTGTGGCTCGCCTTTAAGTACACCGATTTGCGTCCTGATGGACTGGTGTGGGAGATATATAGCGATTGCCAATTTGAGTACGAAAAAGACCGCACATCCAATACCGAACAGACTGGCGAGTGCAAAGGGTATAACCGTGAACATGCGATGTGCCAGTCGTGGTTCAGCGAGTATGATCTACAAGGCAACAAAATGAGTTCGAGCAAAAAGAACTCGCCTGGTTCAGACATCTTCCATATTTATCCTACCAGTTACGGCATGAATAGTCGTCGCGGCAATCGCCCATATGGCGAGGTGGCAAGTGCTCAATTTACCTCGGGTAATGGCACAGAGTATGGTGCACCTGTCAGTAGCTTGTCGGTTGAGAACAGCGTGGCAGGCGTATATGTGGAAGGTAGCATCAATATGAGCACCAATGTACTCGAACCCGCGGATGAATACAAAGGCGATATTGCGCGTAGCTATTTTGGTACCATGGTCAAGTGGGCTGGCGAGTGGGCATTTAATCGTGTGGATCTGGGATGCGTCATCTTCGACGCCACCATTGATGCGGATACGCATTATGGACCAGAGAATAACTATGGTCTCACTGATTATGGTCTGGCTTTGCTGCTAACCTGGCACCGCCAAGACCCTGTATCGCAAAAAGAGGTGGACCGAAACAATGGCATACAGAAAACCCAAGGCAACCGCAACCCATTCATTGACTATCCATACTTGGTGGAATATATTTGGGGCGAGATGTCGGGTGAGATATTGGAGATGGATGAACTATTGTGCTCTGCTGACGAACTATTCGAGTTGGGTGTGAGCAATGGCTATTTGGGCGAAGTGACTGACAAGCAAGTTGATACGGTGCTGTGGTTGGTAGGTGATATGCAGTATGAATGGTCATTGGTTAATCATGGTGGCCGTTTGAAATACTTGCCTAAGGCACCTGCTTCGTGCAGCGAGGTGAGCACGCGCTTTATGGGTTGGACCGATATGCCTATCGCGGGGAGCGTGTATGCAGCCCCTGAAGTGCTATATACGCAAGCTGCTGATTTTCCAACAGTTAATGGTAACGTAGTGTACTATGCAGTATTCGCTGAGGAGATACTCTCTGATATGATGGGTGAGACTATCACCATTAACAAAAGCGATTCTACAGACTGGACACTCCAGAATCTCAAGCATAAGCAGAATAAAACAGATGGTGCTTATTGGATATTGGCAAAAGATGCCAGCATCATTTCACCAGTGATTGATCTGCAAGCATTAGACTCCGTGTCAATGAATATCCGCAGTTACCAAAGTCGAACCACGGTATCCATTTCGGTGGATGGAGAAGAGATAGGCAGCGTGATGGCTACGACCAACACTATCCAACGCTATGTATGGATAGCACCCGAATTGAGTGGTGATAAGTCATTAATGTTCACTGGTGTAGATGGTACGGCAAGTTATGGCGTGGGACTGAACGAGATAACCCTCTATCTGGGTGGAGCAGAGGCAATATATGTGAATTACCTGACACATTGCGATGATATATCATCCGATATTTCTTCCACTCAGATACCCAAACAACCGTTGCGAAAGATACTACGCAATGGGCAGCTGTATATACAAGTTAATCAGCAGACATACGACAGTATGGGGAGAGTAGTAAACCGATAAACATAAAATAGATATGAAATACTTTTTAGCAATCATTGGTGGTGGTCCTGCGGGATATACTGCCGCCGAAATGGCATCCAAAGCGGGCAAGGATGTGGTGATCTTTGAGCAAAATGCCTTGGGAGGCACTTGCCTGAATGTAGGTTGTATACCTACTAAGACATTGTTATACAGTGCAAAACAATATTATAATGCCAAGAACGCTGCGAAATATGGCGTTTCTGCGGAGAATGTGGCATTCGACTACAGCAAGATTGTGCAACGCAAAACAAAGGTGGTGCGCAAACTGGTAGCAGGCATTAAGCAGAAACTCAATAACGAGCATTGCACCGTAGTTATGGGCGCAGCCACTTTGGTAAGTCGCACAGATGATAATGTGGTGATTGCTTGTGGCGATGAGCAATACGAGGCAGAGAACCTGCTCATCTGTACAGGTTCTACGAACTTCGTACCACCTATCCCAGGCATAAAAGACAACCCTGCCGTATGGGATTCTACCGATGCGTTGGATACCAAGGAATTGCCACAATCCATGATTATCGTGGGCGGTGGCGTGATAGGTATGGAGTTTGCGACCTTATACCACGAGTTGGGTGTACCCGTGACAGTGATAGAGGCGATGCCTACTATTCTGCCTAACCTCGATCAAGAAGTGGTGGGTATCCTGCTGGAGAAATACCGCAAAGCCGGTATTCAAATATTGACAGACACCAAAGTGACTGAGATACAGGGCAATAAAGTGCTGACAACCAATGGCGAATACGAGGCAGAGCATATCCTCGTGTCCGTCGGTCGCCGTGCGAACATGCAGGGGCTGGAGGCGCTCAATGACATAGAGATTTATCGCGGTGGCATTGTGGTGGATGAGTTTATGAAGACCAATCTCAAGAATGTCTATGCCGCAGGCGATGTGACAGGCAAGATCATGTTGGCACACGTGGCCAGTCGTCAAGCCGAAGTAGCAGTGGGACGTATGCTCAAGCAACTGCCATTGCAACGCATAGCGTACAATGCGATACCAAGTGTCGTTTATACCAATCCTGAGATAGCATGTATCGGACTGACCGAGAAAGACCTCAACGATATTCGCGAAGGCGACTTTGCTCCAACAATGTCGCTCGACAAACCTTTCGTAGAATATGAGGTACACAAACTGCCTATGACCTATTCGGGACGTTTCGTGGCTGAGAATGAGGGAGAAACAGGATTGTGCAAAGTGATTGTGGATAAGAAAAACAAGACCATTATCGGCGTGCACATGATTGGTAACCCATGTTCGGAGTTCGTGGCAGCTGCCAGCTTTGCTGTCCGCATGGGCTATACGGTAGGCGAGTTTAAACAGGTAGTCTTCCCACACCCAACGGTGGGCGAAGTGCTGCGAGAGGTAATCATGGAGGCGTAAGACCCCCTCCTTCCCCCTTCAAAGGGGGAGGATAGGTTAGAGGTTAAAGGTAAGAGGTTAGAGGCAAGATTATATGGAAAGACAAGAGAAAGTATTGGCGTATTTGAAGGAGCATGGTATTGCCTATGAGTGCTACAACCACCCAGAAGGCAAGACTATAGAGGAGGCAAAACGCTGGTGGAAAGACGATGGCAGTGTGCACTGCAAGAATATCTTCATGCGCAACCACAAGGGTACGCAGCATTTTCTCATCTGCTTTGACTGCGAGCACGATTTGGCTATCCACGACCTGGAGCAACGTCTCAAAGCATCCTTGCTGGCAGCCGGCAAGAACTCGCCCGGCAAACTCTCTTTTGCCAGTCCCGAACGTATGATGCGCTATTTGGGTTTGGAACCAGGAAGCGTGAGCCCGTTCGGACTTATCAATGATGAGGAACATCATGTGATATTGTTCTTGGACAAGAACCTGCAAGAGGCAGACAGCCTGAGTTTTCACCCCAACGACTGCCGCGGAACGGTAGTCATCAAACGCGAAGACTTCCAAACCTATCTGCAATGCGTAGGGAATACGGTGGAGTGGATAGAGTTGTATTAGTGGAGAGGTGTAGGGTGTAGAGTGTAAAGTGTAAAGGAAGGAATTATGGAAAAAAGGAATAAAAATAAAAAAGAGTGGCTTAGGGTGCTGAAGTTTGTGCTCTTCTCCGCCAGTGCAGGCATTATTCAGATAGGATCTTTTACGCTCCTTAATGAGTGTACAGAATGGCGCTATTGGCCATGTTACCTCATCTCACTGCTGCTGAGCATCCTGTGGAACTTCACGTTCAATAGGCGATTTACCTTCCAGTCCAATGCAAATATTACTCGCGCGATGCTACTGGTGCTGGCATTCTATGCGGTGTTTACACCTGCGACAACGGTGTTGGGCGATTGGTTGGCAGAAGATCTGCTCTGGAATGAGTACTTGGTGACAGGTATTAATATGCTCCTCAATCTCTCGCTGGAGTACCTATACCAACGCTATGTGGTATATCGCAATAAGGTGGATAATAGATAATAACATATTGAATGATAATAGAATGAAACGATTACTTACAGTTTACATTATGCTTATGGCCATTGTGCCAAGCATGCACCAACTCTATGCTTGGGGGCAAAAGGGACACCGTATTGTAGCACAAGTGGCATACGATAATCTGACCAACAAAGCACGCAAGCAGATCAATGCTGTGCTGGGCAAAGAGGGAATGATTTACCTCTCAACATGGCCAGACGAAATCAAGAGCGACACGATTTATCCCACCAGTTTCACCTGTCACTACCAAGACTTGGATGGTGGTTTGAGTGATGCTGAGGTGGTGGCTATGCTCAAGGACTATCCTGAGGAGGGTGGAGACTTGTTCATGGCATTGGATAGTCTTGAGGTGGTATTAACACGCAACAAGCAGTGCCATGATGCTTTGGTGTTCTATGTACACTTGTATGCCGACCGTTTTTGCCCCATGCACGTAGCACACCTGGATGACAAAGGTGGCAATGCAGTGAAGATGAAGTGGTTTGGACAGAACACCAACCTGCACTCTGTATGGGACGGCAAGATCATCGATAGCAAGGGCTTTAGCTATAGCGAATATGCTGCCTATTTACACAATGTATATGGTGGCAAAAAACGGGAAGTGATGCAACTCACCGATGAGGAGACACTGCTGCAAACTTATCATATCACCGATGATATTTACCAATATCACGCTACATGGAATGGCAATGCCTACCACTATACCTACCACTGGACTGCTCCTATGGAGTGGCAAATGTATGTGGCAGGTGTGAAACTGGCACAAAGTCTAAATATGATATATAAGTAAGTGCGAATGTATGTTTTGGATTCTGTTGACAATATTCTTCGCGACGCGTAACCAAATGATAGACTTTACATTACGAAAATATCGTGAGTTGCTCGTGGCTTTGCAGAAAAAAGGGTATAAATTTATCACTTTTGAGCAATATTGCGAGCAAAAACAGCTTGCCTCATCACCTCATCACCTTATCGCCTCATCGCCTAAATGGATTATCCTCCGCCACGATGTTGATCTCAAGGCAGCCAACAGTTTGGCGACTGCTAAGATTGAGCATGAGCTGGGCATAGTGGCGAGTTACTATTTTCGAGTAGTGCCTGAGAGCAATCAACCTGAGATGATTCGTGCGATAGCGGACTTGGGACACGAGATAGGTTATCACTACGAGGATATGGCTATAGCAAATGGCGATGCGGAAAAAGCGTACGCACATTTTCAAGAACAATTGGCGTATTTCAGAACGTATTATCCCGTGCGCACCATTTGTATGCACGGTGCACCTACCAGCCAATGGGATGGTAAGGAACTGTGGAAAAAGTACAGTTACCGCGATTTGGGCATTATAGGCGAACCATATTTCGATGTGGATTTTAGTCAGGTATTTTATCTAACGGATACTGGTCGATGTTGGGATGGGTATAAGGTATCGGTAAGGGATAAGATACCCGTTTATCAAGATAAGTGGAATGAGCAAGGGTTGGTGTATCATGCCACCGATGATATCATACATGCGGCAGAGCAGGGCAGTCTGCCACCTCGGATAATGATTACCACGCATCCGCAACGCTGGACGGATAACCGCCGAGCATGGGTGAAGGAAATTATGATTCAAAATGCGAAGAACGTTATCAAACGTATTCTCATAAAAGTCAAGTAACAAGTTTTATCATAAAAAGAGAAAGCAGCATGCAAACGCATGCTGCTTTCTTTCTCCTTAATAGCTATTCTTATCTCGCCTATAAAGCTCGAACGATCGCTCGTTGCACTCGCGTACGGAGATTAGCAAAGCCCTATTACTCCTCCTCTTGGTAGTAGCCCTGCTCAATGCCGTATTGCAGTTCGGCATCCATGATGAGCTGGATCTGGGTGCTGCTGAGGGCATGACCTTGCTCCTTGGTAGCGGTGATGAGGTAGTTGAGTTGCTCTGTCTCATCAATCTCGCCATCGAGATAGGTCATTTCGCCGGCTTGCTCATCTTCTTCCAAGAGACCATTCTCTACCAGATAATCGTCCATGAGGTCAAGTACGAGCAGCACATCTGACTGTGTCATGCCCTGGCGGTCTTCCGCAGGAATATGGTTCCAAATGTAGTTCAAAAGCTCCTTCTCCTCTGCATCGAGAAGGCTTAATTCGATGTTTGTGTTCATAATTTCTAATATTTTAGTGAATTTGCTTGCAAAATTACAAAATTATTCTTACCTTTGCAAATTATTTTAGAAATAATTTACGATTATGAATAATTTTGTCCAACGAACCCTCTCTGCCATAGTATATGCGGGCTTAGTGCTAACCTCTATCTTGCTGCAACCTCAGTGTTTTGGCACGCACCCATTGTTGTTTGGTGTGTTGTTCTTGATAGTCAGTACATTGGCGGTGCGTGAGTTCCATCTGTTGGTGAGTTCAGATATTCGCCTTCAGTCGTTCGCAATGATAGCTAATGCATTGTTATTCACAACCTTGTATTTCCTGTTCTATGGCGATGGTATATGGTCAGCTCTGTTGGTAGCGTATGTGGCGATTATGCTGTTGACATTGATTACGCAGCTCTTTCGCGAGAATGGCAATCCTATAGCGGCTTGGGGTAATCTGTGTGCCAGCCAGATAATGGTGGCGTTACCCTTTGCGTTGATGAACGGTGTGATGATGCACAATCGCTATATGCTCTTGGCGTTGTTTATCCTCTTGTGGGTGAATGATAGCGGTGCTTATATCGTGGGCAGTTTGACAGCCAAACTACCCAATGGTAACCATAAGATGTTTCCACGCGTTAGCCCTGCTAAATCGTGGGAAGGACTGATAGGTGGAGTGGTATTCTCCTTGTTGGCGGGCTATGTGTTCTATCGTGTCGGTTGGACGGCAGAATTGGGGCTGGCGAACAGTTTGTGGTTTGCAGCATTCGGTTCGGTCTTTGGTACCCTGGGGGATCTGATGGAGAGTTTGCTCAAACGCACGTTGGGCGTCAAAGATTCGGGTAAGTTTATGCCTGGACATGGCGGTGTGCTGGACCGTTTTGATAGTCTGATGTTGGCAACGCCAGTGGTGTATTTCTTGTTTGTATATCTAACAAATTATTTGTAGTAATAGCGAACAGAGTCCCCGCGTAATGCTTTTACTCATTCGCATATTAAGCCGACTTCCATTACCGCTGTTGTATTTCGTAGCGGATGCATTGGTATATCCATTGATGTACCATGTGGTGCGTTATCGCAGAGCGGTTGTGGCTAAGAACTTGCGTATGTCTTTCCCAGAGAAAAGTGCCAAGCAGCGCCGAGATTTGGAGCGTCAGTTCTATCGTCGTTTTGCGAGTACGATCATGGAAATCATTTACGGCTATCGTATCAGCGATGAGGAGATGCGTGAGCGTTTTGTGTTTGAGAATGTGGAGCTCGTAGAGGAGTTGGCGCATAAGAATAAGGGGGTATTCTTCATGTTGGGACATTTAGGCAATTGGGAATGGATAGCCGATATAGGTAAACGTTATACGGATACCAGCATTAAGGAGTACAATGTGTATCGCCAGCAGAAAAGTCCCTCTGCTGACAAAGCGATGTTGGCATTACGCCATAAGCGTGGCGGTGGCGGATGTATAGAGAAGAAACAGTTGCTGCGCCAACTTGTGGCTATGAGGCACGCAGATAATCCTATCACTATAGGACTCATATCGGATCAGAAACCTTCTCCACGTAATGCGCATGTCTGGACAACGTTTCTTAATCAAGAAACGGCTTTTTTAGATGGCGGAGAAGTCTTGGCACGCAAGTTTGGCTATGCAGTTACCTATGTGCATGTGGAATCGCCTAAAAGAGGGTATTATCGTGCCCGTTTTGAAGTAATCACGGATAATCCAGCTGCTACTAATCCGACAGAAATCACGTTGGCGTATGCTCGACTCTTGGAGCAGAATATCTTACAGTCGCCCGAACTATGGCTCTGGACCCATAACCGCTGGAAGTGGAGCAGAATGAATAAAGAGGGCTAATAGTTCTCTTTTTTTATCCTGTATTTTTTGTCTTCTTTAGATAATCATAGGGGAGTATGCTCCCTTTGATGGTCATTTATGATGATTCACGAGAATTGAATATTCTGTGCAATTGTACAGATTGATGAAAAATATTCAATTCTCGTGAATTAGTATATGCATGGCACAATTTCTATGAAAAAGAGTAGGGATGTGAATTTTTTACAAAATAATCGAATAGTATAGAAATGTAAATATCTAAATAAATCCACATGCGCAGAACGTAAAATTCACAAATATGTATACCTAATCCGCCTGCTATATGTGCGAAATGTGAATTGTCAAATAATGTGAATATAACAGGTATGAGACAGGAGATAAAGTGCGTAAATATAAAATATAAATACCATAAAATCAATAAGATATAATGAATAATTAAACTAAATAAACAATTATTTTTACCTGTGATCGATAAAATAGGCAAAATACGTGCGAAATGCATACTTTATATTTATAAATAACTGATTATTAGCAACAATATGGAATTTACATAAACCAAATAAGTACATGCTCATAGCGTAGAGAACCAGCGATATAATGTACAGATATAGAAAAGTGAATAATATAATAAAATTCACATACGTGAAAATAATCTACTTTTGAAAAGTGAACTAAGAAATTTGCACATGTGAAATAATTTTCATATCTTTGCACCCGATTTTGAAGTATAGTTGTCAAGTCGTTAATAGTATATTGTAAATAGTCAAATAGTAAATCAGTATGAATGAACGTGATCGAGTATTGCAGGTGATGCAATCGGTAGGCATGAATGCCAAGCAGTTTTGTCAGGAGGTCGGTATTAGTCAGGGAACATTGTCTAATATCATGGGAGGAAGGAATAAGCCCAGTTTGGATGTGATGCAAGCGATATTGCGTCGTTTTCGTGCAGTAAGCTGCGACTGGCTGATTATGGGCGTGGGGACAATGTATATTGCTGGTGCCCATGAGGAAGGTGTGCTGCCGTTATTTGATATTGATACGCAGGTAGAGGTTCCTGTTGTGTCAGCAGTGAATGTACCAGTTGAGGAGAAAAAACAAGCTATGGTAACTCCTGCTCCAAGGGTTGTTTCAAAGATTATGGTCTTTTATTCCGACGGCACTTTTGAGGAGCGATAGTATACCAAGGGTATAGCATACCTATACGATAGGTGAAGTAGGTGGCGCGAGTGTTTTGATACTTGCAAATGGCAAAAGGAAAGAAAAACAATAATAATCAATAATTATTTGCGTATATCAAAAAAAAGCAGTACCTTTGCAAAGTTTGTGAGAAATCAAAATAATTCAACTAAAAATGCGTCTTTTATTAGAAATAAAACAAGGAATTTTCGTGAAGGTTCTTCTCGCAGCGTTGATGGTTCTGTTTGCGTCTGTTGCTATTGCGCAAGAGCGTGTTATGTTGATAACCGATCCGCACGTATTGGCTAGTTCGCTCGTGGAGCAAGGTACTGCCATGGATGAGATGATGGCAGGACAGCGCAAGATGCTGGACATGAGCGAAGAGGTGTTCGTGGCGCTGATTGACACGGCGTTAGCGCACAAGCCAGCTTTAGTGCTTATCCCTGGTGACTTGACCAAGGATGGCGAAATGGCCAGTCATGATGTCGTAGTAGAGCAACTTGAGAGACTGCAAGCGGCAGGTATCAATGTGCTTGTTATTCCTGGTAACCACGACATAGGCGGCAAGGCATACGCTTACCAAGGTAGCGAGAAGGTGGCTGTGGATGTGTTGGCTGATACAGAATGGGAGAGCCAATATGCTTGGGTATATGAGCAAGCCATAGCTAAAGATCCAAAATCGCATAGTTATGTAGCAGAGCCATTGCGTGGTGTGACCGTGTTGGGCATAGACGCTTCGCATAATGCAGGCGAGGGCTATTTGTCGGATGAGACATTGGCATGGGTGCTCCAACAGGCGGATGACGCACGTGCGAAAGGCAATATGATATTGGCTATGTGCCACTGGCAAGTGCTGGAGCATGTAGATGGTGGCGGGTTGAATGCGGACATTTCTGCTCGATTGCAAAACGCAGATGCTGTACGTGACCAACTCATGGCCCATGGTGTACGCACGTTGCTCACAGGGCACGTACACGTGAACAGTATATCTACCTATCGTGATACGCTCCAGATGAGTGGTGATAGTATTATGGAAATCAGCACGGGTTCGCCTATCACCTATCCATGCCCTTATCGCTGGTTGACCTTGTCGCAAGACAGAAGCACCGTGACTGTAGAGACCGACTACTTGACCGCGTTGCCAGGTCATGCCGACTTGACTGACTATAGTCGTGAGTGGATGAGAGAGCATGCTAAGGTGATGATTCCAGCCCTGTCTGTTCGTCTCTTTGACCAAGCAATGGGCGTGATAGAAGACTATATAGTAAAAAATGTGCCTATGGGTAGCATGATCTTCCAGATGTTGATGAAGACCCTTCCTCAGACGGATGAAGAGAAGACTAAGTTGGTAGAAAAGCATATCGGATCTACAATTATTGAACTCTATCTGCTCCATAGCGAAGCCAATGAGCCAGAGCATGCGCATGCCGATTCGTTGGCACAAGCATTATACGATGGGGTAGGCAATATGATTCATGAAGTGACAGACGCTACCCTGCAGAAGTATGCAAGTATACAACAGGCGATGATAGACATGGTCAACGAAACGATGCAACCATCGGTGCAATCCTTGGTGGAAGACCGTACGCATTGGGCTTCGCCATATAGCGACCATACAGACGACTTGACAGGTCAATGGGTCATTAACGAGCCACTGCCATACACCTCTGTGGAGAACCTGAAGGATAGCGCAGAGGACGGAGCGATATACGACCTGCTTGGACGTCGCGTGGCTGAAACCCATTATCGTGGCGTGTATATACAAAACGGAAAGAAATTTATAAAATAATATACAAAATGAATTTATCAGAATTGACCAACAAGATCTACGCTGAGGGCGTGGAGAAAGGTAATGCCGAGGCAGCAGCAATCGTAGCGAAAGCACAAGAGCAAGCAGCTGCTATCGTGGCTAAGGCCGAGAAAGAGGCAGCTGAGAAATTGGCTGCTGCAGAAGCAAAATTGGCAGAGATGGACAAGAACACTCGTGCCGAGTTGAAACTCTTTGCTGAGCAAAGCGTAAGCGCACTCAAGACAGAGGTAACGAACCTCTTGACCGAGCAAGTGGCTGCTGACAGCGTGAAAGCTGCTACCGCTGACGCAAAATTCATGCAAGGCGTGATCGCTAAACTCGCAGAACAAATGGCGAAAGATGGCGATGTAACCATCGAGGCAAAAGACGCAGAGGCATTGAAGGCATACTTCGCTGCTAACGCAAAAGGTTTGCTCGAGAAAGGCGTGAAGATCAACGAGGTGAAGGGTATCAAGACCGACTTCGCTATCGTACCAGAGAAAGGTGGCTACAAGTTGAACTTCGGCGAGAAGGAGTTTGTAGAGTACTTCAAAGAGTTCTTGCGTCCACAATTGATCGAAGTGTTGTTCTAATGGGATACGAATGTTTACTGGCTGGTTTGCCTGACTTGAAAGCGGGTGGAGAGGCTCCAATGTCAATGGAGGCTCTCTTGGAACTTTTTGGTGAGACACTCACCGAGAAGGATCTGCAACTGCTTTCAGTATTGCGTATGCCATCTGATGCGCAGGAAGTGCTGGACATGATTGCCGAGTATGACGAGACAATCTTGAATCAGCCAAGCTGGTGGGAAGACGCACGCGAAGTGCTGTCAGAAACCGACTTGCGTACACAGGTGCTGTACGAAATGGGTCTTGCGAGCAAAAACGCGTTCGTTCGCAAATGGTTTGCGTTCAACCAAGACATGAACAATGTGTTGGCAGCAACTATTTGTCGTCGTCACGGTTTTGATGTGCGTAAGGCAATCGTTGGGCATAACCCTGTGGCTGAGATCTTGCGTAAGGACTTGCCACAAAAGGATTTTGGCTTGGCAGGCGTGATGGATAATCTGTCGGAAGTGATGGCGCTCGTGGAGATTGATAACCTCATGGAGCGTGAGAAACAGATGGACGCCATCCGTTTTGCATGGTTGGAAGAGAAGACACTGTTCGTGAACTTCTCCATTGAGAATGTATTGGCTTACTACTTGCAAGCAGAGATGCTCAACCGCTGGGCGGTATTGACCGTAGAACAAGGCGAGCAAGTGTTCCGCGAACTGGTAGCAGGCATGAAAAAAGGAATAAAATTAGATTAAGATATGACAACAGGAAAAGTAAAAGGTATCATCGCCAACCTGGTGACTGTGGTGGTAGATGGACCTGTATCACAAAACGAAATCTGCTACATCAAGCTCGGTGAGACCCGATTGATGGCAGAGGTCATTAAGGTGATTGGCGACAATGTCTATGTACAGGTGTTTGAGAGCACCCGTGGCTTGAAAGTCGGCAATACCGTAGAGTTTACAGGACACATGCTCGAGGTAACATTGGGTCCTGGTCTTTTGAGCCGTAACTACGATGGTCTGCAAAATGACCTAGATAAGTTGACCGGCGTTTTCCTCCAACGTGGTGAGTACAACTTCCCACTCGACGAGGAGAAGCTATGGAAGTTTGAGCCAATCGCTAAGGTAGGCGATAAGGTAGAAGCAGCTGCATGGTTGGGTGAGGTAGATGAGAACTACCAACCACACAAGATTATGGTGCCATTTGTGTTCGAAGGCACATACACCGTGAAGAGCATCGTGGCTGCTGGCGAGTACAAGATCAACGACACTATCGCTGTTCTCACCGACGCTGAGGGCAATGACCACAATGTGACCATGGTACAAAAGTGGCCA
>JBGVEG010000083.1:0-2116 GCA_045119955.1 Paludibacteraceae bacterium
CCCATTGGAATTGCAATCACATGGCACATGGAAATCACTCTTTCGTACCCCAGAAGAGTATGCTGCCAACGAAGCTAACCAAGGTCTTTGGTTCGCAGAGGAAGATGAGATTCTCCACCTGCAAGATGGTACACAATTAATATTCCTAAAACTCTGGCCCAAAGACAAATTTGAGAACATCGTTAATCATGCCAAATTATATGACATCGAGATTGCTGAATTTGAGAAAGGTGAGAAAGGCACTAAAGGCGGTTATCGTCTTGAGTACCTCAACGGCTATGTTCCACCTGTACCCACCAAGAAAGGTATGCCTAAATGGTTGTTGGCACTCATCGCTGTATTGGGCTTGGCAGTAGTAGCATTGCTCCTCTTCTTGCTCCTCGGCAAGAAAGCAGAGCCACAAATCGTAGAGGTAGAGAAAGTAGTAGTGGTACACGATACCCTCTATATCCAACAAATCGCTGAGATTGAGAAGAACTTCAACGCTGCTCAATTCGAGCAAGGCAAAGCGGATCTCAATGAGGATGCAAAATTTGTATTGCACGATTTGGCTAAAGTGCTGAATGCACACACCGACATCAAACTCACAATCAAAGGTCACACATCCGCAGAAGGCGATGCGGCTTTCAACCAAAAACTGTCTGAAGCACGCGCGAAAGCAGCTGTGGACTTCTTGGTAGAGCGCGAAGGCGTAGCTGTAGAGCAATTGTCATACGCTGGCATGGGTAGCTCTGAGTTGAAAAATACAGACAACCCAATGGCACCAGAAAACCGCCGTACCGAATTTATTATCGAATAATCACTCTTTAATAACTATCACAAACATGAAAACGAATTCTAAAGCATTAGCATCATTCTTGGCAGCAGCTGTCTGGGCTGATGGCGAGTACTGCGAGTTTGAGCAATCGCTCGTAGCAGACATGGGGGATCTCTTGGAAGCAAAGACCCTTACACAAGATTTGGAGGCAGCCATCGCTGCTACCGAGAATATGTCAGGCGATGAACTAACCGCACATTTGGAAGAGGCAGCTAAGCAAGTAGATGCAACTGAGAAAGAGGGTATCTTGACTCTCTGCTTACAAATGCTCTGCTCTGATGCGTTCTTGTCATCGGATGAGGTAGAGAACTTCTTCACTTTCGCTGAATTGCTCGGCGTGGACGAAGACGATGCACAAGCTATTCTCGATGTATTCATCGACGAAGAGGAAGACTTAATTATCGAAGAGTAATCAACCAATAAAAAAGAAGGTAACTATATACGAGTAGACACTGATTTTATTTTAAACGACAATTAGCGTCAATTTTGATGTCAATTTTCGTCAATTCAAGGAGTATATTTTGTTTGGATTGGAATGAGCGACTCGTCGCTTGCAATCCAAACAAAATGAAAGATAACAAGTGTTAACTGGTATATAAATCCCTAAAAAAGAATACAACTATGGCTATACAAAAAACAGCAGCTGGTAAGGTTGATAAACGTACCAAGGAATATAAGGAGATGGTAGCACGCGCTAAGAAAGCGCGCGCAGCTCAAAAGAAAGCAGATAGCAAAACTACCGTTAAGAAGTCTTCTAAGGCAGGTCGTCGTCAAGATGGACATCTCGACCAACGCACCAAAGCGGGTAAAGAGGCAGCAGCACGCATGGCTGCAGCTCGCAAAGCGAAAGGCAGCTTGAAGAACAAAATCAAAAACCTCTTCAAGTAAACTCCCTCTCCCCGATGGGGATATAAACAAGGCAGGCGGGCTTGACCGCCCACCTGCTTACCAGACCCCTCCTGACCTCCCCTTCAAGGGGAGGGATAAAATGAGGAAAGTGATCTTTGACGTATTGTAGAGAAAAATCTCAAATCGCAATCTTTACATGGACAGTGTGATAAACACTCGCCATGAGCTAAATACCTCATAGTGGATGTTATTTTTTGATAAATGTTTTTATTAAGGGAACTATATACGAGTAGACACTGATTTTATTTTAGGGGACTATATACATGTTGACACTAAATTATCTCCTATGCCCTTCGGGCAAGAAATCTTATAAATCTTATTTCGCTCGTTGCACTCGCCATATGTACTCCGTAATAAATTGCATACCGCTAACTTTCGCTTCGCTCAACC
>JBGVEG010000084.1:0-8146 GCA_045119955.1 Paludibacteraceae bacterium
AGGAATCTGGTACAAACCAGACATCTGGAGGCTGGAGTTCTCAATCCAGAGCAGCGTGAAAAACTGGGTGTGCTTCGATGTGAATGAGAACGGAGATAAGACACACTACAGCGTGAGAAACGACCTTGACAGATACGCAACCCGTGACGATTTACTCCAGATGTTTTCTTCTCTGGTAAATCGTTACTTCCACTTTAAGAAGATTGTGTACAAGGGTAACGAATCGCTTGCGCTAATGGCTCAACGTGAAAAGGTCGTGTGGGAGAATAGAGAGAAGCAACTACAGCGCAAAGACAGGTGCCCAGATAAAGAACTATTCCGTTTCAAAGCTTACGACTTTGTGTACAAGGTGGAGAAAGTGGCCACAGCAAAAGCAGACTGCAAAGCCTTGATTGCACTCCGCAACAGAATAAACCTATACAGGGAAACACACTACGAAACTAATACAAGAAAAGCATGTGACTGCATCCTCGAAAGCATCGAGAGGGAAATCATGGCAAGGCAGGCAGTCAATCCTCATGACGAATCAGAGTTACAGCTACTCCAGAGACTAATTGCCACCAAAGTAAATGGGCAGAGTAGCCAACCAATCACACAAGAAAAGGAGTTCATTGAAAGCCTGCTAGCTCTGCCAGATGGAATATTTTGATGAGCAAAAGTCGGTACGATAGTACCGACGTCCGTTTTCCAAACGGTAACGACCTAAATCAAAGAATATCAGCACATTGCAAACTTTTTCCTCGCAGACGTGGGCGCGCCCACGTGCGTGCATGTGCGTGGGCGCGTGCCCGCGGGCGGTTGCGGGCGCGAGGGGTGCCCCAGCGCGCCCGCCCCTCGCCCGCGGCTCCCGCTTCCCAACATAACGCAATAATTCCCATCTTTCACCGTTATTTCATCATGGAAATCATTACAATCATTCTCATCATCGTCATTGGCTCCATCTTGAACGAAGTCACAAGAGCCAATCGCCCCAATCGTAAAAAGTAAGTGCAAGCGCGCGGGGTCTCGTGCGGGTGCTTCGGGCGGTGGCTCCGCCATGCCCTCAGCCCCTCGCACGTGCCGCCCGCTTTATCCCTCATCATCATCATCAGAGCGCGCGGGGTCTCGTGCGGGTGCTTCGGGCGGTGGCTCCGCCATGCCCTCAGCCCCTCGCACGTGCCGCCCGCTCAGTCAAAAAGCGCGCCAGAGTAAAAGGGCGCGGGCGCGCGCTCGGGCTTCCTTGCTTCAGCCGCAAGCAGGTTTGTCGCGGCTTGCGCCTACGCCTTTCCTGCTTGCGACTGAAACGGCGGTAAGCCCTCGCACTGCGCCCTCTCGCTCGTTCCTCGCTCGGCACAGCGGTTGCAGGGGTTCTGCGAGCCCCTGCGCGTATTTTATCGGCTGGCGCGGTCGAAGAGAGCGCGGTCGAAGAGAGGGCGCGGGCGCCCGCTCGGGCATCCTATCGGCCAGCCCTCGCCCTGCGCCCTCTCGCTCGTTCCTCGCTCGGCACAGCGGTCTCGGCCGCTGCTTTGCAGCCGCTCCGCTACCGCTCCGCCGCTGCTATGCAGCCGCCTCGGGCTTTTTTGTCGGCTGGCGCGGTGTGCTACGCTGTGTTCGCTAATGGGGAATTGTCTCGCTAATCTCTCCTTATCCGTTTGTATTTGGCTTAATGCGCCCTGTTGGGGCGCTGGGCTCGTTGCCGCTCGCCCTTTCGGCCGTAGTCGCTTTTGCTGGTGTTGCTTCGTTTGTGTCTCGGGCGCACGCGCCCGTCCGCTTCGCTACGCTCTCGCGGTAAAAAAACCCCGCTCGCGTCTCTCGGTCGGGGCCCCTCCCCCTCCCTCGTTTTGGCTCGCGCCCTCGCTACGCTCGGGCTTCGTTCGCTACGCTCACTTGGGAGATTGGTTGTCTCTTCGCTCGCAGGCCTGCGCCCCCGCTGTGCCCTCGCTACGCTCGGGCATTGCGGGTGCGCCCGCCTGCTCGCTTCGTTCCGTTTTTCATGCTCACTCCGTTCGCGCTTGCGCCTCCCCGCGGCTGCACGCTCCGCTTGCTCCCTCGCAAGCAGCAGCAGCAGGCTCCGCTACGCTTCGCCGCTTGCTGCTGATCGCTCGGTCGCTGTGCTCCGCTTTGCCCTCGTTCCTCGGGCAAGCCCCGCGGGTGCCCCTCGCTGCGCGCTCACTTCGTTCGCCCATGCGGGGTGGGGTGGGGATAGTTTTGCTGGTGGCACTCTCGTTTGTTTTTACCTCTCTCCTCGCGTCGGCATCCTTTGCCCTGCGGGCATTTCCGACGCTCGTCGTGAGTCTCAAAAGGGGCTTCGCGGTGTTTGGGCGTTTTGTTACCTCTACTCCCCGCCCTGCGGGGTGTATATAATAGATAGTATTGCTGGTGTTGCGGGGGCGCTGCCGCGGGCGCCCCCTGCACCCCTCCGCGCCTCCTTTCATTATGGTATGGCTTCGCCATCCATGCGGGGTGACCGCATTTAATTATTGTTAAAAACGTTAATGCGCTTTTTTTGCGTTTTGTCAAAGATTTTTCACAATAAGGGCTCCGCCCTAATTGTTAAAACGCTCGGACGCAGATTTGGCGAATTCGGTTTTATCTCTTACCTTTGCCCTTGCTTTCGCAGAGTATGGCTACAACGGCGTAAGTCCGACGCAAGGCCGACTCTAATGTTTCACTTAATCAATTACAAGTAATTATGGCAAAAATTAATCCTATCCTCGGCAAGATTTCGGGCAAAATTGGTGCCCTAGTCTATGCAACTCAAAATGGGGAAAACATCGTGAGGGAAAAGGCCGCTACTGTCTTTAACCCTAACACAGCTTTGCAGGTTGAAAGTCGTGCAAAGTTGAAACTCATGAGCCAGCTAACGGCTGTTGTGGCTCCTGTTATCGCCATCAAGAAAGAGGGCAATAAGAATGGCCGTAACCTGTTCATTTCACTGAACTACGGAAAGTGCGGATACAGCGAGGACGCTGCAACCGTAAATCTGAACCAAATCCAGTTAACTAAGGGCGTGGCCTCAATCGCAGAGTTCACCGCTAATCGTGCCTCCGGCACTAAGATTGCCGTGAGCCTTAACGAGGACATGAGCGAGCGTCTCGATAAAGTTATCTACGTTTGCGTGGAAAAGCAGGCAGACGGAACTTTGAACATTCGCGACTCAAAAGTTGTATCAGCTGCTGGGCAGAATGGTGACTTCGCCGCAGAAATGGCTTTCACCGATAAGGCTGTTGTTGTTTATGCCTACGGCATGAAAGAGAACACAGACAAGGCTAAGGCATCGTTTGGTAGCATGAACGCTCCCACTGCTGAGCAGGTAGCAAAGCTGCTGGCCTCTCGCACTATCTCAACCTCTGACGTCACTCTGACTTCAACCAAGGGTCTGACTATGCTCGTTGGTGAGGATGAGAAGAGCTCGGATGATGTCGAAAATATTCTGGTCACCGCGACCGCATCGGGCAATGGTAGCGTAAGTGGTGGTGGCCGTTACCCAATCGGCACGCTTGTGACTCTTCACGCGACTCCGGTGGAAGAGGCAACGTTCGAGGGATGGCATAAAGACTCCGTGTCTGGTCAGTTGCTAAGCACAAATGCAAATTATCAGTTCGAGGCTAGCGAATCTATTACCATCGTGGGTAAGTTCGTTGGTGGTCCTACTCCGAAGTATCAGATATCCGTAAGCGCACAGCCTGTTGGCGATGGTACCGTTAGCGGAGGTGGCGAAAAGGAAGAGGGCTCGACCTGTACCGTAGTGGCTACTCCTGCATCTGGTAAGATATTCACAGGTTGGTATGAGAATTCCCAGTTGGTAAGCAGCAGCGCAAGCTACGCTTTCACCGTAGAGCGTGCACGCACTCTCATTGCTCACTTCGCAGATGAGCCAGTTTCTGGCTTTAGCAATGTGACTTTCAATGGTTCCGCTTTCAATGATGATAAAGAAATAGCCACTAATAACAACGTAACAGTTGCAGGAAATAACGCTTCTGAAAACGTGACAGGTGTAGCTCTGGTTTTGACTTCTAATAAGCCAACAGCAGGCCAAAACATCAAGTCGCTAACTCGGAAAGCTGGCTCAATCAGTGATACGGCTTTCTCAATTTCAGACAGCAGTTTGAACGTTGGAACGTGGTGGCTTGTTTCTGTAAACGCTGTAGACGAGAATACAATCAACGTTGTGGATGTTTACAACTACAGCTTTGAGGTGTATTCAGACCAGTAATTGAAAGGCTATTCTTTCATTTATGGAAAGGCACAGACGGTTAGAAAAAGGGTTGGCCGTGGCCTCCTTTGTGGTTGCGACCACCCTTTCTTTCACATCGATGGCCTTAAGTCCTGACCACGAAATAACAGCTAACGTACTTCTGGCAATTGCTCAGTTTCTGACATTTGCCGCAACCATTCTCGGAATCGACTATAAATTTTCCCATGTGCTCAAAAATACCCCGCGGATTGAGGAACAACAATCCACTTAATATAAGGATTTCATCCACACCTTGGCAAGGCAAGGTTATCGAAAACACAGATGGCGCTTTCGAACAATTCACCTCTCTAGAGTATGGCCTCCGTGCTGCAATGGTCAATATTCGTACCATCATTAAAAGAGACCACGTAGACACCATCTACGGTATCATTAATAAGTGGGCTCCAGAACGTGATGGGAATAATACCAAAGCGTACATTGAATTTGTCTGCAATAAGATTCAATTGGCGCAAGGTACACGAATTGCTTACAACGACAAAAACTACATTTGCATGCTCGTTTGGGCTATGGCATTGGTGGAATGTGGGCAAGAAGTTTCTATGGGTAAGATACTGAATGCATGGGCATTAATTTAATACTCTTATTTCTTATGGCAAAAGTAAAGATTAATTGGTTTGAAGTGGTCAGAGCAGTTTTGGCCGCTTTGATGGGTGCCCTCGGAGGAGGTGCCGTTAACATCATGTAATCCTAGTTTAAGGTTAGTTAGGTTAAGAACTCTTTTCTTGTTGAGCCTTTGGCATGATCCCAGCTGATATGCCAAAGGCTCTTTTCTTTTTTAGTGTTTAGGGGGCTCGGGGCTGGGGCTCCCTCGCGTTCCCTGCGGCTGGGGGGCATTTTCCAATCTTTAAACACCTCCTTTCTTTTCTCTGTCAGCACTTATTAAATCATTGATGTACCTGCCTTTGTTCAGCTGTTTGTTCAGCCATTCGATGTTTTCAACATCTACTCTGAATGACATCATCTTTTGAGTAATAATGCCCTTGGCATTACCTCCTTTTCTCTGTTTTTCTTTCATTGTTCAGATGGATTTAGGGTGGGGGCTTGCGCCCACTCCGGTTATTAATCATTATATAGTGGTTGTTGATCTATGTAGAATTGGCGTACTTCGCAGTAATAATCTGTCTTAGTGCCTGGTTGATTCTTCACCTCCCATTTCCTAATGCGAAGGTATTCTTCGCAACCGTGCATTGTTCTTATTGCTCCCTCTTCTGTGCGATGGATTGTACCTACTGCATCGTTAATACTTGGATGTTTTTGGCGCAACTGCTCTATTGTCTTGGCTATTCTACTATTTGATATTGTATCAGTGCTTCGCAGAGTTGCTAACTTACAGCGAACGATATAAACGTATTCCATATTCTTGAATTGTTTTTAAGTGGGGGCTTGCGCCCCCAGTTGGTTATTAAATAATTGACATGTAAATGCAGGGTACTCCGTGCTTGGTAATAATCTTCATAAATGCTCCTACTATCTCTCCGCGCTTTAGGACATCTTGCACTCCGTCTATGTACCAAAACTCATTGCCTGCGGGAAACAACGTGAGCCTATAGACATCTCTTTGTTCATCATCAATCTTGTAATGGTTTTCTCTCTTGCTCAGATAAAAGTCTTCGCCCAGGTCGCACTTACTTTCCTGTAGTAGCTTCATTAGTACTTCGTACCTTTCTTTGTTTGTCATATTTCTTTCCGTTTTGCCCATCGGTCGGGGGTCTTAATTGGTTAAACTTCGAGTGTCAAATCTCTTTTGACAATACAAAGGTACGAAAAAGTATTGACATATGCAAGTATTTACATACCTTTGACCTATAATTTTTGATACATCAACTATAATTTTTGATACAACTATTGCGGGTTTCAAATATGTTTTGTATCTTTGTAGTGCCTTTAGGGTAGTGGGCAACGCAGAGGTGCGACCCATGAGCGTAAGAGGTCAAAGGTTCGGCAGAACTTCGAGGATGGGGGGTGTTCCTCACTTGGGGAACCCCCTCATTTTTCTACAGAGAATCGGCATAATGATAAATTGCCACTTCTGATTAACAAGTTCAAATCCGTATCTGGAAATAACGGTGAAAAAACCTATCGAAGTTCAAACATGTTAAAAAATTATTCTGCTTTGGTTTGTCACTTTCATTATTGTGACACCTTGACTTGGATGCAAGTCCATGATTTGTTGGATAGGCTTCTTTTGGCTCGTATTAGGGCAGGGAGGTCTTCGTTTGTTTTTACCCTCTCAAATGATTGTTTCGAGACCATACGCGATTTTGTGGAGCAAATGGACGTGGCATACCTGCACCCTCGTAGGGATTCTTTTCAAGTCTCTTTGCTTGCTGCACGCTATTCTAACTTCTCCATTGGCCAAGGGAAAATGCCGCGTAAGCGGGCAATCTCTGCCTACCTTGCAAAGAAAAAAAACCTAAGTCAAACTAAGTCTCAGAAATAATCATGAAGCAGTCAGAGAAAGAAGAGTTATTAAGCGTCCTCACGTCATACGGTATAGTGGCCGCTTTGTTCCTTTTAGGTGGGTTTATCTGCCATCTGGAGAGGGTATTATCATAGTATTTTTTTATTTTTTTTTATTCATAAACAATTAAAGCTATGTTACAGTTACAAATTATCGGGAATTTAGGCGCAGACGCGCAAGTGCAGGATTTCAACGGAAAAAAGGCCGTTTGTTTTAATGTTGCCCATACTGACAGGTGGGTGGATGATAATAACACGAAGCACGAAACCACAACTTGGGTTAGTTGTATCTTAAATGGTGATGGTGGAAATCTACTCCAGTACCTCAAAAAAGGCACTACGGTTTGTTGTGTGGGTGATTGCTCTACGAGGGTTTACTCTTCACCAAAAGAACGCAGGATGGTTGCAGGGCTCAATTTGAGAGTGAATCACATCGAGTTAATAGGTGGCCGTGTTGATGATGTGCCCAAACAGCTGGTAACGTCTGAGGGGCTTATTATTCAGACAAATAAAGCCTTCTGGATTGCGCAGGATGCTGTTAAATCGCTCGGCATTGAAAAGGGTAAGACAATCTTATTGAATGACACATCAGCCACTCACCAATTTGAAGTTAATAGTGATGGTTGGGTAAGGCCTGTTAACAATGAACCAACCACTGCCGAGGTGTATTAATATTGATTGGTTGGAGGTGCATTGCATCGAACCGTTAGAACCAAGGGACGCGGAATACTTTCGCGCCCTTGGTTTTGAAGTATCTGTGCGTGATTATGGTACAAGGGTTTACGAGCAAATGTTCACTCTCTTCACTCCTGATGGTCAACCATTCATGGAGGTTCGCAGGGCTCCGCACGTCACAAACGCTCACGATAAATTCCAAGTTCTGGAGGTGGGAAGTTGCCATTTGAAACTACATAACAGGGCTTGCTATTACAACGATGCGGGCAGTATCATGAGAGACTTCCTAAAGGCTCACCGTTATCAGTTCAGACGAATCAGCAGAATAGACATTTGTCTGGACTTCGAGAAATTCGACTCTGGCGATATGCCTGCCACATTTGTACGCAGACTTCTGGAGCACAAGTACGCGAAAGTCAACCAGACCGAAATAGCAGTCAGAGGAAAAGACCTTTGGGACGGAAAGATATGGAACTCACTCTCATGGGGCTCGAAAAAATCCTCTGTGTTCACCCGATTCTACAACAAGACATTGGAACTAAAAGAAGTCAAAGATAAGCCATATATAAGGCAAGCATGGGCTTCCAGTGGTCTGGTTGACGATTTCATTCAACTGACCAAAAGAAGCGAAAAAGGAATCTGGTACAAACCAGACATCTGGAGGCTGGAGTTCTCAATCCAGAGCAGCGTGAAAAACTGGGTGTGCTTCGATGTGAATGAGAACGGAGATAAGACACACTACAGCGTGAGAAACGACCTTGACAGATACGCAAC
>JBGVEG010000085.1:0-1718 GCA_045119955.1 Paludibacteraceae bacterium
CAGTTCGGATTGTAGTCTGCAACTCGACTACATGAAGCTGGAATCGCTAGTAATCGCGAATCAGAATGTCGCGGTGAATACGTTCCCGGGTCTTGTACACACCGCCCGTCACACCATGGGAGTCGGAAATGCCCGAAGTCAGTGACCCAACCGCAAGGAGGGAGCTGCCGAAGGTGGAGCCGGTAACTGGGGTGAAGTCGTAACAAGGTAGCCGTATCGGAAGGTGCGGCTGGATCACCTCCTTTCTAAGGAAAAAAGAAAAAGAGTGGAGTACACTCTTAAGTAAAGGTCTGGTTTACTGTTTGGTTTTCAAGAGGAATCGAAAAGATTCTGAGGAAACAGAATAAAAGCTTCTGGTGGCGATGCGCTTAGGGGAAACACCCGTACCCATCCCGAACACGATGGTTAAGACTTAAGCGGCCGATGATACTATACTGGAGACGGTATGGGAAAGTAGGTGGCCGCCAGATTTGAAAAAATAAAAAAGGTTGGCTTAGCCGGTGATATAAGCATAAAAAATAATTTTGTGTTTATATGGCTGACTAAGAAAGAATGGAAACATTCCTTAATCAGACCAGAATATTGTACTTTGAAAACTGTATATAGAAGATAAGAAACCAAATATTTCTTAATTATTCAAAGTTGATTCATAGAATCAAAATGAGAATAGACATCAATCGAGGAGATTGTTCGAAAGAACAATCATGTTATCAGAAACATGAAAGTGTTTCACCAAAGGTAACAATCTGTAGCAATACAGATAAACTCATAAATGAGAATCAAGTTTTCTAATCGAAAGATTAGAACGGACCCAACAAACGACGCTACGTTTGTTGTAAGAAAGGTCAAGCAAGAAAGAGCGCAGGGCGGATGCCTTGGCACTGAGAGCCGATGAAAGACGTGATAAGCTGCGAAAAGCCATGGGGAGGAGCAAATATCCAGTGAGCCATGGATGTCTGAATGGGGAAACCCGGCTGGAAGAACTCCAGTCATCCATACGCCAATACATAACGTATGGAAGGGAACCCGGTGAACTGAAACATCTAAGTAGCCGGAGGAAGAGAAAGAAAAATCGATTTCCTAAGTAGCGGCGAGCGAACGGGAAAGAGCCTAAACCAGAGTGCGTGCACTCTGGGGTTTCGGACCGCGGAATCTGAAGATATGTGAGTGGAACGGTTTTGGGAAAGCCGGCCAGAGAGGGTGAAAGCCCCGTACACGAAGCAGACAATAAGAGGCGGTATCCAGAGTACTACGAGGCACGTGGAACCTTGTAGGAAGACGGGGAGACCACTCCCCAAGGCTAAATACTACTCAGTGACCGATAGAGAATAGTACTGTGAAGGAAAGGTGAAAAGAACCCCGGGAGGGGAGTGAAAGAGAACCTGAAACCATATGTTTACAAGCTGTGGAACTGCTTTATATGCAGAACCGCGTACTTTTTGTAGAACGGTCCGGCGAGCTGCACTGTCAGGCGAGGTTAAATACTTAAGGTATGGAGCCGAAGAGAAATCAAGTCTTAACAGGGCGAAAGAGTCAGACAGAGCAGACCCGAAACCGGGTGATCTACCCATGTCCAGGTTGAAGATGCCGTAAAAGGCATTGGAGGACCGAACACACATCCGTTGAAAAGGGTGGTGATGAGGTGTGGGTAGGGGAGAAATTCCAATCGAACCCGGAGATAGCTGGTTCTCCCCGAAATAGCTTTAGGGCTAGCCTCG
>JBGVEG010000086.1:0-2074 GCA_045119955.1 Paludibacteraceae bacterium
TTTTAATAGTGGTTGCATTATAATATATGTAACCATTATTTAAAAGAGGTAATTACTTATGTCAATTGTTAAACACTACGATAAAAAATCTGGTACAACCCGTGTTTATGAGTCAACTCCACATTATGACCCTATTTCAAAACAGTCTCGTCCTAAGAGAAAATACCTTGGCATTCTTGATGATGAAACAGGTGAAATTATTCCATCTTCTGGCAGAAAAGGTAGAAGAAGCTCTACCCCAAATGAAACCACTAACAATACTGATACCAATCCTTTATCTATAAAGATTAAGGCATTGGAAAAGACCATTTCAGATAAAAATGATGAGATTACATCATTAAAAACTGAAATCAAAAAATTAAATTCCGTTATTAGTAATTATGAAAAAATCTGCCAAGGTATTGTAAATACCTTAGTAAGTGTTTCAGGAAAATAATAATGAAGATTAGTGGTAGTTTGCCTGCAAGTATCAAAAAGTCTCAGCAGAATTAATAAAATATAAAGATCGCAACTTTAAAGATAAACAGACAATTTCTAATCTACAGGCTAGAGTAAAAAACTTAAGTAAGAAGTTGGAAACTGACAAAATTAAATATGAAGAAAAGATTAAAGAACTGGAGGCAATAATAAAGAAGCTTGAAAATGAGCTTGCTCATAAAGAAGCTCTTCTAAATCATGACGGTACTAATACAGGAATACCAACTTCAAAAACACCAATAGGCAAAGAAAAGAGAGTTCCAAATTCTCGAGAGAATACAGGTAAAAACAAAGGTGGTCAGATTGGTCATAAAAAGTCCTCTCTGATAATTGATGTTGATCCTGATGCTATCGAAATTGTAGGACATCCTTTAGCAGATAATGAAGGATGCCCAAAATGCGGTCTTACTAACTGTACACCAACAGGAGAATCCGAAGTTAAATATGAATATGATGTACTCTTAAAAGTTATAAAGCGTAAACATGAGTATTATTTCTATGAATGCAACAATTGTGGAACAATATTTCGTTCAAAGATACCGCCTGAACTTAAGGAAGAATACCAATATGGTAACCAAATGCAAGCATTGATTCTTTCTCTTACTAATACAGTAAATTCTTCAATGAATAAGGTATGCATGTTTCTAAGAGGTATTACTAATGGAAAGCTCAGTCCATGTGAAGGTTATGTTGCAAAATTGCAGGAACGAGCAGCTAAAAGACTTCTTACTTTTAGAGATGATCTCAAACGAGAGCTTATTACAAGAAAGCTAATATATTGGGATGATACTGTAATTATGATCCTTAAAAAACGAGCATGTTTTAGGTTTTATGGTGATGAAACTATTGCTTACTATACGGCACATGAGCACAAAAATATGGAAAGTTTAGATAACGATAATGTTTTAGATTTAATAACATCTGATACGAAAATTATGCATGACCACAACTGTGTAAACTATAATGAAAAATATAGCTTTAAAAATATTGAATGCAATCAGCACCTTCAGAGAGATTGTCAGAAAAATACTGATGATACTGGCCATAAATGGTCAAAAGATTTAAAGGAACTTATAAGCTTAACCATTAAGGATCGTAATGAAGCTGTTGCTAATAATATAACAGCATTTGATTCTAATTATATTACTAAGTTTTATGAAAAAGTTGATAAATATTTAACAGCTGGCAAGTTAGAGAATGAGGCTGATAAAAATAAATATGGTACAGTCTGGGAAAAAACACTGCTAAACAGAATTAAAAATTTTAAAGAACCTTATTTTATGTGGGTTGAAGACTTTAACTTACCAACGACCAATAATCTTAGTGAACGTGGTCTTAGAGGCGTAAAATCTCATATGAAAATATCTGGTCAATTTGAGTCAATAAAAGCTGCCGATAACTACGCAATAATAAAAACTTACATAGAAACTTGTCGTCGAAATCATATTAATGAGATTGATGCACTTAAGAGACTATGTTCAGGAAATCCATACAAAGTTAGTGAGATTTTCTCTTCGGGAAAATAATCACAAAATCAATTAATCAATTCGATTTAGAGCAGTGTTTTGCACTGCTCCGTTTGTCGTGCTTTCAATTT
>JBGVEG010000087.1:0-12817 GCA_045119955.1 Paludibacteraceae bacterium
TTCCGATTTCGCAAACTTAATCTGCGACTTCTCCGATGTCATTTTACTTGTCTACCATATTCAATCTATTTCAATCAATTTACAAACTAGGTTACTCGATCACTCTAAATGGAGTACAAATATACACTTATTTTACTTGTCTACCAAGCGTTTTAAGCGTTAATTTTCAGATGGTTACGCTTGATTGTGGACAGTAAAACAGTCCGTTCAAAACAACCTCTCATCTTCTGTAAAGTGGCTAAAACGCTCGTCAGTATCAGAGACTTTCAACAAGGGACGGCACTTCCAGTAACGATAAATTCGTCTTCCATTTTGTAGACAGACATTTATATCGTGAGAATTTAGGTATTGGTTGCCCTGCTCAGTACCGAAATTCATCCAAGTAGCACAATTCGGCAGGTTCGGGTTAGGCTGAACATAGAGGTTCATCTTCTCCTTACCTGCAACGAATATATTATGAATACGCAGATCATTGTCTATCGGAAAACGGTAGGCATAGAGAGCAAAGTCGCATATATCGGTATCAAGAAGGCTCCCTCCAAAGTGCTTCGGTGCTTCAACCTTTAACCTGTTAAATCGTGTTTGGATGTGAGGCCGCCCTCGTATCTCTTCATACTTCTCATCGGTCACGGGCTCTGCTGTTGCGTACACCACCCTGAAACCGTTGTTTGTGCTATCCAGCACCATTACGTGCTCCACGATGTTACCACTCTTATTGATGCTCTCTTCAGCAAGGTCTGGAGATTTCATAACGCAGCACTTCACTAAACCTACGATACATACAATGACCATCAGGATCCCCCAAGGTCCAATGGCTGATGCAACGAATACCGCATTGTCAGCCTTCTGCTTGAAATCTTTCATAGTTACTTTATTTTGATACCTCTCCGCTCAAACTCTCGGCGTAAAGTATTGACCAACTGCGTAATATCTATCACCTCGCAACTCTCGCCACAAGGCTTGCCGTGAAATAGCGGCGTGTATAACAACTTAAAGTCATCGTCAATGGAGAAACCTCCTATGAGTACGATTCCCGCCTTAATGCGGTAGTATTCGCCGTACATTGCATACTTGTCTGTAGTCTTTGTGAACCCATACTCTGGAAGTAAATCCACCAGTGCATCAAGTATGGGCCTTATAACCTCTTTGAGGAAGTTGGGAGATTCTAACTCTCCCTTTTTCGTCCCCTTCTTGGGAGGATTCTCCGCCACCTGTTCGGCGTAGGCAAAGAATCGCTCCTTGTAATCTTGTGTCAGTTTCTGAATATCCATATCCAATCAATTAAGTGTTACTATCCAACCATTCCTGGAGTGTCATCGAGTCCTCGAATCCGTACTCGTCAATCTCCACGAAACCATCAGGACCCATTTCGATTACCTCTTTCGAGAGGATTGTTCCTGCGTGGTTTACAATTACACGGGGCTCTATGGTGGCGAACTCGCCTCCGGTGTCCGACTCACGAATATCGTAGGCGTGGAGCCCCTCGGGAATAATCTCTCTGCTGATGCGCAGGCAGGTAAACAAAACCTCTTTGCCATTTACATTGAGAATATCAAAGTTCTCGCTATACAACTCTTCTTTTGTCTTCATATCTTATTACGCTATTTATAATTGTACGCCTTGTTAAACTCTGTGAGGTTGTCGGCAAGCAACTCCTCTTTCTTCCATTGGGTATCTACGAATGCCTCGATGATACTCTCCGGAGCCTTGGTGTTGGTTCTGAGGTAGTCAATAGCATTTCTGCGCCACTCTTTATGGCAGATGTGCGTGTACTTCTCCCACACCTCGATAAGCGACTTATTGATAATCTCGCTCACGCCGTATGGTTCATCTGTGGCGGTACCAATCTCACGCATACAGCACTCCTCGCTCTCGAATATCTCCTTGAGTGTGCACTCGGCCAGTCGCTGCTGTTCCTCGCCATTCTCATCTTCGGGGTACTCGATGACGGTTACTTTCATGGGTAGCCAATCCTGTGGCTGATGGTTAGTTGCGACGAACACAATGCTGTCGACTAACTTTCTCTGGAGTTCTCGCTCCTGTTCTCTTGGTTTCATACTGCTATTTGAATTTTACCTTGTTTGAATAATTCGTGTTTGTACTTTCTGTGTTCCCGGACAGTCTCCGCCCATTTCTTCTTATCTGGCTTATACATACCCTTCGCCTTGCTACGCTTGAGACGGTGGCGTGATGCCTCCATCTTGTCGGGGTCTATGAGGAATGTTATCAGTCTACGGCTCACACCATACTCTCGTGCCAACTGTCGCTGGCTCACATCTTCGGTGTGGTAACGGTGGTATATCTCCGCACGCTGTTCGGGTGTCAGTTTCTGTCGGCGGTCATACTCTGTACCGCTGATGGATATCTTTTCACTTTTGTACGGCATAGGCTACTCGTTTTGGGTGTTCAGTCCTTGCTCGTTGCAACAGTCGTTGTACCAGCTGAGCAGCGTGTCGAGCCATTCTATGTTAATCTCCGTGAGGTGTCTGTCGGTAAACACCTCGCCCGTCTCGTCGTTGATGAGTGTACAACTGCCGTTGCTTCTCAGTTCCGTCAATCGGTAGCGAGTGAATACGGGATAGTCGCCCTCTTCCTCAACATAGACAATGTGTGGCAACCAACCATCGGGTCGGTGTGGCAGAGCTTTGAGCGTATTGACATACTCTGCCGATAGGTCATAAAGTCGTTGTTGTAGCATAGTTAAAGCAGGTCGTCTTCAAATGAGTGAATATCGGTTATCACAAAGTCCTCCGTACCCTTCTCGGTCATCGACTGAAGGTCTCGCACGGAGTTGCAGTAGAAGAATATCTTGTCATCCTCGCTCTCGTCCACATCGCACGATAGTTTGAAGACAACATCGCAGGTGTCGTGGTCATCTTGCCACTCAATCTCACAATTAGCGTAGCGTGGCTCGTGGCCGTGCTTCTCGCAGAACTCGACAAACGAGTCCTCCATCTTCTGTTGTAATGCACTCATCTTCTCCATCGCTACTCATCTATCATTTCTACCATAATATCGTAGAGCTCTAAGACATCAAGGGAGCTCACAGGAACATTTCTCTCTATACCTATATTCTCATACTCCAAGTGGGCGGTCAGTTCCCCCTCGATTATTTCGAGTGCCACAACCTCGCACTTATCACCATCCTCGTCGTGGAATGTGAACGAGTGCCCATCAGGGTGCTCCATTCGCTGCTCATCGTACTTTGATACGGTCTCACGCATCATCTTGAGCATATCCTGACGCAGGTCCTGCATAGCCTCCTGCATCATCTGCACCTCGTGAATATCTTCGGGAGAGAGCGGACAAAGTATGTCAAGTTCCTCCGCATTTACCTCCGCCTCGCTATGGACATCACCAATGAGGATAATGCGGTCATCGTAATCCTCCACATCCTCGTCAGTGTAGTTCTGATACTTCTCTTCGTGTGCATCGAGGACTGTATATTCGCCCGATGTCTCTCCGGCAGGGTCGTTCCAATAGACTCGCTGCCCATTCTTGAATTTTCTCATATCGTTATCTTGTTTTAGTCGTTGATACCGCAGATCTCAGTCTGCATTTCGTAGTCTTTGTAGTTCTGAAACTCGTAGTCAAGGTTGCTGACTACATCCTGTGCTTCGTCATCGGTTATCTCCTCCACATTGGGGTTGAAGATATCCACGCGCACGGTAAGGTAGATTGTCTTTGATGCTGGCATACTATTCGATTTTTAGGATTTCACAAATGTTGTCACGGATACCGAGCAACCAATCAATGTTGTTTGTTGCGAGTGTTGTCTCGCTGGCATATATTGTCGAGTGCTCGTCTTCCTGATTGTCGTAGACCTTCAGGTACCAATCACCATCCTCGCAGATGCCTATGGCGGTAACTTGTTTCTCGTACCACGCATCGTAACGATTGCAGTAGTCTACCACATAGGTTGGAGACTGTGAGTCTTCGTCAAACTCCAACTGAAGTTCAGTAATGTTTCTCTCTTTGAGGAGCGATACAATCTCCTCCTGCAATGTTTTACGCAGGGCGTTTACCTCCTGCCAACTGATTTTCTTTGTCATATGCTGTTGTGTTTGTTGTTTAAGAGTAGGTGTATAAAACTCGCTTGGGGTGAAGAAATCACCTCAAAAAAGTAAAAAATGACCGCCACGGCGTTTGTAAAACCGTGACGGTCGGTCATCATTATGGCGGGTGATGAACAATTATTCTTCGTCTATGTCCTCGTAGTACGGGACATTATGTCTACATACGGCGGCCTCCATCTCCTCCCACCACACCTCACTGTGGCGGTCATTCTCAAAGTCGATGGGCTCGCCCTCATTCAGGCGGAGTCTATCACGGGTATCTAACTCCGTCTGACGAACAATCTCCTCCATCTGCTCGTCTGTAACATTCTTTGTGCAGAACGGCACTGGAAGCGACTCCAGCTCACCTCGTGAAAGTTCCGACTGACCATATTTGAAGATGCGGTCGTAAAACTCGTCTACTTCGGGTTCGGGGTCCACCTCCAACTCCTCGCAGTAAAAGTTCTCTTCGAGCCCTTGTGTCTGGCGGATACTCTTAAATTGAGCCACAGCATCTCGGTCAATACCATATTCGCGGCTCTTTTTGTGTAGGTAGTCGACTGCCTTCTCAAAGGTTGTGAAAGGTGCGATGAGTGTTAGCGATGCAGTGCTGAGCCAAGCATCGCCACGGTATAGCAGATATATTTTCTTTGTCTCCATATTATATTACTTTTATCTTCTTGAGCTCTCGTTTGTAGTTTGTTAGCGAAGGCTTTGGTCCGACCTCACGAACTATCTGGCGCATCTGCTGCACGGTATATGCCTGACTCATATCGAGGCTGTAATCCTCAGCAAAGGCTGTCATACCGGCATAGCAGAAACCGAACTTCTTATGCAACTCATCTGCCGTGTAGGATACAGGCTCTTCGCCAAGGTCATCCGGCACAGCCATACCCTTAATCTTGTAGAGCATTCCTTCGAGGAGTGTCGCGCAGTTGTCGCTGTGATATGTGAGGTCTCTGCGGCGGGCACAGTAGCCGATTGTTTCACCGAGGAAGGTGTTGCGGAAAATCTCTGTACGCTTGATGTCCTTGATTTTCTCCACACCATAGTAGCCTAATGCCTGCACAGCACGCAGCGACTTATCTACCTTCGGCTTCTCGAAGAGCGGATCATTCTCCGCCACAATCTTTTCGAGCCAGGTGCGATGGAAGGTGCTCACACCGCACTCGAATACTCGTGAGGGCTTACAGTAGCGCGATTCGGCACGGGTCATAATCAGGCGTGCAGTGTTGGGGTTATACTTATCGGTGTAGTAGAAGCCGATGTAAGTGTTGCCAATCTTGCAGTAGGTGTAATCTTCGTGGTTGTTTTTGAAAGTGAGCAGTGAACGCTCGCCGCCGTAGAACTTCTCCGAGAGTCCTGTCTGTTTAACAAACTCGGAGATAAAGTGTTTCGGCACCCAGCAATTGTAGTAGTTCTCACGGTACACCGACTTCGCCATTGCGGGAGTGATGAAACGCTTTAAGAAATAGCGAATGTTGTAGCTGTTGTAGTCGAATGCCGCTTGTGTATTCTTCGGTGTCTGGAACACTGTCGGCATCTGCTCAAACCATTGGTACGACTTGCAGTTCTCCTCACAGTACTCCACAAACTTGCGAGTCCATACCTTCTGCGGGAATGTAGGGCACGAGCCACCACGGCGAACAAAGGCCTTGCAAACCTCTACTGTGAGCAGTCTGCTATCTTTGCTATCCTCCGTATTGATTAAGGTGTAGCTATCTCGTGAACTACTGTCTAACGCCAGCACAAGTCGCTTCGCTGTGCGGAACTTATCGGGCAATGTCTTAAACACATATGCATACCTGCGTACCAACTGGTCAGCAAGGCGGTCATCAAGGAGGTGCAGATAGTGTCCCAATACATATTCGTTATGAACCTTATTGTTATGATCCGAGAATACTGCAGCATAGAGCACCTCGTATGAGATATACTTGTGAGGCACCATCGAGAGGTCTCGCTTAGCAAGATACTGGTAATAGAGTTTGTTCTTGAATTTAGTTGGTGTTGCTCGGTCCACACAGAGCACATCGAGAGCCTCACGCTGAAGCATAGCAGTAAACAGTTCCTGTGTCTTGAGCGATGCAGGTAGATAGCCGAGTACTATCTCCACACGCATTATGGCATTGGTGTAGTCTCCAATACGATGTACATTTCCTATGAGCGACACCATAGCCTCTATCGCCAACTCATTGTCCCATATATGAGCAGGGATTGCCGAGAGGATATCGAGGTCTCCGGCACAATTCTGCACCACCTTAAGAGCCATCTCTCGTGTCATAATGTGGGTAGGTACAGCATAGATGTTGCGCCAGTTCTTCTTTACTGCGTAGGCACATACGCTCTCTGTGCGACACTCCTCGGGGATATGTTTTAGTTTGAAGCTATGCCAACAGTTGTCGCAGTTGGCAATCACTTGTTCAATAAGTTGTGTGTTTAGGAATCGCTGAGGGATATATGATAAGACCTCGACATCCTTACACTTTGCTGCCTCGTTGACCATCTCTTGTGTTACAAACTCCTCGGGCAGATATTCCAATGCTACTTTAATGCTCTTATACATATTTCTTCTCCTCGTTAAATGTTGATGGCTTAATTATTCTTACCAGTCTGCGACCACGGAAGATGTAGAGTATCTCGCCCTCTCGCTCTGCATACTCCTCAATCTCCTGCCAACTATTCATTCGTGGCGCCGGGCAGAGGGATGCTTGTCTATTGCGGAATATGGTAAGGTTGCAGATGGTGTTTTTGTTGGGCTTGAAGTCGTATTCTTCTAAAGGTATTTGCTCTTCCATAGCGAGGTAGTACCACTTACCCTCGGCAAAGAGAAAGCAGTCATCGGCAAAAGAGCGAAACACCTCCACGCTGTCTGCCGTGCGTGGCAGGTGCGTATTATCCCTACGCCCATCACGAATAGCCCCGAAGCAGTGTATCTCATCTCGGCAGTCGGTCCATCTGCCGTATGGTGAAGGACCCAAGCGGTGAATATCACCCAGAGCGATAAGTGCATCAACACGCTCCTCGTTGGGATAAAATCGTTTGAGGACTCTGATGAATCGTTCTGAGAGTTCCTCATTTGTCACTTTGATATGTCGAACAGTGCCGTTCGCGAGTAGTTTTCCAATCTGTATGCTCATAATGTTGAAGTCTTGTAGTTAAAGAGTAGCCGAGCAGCACCCCAAAGGAGTGTCTGCCCGGCAGAAATTATATGTGGATTGACATAAAGACCTTGTCGATGTCCTCCTGTGCCAATCCGATATAACGCCTCGTAGTCTCAATGGTTGAGTGCTTGAATATCTGGTTCAGCAGCACCAGAGCCTCCGGGGAGCGTTTCATAAGTTCGTAAACATACCTGCCGAATGTCTTGCGGAAGGTATGAGTTGAGAATGCTCGAATCTTCATTCGATACTTAGCCTTGAAGACTTTGAGCTGCCGGTTGATATGTACTATCGTGTAGGGCTCACCTGTTCGTGGGTTATATAGTATCAGACTATCCACATCAGGACAACCCGACAGCTCGTACAGGTGCTGTGTCTTCTGTCGCACATCATCACTAAACTTAACCATACGGCTCTTCTTTGTCTTCTTCTCTATGCGGACGAGTTCTGTGCGGTTAAGTACATCTCGCCAGCGCAGTGTCCGCACATCCGAACATCGGAAGGCGGTGCAGAACGAGAGCCAACAGTACGCCTCCCACATATACTGGCCATCGGCTTCAAGATTGTCAATGAGTTTGTAAAATTCGGCTATGGGAAGGTAGTCGGCTGTCGTGAGTTGTCCTTTGATGCGTGTCATATTATGCTGTTGCTATGTTTTGTGAAAGCAGCAACTCCGCCAGCGCTCCATTCTGCGGAATCATCGCAGGAATATCTGTGCGCCCCGGCTTGTAGAGTTCTGTTGCCACATTGTAGATGTCCCAGAGTGTGATCTTGCCCTTCTCGAGGTTGAGTTTGAGAAGGTCTTCGGTAAATACCGAGATTTGTCCCTGATTCAGAGGATAGGTATCCACCTGCGAGGAGAGTCGCTTGTCGGCACTGTCGTGTGATACACGGATAGCCGTGAGAAGACCAATGAAGGCGTACAGTTCCGTAGGCGATACAACCTTTGACTTGAGTCGCTTGATACGCTCACGGTCCTCGGTCATATTGGTGTGGAAGTTAGATAGCCACTCATCCACACGGTCAAACAACTCCTCCGTTGTTACCTTATCACGACCATAGTTTGCCACGCTACGCTCCGGTGAGAGGATACACTGGTTGTGGCATATCTTGACGCAGGGACCGATGGCCGCCTGAATGCCGTCCTGATGGAACGCCACGACAAGTGTTGTGGTGAGTTCGTCTGTCTCCCAGTCGTTGATGCGGATTGTGGTGTAGATGCGGCGGAGGATATGTGCTTCGACAGCCTGCACGCCAAACTCACGCTCCACCTGCGGGAGTACCACCACGCCGGGCTGATTCTTGTTCTTATTCTGTGCCGCGAAGATCTCTTCAACCTCGTAGTTCAGGTTGTGTTTCTCGCAGAGGTCGGCCATACGCTGGATAACCTCGTAGTGGTAGATACCCTTGACGGGCTGACCGTAGATGTCGTTTTCCTTGTGAGTACGACGCAGTGTGTCGAGACTCATTGTTTCGATGTTGTTCACCGAGAAATTGAACTGCGTAGGAGCAGCCATTACCATTTGATTTGCCATAATGATTTTGTTTTAAAAGGTTATTAAAAAAGCGGTAAGCATTGCTGCTCACCGCCGAAATTATTGTGCGATAATATATTAGTGGTTACGATTTGAAACTTTTTTAGGTGTCGTTATGAAAATATTGGAGGTTTCCGCCTCTCGATATCGAATTTTTTGCTAACTTTGCGAGTTGAAATTTTACTATTTTGGGTAATGAATCGTCTTTTTGCGACATACTTTAGCGACACTCTCTCCTATGCAACGGCATCGGAGTCATTGCTCACAACACTTACCCCCCCCCTGTAAACATTCTTATAATCAGATAGTTAGCCGCAACAATACGGCTCAAAGTCATATATTGGCGTTACCACTTGGCATATTGTGCCCGGTGCGTAACGCCTTTTTTGTGCAAATTCTTAAATGTTAAATAATTTCTAACAATCAAAACGTATGAAGATTTTTAAGTTAATGGCAATTGCCCTTGTGGCAATGTTGGGTTTCTCAGCTTGTGAGAAAGATTGTGATCACGATTTCATTGAAGTGGACCACAGCAAGGATCTTGTAGGTACTTGGACTTGTCTTACTGCTGACTATGCAGAGGCATTGGTTATCAAGGCTGATGGTTCAGTAGTTTCAACAGGTGTAGAAAATGGCGAGTATCGGGATGGCGTAAAGGGCAGCATCAAGACTACCAACAACAAGATGACCTTGCTTTTTGAGGACAACGACAACTACGAGGGACGTTTTGAAATGATTTGCGGCGAGGCTTTCACCATTTTCGATGAGAATGGCGAGCACCTTACTTATCGCTATTGCGAGAACGACCTTGCTGATGAGGTTGTAGGTATGTGGGTATGTAATGATGCTCCTAATAACGAAGAGAAAGATATTGCTATTGTTTCTTTTGAGGAAGATGGCACTTCAACTTTAACAGGTATTGTTCCTAATGGAAATGGTTATATGGTAACCGCAAACTCTACCTACAAGGTTGTTGGTGATTTGCAGTTTCAGAAGAGAACAGACGCTGAGAACGCTAAATATATCGTCAGCCGTCTGATCTATTCTCCTAATGCAACTACATCTGGAGATATTATGAATTACAAAATGTATATCACTACTGAGAAAGGCAAGGTTGAAACAACAACTTCTTGGCTTCGTGTAAGGCAGTCTCTCGATCTCGCAGGCAAAACATATGACTACAGTTCATCTTTTGTAAGCAACGCAAAGGGCAAAGATGAGGATTTCTCTATCATGGGTTACAACTTCAACATGTCTAAGATTAAATCTGACAACTTTGACATGATGTTCCGTACAGTTCTCTTCTACTTGACCACAACTGCAAACTCAATCAAGCAACATTTCTTTGTTAATGGTAAAGCAGAGGAAATTGTAACTCCAATCACTGTAGATGGAAATAAGGTTACCTTTAATATGAGCGTTATTGACCCTGCATTCCGCACAGTAGAGATGTATATGTATCAGGATGCTGATAATTGCCAGTTGCATATGTATTTGCCTACCACTTCGTTCATAAACAATTTTGCTAACTTAGAAATTGCTAGTTTGAAAGCTGAGGGCAAACTTGACACAACTGACGCTGCTGCTGTTGCGAAGGTATTCGCTGATATGGAGGCACGCGTTGAGAGTATCAATTTAAGCTTTGTATTGAAACTTCGCTAGTAATATAGCGAATTTAATATCTACAGAACAGGGATGCACTGAACGGTGCATCCCCTTGTTATTTACAGAACCTCCCTATATACCAACATAACCACCCACGCTTCCGAGTCGGCTCGGTTATCTCTCTACAAGAAGTTTGTGTGTCCGGAAGTAATGGCACATCGCCAACTCCACTATGTTGTAGGAGAATATCTCGCACCACCAGTCGAGCAGATCGACATACTCGTCAGAGTTTCCATACTCCTCATCTACACCCTCTGGCACGATATGGTCGCCAACAAAGTCGCTGGCAAGTTCCATCACCGACTCGTGGTCGTAGGTGGCTATGTCGTCAATCTCACGCTCCTTGATGTAGTCGTACACCTCTTTGGCGTGACTATGTGCCTCGTCGCTCTTGATGAGAGACATCTCACCGGTGAGCATATTGACGTGAATGCCGAGATGATGCGCCGAGAAGCCTCGCCCGAGCATCTCCTCCTTAAAAGGGTCTATGAGTGCTATCATACCTCCTTGTTTAGTAGTTTTACAGGAACCCAATATGCAGAGGAGCCGAAGAGCTCAAGACCCTCGTCATCATTGATGAGCATACACTCCTCGTTGCCGATAAACTGTTGCGAAGCAGGCCACTCGACAGCACGGTAGCACTTCTCTCGGTCAGGTGTTCTGCCGAATTGAAGCATATACTCATACTCAGGCACAAGCCTTGCACCGTTATCCTCTCTGTCGAATACAGGATAGCCAATCTCCTCCTGCTCGAAGTAGGTGCCATCATCAGGGAACTCAACCAAAGCATAGATGTTGTTGTCCCACTCCTGACCGCAGTTGGAGCATCGGTTGCACCCTGTGGTTACATCGAAGTAGACCAACTCCGACTCACACTTGGGACAGAAGTCAACCTTGCGTTTAGGGATGCCGAGCGCCTCTGCGATAATCTCCATACTATCCCAGAAAAGTTGCTCGCAGTAGTCGTCTGCCATACGGCGGGCAAGTTCCTGCATCTGCTCATCTGTGGCCTTCGCTGCATCGAAGCCTCGTGCTTTGAGGTCATCACGGCAGATGGATGTTATAGGGAAGAATCCCTCGGCAAGGAGCATCTGGATATGTCGTTCCTGCTCCGTAGGATTCTCAATGGCGTTAAAGTACGCTCTCACTGCTTCTAAAATTCTATTCATTGCTTTGCTCTTTTTTCTCTTGATACTTGATAAGTAAGGTGTGCATTGACCAGCCACACAGTGCCATCAGCATATCCCCGCAGTTATCCTCACGGTATGCCTGAATCAGCTGGTGTGCTTTGTGACGGTAGGTCTCCTCATCGGACTGTATCTCCGACATCACGACCTCCATAAAGGTCTCACAGTTCTCCTCGGACGAGAGTATCTCATCCATTAACTCTTCTTCTTTGTCGTAGTTCATATTGCTGTTGGTTTGTTCTTGTGTCATCTCTTTTAGCCAACGCTTCACATCCTCCATATCCTCCTCCACGGTGTCGTTATGAAGGCAGGAGCACATACCATCACCATCGTAGTAGACAAGCACGGGATGTTTCGTGGCAGGACAGTAGCGGATAAGTAGTTCATCCTTTTTGAGTAGTTCGGTATCCTCGGGATTACGCATCGTGGTAATAACCTTTGAGGAGCGTTCCAAGATGCTCTGCTCGGCAGCAGTGAGTGACTCTTTGCCACCCAGCAGTTGCTCAATGTCTTTCAGAAGTTGATATACCATAGGCTACTCCTCGCTGTTATGCTCCTTGAAGATTGCTCGCTTCTCATCGTAGGATTTCGCCTTCCACCACTTGTTGCAGGCATCTACAAAATCCTGATAGCCCTCTTCGGGTGAGAAGTCATCCTGACGGTAGCCCGTAACCCGCTCCATTGTCGGGAAGTCGGCATCGCCCCACCAAGCCTCCATGCGCTCCACAAACTCTGTCTTCGTGCAGAAGTAGTTGTGAGCCTCACACTCGTTGCACCAGTTATCATCACGGTCAATGCCCGTCTCGCCGATGTACTCGTGGGTGTTGGCATCTACCCACGCCTGTGTCTGAATCTCTGTCGAGCCGCACTCCTCGCACACAATCAAATCTCTCTCCTCCATATTAATACCACGATATTAGTACATACTCATTCTGCTGGTCGCTCTCGTTGATGAGGCGGTCAAGCACCTTTGTGATGAACTCCTCGAGTGTCATCTCAATCTTGGTAAGGTATCTGGTGAGTTCCTCCTCATTCTCCCGATACTTCTCGTCCTTGTCGATAAGCATCTGGCGAAGACGCTTGAGTTCCTCGCGCTCCACCTCATAGTCATCGGTGTAGATATCCTCAGCATTGTTCTCTATCTCAAACATAGAGAAGATATCGTATAGGGCATCCTGCCCATCGCTACCAAACATACCGCCGTAGCCGTATTGTAC
>JBGVEG010000088.1:0-17791 GCA_045119955.1 Paludibacteraceae bacterium
AAGCAGGTAGCGCCACAACTGGAGTCGATAATTGAAAAGACGGATAGCTTAGTGTACTGGCCGTGGGATTGGTATGAAAGTTATGATTTACTCAGAGGATTGGAAGATGCTGTGGAGCAGCTTAACGAACTCTCCAAACAGGTAGATCCTATATTTAATGACGAAATTTTCTGCAATGATGTGCAGAATAAAGCCTTTGTTGAGAATCTTGAAGAAGCCGACAGGTGCTTTGAATTATGTTCATGGCACTTTAGTAAGATTGATGGTGTGCTTCATGAAGAAGGTCCAAGAGAAAATTATGAGGAAGATTATGAGTATCTGTCCGCTCAATTGAAGAAAGCAAAACAACACCTGAATCAAATTTTAGGGGAATGACCACTATTTTCAATGGATTTTTGATAATGCTGTGAATGATGTCTGGTTTTCTTATGAGCGCACAGGTTTTGATCCGTGCTGCATGGTTCAGACAGGTACATACACCTATCAGATTCTTAATATTGAATAGATTTGCGATTTCGTCTCTCGCCTTTTCCCCTCGCCTTTACACCTTACACTCTACACCCTCCACTATAAAAAATCACCCCATAAGGCGATTTTTCTTGCATATGTCAAAAAAAGTTGTACCTTTGCAGTCGCATTAACCCCTTACGAGTAAAAAACAAGCATGAACCACGAAATTGATTCAAAATATGCAATTGCCGTTCAAACCATCAAATCGGCAATTCTCCCAAGTCAATACATGGCTATCAAGCTCGTCAATAAGGAGCAGTTGGCATTATATTATGGAATAGGCAGATATATTTCTCAGAATTCTCGTCAAGGTTATTGGGGTACAGCAGCTATTAAGGTCATTAGCATGCGTTTGCAAGCCGAATTACCAGGTTTGTGAGGTTTCTCCGAACGAAATCTTAAGAACATGCGTACATTTTACGAAGAGTGGCAAGCATTGGATTCTAATTCGGCAGTCGCAACTGCCGAATTGCAAACGACTGAATCACAAGGAGATATACCATTAGACGAAATTCGGCAATTGCAACTGCCGAATTTCAGAGAGTTCCCTATAGAAGAATTTTTTAGGATAGGTTTTACGCACCATACAGCGATTCTGTCGAGGGTAAAAGAGCGAGACCAACGCTATTTTTATATCAAGCTCTGCGCTAATGAATGCCTCAAAGTAGAGGCGCTCAAACTTGCAATAAAGCAGGATTTGTATAATCAGAAGGCGTTGATGCCAAACAATTTCTTAGCCAAATTGCCATCTGCTGAGTTCGCAAGACGAGCAATTATGGCGTTCAAAGATGAATATCTTTTAGATTTTATCAATGTAGAGGAGTTAGGTGCACGAGATATCGAAGATGTAGATGAGAGATTGGTTGAGAACAAGATCGTTCAGAATATCAAAAATTTCATCATGACCTTTGGACAGGATTTTACTTTTGTTGGCAATCAGTTCCGTGTAGAAGCATTAGGGCACACTCATATCATTGATCTTCTATTCTTTAATCGTGAATTGTCTTCCTTGGTAGCAATTGAATTGAAAACTGGCAACTTCAAACCTGCGTATCTTGGTCAATTGAATATGTATTTGCAAGTGTTAGATGACTATGTGCGCAAACCAAATGAAAATCCATCAATAGGTATTACATTATGTAAGACTGCTGATAAAGCCTATGTAGAATATGCGGTACGTGACTATGATAAGCCAATGGGTGTTGCTACTTATAAAACAGCAACTGACATGCCCGAACGCCTCCGCAATAGTTTGCCAGACCAAGATACATTGCTCCGCCTTATGGAAAGCAATCAGGAATAACAGTCTAGCTACCCCCGCGAGTTATTCTCCCCGCCTTTCTTTTCTTCCATTACCCCGAATAATTCGGGTATCCCCCGCCTTTACACCTTACACTTTAGACCTTACACCGCCTCCTCGTCTTTACCCCCTTTAATCTCCCTTCCCTTTAGGGGAGGATTTAGGAGAGGCTTTTTTTTTCTCTCCACCTTATCACACTACCACATGAAAATATGTGTCGAATGTTCATTTTTGCCCACTTTTCGCGTATTATACTAATGAACACCCTGCAAAATCCACAATTATTTGCATATATCAGAAAAAAAGTGTAACTTTGCAGCGTGATTTAAGTAAAGTAGAGCACGTATTCACTAAACGGCAGCCAGCCAGCATTTTTATAGCAATTATATCATTTATGTCCCAATACAATATTGATATTGACGAGCAAGATTGGCTTGATAAGTATGGTAACGAAGTTCTTGAACATTTGCTGTGGGAGCATTCCCTCGAACAGTACGTGGATGATAATGGCGAGAAATGCCATCATCACATATATTGGGCTACGGATAACTACGAGCAAAACGGCTTTATATTCTTTGATGAAATCCGTGTTGAGGACATTACAGGTGATAATCGCAAACTCATTCGCCCACGTGCAGATAAGTCTAAAGAAGAACAACTAAAGCGAACACGCGATAAGGCAGAAGTATTTACTCCATCTTGGGTATGCAACGCTCAAAACAATTTAATTGACGATGCATGGTTCGGCAGAGCGAATGTATTTAATGTAGCAGATGAGAAGTCGCATACGTGGCAAGCGACTACCGAACCGATTGTTTTTCCAGAAGGTAAAACATGGCAAGATTATGTATCTGATAATCGTCTTGAGGTCGCATGTGGTGAAGCTCCATATCTTGTAAGTCCATATGATACCACAACTGGTGTCGTCATACCGCTCTTTCAGCGCATAGGTTTACTTGACCGCAAATTGCGTGTAGTGAACGAGAATGTGGAACCCACTGAATGGATTAAATGGGCAATGGTTGCGGTGAAATCTACATACGGTTTTGAATGGCAAGGTGACAATCTTCTGCTTGCTCGCGAAAGTATATTGCATACAGTAATTGAGTACTACGAAGATTTTGCATCTAAGCACAATCTGCGTTCTACTACTTTACAAAATAAAACATTGCAGACTTTCGCATATATCATTTCGTGGAATATGTTCCAAATGGATGGCACAAAAATGGTTCTTCCTAACTCATGTAAAGAGTCTGTACTTACCGTTACAATTCAAGCTAATTTGTTTGAGGAACCTACTATAGAAACCCATAAAGTTCCATGCCAAGGTTGTAAGAAGAATGATGTCCATGCTCATACTGGCATCTATGCAAAGGTAGCTGATTGGGCAAAAGATGATTCTTCGGAGCCAATTGAGATAGTTTCATTTCATTCACTTATTAAGAAGTTATGAACAAAATAGACACCACTCTACTTGATGGTTTGATTGTTGGTCGCATAGATCCGCATATCTATGCTTTTACAACCAATACTGTGCCGAACTATCTGAAAGTAGGCGACACATATCGTCCTGTGAACGTTCGTTTGAACGAATGGCGCGAGCATTTCCCTAATCTTCATCATGAAAGTAATTGGGAGTGGATTGCAAAAACGGAAGACGGCAAGTACTTTCGTGATTTCGCGGTTCACTACTATCTCGAACATATCAAGCGATATCATCGTTTACAGCCTGATGATATAGAAGATTTGCCATATTATTCCAAAGAGTTCTTTGAGAACGCAACACCTGAAGATATTGATGCTGCTATCATTGATATTGAGCAACGTGCTTCTCAAGTAGGAAGCCCTTATCAATTCTATTCTGAAGATAGGCTGCCTGAAAAAAAACATTTTAGTCCTGTAGAAACCTACGATCCACGCCCTAATCAAAAGGATACAATAGAGAAATTCAAGATGGCGCGTGCTAAAGGTCGCAGACATTTATTGATGTATGCTGTTATGCGTTTTGGTAAATCTTTTACTTCAATGTGTTGCGCTACCGAAATGGATGCTAAGGTAGTACTCATCGTATCAGCTAAGGGTGATGTGAGCGACGAGTGGATGCAAACGGTAGAAAGCCATGTACGCTTTGCAGACTATGTCTTCATTGACAGCGCTGATGGTAAAAAAGTGGAAATTACTAAGAACTTGCAGCAGGGTAAGCGCGTTGCTGTTTTCCTTACTTTGCAGGACTTGATGGGTGAGAATATTAAATCGAAACATGAAGATTTATTTAGGAATAATATTGACCTTTTAATAGTTGATGAAACGCACTTTGGAGCGCGTGCGGAGGAATATGGCAGAATCTTGCGTAAAACCAATGAACTTACAGCAACGCAAGCCGCAAAAGAATATCGTCTATCTGGTGAGAGCACAATAGAAGATCTTGAAAATGGTCTTAAACTGATTAAGGAACTTAAGGTAGATACAACCTTGCACCTTTCAGGCACTCCATACCGCATTTTGATGGGTAGTGAGTTTAAGCCCGAGGATATTATTGCGTTCTACCAGTTTACCGATATTATTGATGATAAAGAGAAATTTGATAGAGAGCATTGTAGCAACGACGATTACAAAGAATGGGATAATCCGTACTATGGATTCCCTCAGATGATTCGCTTTGCCTTTAATCCCAATGAATCTGCTCGTAAGTTGATAGAGCAACTCAAAGAGCAAGGCAAGTCAGCACAACTCAACGAGTTGTTCCGCCCACAATCTATATCCAAAGACAATTCAGCAGAAAAGAAGCACCGTCATTTCATCCATGAAAAAGAGATTCTCGATTTGCTACAAGTTATTGATGGCAGCGCAGAAGATGAAAATCTGTTGGGTTTCCTCAGTTACGACAAACTCAAGGAAGGTAAAATGTGCCGTCACATGGTCTTTGTTTTGCCCTTCTGTGCATCATGCGATGCTATGGAGAAGTTATTGAGTGATAACAAAGAACAATTTATCAATCTCAATGAATATGAGATAGTAAATATTTCAGGTGTCGAAAATAATTTTGCTTCTACCGAAAGCATCAAGCTGCATATTGAGTCGTTAGAAAATCAAGGCAAAAAGTCCATCACGCTCACAGTTAACCGCATGCTTACAGGTAGCACGGTTAAGCATTGGGACACGATGCTATTCTTGAAGGATGTGTCTTCGCCACAAGAATATGATCAAGCTATTTTCCGTCTTCAAAATCAGTATGTGACAAAGTATAAAGACGAAGCTGGCGACGAGATTAAATACAACATGAAACCTCAGACCTTGCTTGTAGATTTTGACCCTAACCGCATGTTTGTCATGCAAGAGCAGAAATCCAAAATTTACAATGTCAATGTGAATGAGAGTGGTAACGATGAGCTGGAGGAGCGTTTGCGTCGTGAATTAGAAATATCGCCTATTATCGTTCTCAACAAAGGCAAGATGGGTGAGGTTGTTCCTATGGATATTATGAATGCTGTTCGTGAGTATTCTGCTAATATCACGGTTATGGACGAAGCCTGTGAGATTCCAACAGATTTTGAAATACTCGACGATCCTAATCTATGGGATATGATTAAAGATCTTGAGCCGATAGATAGCAAAAAAGGTCTTGAGATTAAGCCGAATGAAGGCGAGGGAGATGATTATGATAATGATTCAGACCCAGATGAATTTTTCGTACCCCCAACCAACGATGGGGACGATGATAACGACACCCCTAAAGCAAATAAGGCAGAAGACGATGATAAACGAGATAAACGCCTTGCCGCATTGTTTGCGCGCGTGCTATTCTTTGCTCTGCTGACTGATGACACAGTTCGTTCGCTTCAGCAGGTGATAGAGGTTATTGCGCGTGACAAAACTAATCAACGAATAGCACGTAATGTAGGGCTGAAATTTCAACAGTTGCGTTATTTGCGCAAACATATTGATCCATTTGTATTGAGTAATCTCGACTATAAGATTAGCAACACAAATGACCTCCTGCGAGATATAACCCATGCACCTCTTGAGCGTGTTGAGTCCGCTCTTAAGAAATTTGGTCGATTATCTGATTCGGAGATTGTAACTCCATCATCCGTTGCAGATAATGTGGTACAATTGTTGCCAAAAGATGCTATGGATAACAATGCCAAAGTGCTAGACATTGCATCCAAACAAGGCGAGTTTGCATGTGCTTTGTATAAATACTTTGGAGCGGACAAACGCTATAATATCTACGCGTTACCAACTTCAAGCCTCACTTACGAGTTTACATACAAAGTCTTCAAACTGCTTGATATACCCACAAGCAATATCTTTAGCACATTTAATTCATATAGTCTTATAGGTGAAAATAACGAACAATATATTCAAATTCTTGAAAATATGAAATTTAACGCAATTATAGGTAACCCTCCATATCAAGCAACAGGTGATAATAACAATAGAAGCTTGCCAATCTATCATGTTTTCGTGGATATTGCACAAAGAATTTCTTGTAAATACATTTCTATGATTATGCCATCTCGTTGGTTTAGTAGTTCCATACTACAAGGAGACTTTACGCATAGGATGTTAGATAATCAATCTCTAAGAAAAATGGTTGATTTTAGTGAAGCAACAGATTGCTTCCCTTCTGTAGAAATAAAAGGCGGTATCTGCTATCTGTTATTAGACAAAGACTATACAGGTCCATGCTTGATTATTGTGTCGCATAGAGGAAAAAAATACGAATCCTTGCGTTATCTTAAAAATGAATATTGTAATTCTCATATTCGTTTTGAAGAAGGATTACATATATTACAGAAGGTAATGCAATATAATCCAACAAGTTTCTCAACAATAGTTTCATCACAAAATCCATTTGGATTTAATTCAAAGGTAGTTGGAAGTAAAACCTCTAAGAATGATCAGATTAGAGTTCTAAGCAAATTTAGAACAGTTGGATATATTGATAAGACATCAGTATCTCTCCGTGCTAATTTGATTGATGAATGGAAGATATTTACCCCTATAGCAGGCGAAGGAGGTACTTTGCCACACAAAGTTACGGGCAAACCATTTATTTCTTCTCCAGGTGAATGTTGCAATGGAACATATATGGTAATAGGTCCATTTGCAACTCGTCAGGAAACTGAAAATGCTTTAAAGTATCTAAATACTCGTTTCGCACGTTTTATGGTTTCCTTGGTTCAATATACTCAAAATACCAAAAGCGACTCATACCTATTAGTCCCTCTCCAAGACTTCACTTCGGGTAGTGATATAGATTGGAGCAAGTCAATTCCTGAGATAGACCAACAACTATACGCTAAATACAATCTCTCCTCCGACGAAACCACCTTTATAGAGAAGATGATTAAACCAATGGAGTAATATTAAGCAAAAATACGGGAAAATGATCAAAAAAATCATTGCCCATGTTCATTTTCAGACTTTTTCTGCGTATACTATAAATGAGAGCAGGTCAAATCCTGACTTTGAAAAATTGATTAGTAACCCTTAAATAGATTGTTTTATGTGTGTACAAGAAACAACAAACCCAGAGAACGAGACAATGAAACAAGTGAAGAAGTACAACATGAAAGTGTACATCCCTGAAGTGGACATCGATATTGACGCACCACTCACACCCGAGCAAGTGCAAATGTACAGCGACTTTATTCAAGCAGAGCGCGTAAAGTATGATCAACGCACTGAATACCTGGACTGCAGCTGGGAAGATTGGTTGGAAGATGCCTTCGTGGAGGCAAACTTCACTTACCGCATCCTGTGCGCAGATGAGATTATTGATGCCGAAGTCCTCTTTGTGGACCTGGAGCATCCGATTGAAGATTAAGTCACATAGGCGTTCGCGCTCAATTTTAGAGCAACACACCAACCACAAAAACACATCAACCATGACAAAATTATTTACTAAATCACGATTCAAGTTGGCATTAGAATGTCCAACCAAACTCTACTATGCTTCGCATCCCGAACGATACAACAATCTCCAAACAGATGACGATTTCCTCATCTCGCTGTCCAAAGGCGGATTCCAAGTAGGTGAACTTGCCAAGATATATCGCAACGTAGAACACGATTTGGCAGATATCAAAGGCTACGAAAAGCCACGCGAAGCCACACAACAACTCATCGCAGGAGCCAAGGATACAACCATTGCAGAAGCCGCCTTCCAATGGGGCAACTGCTTCGTACGAGTAGATATCCTGGAGAAACGAGGCAACACTCTCCATCTTATTGAAGTGAAAGCCAAGTCCTGCGACGGCACCACCGACCAATATATGGACATGCGTTACTGCGAACTTGATACCATGGCGATGGTCTTTATCTGGGAGTACTTTAATGATGAGATAAAGAAGAATAGTTAACATATATTTGCAAGTAAAATTTAATTTTTTAATACTATGAGTGAAGTAATTTACAAAATCCGTGTGAATCGTCCTTGTCGTTTGTTTATTGACGAGGAGGAAGTAATGACCTTGGAAGAATCCAAACTTACAAAGATAACTCTGCCTGTAGGCGAGTACCTACGCAAGGTAGTCGCAGAGGATGACAGTACTGTTTTTAAAGAGAAAGTAATCTCTCTCTTCCATCCCACAGTAGATGATATTGCGCTTGATGCCGTATCCTTAGAAGAAGAAAAGCGCAATGCTTTACCAAAGGAAATCTTTCAAGGTAATTTGTATTTCCACCCAACTAGAGATAAATTATCTGTACGTGTAGTAGATACAAATAAAGATGTTGATACTATCCCCGATCAAATTAAATATGCTGGATATGTATATCCTGTGACTGAAGTTCAAATTATAAAACGAGACATTAAATCTATCACTATCCCAAGTGGTGTGAAATCTATATGGCTCAAAGATTGCTCCTTATTGACCTCTGTCGTTATTTCAAGTGGAGCAACATGCATTGGAGATAGAGCTTTCGAAGGTTGCTACTCACTGAAATCTATTACTATTCCTGAGAGTGTGACTGAAATCGGTTCTTTGGCTTTCAAAGGTTGCTCCTCATTGACTGCGATAGACTATGCTGGTACCAAAGAACAGTGGGAGAACATCGAAAAAGGCTATCGTCTAATTGAGAGTGAGTGGTGTGGGAAGATATTGGGAGATTATTGGAATGACGAATCCAAAATTAAAGTTATCCGTTGCAAGGATGGGGAAATAGAAGTGGAGGGAAAACTAGGACGCTGATTTGTCCTACTTAAACAGAAATCGCAGACCTGTAATAGGATCTGCGATTTTTTATTATCAGCTTTATTTTCGCCTTGGCTCTCCATCTTATCACACTATCACATTCAATTATGTGTCGAAGGCTTGCATTTTTTTCCAAAATAATTTTGCCATGTCAAAAAAAAGTAGTACATTTGCAGGGTGAAATTTTGAGATTAAGAAAAATATGGGAATCGCAGTAACAAGATTTAGCGCACTATCAAAATTGTGCAGGTACACTCCGCAACACATGCTTCGTTACAACCTGTCGGCGCTGGTACTCAATGATCCAAGTAGCAGTAAGTTCATCCGACATATGGGTGAGCATATGGATGAACTAAATAGCCGAACTGGAGAGAATTTCCTGTTCTTCTCCCTAGTGGAACCTCCTGAAAAATGGGGCGGAGCTATTAATCCTTGTTATAGTGAATTACAACTCCCTCGCTCAGAAGATAATAAAGATAGGGTGATGCTGTACAACTTTCTATCTCAAGTAGAGTTGGATGATGTGCCACTACCTGGTATATTGCTTACAACTGGTCCTCTGCAGGGAAATTCGTGTATCTATATCCCAACAAACACAAATGTTATAAATGACCAATTAATAGCTTTGGGTGATTTTTGTTCGCATCGAGGATCGCATAGTTGGATAGAATTAAGTGATCCTGATTTACAGTGTCTGATAGACAAGATTTCCATTGAGGATCCGGTATGGTCTGTGGGACTGCCTCAGTCCATCGCAGAGTCGCTGCGATTGGTTTCGTCTGTGCGTGATATGGGTACTATCAATGAGCATGAAGCGATCAAGTGTATTCGTAAGCACCTAAGATTCCTAACCGATAAATCCGATTTGAAATATCTGACTACTGTCGCCAATTATTTTGAGGTACTTTCTTCTAAAAGGGTTACTCGTAGCTCTGATTTCTACTCGCGTATAGAAGGACCATTTTTCGGGTTTATGAGCAATAGACAGCCTTCGTATAATGAACTAGTGCCAATAGAACTCAATAGGAGATTGCATGAGGAGACCAAGATATCTTTATATACGTATAATGTTTTCCTCAAGATCTATCAACAAAACCTTCATGATATAGACGATGCATTAGGGATTGAGTTAGATCCGTCAGTCCTGAACTCGTCGTTGCTAAAGGGAGTGGAGAACGAACTAAACTTGTCGGTCGTTCAAGCTATGCGAGAACGATTGGGCATACCGATGCCAGAGTATTATGCGAAATACTGTCCTGATGGCGATGCTGTAATAGTGCGTAGTCAGAACCGACATAGGATTGATCTAAATCGTGAAAAAACGAATAGAAATAGACGAGGAAATCTCGAGTCGGTGAGTATCGGAGACGTACGAGGTGCGTATATAGATATGGTTAGAGATGGACAAATTGACTGTTTTGAAGATAATAATGAGTTCTGCGATATACTATATCATTTTTCTCGACAACGCAACAACCATGCGGGTGTAGATTATCAGTACCTATTAGACAGCGCCATGGAGTGCAACAAACTGATGAGTGAGACATTTATGCCTCGCTATATGGACCCAATGATTGATCTAAAAGAGGACTTGTCGGACAATAGACATAGATAAATCATAACCCCAAAAACAAAAGAGACCGCCAATGGGCGGTCTCTTAGATTAATGTTATGCGCAAAGGTCACGCGAAGTGTCCGCAGCAGGGAGCGACGCAATGCATTGATTTCGCTCGTTTGCAATATCTGCAGCTTTAGCAGTCAACAATACCTCTCGGATCACGTGTTTATTACGTGACTTGAATGCCTCAAACTCTTCTTCAGCAGTTAAATCCCAATATACAGGATTAATATGCTTAAGCATCCAGAGCTTAGCGCGTTCAACATCTGCACCCTCTTTCGCTACATAGTAGTGATAGAGACCAGAGATAGCGATTTCTACATTAGCAATAGTAAGTCTATTGTTTGAGTAGTTTGACATTTTGCACATTTCTTCGATGTTGTTGCACTCTACCATGAAGGCAGCTTTTCTTGAATTTCTCATAGTGTTTATGATTAATAAGTGAATAATTATGTTACAGTTTTCCGACGGGACATAGTCCCAAATAAAACCTTAAATAAAAAAACGGAATCTATAAAATAACCACTTATGAAATCCTTAATCGCTATAGAACTTCAATCTCAAAGAACACCTGACATTAATCCGGCTGCAAAGGTACAACAAAAAATGCACATACGCAAGAGCAATCCGAAAATAGTAACAAAAAAGAGACCGCTGCGGTCTCTTTTTGTTGATTATATTAGTCCAAAACTGTGCAATCTCTGGTAAAAATAGGATACTTGTCCTTTGTCTTGTCTTCCCTGTTGTTAGTGTACGAGTTAATGCGTACTTGTCGCCCTGCAAATATATCTTTTGCTGATAGGCAGCATAACCCCATGTGGTAGCAGTTGAGTTCGTCGTCGTACTCCACTTCACCCTCCCTGCCTGCATAAATCAACTCTCTGACTTTCTCGAGATAAGCCTCCTTCTGGGCATCTTTGGCAGAGTCAGAACCCACCACATCACACTATCACATGAAAATATGTGTCGGAGGAGGCGATAGGATATAGGATATGGGCGTGAGGCTTACTCCAAGATATCGCCTAACTCCTGCCAAAATAGATTCTTGATTGATTGGAGCATCTGACGGCGCAAGTCCTCGGCGTCGGCCTTACAACGGTAGTACATCTTACCACCCTGAGTAGGAATCAACTCGAAGGTGAAACGGACATCCGTATTCAGTTCCACAAAAGTCCAAACATGCTTATTTTGAGTGGGTTGCAACTCCGATAGCACTATATCCATCTCATCGTACAGACGTAACAAGATCATGAATAGGTCTAACAGCGAACATAGTGCGCGGTATATCATCCTATTTTCCCCAGTAGATATATTGTTCTTTGCTTACCTCCTTGGCAGCGGGTTCAACGATGAAAGTGGGCGTTTCTTTATCCCACCCCTGAAAATCACCATTCACCGAATCCTGAATGAAATGCTGCACATTCTCCGCCCATTGTAGCCAATGGCGCATATCGGCATCGCACTGCGTGTCAATCGTCGTAAAATCCGCATAGCGCGTTTGGCGACCGATGATATTATTGTGCATATCCATATAATAGTCACATGGCGCATTGGGGCTCTTCCACTCCCAAAACACATCCATAATCGCATGCGATAGCCACTCGCCCACATAAGTACGCAGTAGTACATTCACATAGATATGCTTGAACGCATCGCCAGGACGACCGTTATTCGTTGCCTCTCCATAATAGTAATACGCCAGTTTCTCCGCGCGCGCCTTGCTCTGCAACACGCGGTAGAATAGTCTTGGTCCACGCCAGAGCAAGAGGGTGAGCAAGACATTCTCCTCATCAAAAAACGCTATATCCAGCGTATCGAACGCTTCGCGGGTAAGCGGTTGGTCGGCATGCACCAAGGACTGCAGGGTAAGCCAATCTACCTCTTCTTGCGGCGTGAGTTCAAGCACCTGCAACTCCTCATATACCGATAGCGAGTCCAATATAGCGTATAAGGTAGTATGCGTGGTGGTATGATTGGCAGTATGCATGGTAGCATTAGCAGAAGCGAAAGTAATCTCCTGTCGTTGAGGCGCAAAGAGTGTTGGTGTGCGGTGTTCTGCCATGAGCAGACTATCCGTCATAGTACATAGGCGTTGCACATATCCGTGATATGCCTTCTCGGGATAAAGGCGCATGAGTTCCTGCTCCATATACTCGGCTATCGTATAGCTTTGTTGCAACATACTATCTGCCTCCCACTGTGCACCCAAGACATACAACGCTTCCGCAGGAAAAGTGGGAAGGTCAGTCGTGTCAGGCATAACAACGCCTACTCCCTGCCCCTCCCCAAAGGAAAGGGAGCGCTGGGTACGACAACCAACGAATGCAAATAAGCACAATATGAACCAAATAAATTTATGCATAGGTTTATCTATTCTTTCTCATTTAGGGAACAAAAGTACTCATTTTTTTGGATATATGCAAAAAAAGCAGTAATTTTGCAGCGAAAAGAGTAAAACCAATTGATAGAAGTGACCATTATATGAAAGTATTTTGCAGGATAATTATCTGTTTATTCGTGGCTATTGGCACGACCAATGCCCAAGTTCTCTACCGTATATCTGGTAATTCGGCAGCAGCCCCATCGTATATATTGGCGACGCACCGCGTGGTGGATATGACCTTCTTGGACACCATCCCCAATGCGTTCAAATGCTACGCAGCGTGCGACAAAGTCATTACCGAATTTGCCATGCAGGACTATGAAGCCATAGCCGCTTTGCGACAAGCAGCCCTCCTACCCGACTCGGTGAGACTAAGCAATTTCTACACGGAGAAGCAGTATCAGGAGATAGATGAATCACTCCGCATCAATCTGGGCATGGGGCTCGATAAACTGGGCAGAATGAAGCCCTCCTACCTCACCGAGATGTACCGCAACGAACTCATGAAAAAATGGCTCAACTACGATGAAGACCGCTCTATGGAAACATTCTTCGAGAAGGTGGCCCTGCAAAACGATATACCCATATACGGACTGGATGACATAGGCGAGACCATGTATATGCTCTTTGACCGCGAGCCCTTTCATTGGCAATGCGAGGAACTCATTAAAGTGGTGGAGTATCCAGACAAGGAGGTGCGCTTTGAGCGTTCGCTACTGGAGATGTATAGATATGGTCGTTTGGCGGACATGGCATACTTCGTCAAGTCGCCAGACAATCAGACATCACTCTCCTACTCTGACTACAAAGTCTATAGTCAACGCAACAAGGTATGGGTGAAAAGATTAACGCCCTACCTCCGTGAAGGTAAGGCGTTTATCACGCTCAATGCCATTTATTTAGGCGGTGAGGATGGGCTACTTGCCCAACTCAAAGCCGCTGGCTATCGTGTCAGAGCGGTCAATCGTTAGCGAATCACTTTCTTCGCAACGCGTTGTCCATTTTTCTCATATTGAACGATATACAAACCACTATTCAAGCCTGTCAAGTCTGCTGACATAGCATTGGTTTGTTGGCTCATCAGCTGTCCGTTGATGTTGTATATGCGTACATTGTATGGTGGCAACATCTCGCTTGGTTGAGGAGCAATGACATCTTCCACATCGCTCATGAAAGCGAAGTCTGTAGAAATCTCTGGCAATGCTACCTCAGAACCTGTTAAGATGATAAACTCGCCAGGAGCTAATACAACCTCAGTCTCGGTCATTGGTCTTTGCTCGTAGTAGTCAAACCATGTACCTGCGGGTATTTTAGCTACCTGCTCATCGCTGGCATGGAAGTTACCTACTACGAAGACTTCGTCTTTCCATTGTATAGTGCGCACCACACCGCCAAGCGTTGCCTTAGAAGGTTGCTTAAGTGATATGAACTTATCTGCCAACAACTTAGTACGCAGTTGGATAGCTTGCGCAATCTTGGTATATTGATTCATGCGTACAAAGTGGTGGAAGTAGCCCTTGGTCTCTGGACGAGGTTTCTTGGTACAACGATTACCATCTGAGTAACTGTTAGGGCTAGTCTCGCTGGAGTTAATGGAGTAGTCATAACCCAACTCCTCGTATTGCCAGATCATGTGAGGACCTGCCAAGAGAACGTTGAACACGACATTAGCCGCAACGCGTTTGAGACGCACATTCTCATCAGTCTTGATATTGCCTACGCCAGACTTGCGTGCATGATACTGCATACGTTCCTCATCATGGCTCTCGCAGTAGCTGACATAGTTACGTTTGTTAGCACCGCTGAAGCTGCTACCTGTTGAACCTGCCGCTGCTTTGTGGTATGCATCGCTGGTGTTTTGCCAACACATCATACCTTGGTTGATGAGTTTTGGCCAATCATCTCCTGCGCTGGCACCCCAGTGCTCAAGAATAAAGTAAGCGTCCTCAGCAACAGCTTTCACACCATTTTGGTAATAATCAGAAATGTGTGTCAGGGCGTTATTGGTTGTACCGCACAAGCCGTGGCTCAAGTCCATACGGAAACCATCCACCTTGTACTCAGTCAGCCAATATTGCAACGCGCGCGTGAACATTGTTTTGGTAGGAGCAAAGTCGTGGTTCCAGTCCTCATATACGTTATCACTGTGAGGAGCATTGACGTTGAACCATGGGTTCCACTTCAAGTCGTCACCATAAGGATAAAGTTTATTCATTGGGTTGAGACCTGTGGCATGGTTAAACACCATATCCACAATAACAGCTATACCCTCCTTGTGGCAAGCATCCACGAAGGCCTTCATATCTTCAGGTGTACCATATGCTTTGTCAAATGCAAAGTAGTGGTTAGGCGAGTAACCCCAGTTGTAGTTACCATCAAACTCGGCCATAGGCATGAGTTCAATAGCATTTACACCCAGTCCCTTGAGATAATCCATACGCTCCAGCACAGCGTTGAGTGAACGCTTAGGTGTATAGTCATATACCCACATCTCATAGATAACGAGGTTGTTCTTGTCAGGGCGTTTGAAGTTGAGCGTAGCCTCAGACCATTGGTACTCTGGCTTATCCGTTTGGATAACGGTTACATAGCCATCGCCTTGCTGAGGATATGCTTTGAGCCATGGGTCAAGGGTCTTAGGCTCGTGTGCATCGTCTGGGTGCAACACTTTCTCTGAGTAGAGGTCAGAGATACGCTTCACTTGACCATCCGAACGAACCACTACATATTGCAAAGCGTACTCTTTTTGAGGTTCCAGACCAGTAAGCTCAATCCAGAAGTAAGCACTATCGTTAGCCTGCTTGAGTTGATAGTCATTAGAGATGGTCCAGTTATTGAAGTCACCTACTACGAACACATGCTTAGCTGGATCAGCTACCACAAAATTGCAAACGGCTTTAGCAGTACCTTCCTGTGTGAGTTGCAGCATAGCATTCTCCTCCAGTGTAATAGGTTCAGACTGGTTGGTATCACCGCTGGCAGCGCCATTGCGATAGACTACAGTCAGTTGTTTGCAGCTTTGGGTGAAGACATACCAACCGTCTTTGAGTTCAGGTGTCACCTCTTTAGTCTCGCCCCCATCAGGTGTGACGAGAGCGGTGATGGTGTTGGTCCAGTGACTTGGCATTTTGGCTTTCACCACGAGGTCACGCTCCAGCACTTCGTAGGTAGCTTTGTTGTCACCCGATTGGTGGAGTTGGATATTGATGTTCGATGTGACAGTGATATCCTCTGTCTGGTTCTTGTTGGTAGTCCAGTCAGTACCATTGCGGAAGATAATGTTCAGTGCACCTGTCTCTACCGTCACTACATACCAGTCTCCCTCTTTCTGAGGATAAATGACTTGACCATCGGCACCAGCTTCCCATACCCATGCAGTGATGGTGTTGGTCCAATGTGCTGGCATCTTAGCCTTGATAGTGATAGCGTTCTCTGTGGATGAAGGAGCCATCTTACAACCAGCGTAGGTACAGAGGGTAACCTTGGTAGGGTCAGTCTCATCGTAGTAGATACCATTGACAATGCCTGCAGGACGATTTTGTTTCACGCCTCTGGCAGGTACCCATGTGCTGGTAGTAGCAGTCGTGGTACCATGGTCATTAGTGGCAGTGAGTTCAAAGTTATACTGACCACCTTCGCTAAAGAGGTAGGTGTATTGCAATTCCATACCAGTCACAGTCTTCACTACTTCGCCATTGAGTTTGAGCGTGAGTTCTGCTTCCTCAGTAGCGTAGCAGTTGAGAGTAACCTCGGTATCCACTGTTGTCATCTCTTGGAGTGGGTTAGCGATATTCACCGCCAGACCTGCTTCTGCCAATGTCACAAAGATATCACTTCCCGACGCGGACTTACACTCCTTGCTACCGCCAGGACCATCATGGAAGACAAAGGCAATCTTCTTAATCTCGGTGTCTGTAGGGCAGTTATAGAAGGAATAGATATTATCCATTTTGAGCACCCAGTTCTCACCCTCTTTGGTCATCTTGCCTTTGGTGTTGGTTCCGCGCCAATCATCGATGGTGTGTTTCCAATCGCCATCGCTGGAGGATGCAGTTGTGATGAGTCCAGTGTGCGCGTAGCATTGCTCAGCGTCCATCATACCTTTGTTACCCTCATTAGGGTTAAAGATGATGGTAATCTCGCCGTCATATCCTTTCTGGATAATACCAGGCACTGTGGTCACTTGTGCCATTGCCAAAGAGGCAAACACAAGCGCAAAAAATAATGTAATTTTTCTCATATTAGTCAAACAGATTTTTTAAGAAAGAGCCGAGAAGCACTCTCGGCTCTTTTTTATTATATCGGCATTATTCAGCCATCAAAAGCTCCATGATGGTGCAAGCTGACTTAGCCACTGGGCTACCAGGACCAAAGATAGCAGCCACACCTGCCTTGTAGAGGTAGTCATAGTCTTGTGCTGGGATTACACCACCAGCGATGACCATGATATCCTCGCGGCCAAGCTTCTTGAGCTCTTCAATCACTTGTGGTACAAGAGTCTTGTGACCAGCAGCAAGTGAAGATACACCGAGTACGTGAACATCGTTCTCAACCGCTTGTTTAGCTGCCTCAGCAGGAGTTTGGAACAATGGACCCATATCTACGTCGAAACCGCAGTCAGCGTAGCCAGTAGCTACCACCTTAGCACCACGGTCGTGACCGTCTTGACCCATCTTAGCAATCATGATACGAGGTTGACGACCCTCTTGCTTAGCAAATGCTGCTGTGAGTTCTTGTGCCTTAACGAAGAACTCGTCATTCTTAGTTCCTGATGCGTA
>JBGVEG010000089.1:0-4597 GCA_045119955.1 Paludibacteraceae bacterium
CTGAGGGATATCTTATCTTGAGGTGTGCTTCACGCTTAGATGCCTTCAGCGTTTATCACATCCGTACGCCGCTACCCAGCTATGCCCTTGGCAGAACAACTGGTGCACAGGAGGTACGTCCGACCCGGTCCTCTCGTACTAAGGTCAGCTCCTCTCAAATATCCAACGCCCACGACAGATAGGGACCGAACTGTCTCACGACGTTCTGAACCCAGCTCGCGTACCACTTTAATCGGCGGACAGCCGAACCCTTGGGACCTTCTCCAAGCCCCAGGATGTGATGAGCCGACATCGAGGTGCCAAACCTCCCCGTCGATGTGAACTCTTGGGAGAGATAAGCCTGTTATCCCCAGGGTAGCTTTTATCCGTTAAGCTGCGGCCCTTCCACTCGGCACCGCCTGATCACTAAATCCGACTTTCGTCCCTGCTCGACATGTACGTCTCGCAGTCAAGCACACTTTTGCCTTTGCGCTCTATGCATGGTTTCCATCCATGCTGAGTGTACCTTTGAGCGCCTCCGTTACTCTTTGGGAGGCGACCGCCCCAGTCAAACTACCTACCAGACACTGTCCCTTCCCCGGATTACGGGCAAAGGTTAGAAAACTCAACAAACAAGAGTAGTATCCCAACGTTGACTCCTCCGAAGCTGACGCCCCGGTCTCATAGTCTCCTACCTATCCTGTACATGTTTGTCAAATTCTCAATATCAAGCTATAGTAAAGCTCCATGGGGTCTTTCCGTCTAGTCACGGGTAACCTGCATCTTCACAGGTACTAAGATTTCACCGAGTTTGCTGTTGAGACAGCGCCCAGATTGTTACGCCATTCGTGCGCGTCAGAACTTACCTGACAAGGAATTTCGCTACCTTAGGACCGTTATAGTTACGGCCGCCGTTCACTGGGGCTTAAATTCAAAGCTTCTCCTTGCGAATAACTTCTCCTCTTAACCTTCCAGCACTGGGCAGGCGTCACCTCATATACATCGTCTTGCGACTTAGCATAAAGCTGTGTTTTTGTTAAACAGTCACCTGGGCCTCTTCACTGCGGCTCTATCTCTAGAGCTCCCCTTCTCGCTAACTTACGGGGTTATTTTGCAGAGTTCCTTAACAACAATTCTCTCGCTCACCTTAGGATTTTCTCCTTGTCCACGTGTGTTCGTTCTCGGTACGGGTTACATATAGTTATCGCTAGCAGCTTTTCTTGAAAGCTGGCATCAGTTGCTTCGTTACTTGTCGAAACTTTCACTCCTCATCACGCCTTCGCCTTATGATGCGCGGATTTGCCTACGCATCAGCTACCTCGCTTAAACAGGCTCTTCCAGCCGCCTGCTCAACTTAGCCTTCTTTGTCACTACTTCACCTATATGCAAGTACAGGAATCTTTACCTGTTATCCATCGACTACGCTTTTCAGCCTCGCCTTAGGTCCCGACTAACTCTGGGTGGACGACCCTTGCCCAGAAAACCTTAGACAATCGGTGTATGGGATTCTCACCCATATTCGTTACTCACACCGGCATTCTCACTTCTAACATCTCCACTACTCCTCACGATATAGCTTCTTCGTCGTTAGAACGCTCCCCTACCATTTCCTTAGAAATCCGCAACTTCGGTACTATGCTTAGCCCCGGTACATCTTCGGCGCAAAGTCACTCGACTAGTGAGATGTTACTCACTCTTTAAATGGTGGCTGCTTCTAAGCCAACATCCTAGTTGTCTGTGCATCTTCACATCCTTTTACACTTAGCATAGATTTTGGGACCTTATTTGGCGGTCTGGGCTCTTTCCCTCTTGACCATGGAGCTTATCCCCCACGGTCTGACTCCCGAGTAACAACATGTAGCATTCGCAGTTTAATTATACTCAGTACCTCTCGCGAAGCCATCGTATATTCAGTGCTCTACCTCCACATGTCCTATCCTCGAGGCTAGCCCTAAAGCTATTTCGGGGAGAACCAGCTATCTCCAGGTTCGATTGGAATTTCTCCCCTAGCCACAATTCATCCGCGATCCTTTCAACGAGCGTCGGTTCGGTCCTCCATGCAGTCTTACCTACACTTCAACCTGATCATGGCTAGATCACCTGGTTTCGGGTCTATTTCATCATACTATTTCGCGCTCTTAACACTCGGTTTCCCTTTGGCTCCGTCTCTTCAACTTAACCTTGCATGATAAAATAACTCGCCGGTTCATTCTTCAATAGGCACGCTATTAGGCTTTAACGCCCTCTAACTTCTTGTAGGCATACGGTTTCAGGTTCTATTTCACTCCCCTCCCGGGGTTCTTTTCACCTTTCCTTCACAGTACTGGTTCACTATCGGTCACTATAGAGTATTTAGCCTTTCGGAGTGGTCTCCGATACTTCCGACAAGATTCCTCGTGTCTCGCCGTACTCAGGATCCTGCTAACTTGTTCTTCACTTCCATATACGGGGCTTTCACCCTCTCTGGCTTACCTTCCCAGATAATTCTACTCGTTCCAAACTCATATATTGCAGTCCTATAACCCCAACCCTTAGGTTGGTTTGGGCTTCTCCCTTTTCGCTCGCCGCTACTAAGAGAATCGATTTTCTTTCTTTTCCTCTAGGTACTTAGATGTTTCAGTTCCCTAGGTTTCCTTCTCATCAGCTATTTATTCACTAATGGATGACACAACATTACTTGTGCCGGGTTCCCCCATTCGGATATCTATGGTTCATTGCTCATGTCCAGCTCCCCACAGCTTTTCGCAGGTTATCACGTCCTTCATCGTCTTATAGTGCCAAGGCATCCTCCGTACGCCCTTATTAACTTAATTCGTGTTACAATTTTTCTTTTCCTTTAGTTCGCTCGAAATCTTTCGATTCCGCGATCTTTTTAAGAAAGATCTTCATGTTTGTATTAATATCTAGTTTTCAAAGATCAACTTTTTTGAGAAATCTTTCAATCTCTCAAAACTAAATAGAAATCTATCAGCTATTATGTCTACTGTACGCAGACGCTTTCTCCATAGAAAGGAGGTGATCCATCCCCACGTTCCCGTAGGGATACCTTGTTACGACTTAACCCCAATCATCAGCCCTACCTTAGGCGCAAGGCTCCTTGCGGTTACCTCCACGACTTCGGGTATTGCCAACTCTCATGGTTTGACGGGCGGTGTGTACAAACCCCGGGAACGTATTCACCGTGACATGCTGATTCACGATTACTAGCGATTCCGTCTTCATGAAGTCGAGTTGCAGACTTCAATCTGAACTGGGACCGTCTTTATGAGTTTTGCTCCATCTCGCGATTTTGCTTCTCTTTGTAACGGCCATTGTAGCACGTGTGTAGCCCAGGTCGTAAGGGGCATGATGATTTGACGTCATCCCCACCTTCCTCCGATTTATCACCGGCAGTCTCCTTATAGTTCCTAACTTAATATTGGCAAATAAGGACAAGGGTTGCGCTCGTTGCGGGACTTAACCCAACATCTCACGACACGAGCTGACGACAACCATGCACCACCTGTGTGCGCTATAGCTATCTCCCTATCTCTAGGGCCTTTAACGCCATGTCAAGACCTGGTAAGGTTTTTCGCGTTGCTTCGAATTAAACCACATGCTCCACCGCTTGTGCGGGGTCCCGTCAATTCCTTTAAGTTTCATTCTTGCGAACGTACTACTCAGGCGGAGTACTTAATATGTTTACTTCAGCACTGAATTTCTCCAACACTTAGTACTCATCGTTTACGGCGTGGACTACTAGGGTATCTAATCCTATTTGCTCCCCACGCTTTCGTGACTCAGCGTCAGTTTCGGGCCAGTTAACCGCCTTCGCCACTGGTGTTCCTCCATATATCTACGCATTTCACCGCTACACATGGAATTCCATTAACCTCTCCCGCACTCTAGTTAAACAGTTTCTAAAACATACTATGGTTAAGCCACAGCCTTTCATTTTAGACTTATTTAACCGCCTACTCACGCTTTACGCCCAATAATTCCGGATAACGCTCGCCACCTACGTATTACCGCGGCTGCTGGCACGTAGTTAGCCGTGGCTTATTCTCAAAGTACCGTCAATATGCTGCTCTTCACAGCTTTTTCTTCCTTTGCAAAAGAACTTTACAATCCGAAGACCTTCATCATTCACGCGGCATTGCTCGGTCAGGCTTTCGCCCATTGCCGAAAATTCCCTACTGCTGCCTCCCGTAGGAGTCTGGACCGTGTCTCAGTTCCAGTGTGGCCGTTCACCCTCTCAGGTCGGCTACGCATCGTCGCCTTGGTAGGCCCTTACCCCACCAACTAGCTAATGCGCCATGAGCCCATCTCTTTGCGATCTTATCTTTCCTCATTAACATATGCATATCAATCAGTTTATTCGGTATTAGCTAATCTTTCGATCAGTTATCCCCATCAAAGAGGCAGGTTACTCATGTATTACTCACCCGTTCGCTACTAGAAGTATTGCTACTTCCCGTTCAACTTGCATGTATTAGGCATGCCGCCAGCGTTAATCCTGAGCCAGGATCAAACTCTCTTATTGTTTATATCTTTTAGCTCTCGCTTTTTTTCTTACTTAAAATTATTGTTTGCTGACGTTTCTATTTAGTTTTCAAAGATCATTTCTCCATCACTTTTT
>JBGVEG010000090.1:0-32542 GCA_045119955.1 Paludibacteraceae bacterium
CGATGCAGGCAAAACAGTGACCCTCGCAGGATGGGCACAACGAATCCGCAAAATGGGCGGTATGACATTCATTGACCTTCGTGACCGCTATGGTATCACGCAGCTCGCATTCCAATCAGATGGCAGCGCAGAGCAAGACGCTTTGCTGGAGAAAGCCAATGGAGTAGGGCGTGAGTTCGTGCTCCAAATAAAGGGTGAAGTCATTGAGCGTCAGAGCAAAAATGCTCAAATTCCTACTGGCGAAATCGAAATCAAAGTAGCCGAGATGAATATCCTCAACGCAGCTGTTACTCCTCCTTTCACTATTGAGGACGAGACCGACGGTGGCGATGATATTCGTATGAAATACAGATACTTAGACTTGCGCCGTAACTGCGTAAGAAAGAACCTCGAACTCCGCCACAAGATGGCCTTCGAGGTGCGCCGTTACTTGGATGAGAAGGGCTTCCTCGAGGTCGAGACACCCGTACTCGTGAACTCAACCCCAGAGGGCGCACGCGACTTTATCGTGCCAAGCCGTATGAACCCAGGACAGTTCTACGCCTTGCCACAAAGTCCACAAATCCTCAAGCAGCTGCTGATGGTCAGCGGCTTTGACCGCTACTTCCAAATCGTGAAGTGCTTCCGCGATGAGGACCTCCGTGCAGACCGCCAACCTGAGTTCACACAGATCGACTGCGAGATGTCGTTCGTAGAGCAAGAGGATGTGCTCCAACTCTTTGAGGGTATGTCTAAACACCTGTTCAAGTCTATTCTCAACATAGACTTGCCTGATTTCCCACGTATGACATGGGCGGATGCCATGAAATACTACGGAAGCGACAAGCCAGATACACGCTTCGGCATGGAGTTCGTGGAGTTGCACGATATCTTCCACGCTATTGAGGAGCAAAAAGAGGAGAAATTCAGCGTATTTGCTAACGCAGCATATATTGGCGGTATCTGTGCGACAGGATGCGCAAGCTATACACGTAAGCAGATTGATGCGCTCACCGACTATGTGAAACGCCCACAAATTGGCGCTAAGGGTATGGTTTATGCGCGTGTGGAGGCAGATGGCAACGTGAAATCAAGCGTAGATAAATTCTACAACCAAGAGCAATTGCAAGAGGTGGCAAAAGCCATGAACGCTCAGCCAGGTGACTTGATTCTCATTCTCTCTGGAGACGATGCGATGAAGACCCGCAAGCAATTGTGTGAGTTGCGTCTAGAGGTCGGCAAGCAACTCGGACTCCGTGATCCTAAGAAGTTCTCATGCCTCTGGATCGTGGACTTCCCAATGTACGAGTGGAGCGACGAGGAGCAACGCCTCATGGCTATGCACCATCCATTTACTTCTCCAAAACCAGAGGATATTCCATTGATGGATACCAATCCTGCTGCTGTGCGTGCGAACGCATACGACATGGTTATCAACGGTGTAGAGGTTGGTGGCGGTAGTATCCGTATCCACGATGCGGCATTGCAACAACGCACCTTCGAGATCCTGGGCTTCACACCAGAAGAGGCACAACTGAAGTTCGGCTTCCTCATGAATGCCTTCAAGTTCGGTGCGCCACCTCACGGCGGTTTGGCATACGGCTTGGATCGCTTCGTGAGCTTGTTCGCTGGATTGGACAGCATTCGCGACTGCATTGCGTTCCCAAAGAACAACCAAGGTCGCGATGTGATGCTCGGTGCTCCTGGTCTTGTGGATCAAAAGCAACTGGATGAGCTGATGATTGACCTGCGCGAAGTACAAGCATAAATTTTTACAACAACTGTAACAACATAATCCAACAACATTGCGCTGGGGAAACAACACACCCCAGCGCCATGTGAATAAATTAGACAATATAATTGGCAATTAAAAACGATCACCTTGTTATTTCTAATTGCGATTATGTAAAATAGAATTTATTGAGAAGTACCCTATATAAAACAATACTACAATTTTGAACAATTTTGAACTTTTGAACAATTCTAAACTACACCTATGACCTACCTTGATGAATTATTATTAAACGACGACGAGAATCAGAACGTAAAAGTAGATTATATTCCACTGACTGCTGATGACGACACCAAAGAACCAAGCCTGCAGGATGGCGATGTGCTCGGCGTATTGCCGCTGCGCAATATGGTGCTCTTTCCTGGTGTGCTGCTGCCTGTGACTGTGGCTCGACCCAAATCCAAGAAACTCGTTACCAACGCCTTCAAGAACGACGAACTGCTCGCCGTTTGCTGCCAACGTGTACAAGACGTGCAAGAACCTTCTTCCGATGACCTCTATTCTATAGGTACCGCTGGACGCGTCATGCGTACTCTCGACTTGCCTGATGGCAGTCTGATGGTCATTATGGAAGGTATTCAACGCATTGAGATACAGGAGATTGTCGCACAAAAGCCATACATGAAAGCCAGAGTGCATATCTCAGAAGAAGAATTTCCTAAACGCAATGACAAAGAGTTCATAGCGCTGGTCAGCAGTCTCAAGGCCCAAGCCGACAAAATTCTCAAACGCATGGAGAACATACCTGCTGAAGCGGGTATGACCTTGCGCAGCATAGATAACCCACCTACTCTGGTGAACTATATCTGCGGTAACTTTGGCGTACGCATAGCCGATAAACAACGCCTGCTGGAGATGTCCTCGCTCAAAGAACGTGCTATAAACTTGCTCGAAATCCTGACAAGCGAACTGCAAATGCTTGATATGAAGGAGGTTATTAAGAGCAAGACCAAAGAAGACATAGACAAAGAACAACGCGAATACTATCTGCAACGCCAGATGGAGACCATTCAGCGTGAGTTGGGCAACACCGATGAGCAAATGGCTAACGCCATGCTCGAACGCGCTAAACAAAAGAAATGGAGCGCTAAGATGCAGGCGACCTTTGAGAACGATCTGAAGAAACTGCGTCGTATCCCTACCCACTCGCCGGAGTACTCTACCCTACAGAACTACTTGGAGATTCTGCTCGACCTGCCTTGGAACGAATACTCTGAGGATAACTACGATATTCGTAACGCACAAGCAGTACTTGACCATGACCACTATGGCATGGAGAAAGTCAAAGAGCGTATCATTGAATACTTGGCGGTGCTGAAGATGAAAGCCAACAGCAAGGCCGACGATATGAAAGCCCCTATCCTCTGCCTTTATGGTCCTCCAGGTGTGGGTAAGACCAGTCTTGGTCGCTCTATCGCTGAAGCACTCGGCCGCAAGTATGCGCGTATCAGTCTCGGTGGTTTGCACGACGAGGCAGAGCTGCGTGGTCACCGTCGCACCTATATTGGTGCTATGCCTGGTCGTATCATTGAGAACCTGAGAAAAGTGAAGACCAGCAACCCTGTGTTTGTCCTGGATGAGATAGACAAAATCGGTTCTGACTACAAAGGTGACCCAACCAGTGCACTCTTGGAAGTGCTTGATCCTGAGCAGAATGGCACTTTCCACGACAACTACTTGGATGTGGATTATGACCTGAGTAAAGTGCTCTTTATCGCAACAGCCAACTCCTTGGACACGATTCCTCGTCCACTCCTTGATCGTATGGAACTCATTGAGATGACGGGTTACCTGCAAGAGGAGAAAGAGGAGATTGCTAAGCGTCACCTCTTGCCTAAAGAGTTGCACAACCACGGTCTGAAGGCCAGCCAACTCAAACTCAAGAAAGCTATTGTAGGAGAGATTATAGATAAGTACACCCGCGAGTCTGGTGTGCGTAACTTAGAGCGCCAAATCGCAGCTATCTGTCGCAAAGTGGTGACACGTATCTCCCTGGAGGAGGAATATAATGTGTCCGTAACGAGCGAAGACCTCGTGGCATACCTCGGCAAGCAACGCTACTCACGCGATGAATGGGAGACCAATAAATATATAGGTGTAGTGACAGGTTTGGCGTGGACACAAGTGGGCGGTGAGATACTCTTCATAGAGACCTCGCTCTCGCCAAGTAAGACCCCTACCCTCACGCTCACAGGTAACTTGGGCGATGTGATGAAGGAGTCTGCCACCATAGCTATGGGCTATATCAAGGCGCATGCGGATCAGTTTGGCATAGCACGCAAGCAATTGGATACCCACTCGGTACATGTACACGTACCCGAAGGCGCTATACCTAAGGATGGTCCAAGTGCAGGTATCACTATGACAACAGCACTCGTGAGTGCGTTTACACGCCGCAAAGTGCGTCCACGCATTGCTATGACAGGTGAGATGACATTGCGCGGCAAAGTACTGCCTATTGGTGGTGTGAAAGAGAAGATTTTGGCTGCCAAACGCGCAGGCATAACAGACTTAGTGCTCTGCCAAGACAACCGCAAGGATGTGGAGGATATTGCTCCAAAATACCTCAAAGGACTGTCCTTCCACTATGTGAAGGATATTCAGGAGGTGATAGATTTCGCGTTGTTGTAGAAGCCTACCCCCTACCTAAAGAGGCTAAAGGCTATTAGGCGAGAGGCTAAAGGCTAAAGGCGAGAGGCAAGGGTGTAAGCATACTGCTTATCAATATTTACCTTGGTTTGCAAATCGACATGTTCGAGAGCAACCAAGGTATTTTTCATTTCATTTATGCTGAGAATACCCGTACCTTGCATTTTTAGAACTGCCTCTTTTTGTGTCCATAGACGAGTGAAAGCTATATCGGGTGAGGCAGCAGTCCAAATCTCATTTTGTTCCTGTTCGTTCATAGTACGCTCTACTAACTCGGGTTTAGCAGCGCGAATGTGTTCTATATCAATGCCTATTGGCTTTTCGCTTATAGCCACCGCTATGGCATGCTTGCAATGCGAGATAGAGAAACATGGACCATGCTCCAAGCGTGGAGCGCCGTGTTCGTTGTATAGAAAGGTGTAAGGTGTAAAGTGTAAGGTGTAAAGGTTAGGATTAAGGAGCTGCATAAGCATCTCGTAGGATTTGAGGCAGCAGAACTGACCGAAGAGATGTTTGTAGCCAAGTGCCTGTTGTCGGCGTTGGTCACTGACCAAAGGCAACAAACGAGCAATCTCTTGCTCGTTGCATTGCGTCATATCGTCGAAAATGAGATACTGCACTATAAAACTGCATTACTGGTTCTCCCACGCCGCTGGCCATGGGTTGTGTGTGATACCCGCCATTTGTTGCATTTGTGCATGTGCCACATTGCGCAATCGCTCTACCTCTGTTTTGCGTGCTTGCGTGGTGTCAGGATAAATAGGTTCGCCAATCGTGACAGTCAGCAATGGCAACTCCTTAGGACCAAACAGACGGAAGATACCCTTACGCTCGCGGTAGGTGATCACACAAGGCAATAATGGCTTATTGTATTTATAACTCATGGTGAAAGCACCTTTCTGGAAAGGGCGAAGCGGTTTGTACATATCCCAGCGACATGCCTCTGGGAAGATATGAAACCACCAACCACGGCGGTGGAACTCGTCAAACGCCTCGTTGAACTTCTTCATGGCGCTCATGCCCGCTTCTGCCTCGGGAATAGGTATGCCACCTGCAATACCCATGAAATAGCCATCCTTGGTGCGGAAATTGGGTGCGAACATAGGTATTCGCGTGTTATGTGTCCTATTCACAGCGATCAGCACGCAGGGGCAGTCCAAACGATAGACGTGGTTGGCTATGGTGATAGCGCCATTCTTCAATCCGTCCTTATGCTTCTTCAGCACCTCGCGTCCACGAATACGCAAACCCATTTGCACACGCAGTTTGATACGAAGTAGCAAGTGCAAGAACACATAATAACCCAAGTAGAGATTGAACTTATACCCTACACTATCATTCAAATAGGGATACTTGTCGTCAATGGCGAGTTGCTTGGTATATTTAGGAAAGAGCGTGCGCGCAAAAGGATTGTCCTGAGGATAATCCATGGCAGGTTGAGGGATATACTCCCCTTCCTTTACGCGTAGCTGTTCGTATTGCAGATTCATAATCGTATAGTTATTAGCGTTTGCGGCGTTTGGCTTGTCGTGCTACCTTGCGAGCATGATGTTTTTGCTCTAAGTTATCAATGGCTTTGCCCACGGCCTCTTTGGCATCGAGTGCCAGTTGCTTGAACTTAGCATGGCGTTTCTCGTCTTGCAACAGTAGGTTTACCTTGAACTGTCCATCGCGACCTGTGCCATCGGCTATAGATGCCTGTTTGAAGTGATCAAAGGCATTGCTGCGCAGGCGGTGGGTGATAGGATCTTTCAGGCGAAGACTGTCGCGTTTGGCTTCGTACTCAATGTTCATCTTCTTCATTTCCTCATCCACCACAGCTGCAAAACGCTCTGCATTGGCTTGCGAGGTGCGTTGGTCAGCGAACTCGAAATAGAAGTGATAGGTACTTTTCTCTACATCCGCAAAAGCAATCGAAAACTTAGTAGGCATATTCAGTGCCTCCTCTGCCTTCTGTACGGAAGTCATAAACTGATTCTCTTGCAGTTTCTCGCCTGTGATACTCACGATACCATTGACCTTTTGCACCATGTGAATGGTAGGTGTACCCAAGTATTTAGGTCCTACCTCTATCAGGTCACTCACATCGTAGCGGTAGAGCCCAGCGTAGGTAGTCACGATAGGCGAATAGCGTTTGCCTTCTTCCAACTCATAGAGCTGCCAGTAACGTGGATTAGGATTATCCAAATCCTCTTCGGCTATAAACTCGTAGTAGTGGAAATGTGGGAACAAAGTAGTGTTAATACCCTCATCCATTACGAAGCCAAATCGGCACTCGGATGAGAAATAACCGATTTCTTGGTGGCAAATATCGTCTGGGAAGGAGCCATGGAATTTATCCAGATATACCTTTGTATTGCCGCACTTCCATGTCGAGAGTGTCTGCAAGTTAGGCCAATAGTGGCGTGGCAATGGCGTGTAATATTCCTCTTTGAGGCGACGCAACTCGGCAGCACGCTTGGGATTAGGGCGAAGGTCTTTCTCCAACTCCTCGCGGATATAATCGGGGATATTCAGATCCTTATTGAGAGTACCATGCTCTATATCCTCTATATACTTGTCGTAGTACTCAATAGCATTGTGCTGCATTTCTACAATGGTACTGGGGTTGGCAGTCACCAGCATGGTCACATCTTGCTCTATGCTCAAACGCATAATCGCATAGTAACGAGCGTTATAGTCAGGTATATCATACACGATAGAAGAAAAAGCATAGTGCTTCTTGATAAAGCCAGGCACATCCTTACGCGTCAAACCCGATACCGAACCAAACACCGTACCGTCCAATGCACGTCCTTCTTCTGCTTTGCCTACGATAATCACCACCTTGCCTGCAAACACCATTTGTCGATGACGAATAAAATTATATATCCACAGGCGTGTCATTTTGCCGTAGATACTTTTGAGATAGTGCTTGGTGATAGGTATCCATTTGGGCTCTGCTGTCGTGCCACTGGTGGTAGCATACATAACAGGATGACCTGGAAAGAGAATATCAGGTGCACCCTCTTTGGTACGATTGACGTACGGACGCAGTTTCTCGTAATCTTGCTTATGCACATATTGCTGATAGCGTGCATATAATTCTGTATCCGTCTTGCAATCCAGTATCTCAGCAAAGTGATGCTCACGGCCATAGACAGTGTCTTTGGACAATTCAAGCATTCGGCGAAGCGTCTTCTCTTGTGCTTTGCGGGGATCTTTGGAGGCAGTATTCAGCTTGCGCAATTCCAAGCGACCTACAATCCCCATCACTAAATTAATAAGTAGTGGATATTTAAGCATAAAACATACGATTTTTTACGATTTTAGGCTGCAAAATTAAGAAAATTATTTGGAATATGCAAATATTCAGCCCTAATATTATACAAAAAATGCTCTCAAACACATTTTTTCTATATTTTGTTTGAGAGCATTTTGGTTATTTCAGTCTTAGGAATCCTATGCCAAATCGCTTCACAGCTGCACGTTCCAGTTCTTCTCTGACCGATGGGTCGGCTATGCTAATCAGCGCCTTGGCGCGTTCAGCCAACGGCAGGTTGCGTAGATAGACAATACCATGCTCTGTGGCTATATACTGCGCTTGGAAGCGTGTCGTCACTACGCCTGCACCTGGTGCTAGGTTTGCCACAATCTTGCTCTGCCCCTTGCTGGTCATACTGGGCAAAGCGATAAAGCATTTACCACCTTCCGACAACGCAGCGCCGTACATAAAGTCATGCTGTCCACCCACACCTGAGATAATCGTCTCGCCAATGGAGTCGGCACAAATCTGACCTGTCAAATCCACCTCCACCGCCGAATTGATAGCCATAGCTTTGGGGTTTTGGCGAATGTTTTGTGGGTCATTGGTGAACGCTACGTCGCGAATAACGAAGTCTGGGTTATTATCCATGTATTCGTACAGATGTTTCGATCCTAACACCAAACTACCCAATGACTTGCCTGGGTAAATCTTCTTTAGTGAGTTGTCTATAATACCCTTCTCTATGAGTGGTAACACGCCATCGGTAATGGCTTCGGTATGCAGACCCAAATGCTGATGACCGCTCAGTGCGTTGATAACAGCGTTAGGAATGCCGCCGACACCTATCTGCAAGGTGGCTCCATTGGGAATCTCGTTGGCGATAAAGTTACCTATACGAGTCTCTATCTCGCTGGGCACAGGAGTTGGTACCTCAATGAGCGGCTCATCGCCACGGCACATAGCAGCTATCTGGCTGATATGTATCACAGGGTCACCAAAGGTGCGAGGCATATACTTATTCACCTGCGCGATAACCGTTTTGGCACATTCCGCTCCAGAGAAAGCAATGTCGGCACTAATGCCGTAGGAGCAATAGCCATTCTCATCGGGTTCGCTGACGTTTAGAAATGCCACATCCACAGGCACTTGTCCACTACGGAAGAGGAAGGGCACTTCGCCCAAGAAGCATGGGATAGTGTCTGCCACGCCCTCGCGCATAGCGCGGCGCAGGTTGTTTGGCACAAAGATATTCAGCGCACGGAACGAATCCATAAGTTCTTTCTTAGCGTATGGTGCTTCTTCGGGATGAATACCGAAGCCCGATATGACTTTCACATCGCGTAGTTCACTGGCGCGCTCTGTGAGTGCACGCAAAAGTACCATAGGTATGGAGGTTGAACCTTGTACGACAATCGTGTCGCCTGATTTCACGAGGCCTACCGCCTCAATAGGTGATACGTATTTCATGGTAGTATGTAGATTAATCTTCCCTACTCTTTGATAGGGAACACGCCTGTGGGGCGTAAAATGGTATATTGTGTCATCTCTTGGTTGGAGCGAAAGCCTATACCCTGGATGATAGATGCTTCGCGTATGATGACAATGGATGAGTCTGAATAGACAGACTCTTCTTTCTGGTCCCAATATAGTAATGGTGTCTCAAACTGCTCGCCCTGCAGGTTGAGGGCTTTCACATTGCCACGCAATGTCCAGCGTTGTGCAGGTTCGTTGTAGTACGCATAGTCTGCTTCTACGGTAGCTTCTGCTTCCAATTCCATATTGAATTTCTCCAGATATATGCCTTGTGGGAACTCCCAGTATGGGGTATCGGCTTTATCAAAGACCAGCCATTTTTGGGCTTTGATGCGATAGCGTGTGATACCTGAGTCGGAGATGAGTGTTGTCACCTCATCGCCCTCCAGTACTGCCATTGCCTTGCGGTCTTCTATGGCGCCTGCACGATGGCGAACATCCTTCTTGGCGCACGCACATAACATACAAAACAATACCAAGAGAACCACTGGTATGATTCTCTTGATATAGTTTGGATATATTGTGCTATAGATTTTCACAAGTTATGATTATTCTTTTCTTGCGCGGCAACGTGTAGATTTGTTGATCCAGCTGCCTACGTAGTAGGTTTGACCCTCGTTCAGATCACGGCTGAAGAAGATCTCCTCCTTGGTTGGGAAGTATTGGCTATAGGTCTTGATGAAGTTCTTAGCAGCATCAGCGCAGGTCTCATCAATAGATTGTGCTTTTTGGAACATATCGCATGCTACCCAGAACTTAGCGCGATCCAGTACAGGGTCATCAGAGATCTTACCACCGTTAGCATAACTCATACCGATGAGCAAGTAGCAGCGACCATCTTCAGGATTGATTTCCAATGCTTGGTTAGCATACTCTACACTCTGTCTGTAGTTTTGGAGTGATACGTACACATTGGCCATGCGGTACAGATAGTCCGCTTTATCTTCGTCAGACTCTACCAAGGTGAGTGCTTGTTTGTAGTACTCTACGGCACCAGTCAGATCGCTTTTCTTCAGACACATTTGTGCGCAACCAGCAGCAGACTCAGCAGAAGGTTGCAGTTTGTGTGCGCTCTCTACGGCTGCAAAATATACATCGCTCTCGGTGCAATCCATACGACGATACAACTTCATGATAGACATCAATGTCTCCAAGTCGTTAGCGCTCTCAGCCACTTTGCTTGCGAACTTCTCGTCCATGGTACCGCAATCTGCTGCACCTGATACGGCATACATACGGTCTGCGTATGCTTTCTCGTTTTGAGCTTGAGCAGCATTCTTGCCACCTGCTTTTGCTATCAAGTCAAAGGTAGTAGAAACCAACTCATAATCAGACAAGAATTGGCTACCATATTGCTCAGGATTGGACTTGTAGATCTTATAACTCAACTCCATCAATTTACGTGTTACATCTATTTGTGCATTGGCTCCCAAGGTAGTTACAGACTCTTTCAACCACTCGTATGCAGTCAAAGCCAACTCATCCTCTGTGAAGAAAGTCAGATAATCCTTTGCCTTCAATCCCAATACGTATGCATCAGGATACTTTGTATCATCAAAATACTTGATACGATCGTCGTGCAACTTCATAATAGAGTCGCGCAACGCATGACGCTCAGCATCTGTTTGAGCTTGTGAATAGCGGTGTTCCAAGATCTTAGCACCATTGGTGTAGATTTGGCTACGGAACTCAGGACGGCTTTGGTACACGGGCAACCAGAACTCGTAAGCGCCAGCCCAGTCACCTGCTTTCACATACGATTGGAACAGGGAGATTTTCTCCATGCACTCTTCATCAGACAATACTTCTACGACAGGTGCTGTTACCTCTTCTACGTTTTTACCTTTTTTGGCTTTCTTTTGGGCGAAGCCAACCATTGGAATAACTGCACAAAGTGCAATAATCAAAAGTTTTTTCATCATGATACGTTTTATTTTGTTGTTTTATGTTTCTCTTATAGTTTGCGTTTGAAGAACCAGTTCTCCGAAATAGCGGCACTAATAACCAGTCGCAAGGAGTTCTCGCTGAGTGCCTCTTGTTTCAGCGCACCACGGTGTGCATACTCCACGGTCAGGTTGATCATGGTAGCTACGGTGCGCAATGGCAGACCGAAACCCATGGACAAACCAAACTCAGGTATATCGGATGTCATAGCATACGAGGTGCTATAGTTAGCGCCCAATCGCCAGCATACGCGGTCTATATACCCTCTGCCCAATGGGTCGTGACGGTATTCCAGACCCAAAGCCCAACGCTGACGCGCACGCAACACATCTTGTTTGTCAAAATAGGCCGTCTTTGTCCAGTCTTGGCATTGATAATCCAGGGCCACGGTCAATCGGTCCGCGTAGTTATAGCTAACACCAGCACCATACATCATAGGTAGCTCAAAGGCATTATCCATGGTAGATACCGTATCGTTTGTCGTGGTCTCTATCTGCTCGTGATGGCTATTGGAGAAGCGCTGCTTGTTCTCAAATACGCCACCCAGCACCACCGTGTGTTTGCCGAAGGTATGGAAGAACTGCATACCATAACGCAGACGCAAGCTGCTGATAGACAGGTAGTCTTTCTGCGAAGCACCCTTAGCAGATGTCTCAGCAAAGGTCTGTGTACGCATTTTTGTCATATCACCAAACATATAGTATGCATTCACACCCAATGCCACCCAATCGCAGATATTGAAGCTCAGACCGCCGTACACTTGTGTGAAACCGCCTTCACCCGAGTAGGTGTGGGTAAAGTGATAATCGGAGTTAATGCTGTCCATGAGCGAGAAGTTGTATCCTACTGCTGAATAGGGAGTCACACCTGCGGAGAAAGCAATATGCTGACGCCACAAGGGGAACTGCATGGTTACATACTCCAGGTTGCCGTTCAGGCGATTGCGTTCGCCATACGAGTCTCCATAATTGGTGTACAAGAACGATCCCGCAATGTCGAACATGAATGTCATGCTGTCGCATGCGGTGTACGAAGCAGGTTGTGCAGGGTTAATGGCCTTATTGCTGCGCATACCTAAGCCTACTCCACCCATAGCGCGATATGCGGTGGGCAGATTGTCATTCAACTCTCCATAACCAAATCGTGACGATGGCGACGAGGTCGCATTCTGCGCCCACGCTCCTACAGCCATCATAGCTGCTACTACTGTTACTATATATCTTTTAAAATTCATAATCTTTTTTTATTATCCTTGCCTTTAACCTCTCGCCTTTAGCCTTTAACCTCTTCTACACCCTACACCCTACACTCCAGCGAAGCGATCTACAGCGAAGCGTCCTCTATACTACTCAGAATACAATTGAGTCCTATCAGCACCAAATGCGGTTCGCCCACGACATCCTTCTGCTTCATTGCGTTTAATATATAAGGTGCGTGCCCGCCCGTGATATAGGTTTTGAAGCTTATCTTCTGTTCTTTCAAGCTTCGCATATACCCTTTCACTTCGAAGACCAGTCCGCGCACTACGCCAGCAGCCATGGCCTCTTTGGTGTTCTTGCCGAACAAGGGTGTCAGCGCATCGGGTTCCACTTCCACCTTTGGCAGTCGCTTGGTCATCTGGTTGAGCGACGTCAGTCGCATCTTGATACCAGGGGCGATATTGCCGCCCAGATAGCCTTGCTCTGCCGATACAAAGTCGTATGTCACCGCTGAGCCAGCATCCACTATCAGCAGGTTCTGATCTGGACACAAATGTGCTGCGCCTACGGCTGCTGCTATGCGGTCATGTCCCAATGTCTCGGGTGTCTGATAGCAGTTCTTGATGGGCAAAGGTGTCAAGTGGTCAAACAACACAAATCGTTTCGACAAACGGTTGAGTGCATTGATGACCGCAGGTTCCATATTCGCCACCGATGACACGATGCTCTGCGTGATGGGATACAAGGAGAACAGTCGCTCTACATCTACGCTCGTAAAGGAGCGGTACAAGAGGTTCTTCACGATAACGCCATCCTTAAACAGCGCCACCTTCGTCCTCGAATTTCCCTGATCAATACATAGATTCATATCTTCGTTCGCTTTGCTCACTATAGACCGCTTTGCTGATAGAAGTCAGACCGTTCGTTTGCGCTCACTATCGGAACACTCGCTTTTTGCTCGCTGTCGGACTCAAGAAATCTGACAGGCGAAGCCGTTCTGACAACGTAGTGGTCTGACATCTGACAGGCGCAGCCGTTCTGCGAGGCTATGCCTCGTACAAGAAGCGCTTAATACTCTTCTTTGGTGTTTTCTCAAACTCGTGCGTATATATTCTCAGCTCGTTAATCTGCTCGTATGCAGCCAGCTCGGCGTTCACCAACTTGCGGTTCTCCTCCATGACTACCTCCAATTGCTCTTGACTCAGTTTGTCCGCATCCACGGCCTCAAAGTCAGGGCAAACCAATGCTACCAAGCGAGTGTCTTTTTGCAATACCAATGACTCCAGCACGTATGGCATATTGTTGATCTTTGCCTCAATCTCCTCTGGGTAGATATTCTGTCCGCTTGGACCGAGCAACATCGTCTTGCAACGACCTTTAATATATATAAAGCCATCCTCGTCTATCACGCCCAGATCACCTGTGCGCAACCAGCCGTCCTCAGTAAAGGACTCCGCCGTAGCTTGTTCGTTCTTGTAGTAACCTGCCATCACGTTCTCGCCGCGTACCTGTATCTCACCTACGCCATCGGCATCTGGATGAGCGATACGAGCATCCATTAAGCCCTTCAGTACTTGTCCGCAAGACTGAGGGCGAAACTCCGTCCAGGGTGTAAAACTGATGAGCGGAGCGGTCTCGGTCATACCATAACCTACGGTCACAGGGAACTTAATGCGGCGCAAGAATGCCTCTACCTCGGCGTTCAATGGCGCACCACCAATGATGATTTGCGAGAACTCGCCACCAAAAGCGTTCATCAGCGTCTCGCGAATCTTGTTCAGCACCAATTGGTCTAACAATGGCATCTTCAGCACCCAACTAACTGGTTTCTTCGAGATCTGTGGCTGAATCATCTTCTTGTAGATCTTCTCCAAGATCAATGGCACAGACAGGATAACGGTTGGCTTCACTTCGGCGAAGGCCTTCATCAGGATTTTTGGCGAAGGGGTACGTCCAATTAGATAGGTGTGTCCACCAGCAGCCAGACATGCCAAGAAATCGAACGCGCAACCATACGCATGTGCCAATGGCAAGAACGCCACGTGACGGCAACCTGGATAAACCAACTTCGTTGTCAGACCGAAGACGATATTACCTGCCAAAGCGTTCATTGGGGTCATCACACCTTTGCTAAAACCTGTAGTTCCAGAGGTGTAGTTGATGCTGGCCAACTCGGCATTGCTGCGCTCAATATATTGTACATCGTCTTTGGTAAAACCGTTAGGATATTTCTCGGCGAACATCTCCTCGATAGTCATTTTGTCCACGGCTTGGGTCTTAGGCATACCCGTCGTGATCAGATCCATTGTGTTGAGTGATATAACCGCCTGCAAGTCTGGCACTTGATCCACATCTATATTCTCCCAGATCTGGTCGGTGATAAAGAGCAGTTTGCTCTCCGAGTGGTTGATGATATGGATAGCATCGTTGGCCTTGAAGTCTTGCAATATAGGCACGATTACGGCACCATAGGTCACAGTAGCCAAGTAGGTAGTAACCCAATTGCTATTGTTCTTACCCATCACGGCAATGCGGTCATTCTCTTGAATGCCCACGCGCTCAAAGAGCAGGTGTAGGTAAGCGATGCGTTCAGCCAGTTGACCGTATGTTAAGGTCACGCTGGTGCCATAGTCGGTTACTGCCTCGAGATCCCAGTTCTTGCGGAACGAGTTCTCGTATATCTTAATCAAATTTTCTTCTGGTTTTGTTAACATATTGTTTTGTCTTATTATTTATCTTGTTTAATTCTCCACGGGCAATGGCATCTCCAGCAAATCATCTTCCACTTTTGGTGCTGCTTGTCGTACCGAGATGATGGAGTCCACCACGAACTGGCTATTGCCGCGCCATGGCAATGTACCCAAGTAGCGCTTCCAATGCAGTTTGATCTGGCGGCTGGAGTTGCTGTCAATCTGCTGGGCCACGCGCTCGTCCACAACCGAGAACTTAAACTCATTCGACTGTATCGTGGCGCTCGTGTTGTGCGAGTTATAACCCGTCTGAATCATCTTTCCTTCGTAGGTCTTAAATACAAAGCCCTCGCGTTGGAAGTAGTTGATGTCACCTTCGTTCGTGCCTTCGCTATACACGAAGAAGAACTTGAAGAACACAAATATACCCAAACCGATGAGCAATACGCTCACCATGCTTGTCACTATTTTACCACCTGTATTCATAATCTTTGTCTTTTACATTTTTAATTCTTGCCTTTACACTCTACACTCTACGCCATAAAGTTACAAAATGCGTGCAAAGGTACAAAAAAAAATCGGACTATGCAAATATTCCTGCATTTTATCCGATTTTTTAATAAATATTTAATTTATTATCCAATACCCAATCGCCAATACCCAATCACCTATCTCCCCCAAACTCCCACCAATCGGTCATACCTTGCGCCAAAAGGTCTATGATACACCCATACGGCATACTCATTCTCCGTCTGCCAATGCGAACCCTCCAGCGGCAAACTACTCACACCATTCTTTCCCCAAACATAGTACATATAGTCGTATCCGCCTTGTTTCAAATAGGCATACAGATAGTAGCATTTCTGCTCCGCATCATACGCCATCCTGTTTTGCGCAGTCATTTGATTGCCAAACACTTCGTCTCCGACAAACACATGTCCATCTGTCACATATTGCTCCACGGGCAACACAAAGTGCACCCACATATATTCCGCCTCTGTGTCCACATAATCGGTCTTTTCGCAGTTGACCATCCATTGTCCGTTAGCGTCTCTTTCGGTCAGATAAACAGTCCCTTCTCTGCCTGCATTTTTGTGCATAGTGCCGCGAACATCATCCATCTCCAACAATGCATGGTATTCGCCTTGTTTATACACCACCCTATCCACATGATAACCTGCATAATATGCCGAATATATATCGAAGTGTCTGTACTCATTTCCGCCCTCAAAGATGAGTGCTTTTTGATTCAAATAGCGCAGTCGGTTGGGTTCTACAAAGGTCGGTTTTTGTAGCAGTACCTGATTGTCCCATCGACCGTTTTGCTCAACGATAACGGACACATCTCCTGCGTCACGCAGGTTTAATGCTTTGGTCATCACATCGATGTCCAATTGTTGATACCTACCGTTGAACTCAATATCTGTGTTCGCTCTAATATTCGTCTCTATGCCCACCAGCGGTTCCACAACTCGAAAGCACACCTCTGCCACCACTTGCTCCTGATCGCCATCTTCGTAGATTTGCACCACATAGTTTCCGCTCGCTTTCAGCTGCATATCTTCGTTCGGGAAGGCGAATGAGTAGTGTGTATATGCCTGTTGGGTGTTCATGGAGTGCTCATAATCCACGATGTCGGCGGTCGTGAAGCCGTCCACATATTCGTAGCTACTGATGTCGCTCTCGGTCCAATCTCTTTGGCAATGCAGCACGCGATAGCTGTATTGGTGTACATCGTGGCTCATTTCGTCGAAGGAGATCTCGAGCGTGTTCTCCGCTTCGCTTCCGTCTATCACGCCGCTTTCTGGCAGCACCAGATACGGTCTGCTGACATGTCCTGATGGCTCTAATGCCTCTATCATATACCGCATGCGCAGCGTGCGTATGTCGCTGTCCAGCACCTGTGTCTTATGCTGTGCCTGACTCCCCACCGCCATTAGTAGCAATATAACTATCCATATTCTCCTCATATGATGGTCTCCTGATTTTTATCTATAATTGACGACTTAATTGACGTGAATTGTCTTAAAAATACTCCTTGAAATTTTGGATAATTTTGGTTTATTTTTTTATAATTTTTGTTTTTTATTGATCTCTTTTGAATAATTTTTGTCGTGCTCTTCACCGCATCACTACGATCCAGTTTGTCGGATAACTATGTCCTTTGGGGTGAATGATATGCACCTTACCTTCCTCGTCTCTATAGAACGAGTGATTCCATCCCGCACCCATATCCATGTATAGTGCATGCTCCACGCCTGCGTCCAATAGTGCTTGCAGATAGTCCTGATAGGCCATCACCTCGCGGTTGGCCATCACATAGAATCTATCGCCTTTCTGACATAGCGAACGGAAGTGCTCTATTCGCCCTAATGGCTGAATACAGGGGCTAAATATCTCCCCATTTTTGATCACCCAATGCTGGGTAAATGCCATGCCACCATGCGCTACGGCATCTTGTAGTACTTCATCGCAGGGGAAACTATGTATTTTCTTATGTAACAAATTACCATTCAAGTCCTTACCTTCCCATACGAATAGCGCGTATCGCTCTGCGAATGGTATACCTCCTTTATCTTCGGTATATCCTTCGTATAATATTCCGCCCGAAATATGTGGTCCGAGGATATTGCTATGTTCGAAGTGATCGAGGCATTGGCCTGTGAAGGCAGCGGCGGCACAAAGTAGGACATTTTCTTGTGTTGTGTCTGGCATTTGTCCGCAGGCGAGATCGAGCGGACAGTCGGTAATGTCGTAGATGGTGAGTAGTTCTGTGCTATCTACGTGCATGGGGTACGATGGGTTCATATTTTGGGTTGTTTGTTGTTGTGAACTTGTGGTTGAATCATCTGAGCGATGGCATGTTCTTCCTAAGGCAGCTATGATGGCTGCTCCTGCGATGCATGCGAGTGTCCGAATAAGTGTCTTTTTCATAGGTGCTTTCTCTCCTACAATTGCAGTTGATTATTTCTCTCCCAAAATTAGAATTTATTATAAAAAATTACTCAAAATTATTAGAAACGACTAATTACGCTAATTATGCTAATTGATATTTTTTTGTTTAATTCGTTTCATTCGCCGTTCAATAAATAATTTTGGATAATTTTGGTTTAATTTTCTATAATTTTTGTTTATATTATGTTTCCTTTATTTTGTTTTGCTCTTCAAATGCGACGTAGTTGCATTTCATTAGAGCAAAAACAAAAAAGTAACCTCAAATTGACATTAATTGACGACATAATTGACGTGAATTGTCTTAAAAATACTCCTTGAAATTTTGGACAATTTTTGGTCTAATTTTTAGTAATTTTTGTTTATATTATTCCATTTTCGCCGACAAAATTACAAAAAAATCCTCAAATACGCAAAAAAATTTGCATATTTCGTAAAAAAGCAGTACTTTTGCACTCGCTTTCAGTAAGTTGGTGTATACATAGATACAATGCTATACTATCCTACACCACCCTACACGACGCTCTTGCCATTGTGGCTCAGTTGGTAGAGCAACGCATTCGTAATGCGTGGGTCGCCGGTTCGAGTCCGGCCAGTGGCTCAAAAAGAAGGAAGAGGGTTTTTGCCCTCTTCTTCTTTTTTTGTGCTCACTGTCCACAGGACTTTGAACCGATAAAGGGGTGTAGTTTTAGAGGTAACGCTTGATCTGCGCCAAGTGGTGCGACAGCTTGCCATTGGCAAGGCGGATACCCATATCCTCTATCTTAGCCACATGCACCCAGCCTGCACAATGAATCACCTCCGTCGGACTAATCAACATACCCACATGCGTTATCCTCGTAGCATTCGGATCGCGGTCCGCATGGTCGAAGAACACCAAGTCACCCGGTTGCGCCTCCGCCAAAGATTTTACCACCTGCCCCTGCGTCACCTGCTCGCGCGCATTGCGCAAGAGATAAATACCAAAAGCACTATACACCGTCTGCGTGAATCCCGAACAATCATAACCCATCATGTTCTTGCCTCCCCAGAGGTAAGAGACATTTTTGAGCGATTGCGCTACACGCACAAGATCCTCACCCGTCACTCGTTGGCTGCCAATACGATAGACACAATTAGGGTCAATCGTATATTTCTCTCCCAACACCTCGAAAGTGCCATCCGCATAATGAGGAAGGCGCGTGCCCAGGGTGAGCATGAGTCGCTTGCCCGAGTCCATACCCGTCACCATAGCCATAGGAGTAGCTACCACTCCCATAGTCTCTAAATGCTGGTGGTGTTTGGCCTGCTCCTCGGTAACAGTAGTCACCATCTTGGTACTAACCCAACCCACCTGTCCATCTATAGTGGAACGGATACGTGTCCAGCTGGAACGGCGCTCTACCACTTCGCAGACCTCGCCAAACAACAACTGCGTGGCCTGCTCTGCCGCCTCGGATGGTTCCTCACGAACAGGAGTCACAGGGCAATTATTCACCACAAACTCTGTTTCTGCAGCACGAACCAAACATGTGGCTGCCACGAGAGCAAATACAACTATCAGAATCTTCTTCATAATCGAAAAAAATGAAAATACTACACATTAAGCCGGAGCGGATTGGTTATATGCTTCCAACGCCTTGCGAAGCACCAAGACGGCCTTCGCCAAGTCCTCCTTATTCAATATATACGCCATACGCACTTGATGACGACCATCCTCAGGATTGGTATAGAAACCACTACCCGGAGCCATAATAACCGTCTGACCCTCATACTGGAAGTCGGTCAGACACCATTGGCAGAACTTATCCGTATCGTCCACAGGCAGATGCACCATCACATAGAACGCACCCATAGGCGTAGGCGCAAACACACCCGGAATCTGATTGAGTTGGTCAATGAGGAAATTGCGACGAGACAGATACTCATCATACACCTCCTCCAGATAGTCATGCGGCGTAGCCAAAGCAGACTCCGCAATCACCTGACCAATCAACGGAGGCGACAAACGCGCCTGGCAGAACTTCATCACCGCCTGATGCACATCCTTATTCTTCGTAATCAACGCACCAATACGCACGCCACACAAGGAATAACGCTTGCTCACGGAGTCAATGAGTATCACACGGTCCTCTATGCCCTCCAAGTGGAACGCCGAGATATACGGACGCTTGGTATAAATAAACTCACGATACACCTCGTCGGAGAAGAGATACAGGTCATACTTCTTGACCAAATCGCGGATCTGCATCATCTCCTGCTTGGTATAGAGATAGCCCGTAGGATTGTTGGGGTTACAAATTAAGATAGCACGCGTCTTGTCGGTAATCTGCTTCTCAAACTCCTCTACAGAAGGCAGTTTGAAGCCATTCTCGATATTCGTCTTCACGGGTTTGATGACCGCACCACAAGAGACCGCAAACGCCATATAATTGGCATAACTGGGGTCTGTGATGATAATCTCATCGCCCGGATTCAGACAAGCCATATAAGCAAACATAATGGCCTCTGAACCACCCGAAGTGATGATAATCTCATCGGGCGAGATGTCAATACCATACTCCGCATAATAGCCCACCATCTTCGCTCTGAGCGAGAGTACACCCTGCGATGGCGTATAAGCCAAAATGTCACGCTGGAAGGCCGAAATAGCATCTTTGGCACAATCGGGCGTCTGAATGTCGGGCTGACCAATGTTGAGAGAATAGATGTGAACACCATTACGGTGTGCCGCCTCTGCATACTTCGCCAACTTACGGATAGGCGACTGCGGCATGCTCTGTGCACGTTTAGAGATTTTCATGGTCGTAGAAATTTAAGGGTTTCTGCGTGCAAAATTACAAAAAAAAATGCATATACACAAGAAAAAGTGTAAAAATTTGCATATTTGCAATTTTTGTAGTAATTTTGCAGCGAAATACAGAGCAGAATGCAACTTGGGGAACTGGTAGAAGTACTGGCACTACATCCAGAGATAGATGTACTGGCCAAAGAACTAAGCAAAAAGCGCGAAAAGCATTTTTTGCTCAGTAATCTGCATGCCTCTGCGCAGAGTATTATGCTGTATGAGGTGATGAGACGATTAGGTGATGAGGCTATGAGGCGAGAGGCACGGGTATGGGTCATTGCGCTGGATAATGCCGATGAGGCACAGTATATGTACGCCGACCTCAGGAGTCTGACAGGCGACAATGGCGTGTATTTCTTCCCCTCCTCCCACCGCAGACGCCAAGGCATGGACGAAGCCATGGCTGTACAACGCACAGAAGTGCTGACGGCGCTGGTAGGAGAAAGGCGAGAGGCGAAAGGCGAGAGGCAAGTGGTTATCGTCACCTACCCAGAGGCGCTCAACGAGAGCGTACCCGCTCCCCATAGCCTACAACAGCAGACCATACCACTCGCCACAGAACAAGAGATAGCCCAATCAGCACTCATCCAGCAACTGATAGAGATGCAGTTCCAACGCGTGGACTTCGTCTATGAACCCGGACAATTTGCCGTTCGAGGCGGCATAGTGGACGTCTTCAGTTTTGCCCACGAGAGCCCCTACCGCGTGGACTTCTTCGGCGACGAGATAGACAGCATCCGCGAGTTTGACATCGAGACACAGCTCTCACAGGATAGACTCACCAGCATACAGATCGTTGGCCATCAAGACCAACAAACACAAGAGGCACTACTCATTGATTACCTACCCGAAAACAGCATTTGGGCAAGCAACGACTTTGCCCTCGTGTGCTACAAATGCACCGACGAACGCCTTAAGACCATAGGACACAACGCACGCACCATCGAGCTGGCACAGAAGAGCAGTTTCGACACCTACGACACTATCGCCTTCGACACCATGCCTCAGCCATCGTTCAACAAGAACTTTGACCTGCTCATCGACGACCTTCGCGCGCGCATACACGACGATTATAAGGTCTATATCCTCGCCGACCAAGTCAAACAGACAGACCGACTGCGCGCCATCTTCGAGGACAAAGAGTCGGAGATACGCTTCATGGCCATCAACCAGACACTGCACGCGGGATTTGTGGACCATGCTGCGAAGATATGTTGCTATACCGATCACCAGATATTCGAACGGTACCATCGCGTCACATTGCGCTCGGAGAACGCACGCAGAGGCAAAGCCATTATCACCCTCAAAGAGATTAACCAACTCAAGATAGGCGACTACGTGGTACATACGGACCACGGTATAGGACAGTTTGCGGGACTGGTGACCACGAACTTTAACGGCCGTCGGCAGGAGACCATCAAGCTCACCTACCGCGACGGCGACACCATCTTCGTGAGCATACACAACCTACACCGCATATCCAAATACAAAGGACGCGAAGGTAGCGAACCCACCATCTCGCGCTTGGGTTCGGGCGCATGGGAGCGCATGAAGGAGCGCACCAAAGACAAAGTCAAAGACATAGCCCGCGACCTCATCCGTCTATACGCTACGCGCAAGCAGCAGAAGGGCTTTGCCTACTCCCCTGACGGCTATATGCAACACGAGCTGGAGGCATCCTTCTTCTACGAAGATACACCCGATCAAGCCAAAGCTACGCTGGACATCAAGCACGACATGGAAAGTCCGATGCCTATGGACCGACTGGTGTGTGGCGATGTGGGTTTTGGTAAGACCGAAGTGGCGATGCGTGCCGCCTTCAAAGCCGCTACGGACGGCAAGCAGGTGGCTGTATTGGTGCCCACGACCGTGCTGGCTATGCAGCACTACAATACCTTCCGCGAACGCTTTCGCGACTTCCCCGTGCGCATAGAGTACCTGAGCCGAAGCAAGAGCGCCAAACAGGTCAAAGAGATACTCGCCGACCTGCAAGAGGGCAAGATAGACATCCTGGTTGGCACGCACAAACTGGTCGGCAAGCAGGTGAAGTGGAAAGACTTAGGACTACTCATCATAGACGAAGAACAGAAGTTCGGCGTAGCCGTCAAGGACAAACTCAAGTCGCTGCGCACGAACGTGGATGTGCTGACACTCACCGCCACACCTATCCCACGTACCTTGCAGTTCTCCTTGCTCGGTGCACGCGACCTGAGTATCATCAATACGCCCCCACCCAACCGCTATCCCGTGCAGACAGAGTGTATCACGCTGGATGACGAGGATATCATGAAAGAAGCTATCCAGTTGGAGATGCAACGCAACGGACAGATATACGTGGTCTGCAACCGCATCGAGATGTTGCCCCGCATCGAGAGCCGTATCTTGCGCCTCTGTCCCGAGGCACGCACCGTAATAGCCCATGGACAGATGCCTGCGGGCGAGATGGAGGAGGCGCTGGAGGCGTTCATCAATTATGACTATGACGTACTCATCAGTACGACCATCATCGAGTCGGGCGTGGATATACCGAACGTGAACACGATCATTATCCATTCGGCACAGCACTATGGTCTGTCGGACTTGCACCAGCTGCGCGGACGCGTGGGACGTTCGAACCGCAAGGCATACTGCTACTTAGTGACACCCGACAAAGAGTTGCTGACCTCCGATGCTCGCCGACGACTGAACGCGCTGACGACCTTCGCCGAATTGGGTTCGGGCTTCCAACTGGCGATGCAAGACCTGGATATCCGCGGAGCGGGCAACATGTTAGGCGCCGAGCAGAGCGGCTTCATAGCCGACTTAGGATACGACACCTACCAACGCATATTGAACGAGGCCGTAGAAGAGATACGAGAGGAGATGGAAGCCCCCAATAGCCAATATCCAATCGCCGATACCCAATCGCCAATAGCAAATCGCCACAAGAACTGGTGCAACGATAGTCTCTTGGAGAGCGACTTGCCATTGTCCTTCCCGCCTACGTATATCGAGAATATCTCGGAGCGCATCAGTCTGTACCGCGAATTGGATAGTTTGCCCAACGAAGATGCCCTTCTCGCATACCAGAAGCGACTCATAGACCGCTTCGGCAAACTGCCAGAAGAGGCCGAACAGCTGCTGAACGTGGTACGACTCCGTTGGCTCTGCTGCCGCATGGGTATAGAGAAAGTGATTCTCAAACAAGAGCGCATGTCGCTATACCTCATGAGCCATAACCCTAAATACTATCAGTCAGCTGTCTTCGAGAAGATACTGCACTATGCTTGCACGCGTTTGGAGCGTTGCCGACTGGTGGAGGACAAGGACCGACAGGGCAAACCAACAGGCAAACGCTATGTCGTGATACAACAAGTCAAGACCATCGCCGGCGCCCTGCATCTGCTGAATAAGGTGATGGAGGAAGGGGCGTAGAGTGTAGAGGTGCAGGGTTAGGAAGGATTTTTGCAAAAAAATAGCATAATATTTGTCTATATCAAAAAAAAGCAGTACCTTTGCAAGCGAAAACAGGGAAAGTTGTCTGAGTGGTCGAAAGAGCCGCACTCGAAATGCGGTGTACACATTGCGTTGTACCGGGGGTTCGAATCCCTCACTTTCCGCAAAAAAAGAATTGGGAGTAACCGAATAGGTACTCCCAATACTTTTTGTGAGAAGCCAGGGCTTTCTCACTCTCACTTCCCCTTAATCGTATCAAAGCCCTGTCCGAAGACGCCATTCACGTTGGCTTGGCTGACAAAAGCATTGGGGTCGATGGACTTGATGATATGGAAGATGAGTTGGCTCTCCTGCTTGCGTGCCAAGACGGTGACAATATGGATAGGTTGTTGGCTATACCATCCCGTACCATCCAAGACCGTCACACCACGATGAACCGTCTGATTGATGGTCGTGGCTATCTCCGCATACTTGCTACTAAAAATGAAGAACTGAACCGATTGGCGCATGCGCGACATGATCCAATCCAAAGCTGCCGTATAACTAACCGTCATGCAGAGACCATACAAGATACGCTTAATCTTGAAGTCCACCACATCCATTCCCTCAACATAGAACTGCTCCGGTATAGGCAGGAAATAGCTGCTGGCGATAATCACCGCGTCGCAGATAATCATCACACGACCCAAGGACACATCCTTATAATGATTGACAATCATCGCTACAATATCCGTACCGCCCGACGAACCGTTGTTGAGCATCACGATACCCAGACTCAAACCAAAGACCACACCACCCACTATACAAGCCGTGACAGGATCAGCAATCAATGGCTCCACACGCATGGGGATCACCCTGTACCAGAAAGCCAAAGCCAAAGCACCCACAAGGGTTCGTATGCAGAACTGCCAACCAACCGTGAGCATAGCCACAAGCAGCAATATAGCATTAATGGACAAGGTACTCAGCCACATAGGTATAGCGCCACCATACTCCGCAAACAAATCAGGGAAGAAACCCTGTGTAGCGTAATAAATGATGGAACAGATACCCGTCAATCCGGCACCTACCACATTGTGCGGCACAAAGATCCAGTTGACCATCAACGCAAAGGGGAACAAGCCCAAGAAGATAAAGATATACTCCTTAATAACCTTTCCTATAGGGTATTGCAAGTATTTAGAAGCAGTATCCATCTGTCGTATCATCTATGAGAGTCGTTTACTTACTCATCGGATCAAAGCCCTGACCAAAGACACCACGCACTTGGCTTTGGCTCACAAAAGCGTTAGGATCGATGGCATTGACCAGGCGGAAGATCTTAGCCGACTCATATTGGCGTGCAATGACGGTAATCACCTTGCCCGGTTGTTTGGTATAACCACCCTGTGCCTCCAAGAAGGTCACACCGCGGGGCACCTGCGTCATAATAGCCTCGGCTATCTCCTCGTACTTGCTACTGAAAATGAAGAACTGAACCGACTGGCGTGTGCGGTTGAGCACCCAGTCCACCGCCGTACCCGCCATGAAAGTATAGCATAGACCGAAGAGAATCTTCTCCAAGCCCCTGCCAAATGGCAACTCATGAATCTCAGGCAAGAAGTACGCACAGAGGATAATGACAATATCGCATGCCATGAGGACACGTCCCATAGGCAAATGCTTGTACTTATTCACAATCATTGCCACAATGTCCACGCCACCCGTACTGCCGTTATTGAGGAACACAACGCCCAAGAAGCAACCCATGAACAGACCACCCAAGATCACAGCCATAAAGGGATCACTCACTACGGGCTCGGCTGGTATCTCTATGACTTTCAGCCAAATAGTGTACCAAAGAACGCCCCAAAGGGTGCGCACACAGTACCGCCAACCTACAGTGAAGAATGCTGCTATCAGCAGAGCCAGATTGCAGACAAAAGAACTGAGCCAAATGGGCACAAAAGTATCTGTAGCGAAATAGATAATCTCACAGAGACCCGTCAGTCCGCCACCAACAATGGTGTGTGGCACCAAGATCCAGTTTACCGCTATCGCGTATGGAATGGTACACAGAATAATCATTATATACTCCTTAATAGCTATCAGCGGTTTCATTCGCTGATAGCCCTTGAGTTGTTCACGTAGTTTTCCTTTTGACATAATTTTTATGTTTAGTGGACGGCGCTTAACGCCTACTGTTTAGTGTTTAGCGTTTAATGATTAGAGTTAGAAACGGGCTACGAGATTGCGGTCACCCCAACCATTGTCCACGCGTGAAACGGGTATCCAGAACTTGTTGGCCTTCACCCACTCGGCTGGATAAGCGGCTTTCTGACGGCTATAAGGGTGGTTCCACTCGTCTGCCACTACCTCATACTCAGGGTGAGGTGCGTTGACCAGGACATTGTCCTTCTTATCTACCTCGCCACGCTCTACCTCAGCAATCTCCTCGCGGATAATGAGCAGGGCATCGATAAACTGATCCAGCTCGTGCAAACTCTCGCTCTCGGTAGGCTCTACCATCAACGTGCCATGCACAGGGAAACTCAAGGTAGGCGCATGGTAACCAAAGTCCATCAATCGCTTCGCGATATCCGACTCGGTAATACCAATGCTATGGAAATGACGGCAGTCGAGAATCAACTCGTGACCTACTCTACCATTCACGCCTGTGTAGACGATGCCGTAGGCATCTTGCAGTTTCTTAGCCATATAGTTCGCACTCACGATAGCCGCTGCTGTCGATTCGCGCAAGCCCTCTTCGCCCATCATGCGGATATAGCCGTAGGAGATGAGTGCCATGTTGGCATTGCCATACAATGCGCTGGATACGCGATTGTTCTCCGCTTGTGGCAAAGCAGGAACCAAGTGAGCTGCACAGCAGATTGCACCTACACCAGGTCCGCCACCGCCGTGAGGGCTGGCAAAGGACTTATGCAGGTTCAAGTGGCATACATCCGCGCCAATAAAGCCCGGATTGGTATAACCGATCTGCGCATTCATGTTCGCACCGTCCATATAGACTTGTCCACCGCAGTCGTGTACGATCTGGCACATCTCGCGGATAGCCATCTCGAAGATACCGTGGGTAGATGGATAGGTGATCATACAGCCAGCCAAGTTATCCTTGTGTTGCTCAGCTTTCTCGCGCCAGTCTGCTAGGTCGGTATTGCCGTTCTCATCGCACTTCACTACGACAGGCACCATACCCGCTTGTGCGCAAGATGCAGGGTTCGTACCGTGAGCCGAAGCAGGGATAAGGAGGATATTGCGATGGTCTTGACCCTGTTGGTGCAGATACTCGCGGATAGTCACCAGACCTGCGTACTCACCTGCCGCACCCGAAGTAGGTTGCAAGTTGCATGCCGCAAAGCCCGTGATGGTCGAAAGTTGTTGCTCCAAGTCCTCCATGACCTCCAAATAACCAGCCACTTGCTCAGCAGGTGCCAATGGGTGGATACCCATATAACCAGGATAAGTGACAGGTATCATAGCTGCCGCAGGGTTGAGCTTCATGGTGCATGAGCCCAATGGAATCATCGTATGGGTGAGACTAATATCCTTGCGGTCCAGGCGTTTGATATAGCGCATCATCTCAGTCTCGGTGCGGTATTTCTTGAACACCTCTTCTTGCAGGTAATCCACCTCGCGAACGCGCTCTTCGCTGATAGCCCAAAGCCCTTCGAAGGCCTCTTCTGAATCTTCGTATTGTGCCATATTGCCCGATGCATTGGCAAAGAGCTCTATGAGGTCATTCATATCATCTACGGTCACGCTCTCATCCAGAGAGATACCGATCCAACCCTCCTCATCGTAGTAGAGGTTGATACCCAACTGCTCTGCTGCTTCGTGCACTGCCTCTACCCCACTCTCGTGGCGAATCTTCAGCGTATCAAAGAACTCGGTGTTCTCTTGCTCATAGCCGTATGCCTGGAGCATCTCGCTCAGATAGACCGCCTTGCCATGAATACCCTCGGCTATCTCACGAATACCCTCTGCGCCGTGATAAACGCCATACATACCTGCCATCACAGCAGAGAGCGCCTCTGCGGTACAGATGTTGGATGTCGCTTTCTCGCGTTTGATGTGTTGCTCACGTGTTTGGAGTGCCAGGCGGAATGCTGGTTTCTCGTAGGTATCCTTGCTGAGTCCAATGATACGACCTGGCATATCGCGTTTGTACTCCTCGCGTGTAGCCATATAGCCAGCGGTAGGACCACCAAAGCCCATAGGCAAGCCAAAGCGTTGCGCCGTACCGCACATGATATCTGCGTTGAGTGGCTTGAGGAGCGCAAGCGCCATGAGGTCAGCAATCACGGTCACCTTCAAGCCAGCCGAATGGCAGTCGTCGATAAAAGCAGCATAATCCTCAATCGAACCATCGGCATTAGGACATTGCACAATAGCACCGAAGAATGGTCCATGCTCTGCGAGCCAATCGCTGGTCACGCAAGCATAATCCACCAGCACGAGTTCTATGTCTTGACCCTTCGCACGCGTTTGCATAACGTGCAAGGTATTGGCAAATATCTTCTTGTCCACCAGCACTTTCTTCACACCGGCTTTGACCATATCGCGAGTGCGGAGATTGCGCATCATGGTCACAGCTTCTGCGGCAGCTGTCGCCTCATCGAGGAGCGAGCAGTTGGCGAGTGGCAGACCCGTCAGGTCGCTAATCATAGTTTGATACACAAAGAGTGCCTCCAAGCGGCCTTGACTCACTTCTGCTTGGTAAGGGGTATAAGAGGTGTACCATACGGGGTTCTCCAATATATTGCGTTGAATGACTGCCGGAGTAATGGTGCCATACCAACCGCGTCCGATATAGGAGCGATAGAGTTGGTTCTTCTGCGCCATGTCGTGCACCGTATTGAGGTGCTCTTGCTCGGTAAGTGGCTCATCCAGATCGAGCGGCTCCTGCAAGAGGATGTCCGCTGGCATGGTTTGGGCGATGAGTTCATCTACGCTTTGCACTCCGATTACTTCCAACATCTGCTGTTGGTCTTGCTCTGTCAGACCAATGTGTCTGCTTTTCAAGTAGTTAGTTTTCACAATATATTGTTTTTAGAGTTAAAATTCGATTCCGCCTGCAAAGTTACAACAAAAAATGCACATTTGCAAGAAAATGAGCGAAAAGTTTACTTTTCAGCGAAATTTGCTTGCAAATGGGCTGCATAGTGCGGCAGTAGCTTCGAGGTGGGCGAGCGAAGTTGAGACGTAGCGAGCTCGGTGCCCTCGAAGTTACAAGTCTGCCGTACTATGCGAGGGCGCAGCCCCATAACTATTAACAGGCGCTTTGGCACAGATTTTGTGCGAAAGTTAGAAACAAACACGTAATATCATGTTAATACAATTCTTAGGGGCGGCTGGCGAAGTGACTGGCAGCAAACATCTCATTACGACCGATTCGGGAAAAACAATCCTGCTGGATTGTGGTATGTATCAAGGCAAAGGTATGGAGACCGATGCCGCTAACCGCGACTTGGGCTTCGACCCAAAGGATATCCACTACCTGCTACTCTCTCATGCCCATATCGACCACTCGGGATTGATACCCTATATCTATAGTCTCGGTTTCCGTGGCAAGATTTATTGCACTCCTGCCACCCGCGACCTATGCGAGCTGCTATTGCAAGACACCGCCTTCATACAGGAGCAGGATGTGCGTTGGTACAACAAGAAGATGCAACGCCAGCACAAACCCACCATCAAGCCGCTGTTTAGTAGCCAGCATGCACAACAGGTGATGAAGCACTTTCGCACCGTGGAGTACGATACACCCTATCGCATAGATGAGGAGATAGAGATACAATTCACCAACTCGGGGCATATGCTGGGCTCTGCCGTTATCAGTCTCAGCATCAAGGAAAAGGGCGAAGTGAAACGCATTGCTTACACGGGCGATGTGGGCCGTCTGCATAGTCATATACTGAGCACACCGCAGGCCTTCCCACAATGCGACTATCTGATATGCGAGTCCACCTACGGCAATCGCTTGCACGATGACGAACTGGTGAGTGAGGAGCACCTATTGGGCGTAGTGGAGGAGACCTGTATGTACAAGAAAGGCAAACTGCTCATCCCATCCTTCTCGGTAGGTAGAACGCAAGAGATAGTCTATGTGCTCAATAAACTATACAACGACGGACGTCTGGAGCGCGTGCCCGTCTATGTAGACTCGCCCCTATCGGCGAATGCGACTGAGATATTCCGCCGTCATGCCGACACGCTCAACGAGGAGGTACGCGACACCATGCGTTTTGACCCCGATCCGTTTGGCTTCAATACACTACGCTATATCACCGATGTGCAACAATCCAAAGCCCTCAACCGTAGCGAGCAACCTTGTATCGTCATCTCGTCATCGGGTATGTTGGAGGCAGGACGCATCAAGCACCATGTGTCGAACCATATAGACGACCCTACGACCACGATTCTGATTGTGGGATACTGTACCCCAACGTCTTTGGGTGCACGCATACAAGACCCTACCCTGCGCTTCGTCAGTATCTTCGGCTACGACCATCGTATCCGCGCACAGGTGACGAAGATTGAGGGCTTCAGCGGGCACGGAGACTACAGTGAGATGATACAATACTTCACGGCTTGCCAAGATGTAAAGCGAATACAGAAGACATTTATCGTTCATGGCGATTCGCAGGCACAGTCCTCGTTCAAAGGCCATCTGTCAGAAGCAGGCTTCCGCCATATCCAGATTCCTCAGAAAGGCGAGAGTGTAGTAATCTGAGAGGGGAATGGCTAGTTCTGCTAGTAGTACTAGTCGTGCTAGCCCTGCTAGTTGTGCTAGCCCTGCTAGTTGTGCTAGCCTTACTAGGGGAAAACAAAAAGAGTAGCCAAGTTGGCTACTCTTTTTGTATATTCAGCTTTCGCGATTATTTCTTGAAATAGCGGTTGTACAAGCCCTCGAAACCTTTACCGTGACGAGCCTCGTCCTTAGCCATCTCATGAACGGTATCGTGGATAGCGTCCCAGTCCATAGCTTTTGCACGCTTAGCAATACGGAGTTTGTCGTCGCAAGCGCCAGCCTCAGCCATCATGCGCTTCTCGAGGTTCTCCTTGGTGCTCCATACTACCTCGCCCAAGAGCTCAGCGAACTTAGAGCAGTGCTCTGCCTCTTCCCAAGCGTAACGCTTGAATGCCTCAGCGATCTCAGGATAACCCTCGCGATCTGCTTGGCGAGACATAGCCAAATACATACCTACCTCTGTTGCCTCACCCATGAAGTGTGCGTTGAGGTCCTTGATCATCTCCTCGTCGGTATCTTTAGCCACGCCAATGATGTGCTCGCAAGCAAAAGCAATACCTGCTGACTCATCAACTTCTTTCCATGTTACTACTTGTTTGCATTGTGGGCAACGCTCTGGTGCTGGTGCGCCCTCGTGTACATAACCACAGATTGGGCAAATAAATTTCTTGTTCATATTCGTGTTTTGTTTTTACTGGTTAATAATTTGTTTTAACAATTGATTAAACACAAATATCGTGCCAAAACATTAATATTTCACACAAAAAACGTAAAAAATGTACTTTTTTTATCCACCACAACGGCTATAACCACACTCACGGCAGTGCATACAACCCTCCTCAAAGATCAAGGCATTACCGCAGTTAGGGCAGGATTGGCCTTGTACTACTGTACCATCTTGGATATACTTCTTGAGTGCACGTTCTACACCGACCTTCCATGAGTTGATGGTCTCAGAATCCATCTGGAGCGAGCTAATCATCTTAATGACTTGGTCAATAGGCATGCCGTAGCGCAAGACACCCGAGATGAGCTTAGCATAGTTCCAGAACTCCTTGTCGAACTTGTAGCTCAAGCCCTCCATAGTGGTCTTGAAGCCACGCGAATTGACGAACTGGAAGTCATAGCGCTTAGTGCCATCCTCTTGTACCACGCGGATAATCTTACCTTTGGTTACCGACTTAGGCAGCAAGATACCCTCCTCGTCATCGGCAAGACCGGTAAAGATCTCGTATGGAACACCATCCTTGAGGCCCACAAAGGCAATCCACTTGTCTTTGTTATTTTGGAAGCGAACCACATCGCACTCCAGCTCCGCAGGACGGATACGTACCTTATTATCAAAGCAAACGCATGTCTTATCCTCTTTCTTCTCCTCTTTCTTTTTCTCCTTAATACCTTCTAATACGCCCGTGCGTGAGCCATCGCGATAAACGGTACAGCCCTTGCAGCCACAACGCCATGCCTCTTCGTAGAGTTGGCCTACGAGCTCCTCGCTCACATCGTTAGGCAGGTTGATGGTCACAGAGATAGAGTGATCCACC
>JBGVEG010000091.1:0-1520 GCA_045119955.1 Paludibacteraceae bacterium
AAGGGCTTTTCGTGGAGCAGGCAAACAAGACCGTGCTTTGCAGCCACCTTCTGCATGATCTCCATCGTAAGCTGGTTGTGGTCGGTTGCAATATTGGTGGTGGAATAGATAGGAGCCAGTTCATGCTGCGCGGGAGCAACCTCGTTATGTTCGGTCTTGGCCAGGATGCCCAGCTTCCAAAGTTCTTCGTTCAAGTCTGCCATGTAAGCTGCCACCCGGGGCTTGATGACGCCAAAGTAATGGTCATCCATCTCCTGTCCCTTGGGAGGCTTCGCACCAAAGAGAGTACGTCCCGTATATATAAGGTCCTTTCTTTTGTTATACATTTCTCTGTCAACGAGGAAGTATTCCTGCTCAGGACCGACCGAGCTTGTAACATGCTTTACGTTATCGTTTCCAAAAAGCTTCAGAATACGGAGAGCCTGCACGTTGAGTGCCTCCATAGAACGAAGCAATGGAGTCTTCTTATCAAGAGCCTCGCCACCATAGGAGCAGAATGCTGTAGGAATGCACAGCGTCTTTCCCTTGATAAATGCGTAAGAGGTAGGATCCCAAGCAGTATAGCCTCTTGCCTCAAAGGTAGCGCGAAGTCCTCCCGAGGGGAACGAAGATGCATCGGGCTCACCCTTGATCAGCTCCTTGCCCGAAAATTCCATAATAATACCGCCGTCGGGAGCTGGCGTGATAAAGCTGTCATGCTTCTCTGCCGTAACACCCGTAAGAGGCTGAAACCAATGTGTATAATGGGTTGCGCCGTGAGCTACCGCCCAATCCTTCATAGCGGCTGCCACAGCATTTGCGACCGTCAGATCAAGCTCCTTTCCTTCATCAATCGTCTTTTTCAAGGAAGCGTAAACCTTTGCATCAAGGCTCGCTTTCATCACTCTGTCATCAAAGACCAGACTTCCGAATTGTTCTTTTACCGTTGCCATAATATATTTCTCCTTTGCAAATTGTTCTAAAAAATGTGATAGGCGTCTGTCCTGCTTTTTACACAAGAAAGACGCCATTGCCTTTACTTATTCACTTTTCACTCTTACTTATTACCTTAAACTATGCCCTGTGCATTCATTGCATCTACGACCTTTTCAAAGCCCGCAATGTTCGCACCGACTACGTAATTGCCCTCGAAGCCATACTTCTTTGCGGCATCGTCAATGTTGTGATACAAACGAACCATAATGCCCTTGAGCTCACCGTCTACCTTTTCAAAGCTCCAAGACAAGCGTTCGCTATTCTGAGACATTTCAAGCGCCGATGTTGCAACACCGCCCGCATTTGCCGCCTTACCCGGAACGAAATACACGTTGTTCTCTTGGAAATACTTGGTCGCCTCGGCAGTGGTAGGCATATTTGCCCCCTCGCAAACTGCGATCACACCGTTTGCAACCAGCATCTTTGCATCCTCAAGGTCAAGCTCGTTCTGCGTAGCACAAGGAAGAGCGATATCACTCTTAACGGTCCATACACCCTTGCCCTCGTGGTATTCGGAATTTGGTCTGTATTTCTTATATTCCGTA
>JBGVEG010000092.1:0-73463 GCA_045119955.1 Paludibacteraceae bacterium
TACGCCCGTGCGTGAGCCATCGCGATAAACGGTACAGCCCTTGCAGCCACAACGCCATGCCTCTTCGTAGAGTTGGCCTACGAGCTCCTCGCTCACATCGTTAGGCAGGTTGATGGTCACAGAGATAGAGTGATCCACCCACTTTTGGATAGCACCTTGCATATGCACTTTCTCCATCCAGTTGACATCGTTGGCTGTTGCCTTATAATAAGGTGACTTAGCCACCAAGTCGTCAATCTCGGCTGGGGTATAACGATGAGTAGCATCGTAGGTATAGCCATTGGCGTTCATCCAGGTGATGAACTTATGGTGGAAGACAACATACTCCTCAAAGCTGTCACCTACTTCGTCCACGAGGTCCACGTGTACGTTCTTGTCATTAGGGTTCACTTTGCGACGACGGCGATACACAGGTTGGAACACTGGCTCGATACCAGAGGTAGTCTGAGTCATGATACTGGTCGTACCTGTAGGCGCGATAGTCAAGCAGGCTATATTGCGGCGACCGTGTTGCACCATCAATTCGTACAACTCTGGATCTGCCTCTTTGATACGTTGGATATATGGGTTATTCTCCTCGCGTTTAGCATCATATACTTTGAACGCACCACGCTCCTGAGCCATCACCACGCTACTGCGATAGGCAGCCAGCGCGAGGGTCTTATGCACCTCTACAGAGAAAGCAGTTGCCTCTGGTGTACCATAACGCAAGCCCATAGCAGCCAACATATCGCCTTCGGCTGTTGTACCTACACCAGTACGACGACCTTGGGTGGTCTTCTCCAAAATCTTCTCCCACAGTTCACGCTCGGTGCGCTTGATAGACTCAGACTCTGGGTCAGAACCTACCTTAGCGAGAATCTTCTCAATCTTCTCTACCTCCAGGTCGATAATGTCGTCCATCATGCGTTGAGCCACAGCCACGTGCTTCTTGAAGAGCTCAAAATCAAACTCTGCCTCTGCGGTGAAAGGATTCTTCACATAACTATACAGGTTGATAGCCAAGAGACGGCAGCTATCGTATGGACACAACGGAATCTCGCCGCAAGGGTTCGTGCTCACGGTCTTATAGCCAAGATCTGCGTAGCAGTCTGGCACAGACTCGCGTGCGATAGTATCCCAGAACAATACGCCTGGCTCAGCAGACTTCCATGCATTGTGGATAATCTTCTTCCACAGTTTGTGTGCATCTACCTCCTTGGCAAATGCAGGTTCAGCAGCATCAATAGGATATTGCTGTTGGTACATCTCTTTGTTGATAGCCGCTTGCATAAAGTCATCATGCACTTTCACAGACACATTGGCACCAGTCACCTTGCCTTGCTCCATCTTAGCATCGATGAAGGCCTCGCTATCAGGGTGCTTGATACTCACGCTGAGCATCAAGGCGCCACGACGACCGTCTTGCGCTACCTCGCGGGTGGAGTTGCTATAACGCTCCATGAATGGCACCAAACCCGTAGAGGTCAAGGCACTATTCTTCACAGGACTGCCATGAGGACGGATATGGCTCAGGTCATGACCTACACCACCACGGCGCTTCATGAGTTGCACTTGCTCCTCGTCGATTTGGATAATCGCACCATAACTATCGGCACTACCATCCTGACCAATCACAAAGCAGTTACTGAGACTGGCTACCTGAAAATCATTACCAATACCTGTCATTGGGCTACCAGCAGGTACGATGTACTTGAAGTCGCGCAGCAGTTCAAACAACGCTGTCTCCGACATAGGGTTAGCATACTTACTTTCTACGCGCGCGATTTCACTTGCCAAACGATGGTGCATATCGTCTGGGGTGAGCTCGTAGAGATTACCAAATGAGTCCTTCAACGCATACTTGGTACTCCAAACACGAGCAGCCAACTCGTCACCGCCAAAATAACTGACGGACGCTTGTTCTGCTTCTTTTTGGGTGTAAATCTTTTTCTCCATGATATATAAATAGTTACAATTTTTCACTACTCATTTCGCCCTTTAATAGACGCGAAATCGGGTGCAAAGGTAGTACATATTTATGATATATGCAAATTTTTGTATAAAAAGTTTTCAACAGCCAACGCAAAGTTATCCAAAACAAAAATGCAAATCGCTCATATTGAGCAACTTGCATTTTTCAAACTGTTGAAAAGTTTTCCAAAAAGAAAAACCGATTAGCAACTTACGTTCTCTATTTGCGAAATCATAGCGTTGCAGCACGTTGTACCATTCTCGTCCACTTGCTGATACTGCACGGCATTATCTGTCTTTAGGAATCGGGTGTACATGCTATCGCCTTGATAGAGCTCTTTGACATAGTTTATGTCCAGGCGGAAGGGCTTTTGGTTGTCGAATGCCATGAGGGCATTGACCATCCACTCCAGGTACTTGCAGGAGTTACAATGGCGGTTATAGTCCACATCGGAGTACTGTATCTCATGGAGCACTTCGCCGGCTTTGAGGGCAGCGGTATCGTCTTCCAAATTGTCCAGTTGGATAGGTCGAAAGCGAGGTGCGCGTGCCATATTCAGCACCTCGCCATCCACAGCATTTGCAAACATCTCATGGTCGAAGATATTGACTATCTCGCGCGATGTCAGGTCCAATACAGCCCATACGGACTTGGCGCAACCGATGAGTGTTTCTGTGCCATCGGCTTGTGGTTGATAAATGCGAAAGTCACGCACGGAGAGCATATGTGCATTGCGCTCAATCCACGTTTCAACAACCATCACGTCGCCATGTTTGGGCAGGAACATCATCTCCATATTCATATGGGTGATGATCCATGTATAGTTCATGGGCAATAGCGAAGGAATACCTATGCCCATTTCGTCTGCCACTTTGCCAGCTATATTGAGCAGGTAGTTCTCCATAGCGTATAGGCGCAGGCGGCGCGACGCGTCCACATCTTGGTAAGGTACTGTGATAGTATGTCTGTATTTCATATAACAATTTTGAATTATGAATGGTGAACTCATATTTGCGCTGCAAAGATACTATATTTTTTTGGAATAGCAAAATATATAGCAAAATTTTCTTGCATCACGTTCACAATTCTTGTGCCCTTAATACACACTTTATTGCACCTTTAGCGACCTGCAAAACGCTATCTTTTGACACTCTCGATCGGGTGGATAAGCGGAGGATAAGCGGTGGATAGCGGTCGTTCAATGTCCTTTTTGTTACCTTCTTGTGTGACAGTGTGACAGTGAGACAGTTGTTTTTATAAATATTATACGCGCATACATACTATATATAAGTTTTAGAAATGTGTTGTCTTTTTGTCTTCTGTCTTAAGACGGATTGAAAGCATAGTCCCCACCCTGCCAAACTACGAGGAAAGTATTGGACAATCACGGAGTGATAACGGAGTGGTAACGGGTAAGACTGCGGAAAAGTTGGATAAATTTACTTTGCCGATTTTCTGCGATTACATTCTTGGCAGAGCATTTGGCAGTTTTCTGCCACGGTGCGACCGCCTTTTGACCATGGTGTGATATGGTCTGCCTCCATAAATTCAATATCAAAATGTTTGCTACAATGCGGACAAATACCCATTTGCTTCTCATAAATCTCACGGCGGGTATTGTCATCAAACGCACGGATATTCAAGTGATGCTCCTTTCTGTCCAACACATACGGATAAATACCGCGTTTGTTGCTCACATCGCTATCTTTCATCAGTCGTGCTATCTCCTCTTCCAAGGCGGCAGTATCCCACGCTTGAGTATGGAACTGGTCGTACAATGCACCCCAATCTTGCCCTTTCATCTCTTTGCGCTTTTTAGGGAAGACGGTTTGTACCCAGTTGATGACAGTAGAGAAATATAACCACAATTCGTTGGCATTGGGGTCGTTTTGGTGCTTACTCATATATTCCTCAATACGCCCTTTGCTAATCCATGAGATAGCCGTTTCCAAATAATCTTGGCGTATGCAACTGCCATTGAGATAGTCACTTGCAAGTTTGTATGCCACACAGCCGTTTTTGCTAAAGCACACTTTGGCAGTATTCACCCAACTACCACAATAAACGGCGTTGCGCAATTCTTGGTCGGTCAGTTTCTCGCCTGCGATATTGATCGTCTTAAACCAACCCAGTTTCTCGCTGTCTGTACCTGTACAAATATAGACCATGAGTTTGTAGTCCAAGAACTTCTCGCGTTGATCGGATGGCAGACTGTGAAAATAACTGAGGTTATAACTAAAATCGCCATTCACATATTGGCAGATAGAGATGGTACGTTGCTGACCATCTATCACTTCGTATGTGCCGTCTCCTTTGTCTGCCCAATACATCACATTGAGCGGAAAGCCCTGATTGACTGTGGTAATGACCGCGTCGCGTTGCTTATCTTTATAGACGAACTCACGCTGATAAGGTGGGCGCACATCCAGTTTGCCACCAAAAGCCACTACGCCACCTTCGGCATTGTCTTTATACCCGTTCGCCAACTCACGGATAGTGATCTCATGTAATTCGATTTGCATAGGATTATTTCTTTTTGCGGATAAAAATGCGTGCATATGTTGTTTTTCCATTGATAGCTGGTCTTGCATCACCTTCTTTTAATCGTGGAATACCCACAATAATTGGATCGTAACCAGCAGAAGATTCCATACCAAGTATTTCGAATTGTTCTGGACTAAATTTGTCCAAAAATGTGATAGGAACACCCATTATGCCTTCATAATCACATGGAATATCATTAGTGTAATTGACATTGATTGCATCGTAATTGTCGTAATATGGATATTCCTCTATAGTGTATCGTTTATACAAAATTAAATCTTCATGTCGCTGCGGATAATCCATATTTGTAAACCATCTTACACCCTTTACTCGAATGTATTTTACTCCGTTTTCGTCTATTCGATGTCCTGCTGCAGTCAAAGGGTATGAATCAGGCACTCTAAATTCTCTATCTCCGCTATGAATGCTTGCCCCTAGCCACATTTTATTTTCCTTTATAAGCAAAAAACTTTCCTTGTAAGAAATAGCATTAACATTCCCTATAATCAAAAATTTTTTATCATATTTGACCAACTGTGCCAAATACTCCCTAAACAATGAGAAAGGCGGATTTGTTACTACGATATCGGCTTGCTTGAGCAATTCGATACATTCCTCGCTGCGGAAATCACCGTTGCCTTTGAGAATAGAAATGACATTCTTGTCGTTTTGTATAAGATATTGAATGTCAGCAAGATTTATTGCGCCATCGCCGTTTTCATCACCAACCTCAGTAATCTCCACCTTATAGGCAATTTTCTTGGGGTCATCTACTGTATCGCCAAAATCGAGCTGTAACTCGTTACCCGAAACAGGTGAACCATTATAGCAGGTTGCAATCAAGCGCTTCAATCCTAAACGATTGAAGTTTAGAGCAAAATACTTGAAGAAATTACTTTCGTAAGGATCGTCGCAGTTACAGAAAACAACCTTATCCCGAAAATGTTCGGTATAGTGGCGAAGTTCTTTCTCGATGTCAGTCAGTTGAGTGTAAAACTCATCTTTTTTAGCTCTGTCAGCAGCATGCAAGTTTGCATTTCTTGGCGGCATAGATTGATAGTTTAATGCAAAGCTATCAATCCACTATGCGATAAGAAAAGTGAGTTTCCTATCACATGTCAAGGCAACCCGGCAAGGAGACCTTTCCTACTCTAAGAAACTCACTGAGGCGTGAGCATTGCTTAGTATGAGTAGGAAAGACATCGGGGATGCCTATACCGAAGGTATTATTTCTTCTTATCTCCAATTAAACTTTGCCGGGTTTTTGGACATGTGAAATAATAGCCAATGCTGTTAATAAAAATATGTTATGATTGGTAACGCTTTACCAAATCAGTTGCAAAGGTACTACATTTTTATGATATATGCAAGAAAATAGCGAAAAGTTCGCTATTTTTTGTTTAGTGAACGGCGCTTTGCGCCTACTGTTTAGGCTTTAGAGTTATAGGGCAATCTTAAGAAAACGCACTTTTTCGGTTTTGGCTGTCTCAGGGAGTTCTCTCGGAGTTCTCAGGGTCGTCGCTCGGTGAAATCAAGCACCGCATAGCGAAACAAAAAGAGAAAGAATCTTAATATTTGACACTTTTGGGCTGATGGTATGGTTGTTCATAAATATGATTTCCCAGCGGACATAGTGCAAGCCCATTGACAAACAAATTACACCGAAAAGTGAACTTTTCGCTCATTTACTTGCAAATGTCCAATTTTTGTTGTAATTTTGCAGCGCAATTACACCTTAATATATATATTATGACACCTACCCTACCCACGATAGCCCTGGTATATGACTTTGACGGGACATTGGCACCAGGCAATATGCAAGAGTTTGGACTGCTGCAAGACATTGGTTACGAGAACCCAAACGAGTTCTGGAACCTATGCGACCAAATAGCCAAGACCAATGATGCCGGAGGCATATCCGTCGTTATGTACGCCTTGCAAACAGAAGCACAACGACATGGCATACGTTGCACACGTGAGATGCTTCGCCGATACGGTCAAAGCGTGCAGTTCTTCCCTGGCGTCACCGAATGGTTCGACACCATTAACGAATATGCTGCACAAATAGGCGTGCAAGTCAAACATTACATCAACAGCTCGGGCATTAAAGAAATGATAGAAGGTTGCGCCATTGCCAAAGCGTTTGAGCAGATATACGCGTGCAGTTACCTCTACGACAGCAATGGCGATGCCTGCTGGCCATCCGTAGTGGTGGACTACACCAAGAAAACACAATTCCTCTTCAAGATCAACAAAGGTATTCGAGAGGTGAGCGACAGAGTACGCGTCAATGAGTTCGTCCCCACCGATGAGCGCCCTGTGCCCTTTGAACGCATGATCTATTTCGGTGATGGCGAGACGGATGTACCCTGTATGCGTACCGTTAAGTCGAATGGCGGATATAGCTTCGCCGTGTATGGCAACGACAAGAAACGCGTTTTGGCACAGCAACTATTGGCGGAAGGTCGTGTGAACTTCGCCTGCAACGCAGACTATACAGAGCAAGGCGAAATGATGGAGATTGTGAAACGCATACTGGATAAGATCAAAGCCGAGTACGCCTTGTCGCAGGTGTGAATATAAAAACGACAACTCCAACCAATGCAAAAATTATGATTTAAAGACAACACAAACAACCATTCTTATCTCGCATTCGCTCGAACGATTATTACCGCTTCGCCGTACGCAACGCGATCGTTCGAACGTAGTGAGATAAGAACATTGCTCAGCGGCAGAGAATATAATTATCAACAATACAAACAATGAGGAACCAACAATAATAACAATTCCTTGGCAAGCGCCAATGTTGGGCGCGCGCAGAAGTTGTCAAAGTTGTCTTCAACTAAAATATCCTCAACTTGCGTATCAGGCGCAGGAGGCAGGTGGGAATAAGAGCCACGAAGAAGAGCAATAGGTTGTTCCAGAAACATGGTACCGTGACCTTCGCTCTGCCACGAAACATAGCATTCACACCTCGGCGAGCCAAGTAGTCAGGCTCCACGATATAGCCCAACAATAAGCCCAACTTTGTTGCCCAAGGTTTGAGATTGAACAAGCCCGTATTAATGGCACCCGGGCTGATATTGGTCACAATCACACCCTTATCCTTCAACTCCACATACACAGAGCGCGAGAAATTCTGCAAGAAGGCCTTCGTAGCCCCATACGTACTCAAGCGTTGCACCGCAATGCTCGCTGTGATACTGCACATATTGAGCACATAGCCCTTGCCACGTGCCGCCATGTCGTGCCCGAAATAATAAATGAGCATAGCAGGCGTGAACATATGCAGATTGAGAATCAATTGATTGAAGCGCTCTGAGTCGTCCAAGAAATCACGGTCATGGTACACACCTGCATTATTGATGAGCACCTCTACTTCTATTTGGTTATCGCGGCAATAGGTATGCAGCTCTTTGGCTGCCTCTTGCGTCCCGAGGTCACGTACCAATGAGCAGACTTGCACAGGAAAATCTGCGCGAAGGAGAGCGGCTTTGTCGTGAATCTGCTCTTCGTTGCTCACAATGAGCAAATCATATCCTTTTTCTGCCATGATGCGGGCATATTCGTATCCACAACCCGAACTGGCTCCTGTAATGAGGGCGTACATATTTTTGTTTCGTTTATAGTTGAAAGTGCAACGTTTCAAGGCAAGGGTTATAAAAAACTGCGCAAAGGTACACTTTTTTTTGCACATATCAAAAAAAAATAGTAATTTTGCAGGCTAAAGTGTGAAAATGCTTCGTCGAGTACAAAAATATATCCGTGACAATGCTCTCTTGGAGCATGGCGCACGCGTGCTGGTATGCGTGAGCGGCGGTGCCGACAGCATGGCATTGTGGGACGTATTGCAGCGCGGAGGATATGAGTGCATAGTAGCACATTGTAACTTTCACCTAAGAGGTGAGGAGAGCGACAGAGACGAGGCGTTTGTGAGAAGTGCGGCGATTGGCAATGGGCAATTGGCAATGGGCGAAAGGCAAGAGGCGAAAGGCGAGAGGCGAGAGGAAGGGGATATATTTGTCAAGGATTTTGATACGCTGGGATATGCGAAGGAGAGGGGCATAAGCATTGAGATGGCAGCACGCGAGTTGCGCTACCAATGGTTCGCCCAGTTAGCTAAGGAGCACCATTGCCAAGCCATAGCCGTAGCACACCACCAGAATGACCAAGCCGAGACCGTGCTGCTGAACCTCAAACGCGGCACAGGACTCCGAGGACTATGCGGCATGCGCCCAAAAAGCGAAAACCCCATGGGCGGCAGCATACCCATCATTCGCCCCCTATTATGCACCACACGCGATTACATAGAGCATTACCTGCGCGATATACGCCATATAGCGTGGGTCAATGATTCGACCAATACTGACACCACTATCACACGCAATGCTGTACGCGCACAACTGGCGAACTACACCAAAGCAGAGATAGAACATATAGCTGCGACAGCAGAACATTTGCAAGGATACGTCGATTGGTTGGAACAACAAGACACCCCTGCCGCAGGCAAAGTCAAACTATACGAACAATTGCGCGAATACCATTTTCCCGAAGTGGAAAAGATATACGATGCCCTGCAAAAAGGCGAAGGCGGCAAGACCTTCTATGCCCCAAAGCACAAAGCCGTGATACGCAAGGGGAAAGTGTGTGTGGAGGGTTTGGAGGTTAGAGGCGAGAGGTTAGAGGCGAGAGGTTAAAGGTTAAAGGCGAGAGTAATGACAAGATACGGGATAATAGGCAAGCCATTGGAGCATTCGTATTCAGCACGGTACTTTACGGAGAAATTTCTGCGCGAAGGTATTGATGCCGAATACCGATTGTACGAAGTGGATGACCTATCCGACATAAGCACACTCATGCACGAGTTGCATGGCTTCAATGTCACTTATCCCTATAAGCAAACCATTATGCCACTACTCCACGACATTGACGCTATTGCCCGCGAGATAGGCGCCGTGAATGTCGTATGCCAAGGCAAGGGCTATAACACCGATTGGATAGGCTTTCGGCAAAGCATACTACCCCACCTCACCCAAGGTGACCAACGCGCATTGGTCTTAGGTACAGGCGGCGTGAGCAAAGCCGTGCAATATGCCCTTCGAGAAATGGGGATAGATTATACCTTGGTAAGTAGGCGGTTTGGCGATGACGGATGGGCTATTGGTTATGGGCAGTTGACAAAGGAGGTAATGGAGGCACATACTGTGGTGGTGAACTGTACGCCATTGGGTATGTATCCTGATACAGCCTCACTACCCGATATACCCTACCAGCACTTGAACGCAAAGCACCTACTATACGACTGCGTGTATAATCCTGCGCTGACTGCCTTCTTACAAAAAGGACAAGAACAAGGAGCACGCACCATTAACGGACTGGACATGCTCTACGCACAAGCCGATGCGGCGTGGGAGATATGGAGGGGTGTTTAGAGGTTAAAGGCGAGAGGTTAGAGGTTAGAGGCGAGAGGTTAAAGGAGAGAGGTTAGAGGCGAGAGGTTAGAGGTTAAAGGCAAGAATTAGCGGCAAAGCTGCCCAGCCTTTACACATTACACTTTACACCTTACACCAATTATGAATAATAAAAAAAGCAAAGATATGAAAAAACGTTTTTTGAGCCTCATTATGATGGCAATGTGCGCATGCGGTATGGCAATGGCGCAAACAGTAGAAGACAACGAATTGGCAATGGTGTATTACATGCCGCAAACGCAGTTGGCAGTAACCATTGATTATACGATTGAGACCGTAGAACCCGGTCCATTCTACCTATATGCTGAACGCTATCTGGGCGTGAAGGATGTAGCCACCAAAGCATACACACGATACGATGTGACGGGTCTGCATTTGGGCACTAAGACCGTAGCAGACACCCACCGAGCATACAAAGTGGTAGCCAATAGCGGTAGCGAAGCACAATGGCTCACATTGACCACCGATGGCATGCTGTATGGATACAATGTGCCAGCACCTGCTGTAGTGCCTCAAGAAGAGGAGAAATCCATTGCCCTCCCTGCCGAGTTAGAGATACCCCTCATGCCCCTTATGGAGGAGCAGATGGTGGCCAGTTCCGTGGCTAAGATGGCAGAAGGAGCGGCGAAGCAGATCTACCATATCCGCGAGATGCGCATGAACCTCTTGGCTGGTGATGTAGAGCACACACCTGCTGATGGTCAAGCCATGCTCTTGGTGCTCAACGAGTTAGACAAACGCGAAGCGATGTTGGCAGCTCTCTTCATTGGTACGCGCAAAGTGGAGCAGCACTCACACACTATATACTATGTCCCCAGCAAGGATGTCACCGAGCGCATTATCGGTCGCGTGTCCCAATATGCAGGCATCGTGCCAGCAGATGACCTCAGTGGCGAGCCTATCCGCCTCACCCTGGCTGGCAAACGACAAGACTATGCCTCTAACAATATGCAAGCTGCCAAAGGAAGCAAAGCAGCCCTTCCTTCGCAACTCTACTATAACCTCCCTGGCACAGCCAAAGTGGTGGTGGAGTTTGGCAAAGATATACGCGTCAGTGCCAACCTGCCGATAGCGCAGTTTGGTATAGCCGTACCAATAGCCAAGAGTTTGCTCACCAGCAAACCAACCCCAAAAATATACTTTAACACCCAAACAGGCAATATCCTATCCATCGAACAATAATGAATAAGTTGCGTTTTCTCATCACCCTCATAGGTATATGCTGTGTGGCACTGGTCACAACGGCACAGGAACTGAAATGCACCGTTACCATAAATTCGGACCAGATACAAGGTTCCAACAAGGAGATGTTCAACACCCTCAAGCAGTCAATTGAGGAGTTTGTCAACACCTCCAAGTGGACAAACCTGACCTTTCAGGACAAGGAGCGAATAGAGTGTAGCATGATGATTATCGTGAAGAGCGTGGAGAACAATATCCTCAAATGCGACTTCACCTGTCAGAGCCGTCGTCCTGTGTTTGGTACCAGCTACTCTACAACCATATTGAACTTTCAAGATAACACCTTTGCTTTTGCGTATCAAGAATACGACCGTATGGATTTTCAGCAGAGTACTTTCACCAGCAACCTCACGGCACTCATAGCGTACTATTGCTACCTGATTATCGGCTACGATATGGACTCCTTCGCTCGTTTGGGCGGTACGCCATATTTCCAAATGTGCGAGAATATCGTCACCGCTGCGCAATCTGCCTCTCTGGATGAGGCAGAAGCCAAAGGTTGGAAAGCGTTTGACAGCAATCGCAACCGCTATGCGCTGATTAACAACTTGATGGACGAGGCATTCAAACCTTACAGAATGTTCTACTACGAGTACCACCGCTTGGGTCTGGATGAGATGATCAATAATGTGGCTAACGCACGCGCTCGTATAGCAGAGGGATTGCCCGTGCTGAAAGAAGCCAACCGTGCACGTCCAGCGACATACGTAGTGACAACCTTCCTGGATGCGAAGAACGATGAGTTGGTCAATATCTTCGCAGGCGGTACTACTGAAGAGAAGAAGACTGTCTATGAACTGCTCATGGATATTGACCCTACGCGCCAATCCATATATGACGGCATAAACCGCCAGCGATAAGGCACAAGGGGAGCTGAGAGCAGGAGAGAGAAATAATTTTTCGGATATTACTTGCATATGTGCATTATTTATTGTACCTTTGCAGCATAAATTAATTTTTTTAAAAATTACAGGTTATTTTACCACAATTACAATAGCGTATGAAACGGTTTATCTATCTAATTGTAGCCCTTCTTATTGTGGGTAGTGTATCGGCACAAAGCCGCTCGTTTGACGAGTTCAGAAAACAACAACAATCGCGCTTCAGTAAGTTCAAAGCAGAGAAGCAAGCCGAATTGGAGGCCTTTCGTAAACAACAAAACGAACGCTACGCACAATTCATGGAGGAAAGTTGGCAACGCTTCCATGCACATCCTGCTATTCTACCCAAAAAAGAAAAAAGAGTTAAACCCGTTATCTACCAAGAACCAGAACCTGTTGTTGAACCTACTCCTGTAGTAGAGCCAGCACCTGTGGTTGAACCTACTCCCGTAGTAGAGCCTGTAGATACGACTCCAGCACCTGCACCTATAGTAGAACCTGCTCCTGTAGTTGAGCCAGAGCCTGTGGTTGAACCTACTCCCGTGGTAGAGCCAGTAGATACCACTCCAGCGCCTGCACCAGTAGTGGAACCTGCTCCTGTTGTTGAGCCAGAGCCAGTTGTAGAGCCAGTAGATACGACTCCAGCGCCTGCACCTGTAGTGGAACCTGCTCCTATTGTTGAGCCAGAGCCAGTGGTAGAGCCAGTAGATACCACTCCAGCGCCTGCACCAGTAGTGGAACCTGCTCCTGTTGTTGAGCCAGAGCCAGTAGTAGAACCTGTAGATACAACTCCAGCACCTGCACCTGTGGTAGAACCTACTCCTGCACCTCAGCCAAAAGAGGAACCAAAGGTAGAGCCAAAACCAGCACCTCAACCAAAAGAGGAACCAAAGGTAGAGCCAAAACCTGCACCTCAACCAAAAGTGGAGGAGAAGCCTATTCTGGTGAAGAAGGAGGTAATCAAGGTCCCTAAGCCAACACCTGCTCCAGAGCCATTGGCACCAGTAGAGCCCAAAGAGGAGATACCATACACCAAGACTGCTATCACCTTCTACGGTACCAAAGTGGCAGTAGGATTCCCAACAAACGAGACATTCAAACTGGCGGGACTATCCGAAAAACAACTTGCCAAAGCATGGACACAACTCTCCAGCGAAGCATATGACGTAACACTCAACAATGCCTTGGCTATGCGAGAGAAATTGGCTCTCTGCGACTGGGGATATATCGAAATGTTGCAAGCCGTTAGCGAGAAGAAATATGGTAAGAGCAATGAAGCGGTCTTCATGCAAGCATTCCTACTCTCTCAATCAGGATACAAGATCCGTATGGCAACGGATGATGATAAGCTATACATGCTCATTGCTACACAGCAGAATATGTTCTCATTGCCATTCTTCGTGATAGACAACACCAAGTTCTATGCGCTGAACTGCCAGAGTCAAGAACTGAGTATCTGTAAAGCTAAGTTTGACAAGGAAAAAGTCATTTCCTTGCAATTGCGAAAAGAGCAGAAATTGGCTACCGAATACACCGAGCCACGCAAACTCACTTCCAAATATGGCGTAGTAGCACAAGTGGCGGTCAACAAAAACATGATCAACTTCTTTGATAAGTATCCATCTGCCTATATCGGCAACGATGCTACGACCCGTTGGGCAGTATATGCCAATACCCCACTGGAGAAGTCTATTCGTGAGACACTCTATCCTACTATTAAGAAAGCTGTCACAGGACTGAGTGAGCGCGATGCCGTGAACAAGATACTGAACTTCGTACAGACTGCCTTCGTATATGAATACGACGACCAGGTATGGGGTGGCGACCGAGCATTCTTTGCCACAGAGACATTGCACTACCCATACGCCGACTGCGAAGACCGTTCTATCCTCTTCTCACGATTGGTTCGTGACATACTGGGACTTGATGTAGTACTTATCTATTACCCTGGTCACTTGGCGACGGCGGTGGCATTCAACCAAGAGGTACACGGTGATTACCTGACACACAACAACCGCAAATACATAGTCTGCGACCCTACCTACATTAATGCGCCACTCGGTCGCACTATGCCAGGCATGAATAACCAAGAAGCACGAATCATTGAACTATAATAGGTATGCAAACGAAAACCAAATGGTGGATCATAGCGGGTATAACCATAGCATTGGCTAACTTAGCATTTTGTTGTTACCGTTATTTCACCCGTTCACAACGCGTAGAGGCAACTATTGAGGAGCTGGATGAGACACAAAGTACACATGGTGCTATGGTCTTCTTTGAGCCCGAAGTAGATATGATGATGGTGGGCAAGTGGCAACACACCACCGACACCCTATGGTACCGCGTCTATACTACTGAACCTGCAGAGGACGACTTCTGCTGGGGAAGAGAGTGGAACGAGGCGGAAGACATTTACGAGGAAGACCTCACGCCCTACGGCAATGGCTGGTTTAAGTGGAAAAAGACGGACAACGAGGTGATAGAATGGCATTGCACGGATAACAATAGTGCCGCTATACCCTATCAATATAAAGTAGTGAACTTGGACGAGACTGAGTTATTGTATAAAGATAGTCGAGACGGTGAAAAACAGCATTTCCACAAATGCGAATAACAACCTGATTGCAAACAAATCAACATAACAAATATAATAATGAAACACATTCTTTTAACCATTATGGCTACAATAGGATTAGTATCCTGCTGTAACCTTTCGCATTGCGTGCAAGACGAAGCCAATGCGAACACCCAAAATCCTATCATGCCTATCACCTTCGTAGGCGAAAACACAGAGGTTATTCTCACCGACTATCTGCCTGCGCTCACCGCAGAGGATGAAGTGGTCTTCACCACTGAACCATCCTACACGGTGACTACTACCGCAAATGGCTTCCTGCTGAATGGCGACAACACCTTGTCTGTACTCGGTGTGGATGTTCCTGCCAAAGGATTGCACTACGATATTCCTATCGTACCAAAGGCGCAATACGAGGTAGGTTTGGTGACCAAATCCTTCTCAGACTCTACCATTACCCTCAGTGTGCTCAATGAGTATGAGCAACTGCAATGGTGTGTACTGTGGCAAGACACACGCGCCACAAAGTCTGTGGAATATAGTCCAGCCGACGACCAAGCAGTTATCACCATTGAGCCAGCATGGCGCGAGAGCAAAGGACGTAGTTTCATTCGCGTATATGCACACGCTAACGGCAAACAACTCAACGACCTACTTATTCCTATGCAAGATGGCAAGGTGGTAAATGATGTAGCTGAACTCACTCGTTTTGATGATCACGCACAAGTGCTCTACTCGCTCATGATTGACCGCTTCCACAACGGCAACAAGCATAACGACTGGAAAATGAATAGCCCAGAGGTATTGGACATTGTAGATTATCAAGGTGGCGATATTGCAGGTATCACCAAGAAAATCAAAGAGGGCTTCTTCGAGGAACTGGGTATCACTACCATTTGGATCTCTCCTATCACCCAAAACCCTTGGGATGCGTGGGGTATGTATCCATTCCCTAATGGCAATAAGTATGACAGCACCAAGACCTACACCAAGTTCTCTGGTTATCACGGCTATTGGCCAATCTTCACCACCGAAGTGGAGAAGCGTTTCACCACCGAGCAAGAGTTGCACGATATGTTGGCAACTGCACACAAGCATGGTATGAACGTGATTCTCGACTACGTAGCTAATCATATGCACATTAACTCTCCTACCCTGCAAGCACACCCAGACTGGCACACAGACAGTATCTTGCCTGATGGTCGTCGTAACTTCGAGCTGTGGGACGAGGCACGCCTCACCACTTGGTTTGACGTACATATCCCTACCCTCGACTTGGAGCGTCCAGAGGTTTGCTCACCTATGACCGACTCTGCATTGGTATGGTTGGATAAGTTTGCCTTTGATGGTTTCCGCCACGATGCTTGCAAGCATATCCCACTCAACTACTGGCGCGAATTGGGTGCCAAGATGAAGCAACGCTATCCAGACCGTCATATCTGGATGATTGGTGAGACCTATGGCGACCCTTCACTCATTGGTTCGTATGTCAAGACAGGTATGCTCAACGCACAGTTTGACTTCAACATTTACCACACCGCTATTGACATTTTGGGTAAACCAAACCAATCGCTCACCAGCATGAACAAAACCATTCTGGAGTCACTCGCCGCTTATGGTGCACACCATACTATGGGTAATATCTCAGGTAACCACGACAAGTGCCGTTTTATTTCGTTGGCTGGCAAAGCTGTTAGCTGGAACGAGAGCGACAAAGCTGCTGGTTGGGAGCGTGAGATAGGCGTGACCGCTGATGGCAACAAAGAGTTGGAGGCACATGCTTACAAGATGGCTATGCTCTTGGAGGTCATTAACTTCACTATCCCAGGCGTACCATGCGTATATCAAGGCGATGAGTATGGCGAGGCTGGCGCTAATGACCCAGACAACCGCCATATGCTGAAGTTCGATGGTCTCAATCCAGAGCAATCGGCATTCCGTATGAAAGTACAAGAGTTGGCTCAACTCCGTCGCAACAATATGGCATTGCTCTATGGCGAGTATATCCCTGTAGAGGTTACCGATACCCTTCTTCACTTCCAACGCGCGTACATGGGCGATATAGTAGATGTAGTCATTGACCTCAATGGCGAGAGCAGCATCACCGTGAACGGCGATAAAGTGTGGAGCATTTAAATCAACTAGTACTGCTAGTATTACTAGTACGACTAGTGCTACTAGCTCAACTAGCCTAACTAGTAAATCATTAACCAAATTATAAACAATAAAAAACAACAATGAAGAAACTAATTTTTGCAGCGTTAGGATTGCTCTGCTTGGCATCCTGCGCAAAGCAGCCTTGCTGCCAACTGGAGCATCCATGCTACGCATACGATGCTACCATTTATGAACTGAACACCCGTCAATTGACTGAGGAAGGTACCTTCCAAGCAGCTGAAGCAGTATTGCCAGCACTCAAAGAGATTGGCGTGGATATTATCTGGATCATGCCTATCCAAAAGATTGGCGTTTTGGAGCGCAAAGGTAGCCTCGGTAGCTACTATGCTATCACTGACTACTGCACCCTCAACCCTGAGTTTGGTACACGTGCTGACTTCGAGCACTTCCTCGCTGAGGCACACAAGTTGGGCTTGAAGGTTATCCTCGACTGGGTAGCTAACCACACCGCTCCAGATAGCGAGTGGACCAAGAACGAGGGTTGGCACTACCGCGATGAAAATGGCAAATTGATGGTACAATACGACTGGACCGACATCTCTAAACTCAACTACGACAACCAAGACATGCGCGCTGCTATGAAACAAGCTATGCACTGGTGGATGGACACTATCGGTATCGATGGTTTCCGTTGCGACGTAGCAGGAGAGGTGCCAACCGACTTCTGGAACGATGTAATGGCTGAGCTTCGCGTGAAACACCCAGATATGTTCACCTTGGCAGAGGACGAGGCAGAGGCACAAGACCTCACCGAGACTGCCTTCGATATGTACTATGGCTGGGAACTTCACCACATTATGAATGGTGTTGCTCAAAGCAAAAAGACAGTAGAGGACCTCTGGGGTTATTTTGCTAAAGCAGACACTACCATTCGCAAAGAGGCTATCCGTATGAACTTCACCTCTAACCACGATGAGAACTCATGGAATGGTACTGAGTTTGAGCGTATGGGCGATGCGGCTAACCTCTTCGCTGCCTTCACATACGTAGTACCAGGTATGCCTATGATCTACACCGGTCAACCAAGTGGTAACCACCATCGTTTGGCATTCTTTGAGAAAGACCTCATTGACCGCGTAGAGAATGCACCTCAACACGATATGTACAAGAAACTCAATGCGTTGCGCGCAGAGAACTTCGCATTGTGGAGCAACGAGATTGGCGCTCCTATGGTTCGCCTCGCGGCTGACAATGACAAGATCTTCGCTTGCGTTCGTCACGCTGTTTGCCCAAAGAGCAGCAAGGAGAACACCGTGATAGCTGTGATGAACATGTCAGCTGAGGAGCAAGTAGTGAACCTCACTGTTGACCAATACGCTGGCGAGTACAACTGCCTCTGCGGTAAGACTATGACCATTGAGGCTCAACAAACCCTCACGCTCCAACCTTGGCAACACATGATCTTGACCAAGTAATACTACTCTCCCCTGCCTAAGGGGATTGTAAAAAAGAGAGGGTGTGTCAGTGACACACCCTCTTGTTTTTTACTGCTTTTCGCACGCCTTGTCTTCGGGTTTTGAAGCAAGAATAGTCTCTTCTCCTTGTTTGTTATAGAACTTGGTTTCAAGCATACCAAGACTCTGATTCTCTATTACGCGTACTCCGTATCGGAGTGCCCATTGCCACTTGCGCGAGAGCCAACCCTTGGCTACATACGCATATATGAAAGGATGCAAGTGCAAGCGTAATCCTCTACCATACTGTGCCACCATTGCCTCAATACGCTCTTCCACTTCATCCGTAAAGAAGAGGGAAGTCTGTATCTTGCCTTTGCCCATACAGGTTGGACAAACCTCAGTCACATTCATCTCCACCGCTGGGCGCACGCGCTGACGAGTGATCTGCATCAGTCCAAACTTGCTGAGGGGCAGCACATTATGCTTAGCTCTATCGCGACTCATCAGCTTCTGCATGTGTTCGTAGAGCGTCTGCTGATTCGCCTTATCATCCATATCAATGAAATCGACTACAATGATTCCACCAATATCTCTCAATCGGAGTTGATGCACAATCTCATCTGCTGCCAGCATATTGAAGTGAAAGGCATTTTGCTCCTGATCCTCAAAGAGTTTCTTGCTACCACTATTCACATCTATGGAGAATAGCGCCTCGGTGCGATCCATGACCAGATAGCCACCTTTCTTGAAACCAACCGTGCGACCCAAACCTGTCTTCATCTGACGCGTAATGTCAAACTTATCAAAGATAGGCTGCTCGCCCGTATAGAGTTTGACCAACTTAGATGCGTCAGGTGCTATCAGATCCAAGTACTGCTTGATCTCCTCATAAACCGTCTCATCATTCACATGGATATTCTCAAAGTCAGGTGAGAATATATCGCGAATGATACCAATGGTTCGACCCAGTTCCTGGCTAATGAGGTGGACAGGCTCTGTACGCTGGAGCGTGCGGACACATTCGTCCCAACGCTTAACCAGTACGCGTAGTTCGTTGTCGAGCTCTGCCACGCGTTTGTCCTCTGCCACGGTGCGGACAATCACACCAAAGCCGTGTGGCTTAATGGATTGTACCAACTGCTTGAGTCTTCCTCGCTCGGAACTGCGGCCAATCTTGTTGCTCACCATCACCTTATCAATGAAGGGGATAAGCACGAAGTTGCGGCCTGTGATACTAATCTCAGCAGTCAGACGTGGGCCCTTGGAGTTAATGGGTTCTTTGGTCACTTGCACCAACAGGGTATCACCCACCTTCAGGTAGTCGGCTATTTGTCCCTCCTTGGTGCACTCAGGTTGACGCTCGATCTTGTGAATCTCTGGTATACGACGACGGTCTGAAACCAACTTGGTAACATACTTCTGCGTCGTCAGAAACCCCGAACCTAAATCAAGGTAGTGCAGAAAAGCTTCTTTCTCATGACCTACATCCACAAAAACGGCATTCAGCGCAGGCATCACTTTCTTGACGCGACCATAATAAATATTACCGACAGCAAAAGTGTCTTTTCCTCTTTGCTCGCGGTTGACCTCCATGAGTCGATCGTCCTCGGTGAGCGCGATAGCCACTTCTTGCGGAGTGACATCCACAATCAGTTCGCTTTTCATATTACAATAAATCAAAAATGCTTTGTGGCTATCCTATTTGCGCCCAAACAAGATATATACCACAAAGCCGTTAATACTTAGTCTCGCCTAAACATTACTTGTGTTTATGACGATTCTTGCGCAAACGTTTTTTACGTTTGTGGGTAGACATCTTATGTCTTTTGTGCTTTTTACCGTTTGGCATAATTATAAAAAATTTAATTGTTAATGATTATTTCAAGATTTCAGCGAAAGCATCTGATGCTTTGAATGCTGGGATTTTGTGCTCAGGAACAATGATAGACTCTTTCTTAGTAATGTTACGAGCTACTTTTTGTTTGCGCACTTTGGTTCCGAAGCTACCAAAACCACGGAGATATACTGTCTCACCAGCAGCAACGGTATTCTTAATGTTGTCCATGGCAGACTCTACTACGTTCATGATAGTAGTTTTGTCATAACCAGTCTTAATCGCAATCGCGTTAACGAGTTCTGCTTTTGTCATAATAATGTTTTTTATATAAGTTTTACAAATTTCGACAAGAGAAAGTGGCTGTACCTTAAGTGCACAAACCGAAATCGGCTGCAAAGGTACTATAATTTTTTGATTTACAAAAGAAAAAACGAAAAAAAATGATTTTTTTTTGCATATTTGCGATTTTTGTAGTACCTTTGCATGTTGAAAAAGGAAAAAAATGGCATATAAGAACAGATATACAACGATATTATTGCTCTTTGCTCTCATAATCAGTAGTTTCGCTCGCGCACAAGCGCGAGAGGTGCGCGTGTTCGGATATGTACTTGATACAGACAACCGAGGCATAGAACTGGCAAACATATATGTCGAGGAAAACACCACCATGGGCACCACCACCAACCAAAATGGTTACTACGAACTCTTCGTGAATCTACAAGACACCATTACACTCGTCTATTCCATGATCGGCTACGAGACTATTCGTCAACAGCTATACACTACACGCGAGGTGATAGGCGTGAATGTCATCCTACCCACCAATGAAGAGCTACTAAGCGAGGTCACCGTTCGTGCTATCCAACGCCAGACCAACAATATGGACCGCGTGGACATTAGCACCGCTCGGCTCATGCCTGATGCCACAGGTGGCGGCATCGAGAGTCTGCTCATCACCTTCGCCGGCGTGAGTCAGAACAACGAGATGAGTAGTCAGTACAACGTGCGCGGTGGTAGCTATGATGAGAACTCCGTCTATGTCAATGGACTGGAGGTACATCGTCCACTCCTCATCCGTAGTGGACAACAAGAGGGTCTGAGTTTCGTCAACCCCGATATGGTGGAGAGCGTGGACTTCTCCGCAGGCGGATTCGATGCCAAGTACGGCGACAAGATGTCGTCCGTTCTGGATATTCGCTACAAACGCCCTACCCGACTGGAGTCACGCATGAGCATGAGCCTGCTGGGCGCAAGCGGCTATGTAGGTTGGGGTGACAGCACCCAGAGCCACATGCACGGCATACGCTACAAGACATCACGCTACCTATTGGGTACATTGGATACAAAGGGTAGTTACAACCCTAATTTTGTGGACTATCAGACGCAGATGACGTGGAAGGTGGGAGATAGTCGAGAGGCGAGAGGCGAGAGGCGAAAGGCATGGGAAATTACGCTGCTGGGTAACTTCTCGCAGAATATGTATGAGTTTGCGCCCGAGTCTTCGGAAACGCCATTCGGAACCATGCAACAGACATTGAATATCCAAAAAGAGCATACCGGTAAGGAGAAAGACCTATTCCGCACTGCCTTTGCCGCGCTGAGTGTCCAACACCAACTGACACGCGACATACGATTGGGTATGGATTTGAGCGGCTTTTATACCTATGAACAAGAGACCTTCGATATAGATACGGAATATATCTTGAGTGAGAAGCCTGCGGATGATGAGAAAGGCGATGAGGCGAAAGGCGATGGACAATTGGATATGGGTAATGGGCAAGGAGTATTAGGAACGGGACATCTACACGAACATGCACGCAATACCTTGCAAGCCGGTATGCTGACCTTGGCGCACACGGGCGAGTGGAAAAGCGGCGAGAACACCCTGCAATGGGGCGTGAGCGGACAGGTGGAGATCATAAACGACCGTATCAACGAATGGGAATGGCGCGACTCAATGGGCTACAGCATGCCTAACCTCCCACAAGAAATGGCACTCTACTATGCGCTGAAAAGCCGAACCAACATGCACAGCGGACGCGTGCAAGCCTACGCACAAGATAGTTACCGTTGGCATACAGATAATGGCGATGTGATGCTGACAGGTGGCATGCGACTGAACTGGTGGAGTTATACCCACGAGGTATTGCCTTCGCCTCGCGTGAGCGTAGCATGGATGCCCGGTTGGAAACGTGACTTCACCTTCCGCGTGGCGACAGGTCTGTATTACCAAGCACCATTCTACAAGGAGCTGCGTCAAGTGTTGACCGACGAAGGACGCGTGAGCCGTGTTCACCTCAATGATAGCCTGAGAGCCCAACGCTCATGGCAACTGGTGATGGGTACAGACTACTACTTCCGCGCATGGGGCAGACCATTCAAGTTCACCGCAGAAGCATACGGCAAATACATGGATAGACTGGAGAGCTATACGGCGGAGAACGTGCGCGTTCGGTATTCGGGTAATATAGACAGCAAGGGCTATACCATAGGACTGGATTTGAAACTCATGGGCGAGTTGGTGCCTGGTGCCGACTCGTGGATTAGCTTCTCGACCATGCGCAGCCGCATGCGATTCGTGGATGACCAGTACGACTTAGGTTGGATACCCACCCCGCAGGAGCAACGCTACAACCTGACCATCTACTTCCAAGACTACGTACCCCGCTTCCCACAATACAAGATCCACCTCAAATGTATCTGGAGCGAAGGTATGCCCTTTGGCTATCCGTATGAGGAGCGCTTGCGTTACCTGGGACACATGAACGACTATCGCCGCGTGGACATAGGCGCGACACGCACCTTCTCCGCCAGCACCGACAAGTGGATGAAGAAATCGAAACATGTGGAGAGCTGGAGCGTGCAACTGGATGTATTCAACCTGATTGATTGGAAAAATGAGAATAGTTACTACTGGGTAACAGCCGCCGACGGACTACAATGGGCCAGCCCGAACTACTTGACAGGCAGAATGATCAATGTGAAAGTGGATGTGATGATAAAGTAGGGTTATTGGCAATTGGTTATTGGCAATTGGCTATTGGTAGCCGGTAGCCGGAAACCCATAATAAACAACCAGATTATGAGCAAAGTGAATGAAATAGAAACCCCAATGATGAAGCAGTTTCGCGAGATTAAGCAGCAATACCCTGATGCGGTGCTGCTATTTCGCTGTGGCGACTTCTATGAGACATACGCAGAAGATGCGGTGCGCGCAAGCAAGATACTCAATATCACCCTCACCCATCGCAGCAATGGCGCCAGCAAGGAAGCCAAAGCACTGGAGATGGCAGGATTTCCGTTCCATGCGTTGGACACCTATCTACCCAAACTGGTGCGCGCTGGACTGCGTGTGGCCATCTGCGACCAGTTGGAAGACCCCAAACTGACCAAGAAACTTGTCAAACGCGGCGTCACCGAGCTGGTCACCCCCGGCGTGAGTTACTCCGAAACGACGCTCCAGCAACGCGAGAACACCTGGCTCGCCTGCGTACAATGGGGCAAGCAGACCGTCGGCGTGGCATTCTTAGATATATCCACAGGCGAATACCTGGTGGCAGAAGGTACGACGGACTATGTGGACAAACTGCTGGTGAACTTCGCGCCCAAAGAGGTGTTGTACGTCAGGGGCAAAAAGCGCGAAATGGAAGAGGCGTTTGGCAATAAGTACTTCACCTTCGAGCTCGATGACTGGATGATGACACGTGAGGCGACACAAGAGCGCTTGGTGAAGCAGTTCAGCGTGCAGAACCTCAAGGGCTTTGGTGTGGATAACCTGCCTCAGGGCGTGATAGCCGCAGGTGCGATATTGCACTACTTGGACGCTACCCAGCACCTTCAGACAGGGCATATACAGCACCTGAGTCGTATAGAGGAAGACAAATACGTGTGGATGGACCGCTTCACGATTCGCAACTTGGAGTTGCTGAGCGGACAAAGGGAGAATAGCACGACACTCTACGATATTATTGACCGCACGATAACCCCCATGGGCGGCCGCCTACTCCATAGATGGATGGCCTTCCCGCTCAAAGAGGTACGCCCTATTCGCAACCGCCAGACGGTGGTGGAATACCTATTCCGTCACCCTGAGGAACGCGAAGTGATACGCGAGAACCTACAACGCATAGCGGATATGGAGCGCGTAGTGAGCAAGATTGCCACAGGACGTATCACGCCACGCGAGATGGTGCAACTGAGCAAGGCACTACAGGCTATTGTTCCTATCAAGCAGATTTGTCAAGGGGCTCTGGATAATGGTTATCTGAACCTCCTGGGACAGCAACTATCGCTCTGCGAAGAGATACGCGAGCGCATTGAGCGCGAGATTGTGCCCGACCCACCAGCCGTACAAGGCAAGCCCAATATCTTTGCGCGTGGCATACATGACGAACTGGACGAACTGCGTGACATACAGCAGAACGGCAAGAACTACCTGCTACAGTTGCAGCAACGCGAGATAGAGAACACGGGCATTAGCAGTCTAAAGATAGGTTACAACAATGTCTTTGGTTACTACCTGGAGGTGCGCAACACCTACCGCGATCAGGTACCCGAGACGTGGATTCGCAAGCAGACACTGGTGAATGCCGAACGCTATATCACCCAAGAACTCAAAGACTACGAGGAGAAGATACTCACTGCCGAGACACAGATACAGGTCATTGAAAACCGCCTATATAGCGAACTTATGTTGGCCATGACCGAGTATGTGGCACAAATGCAGCAGGATGCAGCCGTAGTGGCGCAGTTGGATTGCTTAATGAGTTTTGCGACAGTGGCCGTGGAGAACAAGTATGTCTGCCCCGATATCAACGACAGCTTAGTGGTGGATATACGTCAAGGGCGTCACCCTGTGATAGAGAAGCAGTTGGCATTGGACGAGGAATATGTGCCTAACGATGTGCTGCTGGATAATGGCGGGCAGCAGATTATCATTTTGACAGGACCGAACATGGCGGGTAAGTCTGCCCTACTTCGTCAGACGGCACTGATCGTGCTCATGGCGCAAATGGGTAGTTTTGTACCAGCAGAGAGTGCGAGCATAGGTGTGGTGGACAAGATTTTCACCCGCGTCGGTGCCAGCGATAATATATCCGCGGGCGAGAGTACCTTCATGGTGGAGATGAACGAGGCAGCCAGCATATTGAATAACCTGAGCGAGCGTAGTCTGGTGCTTTTTGATGAGTTGGGACGCGGAACGAGTACCTACGATGGTATCAGTATCGCATGGGCGATTGTGGAGTATATCCACGAGCAGAAAGGACATGCAAAAACCCTCTTTGCGACCCACTACCACGAACTCAACGAGATGGAGAAAACTTTCCAACGCATACGCAACTACAATGTATCGGTACGCGAAGTGGATAACAAGGTGATCTTCATGCGCAAGCTGGTGCGCGGCGGCTCGGAGCATAGTTTTGGTATCCATGTGGCGAAGCTGGCAGGTATGCCAATGTCCATCGTGGAGCGCGCGAACCAAATTTTGGCAGATATGGAAGGCAACCATAGCCAATCACCCATAGCCAATACCTCCAACAAAATAGGCACAGGCAGAGCAGCCGTTAGCGCACCCGAAGGCATGCAGCTCAGTTTCTTCCAACTGGACGACCCTGTGCTGGAGCAGATACGCGACGAAGTGAAGACACTGGATATTAACAACTTGACGCCTTTGGAGGCACTCAATAAACTGAGTGAGATTAAGAAACTCGTAGGAGGGAAATAGAGGTTAGAACGCCTACGGCTGATAGATGTTAGACCGCTTCGCTGTTAGAAGTTAGATTATAGAGAAAAATAATGAAGATAGCATTTACCACAGAATTACCTGCAGAGGGTTTTACCCGATTAGAGGGACATACGTTGTATGCGCCGTTGGAGGAAGCCGAGGTGCTGGTGAGCACCTTTGATAAGCCCGTGACGCGCGAGATGATCATGTCGGCACCAAAGCTCAAACTGGTGACGAACTTCGGTGTGGGGTTTAACAATATCGATTTGGAGGCATGTCGCGAACGCGGTATTCGGGTGACCAACACGCCTCAACCCGTGATTGAACCCACCGCCGAACTGGCTTTTGCGCTGATGCACGATGTGGCAAGGCGCACGGCGGAGTTTGACAGGAAATTGCGTGAGGGAAAAGCAGAACCTTTTGGCGTAATGAATAACCTGAGCCACTCGCTTTATGGCAAGACTTTGGGTATCATAGGTATGGGGCGCATTGGACAGGCATTAGCGCGCAGAGCGTTGGCAAGCGGCATGACGGTGATCTACCATAATCGCCGTCCGTTAGGCGATGAGGCGATGAGGCGATTAGGCGAATGGGCATTGGCTTCCGGAAGCCAGGTGCCGGGAGCCATAACATATGTTTCCCAGAAGGAACTCCTCCAGACGGCAGACTTCGTGAGTCTCAACCTACCCTATACACCAGAGGTAAAGCATTTGATAGGTGAGAAAGAACTGCAAATGATGAAGCCAACGGCATACCTGATTAATACCGCGCGCGGTGCGCATGTGGATGAAGAGGCATTAGTGCAAGCGCTCAAGCGGGGCGAGATCGCAGGTGCGGCCATGGATGTATATGAGCATGAGCCCGAGATTCACCCTGAACTGCTGCAGTTGGACAATGTGGTACTCTCGCCACACACGGGTACCGGCACATGGGAAGGCCGTATCGCCATGTGCGAGAATGTGTGCGACAATATCCTCGCTTGGGAAAAAGGAGATATTCAGGCAATGGATATTGTAGTTTAGTGTTTTAACATTTAAAGGCAAGATATACTATGAACATTACAGACAGATTTTTAAAGTATGTGAGTTTCTGCACCACATCGGATGAAGAAACCAATATGACACCATCGACCCCAGGTCAGATGGAATTTGCGAAGTACCTCGCCAGTGAACTCCAAGCGATTGGCATGCAGGAGGTTACCCTCGACGAGAACGGCTACGTGATGGCTACCCTACCCGCTAACGTAGAAGGTAAGCCCACCATCGGCTTCATTGCTCATATGGACACCGCTCCTGATGCCAGCGGCAAGAACGTGAAAGCACGTATCGTGGAGAACTATGACGGCAATGATATTGTCCTCAACGCAGAGAAGAATATCGTCTTTGAGGTAGCTAAATACCCTGAGATTTTGGATTACAAAGGGCAAGACATCATCGTCACCGACGGTACTACCCTGCTCGGTGCAGATGATAAAGCGGGTTTGGCAGAGATTGTGACCGCATGCGAGTACCTAATTCAACATCCTGAGATAAAGCATGGTAAGATTCGCGTGGGCTTTACGCCAGACGAGGAGATTGGTCAAGGTGCGGACCACTTTGATGTAGCGAAGTTCGGTTGCGACTTTGCCTACACCATGGACGGTGGCGCCGTGGGCGAGTTGGAATATGAGAACTTCAACGCCGCTGGATGCAAGATCAAGGTACATGGTGTGAATGTACACCCTGGATATGGATACCACAAGATGATTAACTCCATCCGTATAGCCAACCACCTGGCCAGCATGTTGCCTCGTTGGGAGACCCCAGAGCATACACAAGGCTACGAGGGCTTCTACCACCTCATTGCCATGAACGGCAGCGTAGAGGAGACGAGTTTGCAATATATCATCCGCGACCACGATCGTGCCCGCTTTGAGAGCCGCAAGCGCGAGGTGGAACACCTGGTGCGCAAGATCAACCAAGAGTATGGCGAGGGCACCGTGGAGGTGGAGATCCGAGACCAGTACTACAACATGCGCGAGAAAGTAGAACCCGTGATGCATATCGTGACCCTCGTAGAAGAGGCCATGAAAGAGGTAGGCGTAACGCCTAAGGTGCAACCTATCCGCGGTGGCACAGACGGCGCACGCCTCTCGTTCGAGGGACTCCCCTGCCCTAATATTTTCGCAGGTGGCGTGAACTTCCACAGCCGCTTTGAGTATCTGCCTATCCCATCCATGGAGAAAGCGATGCAAGTAATTTTGAAGATTGTCACGCTGGCGTGACAATCAGACCGTCCTTTGGACTGTTAGAACGCCACTACGTGGCTGGTAGATCCTAAAGTCTAACTTCTAACAGCGAAGCGGTCCAACAGTGAAACGATCAAATAACACAAATATATGAAAACAACTCCATTTACAGACATCCATATCGCTCTGGGAGCGAAGATGGCAGATTTTGCGGGCTTTAATATGCCTATTCAATACCCTACGGGTATCAACCAAGAACACATCATTGTGCGCGAAGGCGTGGGTGTGTTCGATGTGAGCCACATGGGTGAGTTTTGGGTGAAAGGTGAGAAGGCACTCGACTTCTTGCAATACATCACCACCAACGATGTGAGCAAACTGGAAGCTGGCAAAGCACAATACACCTGTTTCCCCAACGGCAAAGGCGGTATCGTAGATGACCTGATTATCTACAAATATTCTACCACCAAATACCTGCTCGTTGTGAACGCAGGCAATATCGACAAAGACTGGGCCTGGGTGAACGAGCACAACACCTTCGGCGTACAACTGGAGAACGCCAGCGACCGCTACGGTCAATTGGCTGTACAAGGACCCAAGGCGACCGAGATGTTGCAACTGCTGACCGACGCCGATCTGAGCGCGATACCCTATTACGCATTCCGCGAGTGGTCATTCGCAGGCGTACAGGGCGTGATTCTCAGTAACACAGGCTACACCGGCGCTGGCGGCTTTGAATTGTACTTCCCTAAAGAGCACAGCAAACAGATCTGGGATGCACTCTTCGAGGTAGGCAAAGACTTTGGTTTGGCTCCTATCGGACTCGGCGCACGCGACAGCTTGCGTCTGGAGAAATGGTATTGCCTCTATGGACATGATATAGATGACACTACCTCGCCATTGGAGGCAGGACTGGGTTGGATCACGAAGTTTGATGCTAAGGACTTTATCGACAAAGAGTATCTGCTCAAGCAGAAAGCCGAGGGCGTACAACGTAAGTTGGTGCACTTTGAGTGCCAAGAGCGCGCTATCCCACGTTGCGGCTACGAGATCTGCGATGCAGAGGGCAATACGATTGGTAATGTGACCAGCGGTATCATGCTGCCAACCACCAAAGTGGGTATCGGCATGGGCTACGTCAAGACTGCTTTCGCTAAGAAAGAGACCATTATCTACGTGAAGATTCGCGAGAAGTTGATTCCAGCGAAGATTGTGTAAAACATTCGTAAGTAATAAAAAAACAACTGATATCCAAAAGGGTGTCAGTTGTTTTTTATTGCACGGTGCGTCCACGGAATCTAAAATACAAACAGAAGTTTATATTACAACAACTTAGACAACTTGTTTCAACAACTTGCAAAGCACCCCAAAAATCAGCAGATTTTTCGGGACCCCGCTAGCGATCAACACCCCGGGGCGCTCATGGAAATATAATTCCTTGCCGCGGCAGGATGTTCTTATCTCGCTCAAAGGGCTCGAACGATTATTAGATTGCCGCGCAAGTTGTTGGTTTAAGTTCTTATCTCGCCCAATAGGGCTCGAACGATCGCTTCGCAGTACGTTGTAGTTGTTGTTTATATAACTCTCGCGTAGGATGTTTCATATTCTCCCACGGATCTCACGGATGAGCACGGATAAAAGAATCAGTGTCAATCTGTGTAATCAGTGGGAGGTTATATTCTCCTTGCTTCGCAGAAATCTTATTAATCTTATTTACCGCGCAACACCATCCCTTTTTTCTACGTGCTCCGCAATATATTGCCACCGCTAACTTTCGCTTCGCTCAACCGCTTAATCTTATGTAAATGCGGACGTATACATTCAGAGTTGATAATTGCTGTTATTCAATAAGATTCAGCGGACGAACATCGTCGCAAGTCACTTACGACGATGTGAGTGCTAGCGGTTGTAATTGATTGCGTAGCACATTAAATGGGTGGAGATTAGCGTAAAAAGATTTTATAAGATTTCTCGAGCGCAGCGAGTAGGAGATTTTTGTTCTCCCAGCGGCAAGGGATATATTCCGTGAGCGCGGCAGGAAGTTGATTGCCGCGCAAGTTGTTGGTTTAAGTTCTTATCTCGCCCAATAGGGCTCGAACGATCGCTTCGCAGTACGTTGTAGTTGTTGTTTATATAACTCTCGCGTAGGATATTTCATATTCTCCCACGGATCTCACGGATGAGCACGGATAAAAGAATTAGTGTCAATCTGTGTAATTAGTGGGAGGTTATATTCTCCTATGCAACAAAAAGCAACTGACACCCATTTGGATGTCAGTTGTCTTTTATCGGAAAGCGGAATCGGTGTTTAACCGATCGGCTCTACTCGTCGTCGCTATCATCGATATAGTAATGTGGCTCTTCGGCTTTCTTCTTGGTGAACTTCTGGCGATAATAGTCCACATATTTACCATACTTGCCGTATCTGCCATACTTACCGTAACCGTAGCTACTGCCATAGCGTTTGCTCTTGCCATAACCGTGACCGTAACCATAACCATAGCCGTGTCCGTAGCCATAACCGCCGTAGCCATAGCCGTAACCGTAGCCATAACCGTAGCCATAGCCGTAACCGCCTGATTTGCCACCGACTTGAATATCAGACAATACCAAGTGAATCTTATCCTTATGGTTGAGCGACAGCGCTTGCAAGGTCTGCTGTGCAAAGTGCTTGTTGGTGGTCATACAACGAATAACGAACAAGGTGAGGTCTGTCTTCTCGATCAATGACAAGGCATCAGGCACCATACCTACAGGCGAAGAGTCCACGATGATATACTCATAACGCTCGCGCAGGATCTGCATGAGTTCAGCCAATTTGTCGCTGCGCACCAACTCACCTGGGTTTGGTGGGATAGTACCCGCAGGTATGACATCAAAGCCCAATTCCTCGTGGGTGAGGATGATATCCTCCAGTTCGCAATCGCCAATCAGATAGTTAGTCACACCCACCTTGGCCTCCAAGCCCAACTTGTCGTGTACGTTAGGCTTACGGATATCCATATCCAGAAGGACTGTTGGATGACCCGTCATAGCATATTGGGCTGCCATATTGGTGGAGATGAAGGTCTTACCGTCACCAGACTGAGTAGAAGTAATGGTAATAGCGATATTGCTCTTGCGTTGTACAATGAACTCTATGCGGAGTCGGATACTACGCATCATCTCGGCGTATCCCGATCGCGGATGCTTCTTGGCGTGCAATGGGTTCTGCGACTTCACACGGCGCAAGGTACCTATCACTTGGAAGTCACCCAGTTTCTCCGCCTCCTTAGGATTGCGCACCTTATTGTTGAGTATCTCAGAGAGAATCAAGATGAGCAATGGAATCACCAAACCGATAGCCATATATGCCACCATATTCTTGCGTTTCTCCTTGCTATTCATGGAGCGTGTTGTACGCGCGCGGTCCATAATCTCACTATCAGGCGTGTTGCGTGCTTTCTGGATCTCTGCTTCAGCACGTTTCTGCAAGAAGAAGGTATAGTAGTTGTCATCAATGCGGTAGTTACGCTCGATAGCCACCATCTGCAATTCCTTCTCAGGGAGCAACTGGATATCCTTCTCCACTTCTCTCTGGCGGTTAGCCAAATCTTGTTTCTCGATATTGAGCGATGCCTTCATAGACTCCACCAATTCGGCGATAGCGGTCTTAACATTGTTGATGTCATTGGTGTATTTAGCGTAATACACATTGCGCTCGCTGAGTTCGTCGCGTTGGATATGCAAGTCATTGAGTTGTTGCACCAAGGTCATCAGCATAGGCTCGTTCACACCCACAGACACAGGTGCCACCACCGTACCCTGCTCTATCTTTTGCTCCAGGTAATTGGTGAGGTAGTTGAGATAGGTCTCCTTGAGGCGAAGCGCCATCTTCTGTTGGTCGTATTGGTTGATCTTAGCCATCAATCCACCCGCGTAGGAAGAGACATCCACGAACTTATTCTCCTGACGGAAGTCGGTCATCGCGCTCTCGCTTTGGCTCAGACTGATCTGCAAGACGCCCAACTGCTGATTGATAAACTCAATGGTCTTATCTGCCACCATATTCTTGCGCTCCACGCTGTGCAGGAGGTAGATGTCGGAGAGTTTGTTGATGAAGTCGCGGTCGCGCTCTGGCGTCACGCCCACCAACTGAATACCCAAGATGGTACTGCGGTCGGTGACGAAATTGAGTTGTAGACGACTGGAGAACTCATTGGTCAGTCCATCGCGGGTACGGAAACGGAAATAGACATGCTGTCCAGGACGCATCATAATATCCGTTGGGTAGATCGTTGCCTCAAAGAACGGTGTCTTGAATGGCACGCCATATTGCGCCGTTTGGCTGAATTTGAGATCCTCTGCCTCGGGGATCGTGATACTTAGTGAGCCATTATCCTGTACCTCACACTTATACAGGTAGTTATACGCCATAGGGTCTATATGCGTATATTCCACCAGGATAGGCGTGTTGCGGTAGATATTGCGCGTTTTGAAGCGACCCTTGGTGATATACTCCACATTCATGAACGGGAGCGAATCTACGGTGCGTGAAATGAGGTCGTAACTACCGAGGATGATCAACTGGTTGTTGACATTGCGATAGCCCGCTTCCATACCAAAACCTTGCATGAGGGCCGAATTGCCGTAGCTTGCACCTTGCGACTCTTGGATAATCATCGTACCTGTAGTGAGGTAGGTCTCCATCACCTTGCGATTCTTCAAGTACGCCAATGAGAATGCAATAATTCCAGCAATAGCAAAGAGATACCAGTGGTGGAGAATCCTAAAGACCCACTCTACAATATCAATACCCGAACTCTCTTCTTCAATAATCGGAGTTTGCTGCACGCTTTGTGGTTGTTGCGCTGCTGCCTGCTGTTGTTGCAGGACTTGTTCTTCTTGTGTCATATTTTGAATGTATCTAAATTTACACCTTTATTACCAAATACCTGGGATATAGGTCAGCACCGTAATGAGCAAGGATACGGAACTGGTAATCAAACCGAGGAAGCCACTATAGCTGGGTTGCTTATAGAAACTACCACTATCGCGGCTCACGTATATGAGGTCATTGGGATATACATAGTAGTACTTGGAGTCAATGATAGAGTTGGTACGAATATCAAACTCCAGCACCTCTGGCTCGTCATTGCCATGGGGGCGAATGATACGCACATGGCGTCTGTCGCCCGAGTTCATCAAGTCGCCTGTCATAGCCAATGCTTGGAAAATGGTAAGACGCTCTTTATAAATAGAATACGTACCCGAGTTAGCATCACCCAAGACGGTGAACTGCTTGTTGTACATAGCCAATTTGACATCGGCATCGGGGATAATCTCACGCATGGCTTTGCGCAAAGTATCCTGCGCCTCCAACTCGGTCAGTCCCTCCAGTTTGATAGGCGACAAGAAGGGTATATCCACCGTACCATCTGAATAAATACGATAGGAGTTGGCATACTGTCCGCCTGCCGAAGTGTTAGCCGACATCGTTTTGGCAATGGTCTCATCCATGGTGATCACGCGATAAATAACCTCGTCATTCACCTGCAAGCGGTAGGGTTCATAGGGTACGGAATCGTACTGGGGCAAGTCTTCACGCTCTTGCAATAGTCCCACCTGACGATAGCCATAGCAACCCGTCATGAGAAGCGCAAGGCAACTGATCAATGCTATATGTAATATATTGTATTTCATATCCTTAACTTATTAATTGCACTACACTATTTACTATTCGCATTATCCACAGCATTGATTGTTCGAACCACCAATCCATATACAAAACCACCGAAGGCCAGCGTTGTAGCCACCACGCTGATGGTGGTAGTGACGGAGTTGATACCGAAGCTCTGTCCCTTGATGCGCTGGATGTAGATGACATCGTTGGGTTCGATGTAGTAGAACTCCGAATTGATAATATCCTCCGAGCGCACATCGAACTCCTTGACCAGTGTCAGTCCCTCTTTCTCGCGCACGATACGCACCTTGCTTCTGTCGCCAAAGTCACCTATATCGCCTGCCATGGCCAGTGCCTCGAAGATAGTCACTTTCTCCTTCTGGATATTGAAGGTACCACTACCTCTGTCACTGATCACACTGAACGAGCGGCGCACTATTTTCACCTCGACAGACATCATCTGGTAGTCGCCGTAGCTCTTGATGAAGCTGCTCAACTCATCTTCCAGCACGCGTTTCACCTCGCGGGTCGTCATACCACGTACAGGCACACGCCCTACCATAGGGAAGTCAATGCAACCATCTTCTTGTACCAGATAGGTATAGAGGTCATAGCTACCACCTACTCCACTGCCTTGCAACATCTGAATACCGATGGTTCCGCTGGAGGAATTGAACATCTTATCCACGCGTTCGTCCACCGAATAGACATAGATATACAGTCGGTCACCTATTCGCAGTTCATAGTCCTCATAGGACACAGTATCAGCATACTGCGGAATACCATTCTTGCCAGGCGTCTGCATGAGGTTCACGCGTTTGCTGGTCACGCATGATGCCATTAGCAGGGGCAACAGGATAATCCATATTTTTTTAAAACTCATAATTCAAAATTCTTAATTCATAATTACCCATTATCGCTTCTCATCCCAACCAAATGGGTGCGGAGCTAATGGCAGTTTAGCCAGAGGGTGATAGTCGCCCACGAGGCCTATCGGATCGGCATGACGGATAGCACTCACAATCTCGATACTGGGGCGTGCCTCCGATATACGGAAGCCGTTACCCGCCAATATCTGACGATAGCTCTCGTTGTGCAGCTCCGTGAAGCCCTGACTGAACTCAAACTCATCACCATCGATAGAGAGGGTGCGGTAGGTCTTCTTCTCACCTTCCACAGCATTAGCTGGCAAACATACAGCGTTGATACTCAGGAAGTAGCGCACACGCGCACGCTTAAGTTGCAAGTATCCTGCTACGCGATCAAAGGACATCACATGCACGATATTCTGCTCCACTTCGCCGAAGAGCCATTGCAGCATATCGTAGAAGTGCACACCGATATTCGTGGCAATACCGCCTGCCTTGTGTACATCGCCCTTCCAAGAGCTGTAGTACCACTTACCACGGCTGGTGATATAGGTCAAGTCCACATCATAGATCTTATCTTGTGGACCTTCCTCAATCTTCTTCTTGAGTGCAGCAATACGGTCGTGCAAACGCAGTTGCAGAATGGTATATGCCTTATGACCCGTCTCTTGCTCCAGCTCTACGAGGTTATCAATATTGTAGGGATTGAGCACGAGTGGCTTCTCGCAGATCACATCGCAGCCCAGACGCAAACCGTAACGAATAAACGCATCGTGCGTGTAGTTAGGCGTACAGATACTCATCCATGAGAGAGGATTATCAGAGCGCATCTGCTTGGAGCAGAAACGGTCAAACTGCTCATGCTCGGTGAAGAAGGAGCAGTCGGGAAAACTGCTATCCAAGCGACCTACTGAGTCAAACTTGTCATACGCCACCATCAGGTTATTGCCCGTCTCAGCAATGGCCTTAATATGGCGTGGTGCTATATAACCTGCTGCACCAATGAGTGCAAAATTCTTTGGTTCTTGCATATCGAGCCAATCTTATTTTTTGGTGATACCATCTCGCTCGAGCAGGGCGTCAATGCTTGGTTCGCCACCACGGAATGCGCGATAGAGCTCCATAGGTTTGGCTGTACCGCCACGCTCGAGGATATTCTTACGGAAGAGGTCAGCGGCCTTCTTGTCGAAGATAGTACCGGTCTTCTCCTTAGCAGCCTTGAAGACAGAATATGCATCTGCATCCAAGAGTTCTGACCACTTATAACTATAGTAACCAGCCGCATAGCCACCTGAGAAGATATGGGTGAACGCAAACTCCATCTGTGTGCCAGCTACCAATGGCAATACTTGTACACATGCCATCGCCTTATCGCCAAAACGAATCACTGCCTCTTGCGCAGTCAATGCCTCTGGTACAGCGAATGGCTCGGTCAATGTGTGCCATGCCATATCGAGGTAGCCGAAGCTGAGTTGGCGCACACATGCGTATGCAGCGTGGTAGGTTGCTGCCTTTTGAATCTTGTCCACCAGGTCTTGTGGAATCACTTCGCCTGTCTCATAGTGCTTAGCGAAGGTATCGAGAAACTCTTTCTCAGAGAGGAAGTTCTCGTTGAATTGGCTTGGCAACTCGACGAAATCGCGTGGCACATTGGTACCATTTTGCGCAGCGTATTGGCATTGGGTGAGCATACCGTGCAGACCATGACCAAACTCGTGGAGGAAAGTCTCTACCTCGTCATAGGAGAAGAGAGCTGGTTTAGAGTCGGTTGCGCGGGTGAAGTTCATCACGTTCACTACGTGAGGACGCACGTTCTTCTTGCCCAGCATGTATTGCTCTTGGAAGTTGTTCATCCATGCGCCACCGCGTTTGCCCTCGCGTGGGTGGAAGTCCGCATAATACACAGCGAGGAACTTGCCTTTTTGGTCAAACACCTCGTATGCAGTCACTTCTGGGTGATATACTGGGATATTCTTGTTCTCTTTGAAGGTAATACCATAGAGGCGTTTAGCCAAACCGAACACACCTTCTACTACATTCTCTTTCTTGAAGTAAGGACGGAGCAGGTCATCAGAGATCGCATATTTCTCCTCCTTGAGTTGCTTGCTATAGAAGCTCCAATCCCATGGTTGCAAGGTAGCGTAGAAGCCTTTTGCTTTGGCAAACTCTTGCAGTTCAGCTACTTCTTGTTTTGCCACAGGCATATAGCTATCGCGCAGTTGGTCGAGGAAGTTCATCACGTTCTCCTTGCTCTCGGCGCAGGTCTTGGTGAGGGACTTGTCGGCGTGGCAAGCCTTCTCGAAGAGTTGTGCCAATGCCAGGCGAGTGTTCACGATGTCTATGATAACCTGTGTGTTATCAAACTCGCCACCGATGCAACGGCTGTTGTATGCAGTATAGATCTCGCGACGCAGGTCACGGTTCTGGCAGTCCTCCATGATAGGGAGATAGGTGGTAGGCTTTAGATCCAATAGCCAGCCTTCCATGCCTTTCTTCTCGGCGTTGGCTTTCAGCATAGCCTTGGTATCATCATTCAGGCCTGCGAGGTCTGCCTCGTTGGTGATGAGCATGGTCCATGCGTTGGTTGCCTTAAGCACGTTCTGTCCGTACACCAAGGTGAGTTGTGACAGTTTCGCGCTGAGGTCCTTATATACTTGCTTTTGCTCGGCATTGAGGTTAGCGCCGTTGTTGGCAAATGACTCATAGATATCCTCGAGCAGTTTCATTTGCGCTGCATTGAGTTTGAGTTTGTCTTTTTGGTCATATACGGCTTTGATACGTTGGAAGAGTCCTTCGTTGAGGCGGATGGTAGCCGAGTATTCTGACATCTTTGGCGAGAGTTCCATAGCGATAGCTTGGAGCTCATCATTGGTCTCAGCCGAGGTGAGGTTGTAGAAGCAGCCTGCTACTACGGAGAGCAACTCGCCTGACTTCTCGTATGCCTCGATGGTGTTCTTGAAGGTAGGAGCAGCAGGATTATTCACGATAGCGTCTATCTCTGCGAGTCCTTGTTTGATACCCTCCTCAAACGCTGGCATATAGTGCTCAGGTTTGATGTCATTGAATGGGTAGGTCTTGTGTGGGGTCTTCCACTCGTTGTAGTGGAAGAATGGGTTGGCACTTGCCAACACGGTTACTGCAAGTGCAGCCATAGTAAGAATTGATTTTTTCATATTGCTTGTTATTAAATTTCTTTTCAAACTAGTTGGGCTAGTCATACTAGTCATACTAGTCGTGCTAGCAGCACTAGTTAAAACTGTATCTCCCCGAAGTACTCAGGCAGGTGAAACGCCGGTGCCTCTGCCTCTATGGGGTTCCAGGAGGCATAGTGCTTCATGGGCGTTTTATCACCACACTTATAAAAATTCGCGCGGCGCGCGTGCTCGCGCGCGCAATCCCACTCTATCAATGCCAATGGTATCCCCACCAGCAGCGACCAATGCGCCGCGCACAACTGTACGGGAAAGCGCTTGATGGACTGCAACTGCTCTGCATTGAGGCGCACGACATCCTCTTTGCGCGACTTGCGGCAGGAGGCGTTGCATACGCCTGCAGCGTTGAACTCCAGGTTCCAATAGCGCGTATTCTCGGCATTGGCGATAAATAGCTCCACGCAGGCATCCTCATTCACGTGTTCCAAGTCCTCCGTCTTGGTCGCCAGCGGCACTTCGCCTTTGACCTCAAAGCGTACATAGAGCATATCATCTGTATGCGCCAGAGTAAAGAGGGTTTGGGGCGCCTCGGGATAATCCGCTGACCAATTGAGTTGGTCTATCTCACCTGCGATGGGCATAGCAGCCATCCGTTGGTCTATCTTCGCCAACGAAAGCCCTTGCCATTCTGCTTGATATGTCGATTGTGTCTTTTTCATCTCTCAAATCAATACCCAATAACCAATAGCCAACTCCCCTACTTCCCCCCGCGAAGCAGATTAATCGATCCTGATAACTGATACACACCTATCAGGGATTCGTCTTGTTTCTTGATTTTGCTCTGATAAACGGGTTTTATAGTATATTTCGCATTCTCATCAGCATCCGTTCCAAGCGCGCGTATCACATAGAAGTACGCACCTTCGGCGGCTGGTCGTCCGCCTATCGTGCCATCCCATCCTTTGGCAGGATCACTCCACTCATATACCAGATGTCCCCAGCGGTTATATACCCAGCAGTGGAACTCCTTGAGCGAGCGATATACCACGCGAAACTCATCGTTAGCGCCATCACCGTTCGGCGTGAACACATTGGGCACCACCAGCATGGACTCGCTAATGGAGATGGTGAACTCTACAGAATCCAACTGGCAATGGCTATTGCTGATCAACGCCACAACGCGGTAATTGCCCTTGTCCGTAAATGTATATCGGTGTTCAGCATCATTGCGAGTGAGCATGAGGGTAGTGCCTTTGTAGAGTTTCCACTGATAATACTCAGCATTCAGCCCATTGCTTTTGAACTGAACCTCTAATGGGGCAGACATATTCAGCACATCCTCTGGCGAATAAGGGCGATTGACCTCGTTGGAGGGTTCGCCTTGTTGCCCACGCGTGGTGGTAATGGTTAGCGGATGCGCTTTGAGCGCTATAGGCGTATAAATGGGTGTGCGAAGGGTGTCTAAGACCACACCCAACTGCTCCGCCAGCATATCGCTGATCGTATAATCGGTATGTACAGGCGATGATGCTACACTCAATTCTTGCTCCAAGTTCATCTCCTCTATTGCCACAGAGTCCACCCACATCTCCGTTTCAGCGTTCCATGCGGCGTCCATATACTCCACGCGGCATATGCGCTCATAGGTCGCAGGCAGACCATTCAGACGGGTATAGGCGATATTAGGCAATTCGCCATGGAGGTGCAACACTGTCCTATCGCAATCCTGTTCTGCCTCTATCTGCGAGATAGCAGGGCGCAGTTGCTCATAGTCAAACACCCAAAACACATCGCGCTCCGCTCCCACTTTGACCATATATCCCTCGCCATGCTCGGGATAGAAATAGTCGGTGCCGGTCTGTACAGGGGTAATGGTATCAGGCAAGCGGTACCAATCCACCTCGCCCACGCTATTGAGCGTTTTGAGTTCAGGAGCAGAGGCAAACACCAACAGCGTATCTCCCTCATGGGTGAGCAAGGTCGCCTTGCCCACACACTCCACATGTAGTGCATAGCTATAACTACTTACTAATAGAACGATGGCTAACCCAACTCGCCTTATCGCCCTATCACCAATAGCCAATAGCCAATCACCCATTACCAATCTCCTCATCGCCTATTTATTCACTTGGAATTTCGTCACGCCGTTCTCCATGTAGTCCACGATCTGTTTAGCAGCTGCAATACCTGCGTTGATATTTGCCTCCGCTGTCTGTGCACCCATTTTCTTAGGTGTAGCGAAATAGCGTCCTTCAAACAGCTCGTTCATCTTCTGATCGGCAGCTGGCATCACATCTGTCACATATCGGAAGTCATGACGCTCTTGCATGAACTGGATGAGCTCATCCTCATTGATTACCTCTTTGCGTGCGGTGTTGACGAGCACAGCACCCTTAGGCATATTAGAGAGAAGCGCATGGTTGATACTGCCTTTTGTCTCTGGAGTTGCAGGGATATGCAGGCTCACTACGTCGCAGGTGGCATATAGCTCTTCTGCTGAGTGCAGCGGTTTCACGTTCTCTGCCACCATCACCTCATCAGGGCAATACGCATCGTAGGCGTAGATCTCCATGCCAAATCCCTTAGCAATGCGTGCTACATTGCGACCTACATTGCCATACGCATGGATACCTAATTTCTTGCCCATCAGTTCGGTACCGCTGGTGCCATTGTACATATTGCGAACCGCCATCACCATCAGACCCAGTGCCAACTCAGCCACTGCGTTGGAGTTCTGACCTGGGGTATTCATCGCTACGACGTGGTGCGCAGTAGCAGCAGCGAGGTCAATATTGTCATAACCTGCGCCTGCACGTACAACGATCTTGAGCTGCTTGGCAGCATCCAGCACCTCAGCATCCACATTATCGGAGCGAATGATAAGCGCGTCAGCATCTGCCACAGCGTCCAGCAACTGCTGTTTAGCAGTGTATTTCTCCAGCAATACCAATTCATAACCAGCATGCTCTACTACTTCACGAATCCCATCTACAGCCACTTTGGCGAAGGGTTTCTCTGTTGCAACAAGTACTTTCATATCCTATTATATATAAAATTAGCGTGCAAAGGTAAGCATTTTTTCCGACATATGCAAATAAAATCAAATATTTTGACATATTTATCCCTTTCTTGGCGTATCGCTTGCGTATTTGTATTTTTTTTTGTACCTTTGCCGGCTGAATGACAAGAGCCATTATCATAGCCATCATAGCAGTAGCAGTAGCCCTATTGCTGCTGTGTGTACGCATACTACTCAAGAAGGGCGGTAAGTTTAGTAGCGAACATATCTCAGCCAATAAACGAATGCGTCAAGATGGCATCCACTGTGCCACTTCGCAGGATAGAGAAGCGCGTCGCCGAGCACACCAGAAACTCAACATCAAGGAATTATAAATAGCAACAAGAGATGATGCACAACAAATTTGTATTTTATATATTATCCCTCATCATTTTGTCCACCAGCATCAGTTCGTGCAGCATCCATGCGCGCATTAAGAAGGCGGACCGCAAGTATGCCATAGGCGAATACTACGAGGCAGGCGAGATGTATCGCCAAGCCTATCGCCGCATCCCAACCAAGGAGAGGGCTTTGCGCGCACATGTGGCTTTTCAGCAAGCCGAGAGTCATCGTATTCTCAACAACTCGCGTGCCTTTTCGGCATACAAGAATGCCATCAAATACCACTACCCTGACTCCATCGTGTATCTACACTATGCGCAGGTATTACAGTATCAGGGCAAATACAAAGACGCCATCAAGCAATACGATATTTACTTGGCCTCCTACCCTACGGATTATGTGGCACAAGCAGGCAAGTATGGTTGTATGCAGGTGGAACAATGGAAGAATCAACCCTCTCGTTACAAAGTCGCTCTCGCCAAAGAGTTCAACGAGAAACGCACCTCCAATTTTGCACCAGCTTTCCTCACCGAAGATGGCGATGCACTGGTGTTTACCTCCAATCGACAAGAGAAAAGCACCGATAAGAAAAAGAAAGTACGCACCTCGCCTGTCACAGGTGCTGCGACCTTCAACCTCTACTCTACCCGGCAAAATGCCGCTGGCGAGTGGGAAGATATAGAGCTCTGCCAGGGCTTGTACCAAGAACCAGAGGAAAGCGAAGAGGAAGACAGCAGTGCTAAGACCACTTCAGCGGAGTTGGGTGTATGTTGTTTCTCGCCGGATGGCAAAACGATGTATTTCACCTACTCTTGCCCCGTGAACGGACAGGACTTGGGAGCTAAGATCTACACCTCTACCCGCGCCAGCGGTGAGTGGGGCGAAGGACAGGAGCTCAAGTTGTTCAAAGATAGCAGTATCACCGTGGGACACCCCTCGCTCAATGCCTCGGGCGATACGCTCTACTTCGTGAGCGATGCGCCAGGGGGATATGGTGGGAAGGATATATATATGGCTATCTTGGATGGTAGCGAATGGACAGATATTCAGAACTTAGGTCCGCAGATCAACACCACGGACGATGAGCTCTATCCCCATTTCCGTGCCGATGGCCGCTTATATTTTGCCTCTAAGGGACACCCTGGTTACGGTGGTCTGGACCTCTTTTATGCCGTGCGCCGCGATACGGTGTGGGATTTGTTTAATATGGGCGCGCCCTTCAACTCCGCGAACGACGACTTTGGCATCACCTTTGCAGGTGTGACGGAGAAGGGTTTCTTCTCGTCCAACCGCGGACAGAAGCGCGGATATGACCAGATCTATTCGTTCTACCTGCCCGAGATGGAGTTTATTGTGGAGGGTAAGGTGCTGGACAACAACGGCGAGCACCTGAGTGACGCTACCATCCGTTTGGTGGGCAATGATGGCACCAATGTCAAGGCGCAGATTCGCCGCGATGGTACGTATCGTTTGAAACTGAGCAAGGACACGCGCTATGTTATGCTGGCTACCGCACGCGGCTACCTCAATCAGAAGCAACAACTCGCCACCACGGGGCTCAGCGATAGTTATACCTACCAGCAGGATTTTGTTCTGGCGCCGGTATCCAAACCTGTGAAGATGGGCAATATCTTCTTCCAGTTTGGTAGTTGGGAGCTCACCGCCGACTCCGAGGATGGTATGCAAGCCTTGGTGAAATTGCTGAACGATAATCCTAATATCACCATTGAGATGGCAGCACATACGGATATGGTAGGCAATAATGCCGCCAACCAGGAGTTGTCGCTCAAGCGTGCACAGTCGGTAGTGAATTACCTCATCAAGCACGGTATTGATGCAGCGCGTTTGACACCAGTGGGCTATGGAGAGGAGAAACCGGTAGTGGTAGATGAGGTGCTTCACAAGCAATATACCTTCCTGCCTAAGGATCAGGTACTGGATGAGGCATTCATTTCGACTCTGACGGCAGACAAGCAGGAGATTTGCAACTCGCTGAACCGTCGTACCGAGTTCCGTGTGCTGAAAACGACGTATAACCTGTATTAGGTGTAAGGTGTAAAGTGTAAAGGTGTAAAGTGTAGAGTGTAAAGGCACAGAGGATGAAGTGATGAGACTATTAGGCGATAAGGCTAAAGGCACGGAAAACGGCGAAGCCGATATACAAGCCTTTACACCTTACACTCTACACCAACTGAAGCCTCTCGCCTTTCGCCTCTCGCCTCTAACCTATAAACAAGAAAACTAACAAGACATGAAACAATATTTAGATTTATGCGAGCGCGTTTTGCGCGAGGGAACTGAGAAGCACGACCGCACAGGTACAGGTACCTTGTCCGTATTCGGTCATCAGATGCGCTTCAATCTCGAAGAGGGATTTCCGCTATTAACAACCAAGAAACTGCACCTCAAGTCTATCATCTATGAGTTGCTGTGGTTCTTGCGTGGTGATACCAATGTCAAATACCTGCAGGAGCATGGTGTGCGCATTTGGAACGAGTGGGCAGATGAGCAGGGCGAATTGGGTCCTGTATATGGTCATCAGTGGCGTTCGTGGCCAGATTACCAAGGCGGACATATTGACCAGATTGCGCAATTGGTGGAGCAGATTAAGCATAACCCCGACTCGCGCCGCCATATCGTGAGCGCGTGGAATGTGGCAGAGGTCAACAGTATGGCTTTGCCTCCATGCCATACCCTATTTCAGTTCTATGTGGCAGATGGCCGCTTGTCCTTGCAGCTCTACCAACGCTCGGCGGATATCTTCTTGGGCGTGCCATTCAATATCGCATCGTATGCTTTGTTGCTGCAGATGATGGCGCAGGTGACGGGCTTGAAGGCAGGTGACTTCGTGCACACCTTTGGCGATGCGCACATTTACCTCAATCATATTGAGCAGGTGAAACTGCAGCTCACCCGCGACACGCGTGCTTTGCCTAAGATGCTCATCAATCCGGATGTGAAGGACTTGTTTGACTTCAAGTTTGAGGACTTCACCCTTGTCGATTACGATCCCCACCCTCATATCGCAGGCGTAGTGGCGGTGTAGAACTTAGGTTAGAGGCGAAAGGTTAAAGGTTAGAGGTTAAAGGCATGGATATGCGGCTTTGCCGTTCTCCTGGCCTATAAACTATAAACCTTAAACTATAAACTAAAATATAACGAACAATGAAACGAAGTGCAATAGACATAACACCGCTGGCGACGTCCTACGAGATGGGACTCAAACGCGTACTCCTCTCCGCTAACGAGAGTGGATGCAGCATCACCCAGGTAGCCATCCTCGAGCTCAAAGCTGGCGACCGCAGTGCCAAACATATCCACCCTGACCTTCAGGACCTCTTCTTCGTGCTCGAAGGTGAAATAGAGATCACCATCGATGGCAAGAAGAATCGCTGCACCAAGGAGGACTTCATCTTCGTCGAACACCTCAAGTCCTACGAACTACATGCCCTCACCGATGTGCGCATGCTCGCTATGGGTTGCGTGATCGAGACACAACGCACCAAGCTATATCCCATGCTCTTTGAGCCCAACCTACACACCAAAGTGTGGGGAAGCATTGACCTAACCGCATGGAAAGAACTCCCACGACAAAACCATATCGGCGAGAGCTGGGAAGTCTCTGGCATACCCAACTCCCCTTCTGTCATCGCCAACGGCACATGGGCTGGCTATACCCTGAATGAGGTGATACGCAAGATGCCCGAAGCCATGCTCGGCAAGGCCGTCGCTAAGCAGCACGATAATCAATTGCCCATCCTCGTCAAATTCATTGACACCGAAGATGACCTGAGCGTACAAGTCCACCCCAACGACGACATGGCTCACCGCATGCATAGCGAACGCGGCAAAACGGAGATGTGGTACGTTATCAATGCCCAGCCCGAATCTTATATCTACGCGGGATTCAAGGAGCAGCTCACCCCCGAGGAGTATGCCCGCAAAGTGGCAGACGGCACCATTATGGATGCTCTGGCCAAGCACGAAGTGCATGCCGGCGATGTCTTCTACCTCCCCGCAGGACGCATCCATGCCATCGGCAAAGGTGTACTGCTGGCAGAGGTGCAACAGACCTCCGACATCACCTACCGCATATACGATTACGGACGCCCAGGACTCGATGGCAACCCCCGCGAGCTCCACACCGAACTGGCGGCGCAAGCCCTGGACTTCACGGTGTACCAGAACTATCGCAACACCTACAAGGACACTATGGACATGGCCAATTTGTGTCTGGACACTGACCACTTCAGCGTCCGTGTACTGCCACTCAATTACCCCATGCGCCGCAATATGATCCTCTATGACTCCTTTGTCATCATCACTTGCGTGCATAGCTCATGCCTGATTCATATCCGCAGTACACAAGATGAGATTGAACTCCAGGAGGGTTTCTCCTGCTTCATTCCTGCGGCTATCGCCGACTACGATATCGTACCACTCGTGGGCGATGTGAAAGTGCTGGAGGCATATATCAACAACCGTCCCCGCACCACCTGGCAACGTATCGTCTCGCAGTTTATGCACTTGTCGGGGTATGATATTTAGGATGTAGAGTGTAGGGTGTAGAGGCGAAAGGTTAAAGGTTAGAGGTTAAAGGCACGGATAGTGGCTTTGCCGTCCTTCTCGCCTTTAAACTATAAACTATAAACTAAAATAAACAGAAATATGCTATCCCTCATCGTTGCAATATCCGAAAACAATGCTATTGGTCGAGCTGGTGATTTGCTCTGCCATTTGCCTAATGACCTGCAATACTTCAAACGTCAGACCAGCGGTTGCACCGTGGTGATGGGTAAGAAGACTTTCCTCTCACTGCCCAAGCGTCCGTTGCCTAATCGCCGAAACATTGTCTTGACGCAACAAACCGACTTCGCATACGACCAGACGGAGGTGGCACATTCCATCCCTGAACTGATGGATATGCTCCGTGCAGATGAGCAGGTCTTCATCATCGGTGGCGGACAGGTATATTGTCAGTTCCTACCTTTGGTGGATACACTCTATATCACGCATATTCACCACACATGGGAGGATGCGGACACGTTCTTCCCAGAGATAGACCCTGCTGTATGGCAGTGCATTAGCCGCGAACGCCATGAAGCGGACGACAAGAACCCCTATGCCCACACTTTCGCTGTATATACTAAGCGAGGGGAATAATTGCGTGAATAACGGATATATTATCAGACAATTACGACCACGGACGAGCACGGATTAACACGGAATATAAATTCTCCTACTCGCTACGCTCGAGAAATCTTATAAATCTTATTTCGCCACTATCCACCCATGACAAGGTGCTCCGCAATACATTACCACCGCTTCGTCGAAACAAACTCGCAACAAATAACTCGCTTGGCTCGTTAAGGTTGCCGTTGTTTCTCCTCTCCCCACTCGCTCACGAAGCTCGTGGGGACCCCAATTAACGTTCGTCCGCTGAATCGTATGGAATGTGACGGTATACATTTTCTCGTATATGACAGACGATTGGCAGTCGATACATGCTTTATTTATTGAGATGAAGTGAGCTTTTATCGCGAAGCGATGATTAGTCATAGCGTAGCGTCATGACGCAAAAGCGAACGGTAGCAATTGATTTCGGAGAACCGAGAAAAAACGCAGGCTAAGCGCGGCTAAAGATTAATAAGATTTCTGCCCGCAGGGCAAGGAGATATAATATTCCATGGTTCAGTGTAGTTCCGTGAGGTTCTTATCTCACCTATCGGTACAACGATTTTTTCAGTGGTAGAAATAACGCTCATGAAGTATGATTGAGCAGGAAGACTTGTTGACCCACTTCGCAGTGAATACAACCTTCGTTCTGGCAATAGTGTTGATACAGGTGTATCAGTGCCTGCGTATCCGCTGCTGTGCGCACCTGCTGTCCCAACATTCGCCACTGGCGGATAATCGTATTATCCTCCGCCGGAATCTCCTGCATAAGCCTCAGCGCCGTTTGCGCTGCCCCATGGTCCTGATGCGCGATGGCATACGCATAGCGATACGGCAACAAGGTGTTGATGAGCAACACATCCATCGACTGCTTACCTATAGATGGTGGCTGCGCCACCATAGACTGCTTCTCTGTCACATTCAGAGAGGGATGGCACAGCAGTTGACGCATGCCTTTAACCGTCGGTTGTACCAACATTTCGGAGAAGAGCCACTCCGATTGGCAAATGAGTTGCGCAAACTGTCGTATTCTTCGCTCGGGCGCATTCTGCGGACGAAGTCGCCCGCGCTTCCACATAACCGCCTCAATTGGCTGCAAGCCAAACTTCTTTTGTAGAAAACGATATTCATGGAGCAAGGCCGCTTCCTCCTCGCTCTTGACGCTGTTCTCATGGAGCAGCCCAGACTGCCCAAGCAGCATGGCCGTTACCTGAAACAGACTATTGCGATGTTTGAGCAGGTAGGCCAGTGGTGTCTGTAGCGCCAGGGTCTCAAAGGGCAGACTATTGGTGTGAAAACCAAAATTATGCGCCAGGGTGATATAGAACGCCTCTGCCCAGTTCTGTTTGGTGATTCTGAGCAATTGCTGAATAGACTCCTGACGGCACTGCATACGCTGCAGTAGAAGCGCATCGCGCCAGCCCTGTGTGAGTAGAGCCGTATTGAGTAGCAGTGACTGATGACACGGGATGGTCGCCCATGCAGAGTCCATCTGCAGAGCAGCAGAGAAGAGCGGAGTCAGGTAGTCCTGTTCGTGTGGATAGCACAACACGCACTGTGGAATGGCTTCTCCGCGGGTGTTATAGCAGGGTTCATCTGCCACACAAACCACATGCAGAATCACATTGTCGTAGGCAGGATTGGTATGATGGCGATGATGCCGCCAATCTGAGGCACGTATATGCATCTCTACATTGCCTACCCACTCCTGCGTACCTATGCGCACGTGGGCATGACTGAAGTCAGGACCTGCATCGCAGTTGTGCTGCCCAACCGATAGAATCTCCACTGCCAGCCCATCTGTCGTCACCTGCGGCATACCCGCCCAAAGGCGTTGCTGCCAAATATAGTGGAGGAGTATTTCGGGCATATTTTTCGTTTAGTTAATTGGCGTTTGGCAATTGGCTATGGATGGCGTAGCAACATATTCTTGCTTGGATTCCGTATTCTCAACAATACTAACAATTATAGTTTCAACAATATCAACAATATTACCAAGAGACTACATTTCAACACAACAATTATTTTATTCATTCTGGATATTGATTTTCAACAATACCAACAATATTACTCGAATTGTCTATATTGTTGGATATTAATTGTTCTTATTGTTGAGTATAACATTCTGTTATTTTATATTCATTGTTTTTGCAAAGGATTACCATTAATATCACATATTTCTTTCGTTTGTTTATCATAGAAATATCTCTCAACTACAGCAGTTTTTTGCGCAAAATTCACCAAGATCCCAATGGGTGCCTCGACCAATCGCATATAATTAAATAGTTGTGCTCGATGATTTTGAGTCAAACATTCTACAGATTTACATTCTATTACAGCACAATTACAACAAAACATATCTAACCTATAAGTGGCTTTCATAGGATGATTACGGTAGCGTAAGGTTATTTCTTTTTCGCGTTCATACGGAATATTCTGCTCTGTTAACTCTATTGCCAATCCTTCTTGGTATATATACTCATTCAATCCAGGTCCCAATTCATTATGAACATTATATATCGCACCTACAAGTAGGTACATAATATCATGATATATATCCAAAACTTCTTCTTTCATATAATTGTTATTATCGAATGTAATTGTCTATATTGTTGAATAATATTCTTGCTGGATTCCGTATTCCCAACAATTTCAACAATTATTTCTCAACAATACTATCAATATTACTCGTACATTAATTGTCTATATTGTTGAATACGAATTGTTTTTATTGTTGAATAATATTCTTGCTGGATTCCGTATTCTCAACAATTTCAACAATTATTTCTCAACTATACTAACAATATGACTCGTGCATTAATTGTCTATATTGTTGAATACGAATTGTTTTTATTGTTGAATAATATTCTTGCTGGATTCAGTATTCTCAACAATTTCAACAATTATTTCTCAACTATACTATCAATATTACTCGTGCATTAATTGTCTATATTGTTGAATACGAATTGTTTTTATTGTTGAATAATATTCTTGCTGGATTCCGTATTCCCAACAATTTCAACAATTATTTCTCAACAATACTAACAATACTACTCGTGCATTAATTGTCTATATTGTTGAATACGAATTATCTATATTGTTGAATAATATTCTTGCTGGATTCTGTATTCTCAACAATTTCAACAATTATTTCTCAACTATACTAACAATATTACTCGAATTGTTTTGATTGTTGGATATAATTGTCTATATTGTTGAATATTGTTTTGTCAGCATAGGATGATTAGTTGCACTCGGTGTACAAGATTTCCACGATACGTTCTGCCGCGTGGCCATCCCAGAGCGGCGGGATTGCACCCAGTTGCCATTGGCCCGCAAAGAGTGCATCCAATGCTGGTTTCACCGCCTGTGGATTGGTGCCAATCAGTCGGTTGGTACCGATGGTGCATGTCTCTGGTCGTTCTGTATTATCGCGCAGGGTGATACATGGCACACCCATCACGGTGGTCTCCTCGGTGATTCCACCCGAGTCGGTCACGACTACCTTGGCATGTTCTACCAGATAATTGAACTCCAGATAGCCCATAGGCGCTACGATATGCAGGTTAGGGAATAGCTTCGCGAGTTGTTCTTCGTTGCCCCAAAGGTTGTAGAAAATTTTAGCGGTACGAGGGTGGATAGGGAAGATGATAGGCAGACCATGGACATTGGTGATGATCTGCTCCATGAGAGCTTTGAGATGTTGCTCCTCATCCACATTAGCAGGACGGTGCATGGTCATTACCACATAGTTTTTCTCCGTGAGTCCCAACTCGTCATAGACAGCTGGCTTGCGGAATCGTGCGCGATTAGCGAGCAATGTATCAATCATCACGTTGCCGACCCACCATACTCTTTGCTTGATTCTTTTAAAAGCATACTGCTCTTCGGCGAGAGCAGGTAGGCTATTGGCTATTGGTGATATGATTGGTGTATGGTGTAAGGTGTAAGGTGTAGAGGCGATGGCATCGGCTTCGCCGTTTTCCGTGCCTTTAACCTCTAACCTTTCGCCTTTAACCTCTAACGACGCTCCTTGCAAAAGGAGATTCTTATTAGCAATCTCGCTGGTGGTGAACATATAGTCGGCGAGGGAGTCGGTGACCATGCGGTTGATTTCTTCGGGCATGCTGAGATCCCAACTGCGGATGCCTGCTTCCACGTGGCAGACGCGGGTGTTGAGTTTCTTGGCTACGATGGAGCAAGCCATGGTGCTGGTGACATCGCCTACAACGAGAACGATGTCAGTGGGGTTAGCCATGAGGTCCTTCTCGAAGGCCACCATGATGTTAGCAGTCTGTTCGGCCTGTGTACCGCCACCGCAACCGAGGTTCACATCGGGCATAGGTATGCCGAGTTCCTCGAAGAAGGTGTCAGACATATTCTTGTCATAGTGCTGACCAGTATGCACGAGACGGTAGTGGATGTCTTTGCCTGTTTGGGCAGCCGCTTGAATGGCTTTAATGAGTGGCGCAATCTTCATGAAGTTGGGACGCGCTCCAGCGATAAGGGTGATTAACATATATTCGTAGTTTTTTATTTTAGTTTCAAATGGAAAGTGTATAGTTTCAAGGCAGGGGGATGACACCGCATATCCATGACTTGATTCTGCCTAAACCTTCAGTTAAAATGTAACTGTCTGCAGGGTCTTTTTTTGCCATTCTTTATCAAAGAACATTACATAGTATATAGGTAAATAAGCAACTCCATTCTCTACCTTTACATTTCTCTCATTAGAGAATACAATCGCATTATGTATGCCATAATCTTTATTACTCAATAGTCCGTTGAGCGCACTATGAATAGTATAGTCTCTACCCGATTTTACTTCTATCGGCAATACAGAAGTATGTTGATAGTCATCAATGATGAAATCCACCTCACCTTTTTGACGATTATCATAATAAAACAATGGATAGCCATGAGATGATAATTCTTGTGCAACAACACTTTCATACACTGCCCCAAGATTAACGCTTCGTTCATTTTGCAGTATAGGCTGAATATTGGTATCATATAACTTAGCAGTCAATAATCCAACATCATTTAGGTACAGCTTCAACAGATTTTTTTGTAGCGATTCTGACAAAGGAAATTTGGGATTAGCAATAGCATTCACTCCAAGTGCTATGGCAGAAGATAATAGATATTCAAACTCATCTACATAACGAGCATATCGGTCTCCTTTCTGTCCCTGTATATCTTTGACTATAACACGTTTTTTCTTATTTTCCATTTGCGATACAATCATCGAATAGATGCGATGTATCAACAACTTTCTACTTGCCTTCTCCTCACACTGAGAAGCATCTGCTTCGTACATCGCGGCAATGGCATTTTGCAATGTGCGTACATTTATTATATTATGGGTTGCCAAATACTCATTTACAACATCAGGCAGTCCACCTACTAATAGATAGCGACGGAATAAATCCAACAATTTATTGTGTTGTTTCTCCGATAAAGATTGCTGTTTATTGAAATGATCATACACATCAGCAATTGCAATTTTTCCATAATTATTTGCCCAAAGAAATTCTTCAAAATCCAGTGGGTGCATCTTCTTTAATATCACACTACCCACTGGTATGGATGTCGTATGACGCAATGCCATTCCCAATGCACTGCCACTCGCTATAAAATGAAATTTCTTATCTTCTCGCAGGAACTTTAAAAGGGTAAAGTACTGAGGATAGCATTGTATCTCATCAATAAAAATGAGCGTATCATTATATTGCCCAAGTTTTTCGCCAGCTACAGAACTTAAGCGCAAATAAAACTCATCTATATTATGTACATGCATGAACAATTGTTCACTCTCATTATCAGTCACAAAGTTTATCTCTACATAATTGTCAAACAATCGCTTTCCTGCTTCGCGTATCGCATATGACTTACCGACTTGGCGAGCACCTTCTATCAGTAGAATTTTATCCGAATTTGAAGTTAAATGCGTTTCTATGTATGTAGTAATCTTGCGCTTCAACATAGTAAATTACACTTTTCAATATAATTCACATCCATTTTATTACACTTTTCAATATAATTTTGCTGCAAAGGTAAAGAATTTTTCTCTCATACGCAAATTTTATGGATAAAAAAATAATATATTTACCATTTTACGCATTTTTTATGGAATTTATATACCAGTTGACACTATGTATTGTTTTCCTTGTCGTGCCAGGAAGTTCTTATCTCCCTTCGGTCGAACGATCGGCTTTGCCGTACGATTCGAGCGTTCGGGGTCCCCGCAAATTTGCAATTTGTGGGGAGAGCGGAGGCATAGAGCGCTTCCAACTCGCCAAGCGAGTTCTGTGCGCTTCAATTGCCGAACGCGAGCGCGAAAGTTGTTTAAGTTGTTTTTTTAATATATAATTCTTGTTGTTTTTAGTTTTAGTGTCAACATGTATAGAGTTCTCTTTTTTATTCTAATCCTATGATTATGTTTGCTAACAAAAATAATCGCAATAGCACTAATTGTCTTTATATATAATCGTGCCTATAACCAATAGCCAACAACCAATACCCAATCACCCAAAATATAATTACAATGATATTTATCGGCGTTTTTGGCGGTTAAATATAACTACAATTATATTTTTGCCGAAGGTACCTTTTAGTAGTTTTTTATGATTAAAAATAGTTACTTGCTTAAGTATTCTCGTATTTTTTTATCTAAGACCTCTAATATCTCCTGCTGTACATTCTTGCATCGTTCTAAACCTGCGATACCGCCTCCTCTTTCTACAAAAAAGGAACCTTTAGCGGTATCAAGATACTGCATGATTTGTTGCACATCGCGCGAATAAAACATTTTTCCTGCATCTACTAAGGATTGATCTACCGTCAACAGATGTGCTCCCGCAAAGAATGACACTGATGGCACACCTAAGCACGCTGCTTCGCGCGCCATGGTGCCAGCTCCTGTGAGAATAGCATCGGCATAATAGCATGCATCCAAACCATTGACTGCTTCGGTTGGAATGTAGATATTTTTTATATCGTTAGCATAATCACGGTCAGACTCATAACGTGGCAAGAAGAGGATATTATAGCCCTGTGCGTCTAATGCTTTCAATAGTTCAGGAACAATAGATTGCCGACCTTCCACATAACTGGCTTTGATATTCTCAGGACGTACAACCACATAATGCTCAAATGGTAGTTTCTTCAAGAAAGTAGAATCTGGTGTATAATCTGCTAAATAAAAATCTTCTTTATAGCCGTTATATTGATATAGATTCTTACTAAAGTATTGTTTATTCAAGCGCTTTGTATCAATCACTTTAGGCCAAAAAGCAAGGTCTGTAAAGGGCGCATACATCCAATTGGGCGAAGTTTCATTATCATCAAATGTTATAGACAACTTACGCTTACTCCATGCAACTATCGAAGATGTATCTCCACACAACGATATCTTAATATCGAATTTGGGTACATATTTATTTAATTGCCATATTCTTTTGAGCATGCCGAAGATTTTTTTCAACTTATTTCCACCTTGATGCTCACCAATGAGAATATATGGTTTGTTTACTCTTTTTTCAAATAGCCCCTTTGTTTCTGCAAAATCTCTTATGGTAAAAACCAAATCAAACTCATCCTCATACTTTCGTATAACGGGTAATAAAAAATTCACATGAGGTACATTGGTTATATCAAACCAAATAGTTCTTTTCTGTTTCATTATCGTTTCTTCAAAAGTTTAACTCCTATTTTTCCCATATAATACATTATGGGCTTGCAAACACATAAGTATCGTCCGTGCTCTACTTGTTCACCACCAAATCGTGCTTTAAAGTCGCGTACTCCGTACGCTTCATCAGGTTTACCTGCTCCCATAAAATCAAACAATGCTATCTTATGGGTACTTGCATATTCAATTGCAGCATATGTAGCCATTACAGAAGGATACTGGTTTTTATATGTATCATCTAATCCACACACGAACCATTCATAAATTGTATTTCCTTCAAGAATCGGACACATAATCCCCCCTATTATCTTATCTTCATATTTAACTAATAAATATTTACCGCTATGTTGATGATAAAAGGACATAAAGAAAGAGAGGGGGAATAAAGGGGTCTTTACTTTGCTACGGTATAAATCCTCTAATATTAGATAAAAGTCTCTAACTTGATCCTCAGAAGTAGCTTCTACTATTTCCACACCATTCTTGAGAGCTTTCTTAATTTGTCTTCTACGACTTTCACTCATGCTTGCCAATATATTCTCTTTGGTACAATCTACATGGAAATTCAAGTGCGGTTGGTAAGCAAAACCATTGGCTTCGTAAACAGATTTCCATCGACTATAATCGTGGAAGTTTCTCATTTCAATATAGATTGCTTGCGACTTTAATTCAGTAGCAGTCTTATGCAACAATTGTTCTACATCTGATTCTGTAGCATGCTCGCCAATTAATGGTCCGCCGATTACAATTGCCCTTCGTGTGAAAAATTGCTTCAGCGCGCTTTTTTCTTTTGTAACATAGCCTACCACCACGGCACGTAGCTCACCATCGCGTTCTATGCCGAAGGCAAATGGTGTCATTTCATTCTTCACGGCCTCATAGAACTGATACGCCTCTGGCGTTTGGAACCATGTGGCGTAGGGGGAGCGTTCAACGAGGGATTGCCACTGCTGTGGGTATATGTCGGAGTATGTGAGTAAGAGTTTCATTTCGATGGGAATATGTTGATACAAAAATCGGTGCAAAGTTAGTAAAAATCGTTGATATATGCAAATTTATGAGGAAAAATTTAGTGTATGGAGATAAAAGGAGGTTGAAGATACAATAATTGTGGGATTTAACGCAGATTATTGTTACACAGTTGCACTTCGTCATTAGGCACCTATAGATCAAACTACAGCGACAGTTCTTTGACCATTGGAGGTACACAAATCATGAAAGGGATACTTTTTGATACAAAAATACGCTGCGCTTCGCTTGCTACAAAAATATTCAAAAATAACAGATCTCTAAGAACAGGAGTATAATGTTAAGACAATTTACGTCAAATCATTGTCAATTTATTGTCAATTCATGGATGTATTTGGTGCTGCTGCCACACTTCGTTTAGGCATTGTCAGATAAATGTCCAAAACATAGCCGCTCAAATTGGATTTAACGGCTCTTTTTGTCCACTTATCTTATGTCCTGCATAGCAGGACATCGCACCAAATAGTATTACAATGTTCTTCGAACTATTTTATATGTTCTCCGAACCTTTCACCGTATTTATCTCCCTTCGGTCGAACGTATGATGTTCTTCCGAACTGACCTTCGGTTTTGACTCGCGCTACTTCGTACCGCTCATACATCTGCCTTTGGCATCTGCGTCAAAACACTGCCTTTGGCAGGGAATGGGCGATAAGGCGAAAGGTTAGAGGCATGAATAGTGGCAACGCCACATGCTCCAGCCCATAGACCATACCCAATCGCCAATGACCAATAGCCATAACCAATAACCCATAGCTCCAGCTAAAAGCTGTGTTTTGCTCAAGACGCGTAGCGGATTGGGGAGTTGTGCTGGCACAACGAAGCAAAACCTAATGTCCATAGGACTGATAGACTCCGAAGGACTTTGAAAAGTTCGAAGAACATTATAAGCCTTTGGTGGCGCGCGAGTAGGATGATATATTTCCCACGTATCCGTGCTTATCCGTGCCCATCCGTGGGAGATGTATGTTCCCACTGATTGCACAGATTAACACTAAACCAAGGGTACCTATTCTCCTATGCCCTTAGGGCAAGAAATCCAAACTATCTAAACCAATAATTTAACGGAGTAGGGGTTATCAAAAAACAACATTAACAACAATTCCGTGGGGGAACTAATAATCGTTCGAACGAATGTGAGATAAGAACACACCCCCACGGCAGGGATTGTTTTTATTGTTGGTTTCACATTGTTAGTATTGTTTAGAATATATCCCCTTGAGCGCTCGCTGTGTTGTTGCGAGCGCAAAAGTTGTTGGTTGATGTTGTTATTGTTGTTGTTACCACACCTCCGTTTTAGTTGGGATAGTTTAGATATCTGCGAGCTTGCGAGCAAGGAGGTTATATTCCCGTGTATCCGTGCTCATCCGTGAGACATAATATTCCCACTGATTGCACTGATCTACACTGATATTCTGCGTTTCTGTGCTCGTCCGTGCCCGTCAGTGGTTGGTATCATCTACCTCGCACCCGTGCCTATCCTTACTCGTCTGTGGGAGATTAGCCTCCCGCAAGCACATTCTCGTAGATGCTCTCCAGTCGTTTCGCAACTTGCTCGTTGCTCAATTCATAAGTTTTTCTCAACCCACTCTAAAAAAGGACGAAGCGTTTTTTCATTGTATGGCACGAAGGTTTTGGAATGTCCAATCAAAACAACATCTACATGTGATAAGTTTTCGCTCTCTGCTCTACGCATAATATTCTTCATCATGCGTATCAACCCTCGACCATTTACTTGATTGAAATCCATCTTTAACGGACTTTTCACAAAGAAACTACGCAAGGATAATTTGCGATTATCATTTTTATCTACATTTGTAGTTACAGTAGATTTCTGATGATTATCCTTGTGTTTATGGAATTTTGCACGCACCATACGGAATATGCGTATTGGACTAACAAAACTCCAAAATGGGTGCATCTCTGTATAAATAGGTATCTCGATCAATAACCCATTAGCATCATACAAGTTAATATCCTCCGATGATGCTTTATATGCAAGCAAATTGTCGTGTGCATTGCGATAATCATAACATACATTTCCTCCTTGACATCCCCCCTTATAAACGGATGTGTCGTGGGTGATACCATGCTCTACCAGAACCCTATATAATGTAGGTGTGGGCATCATGCTCCAGTTAGCTGCACGGAAGAGCCATACACGGTAATCCGATTTGATTGGGCGCAATAGATTCTCTAAATACTCCACAGAAGAGCCAACCATTTCGCGGATTCGTTCATAGGAAAGAGCCGCCATATTGTACTCCTCGATACACTGGTCGAAATGAGTGCCATTCCACTGTGCGTTGAAATATGAGGAATGTATATGCAATTGCACATCATGTCCACGACGAATCGCATCACAGAGTTGTTTTTCTATCTCCTGCACATGAAAATCATCACACCCTGTATTTTCCCAATAGCGTTTAAAGCATAAAATCTCAGCCACATCCGCCATAATAGTTAAGCGTTGGTGATAACGTTCCAACATATCCATCAAGCGATAGGTAGGTTCTACCATTAAGTCCATGGGATTTCCATCTCCATTGCCATGAATCTCGTAATCAAGAGTATGATAAAGTTTATAAGGCATATTGCATTACAGAATATTGATTATTTTGTAAAATTTCTACAAATCCTAATTTTTTATATAGATTTTTGGCTATCATATTTGTATTATCAACAGTCAAAAAAACTTCTTTTATGTTTTGTTTGCATAGTTCACGAAACAAACTTTTCATTAGAATAACTCCAAACCCTTTTCCCCTATAATTAGGGTTTATCCAAATGGCATATAACCAATACCCAAACCGTTTCGTATCTCGACTCCATTTCCATCTAATAACTCCACAACCTATTATATTATTATTGTCCCATAAGAGATAAAATTTAGACTTGTACAATGCGAATAGGGACAATATCCTATATTTTCCTTCATTTGTATATTTAGCTATTTCTTTCTTAGGGAAATAGTAATTAACATGTTCAAAATCGGTAATTTGATATGGTTTTAGCTGTATCATAATTTTTATATTTTCGTACTAAAGAATCTCAATACTTTTCGTTGCGACAATATGAATTTCAGTAGTTTATATTTCCATGGAGAAATAATGATATGTCCTCCGTTGAATTCCATATATTCCCCACCAAAGCTCCTTTTAAAAGCATAAACACCAAATGCTGGATGTTCTTTATTGGGATTGACAGGAACTCCTCCCATATCAAAAAATCGTACACCTAAGTTGTTATAATAGCACATTGCCTTCCAAATTACAAATGAAGAACAACTATATTGTCTATTCAACTCGTAATTGCTCCCACCTGAATAGTAATACGCGGATTGTCCCGACTGAATCATAAGCGCTACAGTAGCTATCTGGTTTTGTATTTTTCCGACAAATAAAGTTGTGGTAGGTAACAGTAATAATTTCTTAAAAAAATTATCTGATTTCAATAGCATAGATGCATGTTGATTCTTGCCTATTGCATGTTGTTGTGTTAACATACGAAGTTTTTGAAAATCACCTAAATATTTCAATGAATCTTGCGTTTTACATACTTCAAACTCCACTCCACTCTTTTCACCTTTTCGTATGCAATTTCGTTGTTTAGATTCCACTCGTTTCCATAGCAATTCTTCAGTAGTATTTAATTCGGTAACAAATGATGCGCTTTTCTCCGTAACATCTACCATATTCCCCTCTTTTCTTACCCAATGTGTAAGATTTAACATAACAATATTATCTCTAATAGCATGTTGCTTAATATGTCCTAGCAATTTTGAATAATATTTTATTTCTATACACTCATTAATAAATATAGGATACGAATCAAAATACACCGCTTTTGCAATCCTACGCATTAGGGGAACATCTCCTCGAATTGTTCCAACCCATCCACCGGCTACTAATTGATTATCTATAATAATAACATCACCCCATAACCGTTCATCGTAGTCAACAGGAAGCATTGGATTACCCCACTGGGTTGATTGAATCATTTCATAAAACGCAGGATAAACTTCTGCATTAACGGGCATTATTTTTATTGTTTCTTGCATACTTGCTGGTAAATTTCAAAAATTCGAGTTACTATATTTTCATGAATATATTTCTGATCTAAGTGCGTTTCCTTCGCATGACCACAAACGATTGCCTTTTGAAGTTTTTGGATAACATCATCTATTTCATAACTACATATATAACTATTCTCGACTCCATCTATCACCTCTTTGACATCGCCTACATCGGTAGAAACCACAGGGCAGCCACATGCTACAGCTTCCTTTACAAACTGTGGACTCCCCTCTGTAAATGATGTCAATAATCCACAATCTACTGCATTATATAGCATAGGAACTTGTTCACGTGTATAACCATAAAACTCCAATAATTCTGCATTACTATTCAACCCATCAACTGCAGCCCGAGCAAGAGGATAATTCTTAACTTCATCTGCAAACTCTTTGGAAAATAATATATATACTTTATCTATATCCATTCCCAATTGTTTTCTGCATACTAATTTATTCATATAGCGAAAATGATTCACATCCACAGAACATGGGATAACTATAGATTTTGTAGGATGACCAGCTATGTCATACAATTTTTGTGACACAAAGATATTGCAACGAGATAATCGTATTGCAATCATTGATAACTTTCTAATAATCTTTTCGTTGATATCGCTTCCGTGATATGTACATATGACAGGCACCTGGAATTGTAAATTAGCAATCACACCGCATAGCCCATAATGCGCATGAATAAAGTCAGGTTGATATTCTCTGATAGCTTTATGTATATCTAGCCACGCCTTTATATATGATTTTACGCCACCACCTCTCACAAAGCAGATGCGAAACTCGCATCCCAATCCTTTCAGTCCTTGCATCTGCTCGTAGATAAATGGAGCTACATAATCCGTATATGGAGCATAATACCTATGACTACAAACTATTAATACTTTGATACCCATTGCCTTTAACCTTTAATCAATAATCTAATAACCCTTGCCTTTAGGCTCTAACCTCTCGCCTTTAGCCTAGCCAGCAACTTCACCGCGCTTAAATTATTCCTCGTCCAGCCAACTTAAACCAGTTCCAGGCCACAGCGGCGACGAACATCAGCGCACACCAATAGGGGTAGTACTTCTTGATCCACCAGACCTCATTCATCTTGCTGATACCATATGCCGCAAACATCAGCGTAAATGGCACAATCGGCAAGTGAAACCGCTCCGACTGCGCGAAACTACTAAACACCAATACCACCAAATAACCACACAATATAGCCAACGGCAATACATACTTCCGCCAATCACCACTGAAGAGCAGTATAAACAATGCCGCAATCGTAAACCCAGACATGATATTCTTCACAAAGTTCCCACCATGAATCATTTTTTGGTTTTCTTGTCCAGGCACCTCGTTCATTGTCGGAAAAGGAATCGTAAAAATCATCGGCGCAAATACAGCAGCACCCGCGTATTTAGCGAATCGGTTGTTTAATCCTCCTGCCATATCCGTTCGCTCCGCACGCCATTCCATATTGGCTCGTTGAGTAGAACCACGCGTCCGCCACATCTGTTGAATATCTTGACCAATACTCGTACTAGTTGTTAGCACTACGCCAGCAAATACCAATGCCAATGTCAGCAATAACGCACGCCTACCCCAACTAACAATACGTTCACTACTAAGCAATAACGCACAAAAGAAAGCAATCACCATCACTGCTGCAAGTGCCGTACGAATTGTAAACATAACAGAAGGAATCAGCATCAATGCCGCAGTAGGCATAAATGCCAATTTTCCTTTCCGCAATAGAAAATCAGCACGTTCAGCAAAAAGAATACATAAAAATACCATCTCTACTTCCTTCAGTTGGAAAGAGCAATAGTATATCAAGTTCGGCATCAGCATACACATAATGGCAGTCATACGACCCACTTGTTCTCCAAAGTTGCGCGATGCCAGTTTATACATCAGTACAACTGTCCATGCACCTAATATAGCTTTTATCAATCGTGCCACCATAATACTATCACCAAATATCCAATATACAAAAGTGAGATAAATGGGATACCCCATATCGGAATATTGTGTACCTCCTGAATATTCTTGGATATTGCTATATATATTCAAATCTCCATTACGCATCATACCTGCCGCATATTGAGCTACCTCGTTATAAAACAACTCATCACCTGCGCCAATAGAAAATGCCGTTCCTGTCCAATTTTGATAAAGAACATACGAAACAACCACCCATATCGCTCGCAGAAAAAAAGAGGTCCAAAAGATTTTTTGCGTAAAATGCAAAAGTTTAAGATAGAACCAACCTTTGGATAAACGATTAGCAAAATAGAAAAATCCTAATACCTCTATTGCCCCAAAGAACCACCATTGCCATTGGAGCATGTGGGATGCAAACAATATATTACAGCAACATATTGCTGCCACATATGTTAGCATCGCCCAACTCGTTACGCGTTTTGGAATGTACGGTTGTAATTTATCGTTTGGTATTGAGTTTATCATTATGTCACTTTATTAAATTGCCTATAAACCTTTTTAAGTGCACCAATAGATTGATGATCTCTCGCACTATCCACCAATCACGTACTCCGCCTTTTTTGTTATCCACCCATGTACCTGCAAAACGATGAATGCAATAGGTATTTTTTGACTTACGCATCACACGGGTAGATGTAATCGGTGAGAAATAATCGTGTGTATATACACGCAATCCCCACTGTGGTAAGAATTGTATTTTTCGATCATGTTGCAATCCACCTTCTACCATCCGCTTACCCAATCGTTGTACATTGGTAGTCATATCCATTGAACCATCCTCACGCAGGAAATGTGCACCATCATACGTAGCTAACATATCTTTCACCCATTGACAATGTGCTTCGCAAGCCATCACACAGGTGCCTGGTAATAATGCCAAAGACTCCTCTAATCCAATAAATGCGGTATCACTCATCAATGGTTCAAACGACTTTAGCACCTCCACATCTGTATCTAAATACAATCCCCCCTCTCGTTCCAGAGCCCAAAGACGCACATAATCACTGACAAAAGCATATTTCTTAGCTGCATACGCCTCTTTAACATACACTGGCATATAATCAAACCAGTCATTTTCCTCCGAGTCAATAAGAACATTATCCGTAGTATTTGAAGTCCTTCCCTTAAGGGAAGGATTTAGGATAGGCTTCAGGCTGTCTTCCGTCCACAACCGATACTCCCAATCGGGCATATGATTATGCCACGAAGCAATGCATTGCAGCACTAACTCCGGCATTTCGCCATGACCAAACCAACAGTAATGAATTATCTTTGGAATCATATTTATTTCCTCATTCTTATTATTTTAGCAGGATTTCCGCCTACAATAGCATAATCGGGTACATCTTTAGTAACTACGGATCCAGCACCAATAATACTATGTGCACCTATGCGCTTGCAGCCAGGTAAAACCATACAGCGAGCACCGAACCACACATCTTCACAAACCTCTAAAGGTGTAGATGGTAGTCCGTCCGCCTCATCCATGCGAATATTAGGATTGTCATAGCCGTGTCCTCCCCCTTGGAAAAGAACATCTTCCCCCATCATAATATGACTATGCATCGTTAGTATACGGCAATGGCAAGTAAAATTCTTACCTAATCCCACTTTTTCTCCTAACACTCTTATCTGTTTACCGTTGCCAAAATATGCCCCCTGCTCTACATTAATCAGCGGACCACATTCTGCAAATAGATGCTCCGCACATGCACGACGGAGGTGCTTCGCTATTGTGCCAATAATTGGCACTGTGGACTTAGGCAAGTGCTTTGCCAATCCGTAGTATAATATTAACCAAAATGTTCTCATTTTCTTTTGCTATTACGAGAATTAAACCTCTAATCCCATGGATTTTCGATATTCCCTATTATTAATAATGATATTTGTTTGAACTGCGTTCTTCTTTTGTTTTAATCGTTTCAATAGCCCAATTGGTCCTGCTGCCATGCGCAATAATCGTTGCTTTAATCGCTGTACCCAACGTGGTTGACGATATAATTTTACCAAAAACTCATATTGCAGGCTCATATCCACTTTATCAATCTCTCGCTGCGCTATTTCGTGATACTCATCGCTGAGCCAATAACTATGCAGACCCAGTAGGCGAAGCATGTCAATAAGGCGACGCCAATCTTCGTTTAGGCGATAAGGCGATGAGGCGATGAGGCGATGAGGCTCAGTGTTATCGGTTTCGCCGTCCTCCGTGCCTTTAGCCTTTAACCCTTCACCTTTAACCTCATTCTTCATGCCTTTACACTTTACACTCTCCACTTTACACTCCTCTTCATATCCAAAAGCCACCTCCAATCGAAACAACATGTGTTCTTCGGGTTTATGCAAATGATAGGTTGCACGATAGTTGGGAGGCAAAGTATTATTATAGTACGCCAAAGGCTCATTTAGGAACGCTACTGGATATTGCACCGCAATCTTTGCCCATAGCAAGAAATCCTCACCCAGTTTAATTCCAACGGGAAATCCGCCACTTTCATCATACACGTTGTGAGGTATTACCGTTGCACCCGTCCATATAGGCATGGCGAAGTTTTTAAAGTATTCTTTAGGATAATTGAAGTAACCTGTCGGAATATCTACTTTAATGACATTCACACCGTCTTTGTGGTAATAATAGTTGCAAGCGTATAGACCCGCGTCGGGGTAGTCCTCAATCAACTGCGCCATGCGCTCCAAATAGGTGGGTTCCCACCAGTCATCGGCATCGAGGAATGCGACATAGTCGCCGGTAGATGCGGCCACGCCGGTGTTGCGAGCAGCGCTGACACCTTGGTTCGGCTGCTTAAGCAGCCTTAGGCGAAAGGCAAGAGGCGAGAGGCGAGAGGCAGGGGCGCTATCGCTTGTTAGGTTAGAGGTTAAAGGCGAAAGGCGAGAGGCGAGAGTATCAGCTGCGCTGTTTTCCATGCCTTTAGTCTCATTGCCTTGTTGACTAATCGCCTCCTCCACAATTGCTTCCGCAACATCTGCGCTGCCATCAGTACTACCATCATCTACGATAATCAGTTCGTAGTCCATATATGTCTGTGCCAATACCGACTCAAGCGCCTTACGGATGTAAGGGGCCTTGTTGTAGAGGGGTATGATGACACTAAATTTCATTTCTATTTTTAGGCGAAAGGCGAGAGGTTAGAGGCGAAAGGCTCGGTCCCTATCCTCTCGTATTTTTTTCCGCTGCAAAGTTACACTTTTTTTTTGACATAAGCAAATTTGAAGCGATTTTTCTAATTTATATTCGTTTTACATCTGCGTAATCAATAAATGATATACGGGCTGAAATGTGGGTGCATGAAGGATAGGGTCATTATCAAATGTTTAATGAGTTAATATTGAATCGATTAACTATTTGATGTTGAATGAGTTATAAATTAGCTTTCTTTTCTTTCGGATTGTAATAGCATATCGTACATCCATCTGCATGTATAATCTTCCAAAAATAGTCCATCTCCTTCGCAAAATCCCCCGAGGTCATATATATTTCCCCATTGTCTTCATAATCTTCATCCCTCTTAACATATGGAAGCGAGATTTCTCTAATATTGACTATCCCCTGTTGGTTTAGATATTCAATATGCTCTCCCATATTAAAGAACGTATCTTGCAAATACGCATAGTCTACGTCATGCAAATCTTTTATCTTAATCGTTATATCATCAAATTCAAATTGCAAGCATTCCACAGAAAAATCTTGATTCTGCTCCTTTAAATGTCCTAATGCTTCGAACAACTTTGGAATATAGTGCTTCAATAACTCAAATACCATTCCATCCACAGCTACTTTAGCCAGATATTGAACAATTGGATTATTTATTAACACTAATATTATATCAATCTCCTGACCTGTACATGCTGCAGGTTGCCATTTTTTACGTTCCTGAACTACTATACCTTCTCCTTTAAGCGCAGCCAAGAAGTCATCCTTCCCTACCAATTGGTCATGCGCATTGAATGTAATATTTACCCAAATATTTGTTTCCATTGTGATAAAATTTTTCTATTTATCTTTATATTATCTCACATGTATTGGCATTGCACATCTTAATATATACTGCAATTTAGTTTTGTTACGGTTCCATTTCTCTTCTTCACAAAACAAGACAACAGATAATATAAAATTCTCAAATTCCTTGTACCCAATATATTCATTCACTGCCTTCGAGTGCCTAAACTTTGTTATTGTATATGGAGTTTCTTCTAATATTTCCCATTTTCCTTCAATATCCACTTCCATGCTTACATCCCGATGATATTCGGCTAATCCTTGTATCGTATGTATCTCATCATCCTTATCCCATAATACCAAATATGCAAACTCTCTTTCTTTCTTCATCGCCTCTTCAAAACTTACCCCTCTTCTATACAGTACTGCCAACATACCAGGATGCACAGATATTTGATTATCCACAACCCAACCGAACGGTGGAGACAACACCACTCCATACCTCCCTGCGTATAGCATCGCTCCATATCCCTGCATTTTGTGCAATTCTACCATACTTAACACATCAGCTTCAATATTCTCATCCCCAAGGTGTGCTCTTCGTAACGCAGCCTTTGAATACCCATTATTTGTTACAACTACAAACTTCTCAACCCTTAAATCTCCATACATTCCAATCATCGACTCTATCGTCTTTACATCGACATGCTTCGAATAATATTTTGCATCAAATGCAATATCTCCGTCCTCTGTATGTACCAATACATCTATTTGGCGCAATACCTGTGACGATACTCCTAACTTAGAGATATTCCTCTCGACATTCTCATTCCCGTATATGCGGCAGCATTCCTCATATACTTCCTCCTCGTATTTTCTCCAAGTCTTATGCATCTAACATTGAGGTTATATCATCTCCTCGCAATATACAAAGCAATCCTTCTTTTGACTTTGATGGCAGTTTCCATTGTATAACCATATCAATCATCTCGTTGATTCTATTCGGTCCAAACAAATTGCGAATTGTTTCAATAATCAGCGAAAACAAAATGGTATCCCCTATCCTTAATGCCGTTATCATTGCATTCTTGATGGCCTCAAAATCATAAATTGCGTAAGCCCATGCTATTATAAATGAACTCAATGACTTCTTATATCTGGATCTCCTATAATTGCGTATACCCTCATTGAACCATTCGTCCCCTTTGTCGTACATTTTATCTCCATGTTCCAATTTATATCTATAAAATTCATATGCTCGAGACAACAAATGTACTTTGGATGGTACTGCTTGACCTACCTCCGCGCATGTATCAAAATATTTCTGTAACCACGATTGCGCTGCCTCAATATTCTTCTGATACAGGCACGTATCAGCTATTAGACTTAACAACTCACATTTATTTTCAATATCATCCGTCAACGTCAGCGCCTTCTCATAAAATTTTTGCGAGAAGTAGTAATGCCCAGCATGGAACATCATGCTCGCCATCTCCTTCCACCAATAATTGACTGTCAAATAGGTAGGAAAATATCGGGCTGAATGTTTGTATAAGGATATTGCCTCGCCCAAGTCGCACATACATACTTGGTTTGCAAGATTGTAACACATGTACCCTTTCTGTTCTGATGTCAAATCCCCACTATCCAACAATAATCGTAACAACTTTTCGCGTATAGGCTTCAATTCCATTTCTTGACGCATGAACAAAACTATTTGCAGCAGATTAAGTACTTCTGTATAGTTCGTCACGATGTCTTTCGATACCATATATTCAAACAACTCTACTCTACTAATCGGTATTCCAAATGCCCAATTAAGCCAATACTTGTCTGGTATTATTGGTAATAGTGCATCTATAATATCCTCTTTGTAGATATGATATGGATAATGTTCATCTTTCTTAAAGTCACATAACATCCCTAACGCAGCCACAGTCGTTTGCACAATGAAAGGCGCCTCACTCATTTTCACTTTTGGATACCACAAAAACGCCTCATCCACTATTCCTTTAGGTACTTTTACATCCTCTTCCTTGTTATGTATCATAAGAGATACATCCTCTCCTACTCGCTCATAGTCTACATTTATTACATCTGCAGCCAAGTCATTCCCTATCGAAAAACGTTTCGGATACAGTTGTTCTAACAACGTATATATTTGCTTGTGCAATTGTTGATAATCACGCGCTACGTTTTCAGTTTTGAAATCAACTCGCGTAACCATCTCCAATTTAATATTCGAGCCTATTGCCTCTAATATGGATGCTGTAATAATATTTCTTCTATGAAATCGAACCGAATATTGTTTTTGTTCTTTCTTTTCTTCTGTCAATGTATTGTAAATACCATTCGCCCATATTGCCCAGAACACATTCTCTGTTTTGCTATAATAAACCAATAATACAGGTAACGGCATATCTCTATAATCCTTTAATCGTTCAACCGACATCGCATACGAAATTTCTCCTTCGTACGAAACATCTTCGGTCCCTTTGGATTGAATAAAGAAGAAACATTCTGTAGTGTGGTTATCCTGACATACCTGCACATTTAAATCCAAACCATAATCATTAGTTTGGTCATTGACAATCCACGCCTCAGGAATCAGTTGCGCTTTTATCTGATTCACAGCCGTATCTCCTGTAATATGATTATTTGGTCGTAATGCCATTTTTTACAATTTGATTCTCTACATTTATTTAATCATTAAACGATAATTGTCCCGTATCTCTCCCCGTTGTCGTAAGCGAGTCGCGCTTGTTACTCGGTTGTACCTCGGTCTTCTCTCGGTCATCAGTCGGTGATGAGTCGGTAATTTCGGTAATTAATGAATTAATGTTTAACGATTTAATATTTAAAATTTAGCGATCCCTTCACTCCTTAATTCGTTCATTCCTTAACTCGTTCATTCGTTGATTAACAACCTACTTCTTTATGCCTGTCTTCGCCTTTTGATTCAATTCTCTAATCGTTTCCATATAGTCCTCTTCGGCTGGAGATAAGCGGCGTTCTTTGAATTTCTTTAATTCATCTAAAGCATGTTCTTTTGATTGTTCATTCAAATAATTAATGTTTATTGTTCTTTCATAGCAGTGTAAGGTGTATTGCTTCGCGGTTTATTTTCGAATTGTTAGTATTTTTGTAACATTTACAATTGTTGTATCGTTTCGCCTGCATAGGTAATATTCACCACTCTTCTAAGAACATCAATGACTGATTTGCAATAACCACCACCTAATAATATAAGTTTGTTATGCCCTACACAAACAAATTTCATTTTAATTTATTCTGTCTATCAATCATCATCATTTACATAACGATCAAATTCTTCTTGACATATTTCGCATAATCCCATTTCATTTGTAATTGCATGCTCTCCACATTTCTCACATATGTCAAAACCGCTTAAGTCTATATATTCTGATAGATCTATAGATTCTTCTAACGTACCTCCCTCCACTTCGATGTTCTGCATATTAAATGCACCTATAGGATACTCCCATACTTCTAATGTAATGTTGATATGATTATCACAATAAGGACAACTACATTCTTCATTCGATTCATGTTTGTATTCCTCACCCATTCCTCTATCTGCATCTTCTATACTACTTTCCCACTCAAAATTCAAATGTGATTGCCCAAGTTCAAATAAATCACCGCACTTATCGCATCGTATTAACATTGAGTTATCAGAACGGTTTGCGCGTATTCGTCTATCTCTTTCTGCACGAGCTAAAACGTCTCGCACTATCCCTAATTTCCCATAATACGGAATCTTAGCTTGGTTTAGTTCATACAAATCCTCTAGTTTCTTAATAAAATCAGTGGTTTTGTAGAACCATATTTTTCGACCTGTTTGTTCTTCAAACTCAGTCAATAATTCTCTTCGTGGATTTCCCACCTCCTCTAGTAAAGGTTTTTCTGCACGTTTATTCTTATCTGTCTCATCTGCAATTACCCAATCACCTTTAACATCATTTGTAATAAAAATCACATCTTTTTTTGCTGCACAAACATATCTAAGGATTTCTTTCCAAATAATAAAATCACCATACTTTCGGATCCCATCTTTATCCTCTGCATCCATATACCCAGGAGCTATTTGGTTTGCGTATCTTATAGATCCCTCATTTACGATCTCCTTTATTTCCGAGAAACGGAACGGCTCTCCATGCGATAGCGATTTTACAACTTTTTCCAGTTCGTCATCATATTGTATTTTTCTAATCTCTTGTTTCCTGTCCTGATATTCTTTTTTAACAATATCTCTAATTCCTATTATTTCAGGTTCAATTTTTGCAAGCGATGCTTTTACCTTTTGTAAATTTTCTGTCGTTATGTACGGATGAAAATATTGTTGTTCCCATTGATTTATGAATTCTTTTAACTCTTCTACGATACGATTATTTTGAATCTTGCTTTCTGAATATTTTTCACTAATTGGCTTACATATCACACTCTCGCGATTCTTATTATACTCATACACGACATGAGCAGGTAGCCATATTCTTTCCGACAGGTATTCTAAAATATCGGCCATTATAGACTGATATTCTGGTGTCATATAATAAAAATCTAATAACGCACATGTATCAAAGATAAAGATGGCAGATTCCCATAGTTGATCTTCTGTTTTTTTATCAATTTTTGATAGCGAATAAATCGTTCTCATATCTTAAAAATTTTTGTCAATTTACATTATCGCCTCATATGTGAGTCGTTTTTATCTCTCGGTAATGAGTCGGTTGGTAAAGAGCTTATAAATTATTTATCACAAAATCAAGAGATTGTTGACTATATTTTCAATAGTTCCCCTGAATTTATTATCACGCCCAACAATACAGCGACACCAAAACTAAGCAATGTTCCTATTAACACATATTCGGTTCGTTTTGTATCTGTTTCTTGAAAGCGCAAAAGTGATTTGGCTGCAATCAAAAATCCTAGTGCCTCATATGTACCTAACAACATAAATGTCAACGCTAATACGCGCTCTGCATAACCAATCCACATACCTGCATCATGCAATCCTTTCGACTCTAATAAGACACTTTGCCAGCGTTGTATAAATTTACCAATCAATATAGAAGTTGGCTTTAATACAATCAGATATGCAATAATACACGATAAAACTTTAGTATCTAGTATATTGCAGTACATAACTGTTTGTTCTGCAATATCGACATGCTTCAACAACATACATAAAACCAATATATGTAATGCTTGGTCTATAAAAAACAAAACACACTCCCAATTGCTTCTAATATCATTAGGTTTATATTGTAGCTTCGACAGGCATATATCTTTTAGAACATCTATTATCAAATGTGATACAAAAACAAGGAGTGGAAGAAGCCAATGTGTCCAATCCGACACAAATATATACGCTAACAATCCATGCACAAAAGCATGTCCAATTTGGCAGATCCAACCTTTTCCTGTTAGCAATTGCAGTTTACACACACACATTTTGTACGATTGCAAATAAAAATCTGCAACGACATGAGCACATAGTAATTGTAAAAATATCATTACCATTATTTCTCTAAACTTTTTAAGGTTTTCTCTGCAAAATCAAAAAACAATCTAAATAAATTTTCTTTTGCTGATTTCAGATGTTTAGCTATGTTGGGCTGACTCGTATGATACACATTAGCAAGCTCCATTTGAGACATGTTATACAACAAAGAATCATATAAATATATACTTTGCGTATAGGAAAGCCCTTCTAGAAATTCATTTATAAACGCCAACATTACATTTAGAGGTTCATCCACATCATTGATATTAGTTGCTATTAACAATCTCCTCTTATTTAGTTTATCAAAAGTTCTACCTGATAAACGAAATGCTTCTCCATCTGACAAAATAACTTGTTCATGTTCGTAACTAACATCACCTACACCTATTGCCATCCGAGCATCAAGTTTCCCATTCTTTAACAAATTAGATTTTTTTAAACCCAAGCGAATTAAAACTGCAATCTCCAAGCAATATTTCACATCATCAACCAGTACTTGAAAGCTATCCCCCCTATACATTTCACACCTCAGAGAAGATAGTCTTTTCAAATCTTGAATGATATTATCAAGTTCATCAACTAGCAAATAACGATGCGCTTCTTCTATCTTTGTTGAATTTACAATATCTGCGGTTATGACTGCTTTCATATACTATAACTATTTTGGGTTATATCTTCAATTATAACTATTTTTGGTTATATCTTCAACTATAACTACCTCTAATCAGCTACAGGTTAGAGGCGAGAGGCAGGGGATATGCTTCTTAACGAAGCCATTGCAGAAATCATCTTACTGATTTCTTCCACATCGCTTTCCAACTGGTTAAACGTTTCACTATTCACATACCCCAAATCGTGGGCTATATCTAATTGTGCGTAGACTTCCATAAGAGAACCATACGCTATATTCAAAAAATGCGCTTGATCTTTTCCTGATACTCGCCCCATTCCCTCTGCTATATTGGATGGTATAGATACTACAGCACGGCGTAACTGACCACATAGCGCGAATCGCTCAGAATCAGGAAACTGCTCCAGTAATTTATACACATCTATTACCAACTGCTTCGCTTTTTGATATACTATTAAATCCTTTATTCGTTTCATAATCCTTACCTTTAGCCTCTCGCCTAATAATCCGTGCCTTTAGCCTCTAACCTTTCGCCTCTCGCCTAATATCCCCCACTTTTCAAACTTGAAGCAAACTCTCTCCATAAAGTACACCAATGGATATACCTTCCAGCGGCGTAGTCTATTCATCTGCTCCATCTCGAAGGCATGCGTGTCGTAATCCCACAACACCGCTGGCGGCAGCAGTTCCTCCAGCACTTGTCGTCTCTCTTTATTGCGCAATGCGAGGTTCGTCTCACTTATTCCACCATCATCAAATATTGTCACATCTATGTCCACATACTCGGGTTTCACCCTACCCAATCCTATCGCCTGCAAATACCATTTCCAGTCGCTGACGATCTTCAGGTTCTCATCGTACAATCCATACTCGTCAAACAGGTCTTTGCGAATATACGCACAATCATGATTGAGCGTACTGCTGAAGAACTGACGGAGGGAATACTCGGTGTAGCCACTTTTGCCTACTATCTCGCCTGCTGCGTTCACTTTGATCATGTTGCCGTAGAAAATCGCGGGGGTATTTTGGTAAGGCGATGAGGCATCAGTTGGTGTAGAGTGTAGGGTGTAGGGTGTAGAGGCTGGGGTATCGGCTTTGCCGTTTTCCTCGCCTTTAACCTCTAACCTTTCGCCTTTAACCTGCTGCGCCTCAAGCGCAGCCATCATTCGCTCGGTAACATCGGGTGCGGCCGACATATCACCAGAGTTGAGGATTTGGATATAATCTGTTTGGGCGATTGGCCATTGGCTATTGGCTATTGACAATGAAGTATGATCTTCTCGTACTACCCTACGACCAAGTGCAATTTCTATTCCCTTATTCATCGCGTTGTAGATGCCATTATCCTTTTCCGAAACCCATATTACCTTATGCGCAGGATTTTGCGTTGGTAATTTACCCTCAGTAATCTCTCCCATTCCTTTAGGAAGGGGTTGGGGGTAGGCTTCTAATATCTCGACGGAACCATCCGTCGAACCACCATCGATGATTATATGCTCTATTTCAGCGTATGTCTGCGAAGCCACAGAGGCAAGCGTTTTTCGCAAACCTTCGGCGTTATTATAGTTTATGGTGATGATTGAAAGTATTATCATTTTTACTTTAAACTTTTTAGCATTAAAAAGAGTGAAAATAACAATCTCGACTGACTACAAACTACTTTCAATGTTTTATTCATACATAATCCACCATACTTTTTAGCGCAGACAAAATCTTTTTTTCTGTATGCCAGCGCTAATAGTCGATCATAGGTATATTGCTCCCAACCTTCTTTGGAAAACGGAAATTTTTCTGGAAATAATTCACAAAGATACTCATACACTTTCGCATCACCTTGACAGCGTTTTTCTAATCGTTCATAAGTATCCGGGCGGGTGATTGATACTGTTTCTATGCCAAAAGTAGCTGTTGATATTGGCAACACATCAAAATTAGTATATGCAGCAAGAATTACCCATGCTGGCCAATCCTGAAGACTTAATCTACGACTTATAAACTCATCTAAATCTAAATGTGATTTCATAAAGTCAGCTCGATACATAATGGTAGCATTACAGAAACTACTACCTCCCCACATAGCATTCTGTAAAGGAATAGTACAATCAATCTTGACTATCTCCTCAGTAATCACCCCCGTATCTCTATTGTGACAACGATGGTGGGTAATTAATACATTGCTCTCAGGATGTGACTCCATATAGTCTAACTGCAACTGAAGTTTATAGGGATTATGCCAATAATCATCATTATCACAATT
>JBGVEG010000093.1:0-11467 GCA_045119955.1 Paludibacteraceae bacterium
ACGCTTGAGTTCCTCGCGCTCCACCTCATAGTCATCGGTGTAGATATCCTCAGCATTGTTCTCTATCTCAAACATAGAGAAGATATCGTATAGGGCATCCTGCCCATCGCTACCAAACATACCGCCGTAGCCGTATTGTACTTGGTAGGTTGTTCCAAAGTGTAGTTGTCTGCTCATATCTTTTGTTGTTGGTTAGTCAATGTCGTAACCGATAAAGTTCTCATCGTTGATTAGTAGGTAGTAGTAGCCGTTGCCACAGCCACGATACTCCTTGCTAAAGCCTGCATTAAGCACACGCTTACCCGTGGTGTCGCCCTCAATCTCGCAGGGCTCAACCCACAGCGAGCCATCGTAGCCACGGAAGTCGAAGCGTAAAGAGTAAAACTTCTTACCCTCACGCAGAGCCTCACGGAACTGCTGCATAGTGAGCTCTCCGCACCATTTCTCCACTGCTTTGAGCGATATAACCTGACCATCGATGCGTGTACCTGTGGTCAATCCGTTTTCATAAAGCGACTTTGATGGGTCCGGGTTGAGTGCCTTCTTGATATAGGGACCAGTGAATGTCGCCTTGCTTGCCAGGCGCTGATACTTCAGCACCATCTGTCGGTTAGCCTCCTCGGCGCTCTTGGGAGCGTGGTCTGATGGATAAAGCACCTTTTCGATACTATCCCAATCCGTGAAGAGATAACCACATTTTCTCTTATTCGGGGCAACGATGCCTATCTGATTCTGGTCGCGGTTGATAAACAGCCTGCGACGCTTGCCGCCAATCTGTACATGGAGTGATGGCGGGTTTGCTGTATTGCGTAAATATTCTTCTGCTGCGTGCATAATATCCTCCTTTCTATACGGCCAATGCCTGAATGAAATACTCCTCATAGTCGGCTTCGATGCCGAGGTTTGTGCAAGCCAACTCAATGTCGCTATGTTGCATATCATTTACCTCGCGTAGTTCACGAAGATACCTGAGTTCATCATTGAGGTACTCTTGTGCCTGCTGCTCATCGCACGAACAGCCGCCACATATAGCCTGAATAATTCCTATTGCCATAATGATTCTGATTTTTAGTCTAACTCAAACTCGTCTTCATAGACGGTAATCTCTTTGCCACTCTCGCAGATCCTCACGAGCCACTGATTACCGTAGGGCTCGATAAGTTCTATGCGGCGATAGCCCAAGTATGGTACTTTGAGCGTTGCTATTGCACCTCTCTCCATTATGCTACCATCTCAAATTGTACACAGAACTGGAACTCACTGATGAGGTTGCCTACATAAGGCATCTTTACAGGGTCCTCGCCATAGGGACAGAAGATAGTCTTTGCGTGTGTCTTGCAACGGATGCCTTGCTCACGTACTTTTGAGAGCAAATATGCTCTGCGTCGTAGTTGTTTCTTGCTCATAGTTGTAGTTTTTTTGTTGAAAGATATGAATGCCATTCGGGGGCATTACTCTAATTGTTTGATGTAAGCGTCATACGGAAGGATGCCCAACAGCTAATCAAGCTGGGAGGGCATCGTATCCGCAGGACGGTAGTAAATGTGATGGCCCTTCATATCGAGGTTGCCAAAAGTTGGTGGTATGATTGCCGACAGGGGGCATAACTCTAATCAGTAGATGTAACTCCTTGTGATGAACGCGCGAACCGGTTGATATACCGGTTCGCGGGTCGCTTGAACAAGGCCGTGCTAAATATGTCAGCCCATCAATACCTGCTTGCCAATCGTGCCTGGCTACTTCTTTCGCCACTCTGCCATCTTGCGCTTGAGGTCGATGCCGTTATCTTCGAGCATCTTCTTCAATACAGCCAAGAGTCGCCAGCCATCGCCGTTGCGGTACATCTTGGCCTTGGTGGTGATGAACGCCAACGACTGGTATTTGTCCAGACGCTTGCCGGCATCATCGTATGCCACACAGCCGTGGAAGCGGATAAGGTTCTGTATCGTGAAGAAGGCACCCGAACCCTTGTAGGCATCAATCCACGCACTGCACTGCGGGGTCTGCCAGTGCATCTTGAGGCGCAAAGAGTTGAACTCTGCCACAGCTTCATAGAGTTTTGCAGCACCCTTAGCACGGCGAATAGCGTACATAGCACTCTCCAATGGGCGATAGAGTTTACTGTAGAGGTCAGATACGAAGATGTTCTTGCCGGCGATACGCTTATAAGGGACACCCTTGCACTTGCGTACCTTAATCATATCGACACGCTTCTTGAGGAGTCCGATATACTCGCTTGCCATCTTAGTGGCTACCTCGGCGTTGAACCAGCGGTTGCGGTCTGTGAAGTTCTCAGGATCTCGGTGCTCCATCTTCATCTGTGCATAGAGCTCGTCGAGGAGCATCTTCCACTGATACTCGTAGCCCATACGGTGAATCATAGCGGTAACACCCATAGGCTGCTTGGTGCGATAGTCGAGGGCGGTCATCATATGGAACATCTGTGCCATCACCCAACGGCGGAACAGACGAGGATTAGGCACCGTGCCCTGCTTGATGATAAGCTCGAAGAGCGGGTCATCGTCATCGAGGACAACCAACTTGCCGTCCTTGTTTGATGCTACGCACTCACCACCATTGGCACCCTGCATAGCAAAGAGGTGGCTCACATCTACGCCTGCATCTCGCAGCGCCTCGATACGCTCCTTGGCTGTCTTGGGCAGTTTCTTGGCAGGCTTAACCTCCTTGCCAACGACCTCAGCATACACAACACCGATACCGGCATCCTTACCAATCACCGTAGCAACCGTAGTAATAGTCTTGTCTGCGATTGCCAACTCTGCACCACACTCGGGGCAGAGAACTTTTGTCTCATTCTTTTTGCTCATAATTTATTTGTTGTTTGTGGGATTATTTCCCGGGTGAATCCATTGTTTGAGAATTACGAGGTCCTTGTCCTCCTTGCTCTGCCAGAACCATTTGCCCATACGCTCCTCGTTCCACTCCATTCCGAGCAGCACTTGGCAGAGGATGTATAGCTCAAGCTCAATCTGTGCAGGGTCTCGACGCTTGCCGTAGAGCATATCCTCGTCCGAGAGTTCCCGCTCAGGTAATGCTCGAAAGTATTGGCGGGACTTGCTCTCGCTGCGCTCCGAGGGCACCGAGTGTTTGTAGAAGGTGTAGAGGCGTTCCACGGTGTAGAGGAAGTCATCAAGCGTTGCCAGACTCATTCCCAACTTGCCCTCGTACTCTCCGTTTGTGATAATCTTCTTGCCGTCAATCGTAAGGTTTCTCCTTTCGAGGTCAACCCTGAATTTTGCTCCGTCCTTAACGGCTTGGACGGACTCGTGGTAGATGTTATTCATTTGCTTACTTGTTTTCGTGTTTAGCACTCTGAGCCTATGACGCATTGCTTTATCAATCTGATAAATACAGTGGATTCTCGATCCTGAGACCTGACAATCTGCGGGTGTCAGGATCGAAGTAAGAGACTGTATTGTTAAACGAGGCTCCTTGTGCAGTTTTGGTTGCGTTACCTTATGGTCTTGTCAGGGCGGCACATATCTTTATCAAACTGATGTAAGCAGCACTGAATCTGATGGACCCTAAGTCATCTATCGTAATCGCAGGAGATGACTAAGGTTCCATCAGACTGCGAGGGCTGCTCAGTAAATTCCTGACCTTGACCATAAACCTTGTGCGAGGTGTTGCGTAACGGTGAAGAGGTGGCATATACCTCTATGTTGTTGATGTCTCCCGTCTGGGGAAGCCTAAGCAGCGGCGTCGTATAACAATCGGGATTACGACGCCGCAGCGGAGGCTTATTTAAGACGGGACAATGAAGTCTCTCCCTCTATACGCTCCCTATGCCGGGCAGATTCTTATAGCAGTGGCACATAGCTTTATACTTTCGATCTATCCAGCGTGAAGCCAGCTCGGAGGAGTCTCGAAGGAGGTCAATCTGCCTCCTTCAAGACTCGGCGGAGCTGGGTTTGCACGCGGGATGTAAAATGTCTGCTCCTCGAATCTTTGCCGATGTGCTTCGGCGTGGCGAATGTCAGGCAACCGACACATTGCTTTACTTGATTGATAAATACAGGTGGTGCCAGAAGTTACATGGATTCACCTGGGGATAACCAGGTGAATATATCTCACTTCTGGGTTGATACCTGTATTATTGAATTGTTGCTCTTCATTCGCTTGTCGTGTGTTCGACTCGTGTTATAGTGATGCTACCAGCGTGTTATATACCGCACGGCTGGTGAGCAGTGCTTTCTGCATACAACCTATGGTCATATAGCCATCAATCTCTCCGGGCATCTTCTCTCGGTTAGCCTTGACATTGCGACCTCGACCGCGCACGATGCAGCCATCACTCTTATTGCGGACATATCCAAGACCGCCAACCTTGCGCTTGCCCGTCTTCACGGCACGCAGGCAGTCCATAACAAACTTATTCAGTTCGTCGATGTCAGTGCGAACATTGCACACGGGCAATATCTGTGTAGCCCAGCTATGCTCGCCATCACCCTTGTAGAGGTAGCGATTAACCGAGTTGATAGCCTTGTGTAGTGATGTTCGGGGATTGCGGATTGTGCGACGCTCAATCTCTCTTTGGAAGGTCTTGATGCGACTCTGCGATAGAGAGATATTCGCTCCTTTGATGCTATAGCCGAGGAATTTGAACCAACAATCAGCGGTTAGATACTCAACTTTCTTGGGGTTCAGCTGCATAGACTTCTCGGCGAGGCGGTTCTCCAAGAAAGTCATTGCCTGCTCGTACTTCTCACCGATGTAGAGCATATCGTCCGAGTAGCGAGTGTAGAACTCACCCAGAGCGGTAAGCTCCGCATCAAGGTCATAGAGTAACACATCGGCAAGCCAGCTCGCCACGGCACAGCCCTGTTTGAGTGATTGGAACTTGCGCTGCAACTTGTTATCCTCATCAAAGTAGAGGTCGTTGTGGTAGTACTTGCGGAGTACATCAATGACTACGGAGTGTCCGTGCTTTGCCTCGACCTTGTCGAACGCCTCATCGATAAACATCAGAGGCACGCTGTCGAAGTACTTGCTAAGGTCTGCCTTCCAGCCGAGTGTGTTAGTTGTTGAATTGTAGGCGATACGACTGCTCACCTCCTTAACAACCTTACCACAGCCGATGCCTGTCTGATAGGATTTGCACGCAGGGTGTACCATCTCGGGCATAAGGTCAAACAGCAGGTCGTTAGCAATACTGAGGATGATGCGGTCGATAGGCTCGTTCACATAGACGGTGCGGAACTCACCGTTGTCCTTGGGGATTTGTGCCGTGTGTGGCGGGGAAATCTCATACTCACCGTGCTTCATTGCACTCGCAATGGCAAGGCGCGTATGCTCACTTGCAAGGTGTATCAGCTGGTCTTTGCGGATATCCTTGCCTACACCTTTCGCAATGGCCTTCGTCCATCGGTCGAGGTCGAAGAACATCTCTAAAATCTTGTCTGCCATAATTATTAAATGTATGGTAATGAGTATTCACTCATAGGCTCTGCGATGGCTTTGCACATCTTGTGCGATGCCTCGTTGCGTGGGTCTATGCGCCACGACTCGGCATTTGCCATCTTGCAGACACAGCTTCTGACCAATCGGAAGAAGTTCTGCTGCAATGTCCTATGCATATAAGGAATAGCCTCAGCAAAGCGGTCAGGGTTGAAGGAAAATGAATTAATTGCATCTTCCAATGCCCGTGCAGCCTTAAACTCTCGGCTATCTTCAAGATTGTCAGACGGTTTACCGAACTTGGCAATATCCAACTGATTTTCTAAAACAATAATGGCGGCACTCATCATCGCCGCCATAACTTCTCCATCAACTCGGAGTATATTGTCTTTAGACACGATTGTTATCTCGCTGCTACTCTCCTTGAACTGCTCAAGCTCTGTGAGCATACCTTTTATTTGCAGTATCTTTTCTTTGTCCATAGTCTATCTGATTAGTTCGTTTTCACATAGAAGCACATCTCCCACGATGTAGTCAAGGGTGGTAAAATGTTGGTGGAAGATTTTGTCAGCCTCCTCGTTGTAAGGCAGGTCAAGCAACTTGCCCTCCTCGTTAAGGATCATAGATTGCTTCTCGTCGAGTTCTACAATCTCGACCATTCCGCCAACTGCCGCCTGCATCTCTTCAAGAGTGAAATACTCTCCATTGGCCGGTGTTGTGGCAGTGCGTGTTCCGTCTGTTTTGATTATCTCAGCCATTGCTATTTACAGTTTTTATGTTCGTTACACAGTTCAATGAAGTATTTACGCTCGGCAAGGAGACGGTCATATTTTTCGGGGTCCTCCTCGCGGCGCATATCAGGTTTGCCCGCTGCAAAGTGCTCAACAAGCACACAGCCGCAGGTGTGGGTAATCTTTATCGAGGTACTCAGCACCTCAATCTTTGCGCCCTCTTTGGGCACGGCATCACTCTCGATGATGCGTAGTTTATCTATCTGGTACATCACTTTCGGGGTTTAGGCAGCCACGCCGTATGTAGCTTGACACGGCGTAGTTGGTTGATGATATTCTCGAACAGCTCTCTGGAATAGATGCGGTAGTGAAAGGCGGCAGAATACTCGCACACATTACCGTGAAAGTCCACATAATTTCTCTCAGGGTCTATGCTGAAGAGCGAGCCTTGCACTTCGAGGGTGTAGTGGTTCTCACGCAGCCACTTGAAGAACTCAAAGATGTCGGGATAGCGTGAGTGAAAGGTGCAGTACTCGTAGTGGTTCCGGCGCAGATTGAGAAGACGCTCTGCCATCTCTCGGCGGTAGCGTCTATCGTCATACTTATTGCCGCTATCAGAGGTAAGACTGCAAAGAAAGTGTTTTCTCTTACCCAACTGAAAGTAGTATGGCGTGTGCATCACAATCCTATTGTGCCACCCGTTATGGTTGCGGATAGGCTCGCCCTTGATAATCTTCGGGTGTCGCTTCAGTTTCTTGGCAAAGTGGTTTATCTCGGCATCTATATCCTCATTACTGAGTTGTATGTCGCGCAGAGCCTTGAAGTATCTGTCGCCCATACGGAAGCAGAGGTCGTACATCGTGCCTGAGTACGCCTCACCCACAAAGAAGCGGTTGCGACGCTGACGCTTGGGAGGTACACAGTTCAAAAGGTCGTAATAACGCTCCTCGGAAATCTCCTCGAAAGGTTGGCACAGAGCCTTGTCGTAGCGTTTGAGCAACAGGGCTATGCGGTCAGGAGTTACGGTGATAAGAAATGGATTGTCATACCTATCACGCAGCTGCTCCAAAGTCTCACCGCCATAGTCGCTATGCACATCATCACGCATAGAGGTGACGATGACGCTATCAAAGTAGCGTGAGTCGATAACGAGTAACATAGCCTACAATGTTATGTTGAGCACTCTGCGGGCAGCAATCACAGCGTTCTGGGTGAGTTGTCGCTGCCACGCCTGATTGCGAGGTGACCACTTGAAAGCATTACCCTTGAGTTTGGTACGCATATCACTGTCAGGGACTGCATCGAAGAGGATTTGCAGGCGGTCTTCATCGTAGTTATAGACGATAGTTCCACCCTCAAAGGCAATCTCCTTATTCTCTCGATTAGCCTGCTGTTCCAACTTTTCACGCACCTTGCGCACTAACTCCGGCAGTTTGAAGATGCCGTGGCGTGCGGTGACGATAGGTTTCTTCATCGTGGCGTTGAGTTCCTTGATAAGGGCAACAGCACGGTCGATAATCTCTACACTGCCGTTGTTGCAGTGTGTGGCAAGTCGCCCATAGAGGTTGCCAACGATAAGTGAGCGCATACAGGGCAATGTGCCATTGTCGATGCCTCGAATAGTTTCGGCGGTACTCTCAATATCTGCCTTGACCTTCAGCCACGCCTCCTCTGCAAACTCTTCGGGAGTCTTGTTACGCTCCTGAGCCTTGCTGATAGCATCTAACGCACGCTTGCGCCACTCCCTGAATGCCGTTACACTCTTCTCGTAACTGCTGAGGGCTTTGTCGTTGCGCTGGGTATTGAAGCGGGCAGGTCCCGTAATCATTGCACTCGCACAGCGACTATTGGCAGAAATCATCGCCACGAAGTAGCGGATATAGTTCTCCTTGTATCGCTCACGCTGCTCCTCGGGCATAGCAGATAGGTCTTCGTGCAGTTCCTTTTCGTAGGAGGCAATGTCCGACTCGCCACGCTCTTCGGGTGAGAATGATGTGAGGTTGTAGGAGCGGCACGCCTGCTCGAAGTATGCCTCAAGGTATCCGGGGTGGGCAAACTCCACAACTTCCCAATCGGCAAAGGCAGCAGGTGCGAGGATCTTCTCCTCGGCAATATCTCCGATAAGGTGAGCATAACTGCAATAGCCATACTTCTTGCCTCTAAAATGAAATGCCACAGGCTGACTCTCTGCGGCATCTTTACGCCTAATCGTGAGCACACGATGGGCATTAACTTTGGTTAAGGTAATCGTTTCCATTTCTCTGATTTTTATGTTAATACTCTTTGCTCCTTGATGTCGAGAGCAGCAATCCACACTAAATACATCAGTGCATCGTGGCGGCTCTCAATAGTTGGACTATCGCACAGACAGCAGACAGCATATCTGAGGTTCTCGAACGACACATCGGCAAACTGCTCTACGATGTAATCCTTGCTTGCAATCTCATCGCACACATCATCTGCACTGCCCATTGCAGGCACAGCATCGATGTCCTCGGCTTTAAGCCCAATCTCCTTGTAGAGGTAGTCGAAATAGTAGTACTCCATAGCATTACTCTTTTTCGGTAAAGGTGATGCAGGTTGCACCATCGTAGCCGAACTCCGCCTTAAGTCCAAAGGCTTCGGCATCGCAACTGATACTGCATATATCCCAGATTTCAAGACGCTGGGCACAGGTTATGACCGTATTGCTATCACTGATTTGTGGTTGCTTGTCTTTGAGTGAGGCACTGCCACAAATACCTCTCAGTATTATGCCTCGCTGATGTGTCGTTAGTGCCATACGCTAATCCTCCTCTATGCCATAAAGGTTCGACATTGTGCTACGCAGGGCATCACGAAAGCCATCGCTCTCGCCCCAATACTCCAGCAGTTCATCGGCAATGGTCTGCATCTCCTCGTCTGAGGGCATATCGCCGTCATAGCCGTACTCGTCAAGCAAGGTACGGCTGATGATTACACCTGTTACTTCATTGATTTTGTTGCCCATATCTATTCGGTTTAGTTCTGAATATCTTTACATAAATCTCTTCGTCTTCGTGCTGCTCGTTGTAGTCGCACACAGCCTTCTCAACCTCTTCAAAGTTGGTTACCTTGTAGCCCGTGATGTTTTCAATCTCCTTGAAGAACTCCTGCTCTTCGCCCTCTTCGTACTGATACTCCTCGCCGCAATCGTAGGGAGTGATGGTGTATCGCTGAGGAAAGTATTCTCCGGCAGTGTCATTGGTGGCATAATATCCCATTCCCGGCTCCTCGGTAATGAAGTAGAACTCAAGGCTCGGATACTTCTCTTGCAAGAAGGTAACAACCTCGTCAGGGTCATTCCACGCAGTTTCGGTGTCAAAGCGCAATGCTCCATTGTCTTCATCTTTTTGTAGGTCAAGCCACGCTCCTCGGCAGTAGATCGTGTTCCAATCGCCACCCAAGAGGGTTACAAGGTTACCGAGCCAACTCTTGCCGAAGCCATTTTCGACAAGCGACTCCTCACGCTCTTCGAGGGAACGCATCTTCTCGTAGAGGTCGCACACTTCTTTCTCTTCTCCCGTTACGACATAGGAGGTAAAGCACCAATTAGGCATAGTTCACTGTTTTGTTAAAGTATAGAGCCAATAGCCCCATAGCGGTTTTACTTCGGTTGATTTTTCACGCATAGACCTTGCATCTTCTACTGCACAATACCAAGGTGTCGGCAGAGAGCGGATAGGTTTTGTTTAGGTGGTCAGGGAACGCCTCACGAAACATCAGTTCGGCAGTCAGATACTCCTTGCAGAGTTTTCTCTTGCGTTTCTTGCGGGTTGGGAGTGGCACTACGATTGCTCGCTTTTTACGCTCCTTGGGCATACGCCACTTACCTCCGACAAAGACGGCTTGATACTCTCTCTGCAACTCATTGTTGCGGTATGCCGAGATTGATACGCACGGAACATCGCCCAAGATGCCATCGTGAGCAAGGCGGTTAAGCGTATCTTCGGCACTCCTGAAACTTGCAAAGTACCCGAAACTGCGGGTGCGTTTTGCATTGAATACTTCTATCATTTTGCTTCGATTTTGTTACTTGCAGACACTCCGAGGTGCAATCTTGGCATAGTGTGTATTAGTGTCTAAATGAGATGTGCGCACATAGTTCGGGCATAGTTCTCCTCGCTATATGCGCACTCTCGGCAGTGTTCACTCCTCGTCATCGCAGTCAATGCCTGCTACGAGGTTGCAGATCTCTTGCAATGCAGACTCTATCTGCACCAAGTCATCGATGTCGAAACAGATGGCATCATCATCACTTTCCCACACCTCACGGGCAATGTGGATTGCTTCGTGTATGGCGGTGGCAGATGCTTCCAATGCCGTCTTCACATCGTCAATGGTATGCTTTCGCTCTACTTTAGGCATACCGCCGGCAAAGTTCTTCTCGCTACTCACGGTTACGATACCTTATGCCCGAAACAAAAAGAGCGCATTATCGGCATACAGACGATAACACGCTCTTCACGCAATTACGAAATTCTAACTATTGCAGACCTATTTCAGGCAGATTGTCGGATAGTTACTCCACGGATTAAGCCGCTTTTTCGAGGTCTACGACTACAACCTCTTCAGCGGGCTTGGTGGCAGGTTTACGACCACGCTTGGCAGGGGCTTCTGCAGGCTCTGCCTCAACCTTTGCAAGGTTAGGGGCAAAGTTCATTGCATCACGGATTGCCTTGGCTGCTGCGTGGATAGTCTTGGCAAAATCTCTGCTCGACTTCTCAAGGTCTTTCTTGGTTGGCACAAGTCCAATGCGAGCCCACACACTATCCGTGAGGTCGTACTTTTTGATGCGATTGTTACGATTGTCGCAGATAATAATCTCTGCAGGAGTGGTGGCACGGAATTTCGAGCGGATACCGTCTGCATCTGCTCGCAGTTTCTTCTCCTCGGCAACCGTGTGCCAAATGGTTGCAACAAGGTTCTTCACTACACGGAAAATCTCGTTGTCCGAGTTATCTGCAGGCTCGAAGTCCTTGCCCCAGAAATGTTGTGCTGTCTGCACCAATTCTCCGTCCTTGTTGGTTGAGTTGTAAACCAACATTACACCTGCAAACGCACTGAGGTTTGCATACTGTTCTTTGTTCAATTTTGAAGTTGCCATAATGATTAAAATTTTACAAACTCTGCGCAAAATTACGCATTGCGGGCACTCCCGGAGTCGAACCGAGAACCTTACACGCTATAGTGCAAAGTGTGGCAACCATACGCCACGCACCCAAAAATATGCCGTGCATTTCACCCTGCACGGCACATTTTTCGTAACTTTGTCGCACCTATAAGTGTACCCTATAATT
>JBGVEG010000094.1:0-1835 GCA_045119955.1 Paludibacteraceae bacterium
TAATGGTAATGTGCGTACCTATTGAGAGGTACACCTTATACATTATAATTATTAACTATTAACTAAATTTTTAACTATGGTAAAATTCATTTCTTCCGAGGGTGCAGACACCCTCATCACCAGTCATTTTCGTCAAGGTCAACTGCCTTGGCAAGTTGAGAAAGCCATTAGTATTGCCCCTGAGGGCGAGATGCGCGACATGCTATTGCTCTCGTTATTAACCAATTACGCTTACGCCCTGCCCGCCATGCGTATGTATCATGGCTTTCCGCATCATGTCTATGGTCCCGAACTCATGACCATGGTCTTGGCTCCTGCTGCCTCTGGCAAAGGTATCATGAACTACGCCAAACAACTGCTGCAAGGCATTGAGAACGAGCATGGTGAGTTTATCTTCCTACCTGCTAACACCTCCTCTGCTGCCCTCATGAGCTACCTGCAAATGCTCAAGGGGCGAGGCATCATGATGGCGACGGAGATTGACACCCTTAGCAAGGCACTGGGTAGCAGTACAGGCGGTTTCTCCGATGTGCTTCGCTGTATGTTTGAGCATGAGACCATTAGCAAACTTCGCAAGAACCATGAGGAGTATATTGAGATTACCGACCCACACTTTGCAGTCTTGATCTCGGGTACTTACAACCAACTCAAACCGATGATTAAGAGCCGCGAGAATGGTCTGATGAGCCGTTTCGCCTGCTATGTGGTCAAGCAGACACAAGACTTTGATGATCGCGTCTGGCTGGATGCAGAGGAGGACGCTGTTCCTCAAGACATTGCCCTCTACGAGCAGTTGGGACACGAACTGAGTCTGCGTTATGGTTGGATGAGAAGCGCGAAACGCAGTTGCTACTTCTACCTGACGGATGCACAGCGCAAAACTATCACGCGTATGTTCCGAGCTATGTATGACATCTACCGCAAGTCCTTTGGCAATGAGTTTGACTCTATTCTCAAGCGTATGCCTGTGATTATGAAGCGTATCGGTATGATTCTCACGGGACTTAGAATGGACATGAGCCAGCCCTTGCCAGAGCGTATGGTATGTTCTGAGGATGACTTTGAGACGATGATCTTGATAGGTCACAAGTTGCTGATGCATTCCGCAATGATGTTCCAAATGTTGCCCGAGAACAAGGACGCTGTTCCAGGAGAAATTGGTCAAACCTTGATCCAAAGACAATTCTTCGACATGCTTCCTGCGGACTTCACGAAACAAGATGCCGTGAAGCAGGCGGAAGTCCTTGGAGTGAATGTAAGAACGATGGAAGATTGGCTCGAAAAAGCAATTCAACAAACTGTTATAGAGAGAATTATGAAAGGAAGGTATCATAAAAGGATTGCTTAAATATAGCGACCGTAAACACCGTAAATCCCGTATTTCCGGTATTTAACATTTACGGGATTTACGGGAAATACGGGATTTACGATCATACATATCAAGCCCTTATTCTTTTAATATTGTTCCTCTCTCGGCGTATTTGCCGAGTATCCCTTTTAATTCCTCTTCCCCTTTCTATGGGAGGTTGGGAGGGGGCTTACACCTCCCCAGGGGGAGGCCGGGAGGGGGCTATCAATCCCCTATCTCTACTATGATATTACTATGAGATAACTATGATATTACTATGTTATTCAAAGCACTTCATTATACATTACCTAAACCCGAAAAAGGACAATCCGTTTAAGTATTGTTGATATTGTTAGTTGTAATTGTGGATATTGTTGTCAATCTTTCCGTTTATAGTTTAGATAGTTTAGATTTCTGCGCATAGCGCAAGGAGGTTATTGTGGAACATAATTGTTTTTAATTGTCTCCTAAGTTGTTGATATTGTCT
>JBGVEG010000095.1:0-14772 GCA_045119955.1 Paludibacteraceae bacterium
GCCATAATAGATACCTACGCTGGGGTCGTTGGTGCAAAACTCAATCAAGAACTCATATGCACGGTGTCCATCGTGGCTATGCAGCACGTCCACATGGTACATCATAAGGTTGGGCTTCTCAATGCCCGAAAGCAATTTGCCAGCAAGCTCACTTCTGCGTGCTTCATCGCCGCCTACTAATTGCAGCATTTTCTTCTCGTATGGCATAGATGCGTTAGCTATCAGTACGCGATTGATGTCTAATTCATCGGTATTTGGTGTATTTGTGTGTTGCATGATTGTTGGTTTTGCCTGCAAAGGTACATAAAAAAAACGAGATTTCAAAATGTTTTAGCAAAATCAGCAAACGATTTGTACTTCTAAAGCTTTCCACGGACTCCATCAAGCAGGAGGCAGTGCAGCAAGCGGAAGTCCTTGGAGTGAGCGTAAGGACGATGGAAAGATGGTTGGTAAAACTGATTCAATCATCAAACATTCAGCATGTTGCTCATGGTGAATATCACAAGGTATCATAGCAAATTGTATGTGCGTAAATTGTCGTTTTTGTCATTTTGTCGGTTTGCAGAAACCGACAAAAACGACAATTCCGACAAAACCGACATCATTCATCATTGTATATTTCAGGTGGGAAATAGACACTATAGAAAAAATAGATATATCAGGATAGTGATAGGATACAGATGTGCTACGGATGGGTTAGTGATGTCTTATTATGAACCCGTCAAGAACCCGTTATGAACCCGTAATTTCGTCGGAATCTGCTGGTCGCAATAAATGCCCCTTGCGGCATTGGGCGACCGCATTTCATCCCCCACCTCGAAGCTACGAGCTTCTCGGTAGGTTCTCAGTGTTTCAAAATTATATGATGACCATACCGACAATGGGGAACAACAACTCAAACAATATAATTTTCGACATTTTGTAACCTGCTGATTATCAGGTATTAACGGGGGGGGGTAAATTTCTAATAAAAAAGTAAGGAAAAATTTGTGTATTCAAAAAAAAATGACTAATTTTGCAGCAGAAAATACATTTACGTATCATTTAAATGATACACCCACTACTACTCGTGAGGAGCCGTAGTGGGTGTTTTCTTTATCCAATTCTGAATGAAAAGTGTATATGTTTTACCAACCGAACTTGTAGGCAAGCAGTATCAGGTGCTTCGTGGTGTACTTGTTGGTCAGGGATATATCGCCCGTCGTGTCGTCCACTTTAATGCCACGGTCGTACATATAGTTATAGCGATAACTCAAAGTCAGTGAATGTTGCTTATTGATCTTCCATTGCAAACCCAATTCAGGACGTAACTCGCTAATGTATTGCCCGTAGGAAGGCGATTGGCTATTGGCTATGGAGTTTAGATACGCCACGGGTGCATTTAAGGTGTTGAGCACCTCGAACTTACCCACAATACCCAATGGCGTCTCAGGGATAGAATACACCGCTTGCAAACGGCTACGCAAGGTGAAGTCCACCGCGTTCTTCTCCCTGCTATCCACCTCATCGCAACGAGCATCCAACATCACACCTTCGCGCAACGACAAGCTCCACTGACCCAACTTCACTTGTCCTGTCACCAACAGATTCGCACGATGGCGAAGGTATTTGTCCACATCCGTCCAGCCCTGATCACCATATAACTTCAGCGTGTATGCCGCATATACACTCAAATACTTAATGGGCGTGTAGGTCAGACCTACCGTCGTATGCGAACGGTGAGAAGGTGCACTACGAATCTCCTCCTCAAAAGTCAATGACAAACCGTGGTCAAAGGACTTAACAAAAGTGGCAAACAAGTGCACCTCAGGCGTAGAGGTGTGCGTTTCAGTCTCGGTGATAGTTTGCGCAAATAGGGCAAGAGGGAGAATGGTCAGAATGAGGGGGAAAAATCGTTTCATGATGGGGTTGTGTAGGGTTGTTTAGAGTGGTGTAGAGTGGTACTGCATTGCATACTCGATCATGCGGCGGAGCATGGCGTTTAGACCGTTGCTACGCGTAGGGGAGAGGTGTTCGCGGAGTTGAATCTCATCAATGAAATACAACTTCGTGTTGATAATATCCTCTGGCGTTTGCTCGCTCAATACACGAATCAGCAATGCCACAATACCTTTAACCAAGATAGCATCCGAATCGCCCTTATACACGATCTTGCCATCTTGCATCTCGGCAGTAAACCAAACCTTAGACTGACAACCTTCAATCAGGTTCTTGTCGTTCTTGTCTGCCTCGGGAAAGGGCTCCAAACCATTGCCGTACTCTATGAGCAGACTATAGCGGTCCATCCAGTCATCAAAACTGCTGAACTCCTCGATTATTTCGTCTTGGATGTCGTTGATCATATTTTCACTACAAAAATTGTTGAAAATTATAGAAAATTAAACAAAATTTATGCGTTTGTGATTAGTCGGTAGAGGAGGTCAGCAATATGCTGGTCATCTTCTGCGGCTATGTCTTTGACAGGGGCGTCAATGACATAATCTGCCTTCATATAGAATGGTTCGCGAGCTTCCAATTGGGGCGTGATGAAAGCCAGTAGTTCCTCCTCTGTGCGACCTTGCAGTACGGGGCGTGTACTTAGGTCCGTGAGCATCAGTCGCTCAGCCAAATGCAGGGGCTTCCATCTCAGATAAATACTCGTACCTAACTCCTTGAGGCACTCCATATTATCCTCCCAACAAGGATAACCACCGCCTGTGGCGTAAATTACCTTCTCAATGGGCAGCTCCGCCAAGTCCTCCAGCACATATTTCTCCTTATAGCGGAACTCCTCAATGCCGTGTTCACGGATATACTCGGCAGGCGTCTGGCTATGAATCTCGGCAAAGGCCTCATCTAAGTCCACAAAACGCCAACCCAAACGCTCAGCCAACAGACGACCAACCGTGGTCTTGCCTGCTGCCATATACCCAATGAGATAAATAGGGAGTTGCATATTTCTATTTTTAGTTTATAGTTTATAGTGTAAAGTTTAAAGGCACGGAGTATAGTCCAAGGTGTCATTGTCGCGCCAGAGCAGTTGGCCGTTCTCGATATATGCTTCGGGGAAAATGGAGGTGAATGGTGCTTGCAGTTCGCCCATCGGTTGCCACTCCTTATTATATACACGCGCGTGCGAGGAACAGATAGGCGCACAAACGGTGTGAATGACGACGATACTATCGCCCAAAACAAGCGTATCGCGCTTGCTGATAGGTGCAGCGGTTTGCTGCTCTGCGGTTGTGTCTTGCTGCGCAAACGAATAGTGGTGCGCCACACCAACGAATAATAGAATAAGCAATATAAATACCTTTCCTCTCATACCTCTTTCCTTTACACTTTACACTCTACACAATCAGCACCACTGCTTGTGCGGCGATACCTTCTTTTCTGCCAACGAAACCGAGCTTCTCGGTCGTAGTGGCCTTAATGCTGATTTGGTTTTCGTTCACGCCCATGACCTCTGCCAGGCAACTGACCATAGCTGGGATATGGGGATTGAGTTTGGGCGCTTCGGCACAAACAGTACAATCGCAGTTGCCCAGTTCGTAGCCCGCTTCGCGGAGCATCGACATCACCTTGCGCAACAGTATCTTAGAGTCGATATTCTCGAACTCATTACCTTTGACAGGCGGAAAATGGTAACCAATATCGCGCATAGCGGCCGCACCCAAGAGCGCATCGCATAGCGCGTGAATCAGCACATCCGCGTCGGAGTGCCCTAACAAACCCTGCTCAGCAGGCACGCTAATGCCACCCAACCACAATTCGCGGTTGGGAGCAAAAGCGTGTACATCATATCCGAAACCGATACGCATTACTTCTTGTTATTCACAAGGTCTTTGATACCAGCGAGGTCGAAGCCAAGGGTGAAGCGCATAGTACCATCCAATGGGTTGGAAGGTGCAGTAGCGATACAGTATGCAAAGTCAAGTGAGAAGATACTGAGTTTGAAACCAGCACCCAGTGTCACATAACGACGGTTGCCCTTATAGTAGTTCTCGTGGCTATAACCAGCACGTGCAAAGAATTGACGGTTGTAGCTATACTCCAAACCTACACCCCATTGAATCTCTTGCAACTCCTCCAGTGCAGGTGAAACAGTGAATTGTTCACCTGTAATGGCATCTGTCTCGGTATAACCTGGTGCATCGCAGAAAGATTGCCACCAACCGTTGGTAGAGGAGATATTAGAGAAGTCTGTTTGGTCATAGCGACCACCATCACCATCGTTGGCAAACTTAGAGTTGTAGGTAGGAACAAGCATCTTGTTGGCCTCAGCTGTAATCATCAAACGGTTGTAGTCGTCGAATGGCAACTCGTAGCTCACACCCAGACGCATGTTAGCAGGGATAAAGTTACGGGTGTCGCCCTCATCATAGGTCATCTTACCACCCAAATTGCTCAGATTGAAACCCAATGCAAAATAGCTCTCGCCCATAGGGGTAGCGATAGGTTGACGATAGTAGAGCGATACATCCGCAGCGAAAGTCCAAGCTGGATACATATCCATAACAATACCACCACCAGAACTACCCATGTTGATACCGTTGTTGAGATCGCTATAGAGGAAACGAAGCGCTACCGCCATACTCAAGTACTCATGTAACTTACGAGAATAAGCGACATCCAGTGCCCACTCATTAGGTCTGGCTGTACCCAGTTCGCTACCTTCGTAATTGCTATCCCAATCCATGAGTGTCACGCTACCCATGTCAAAATAGGTGAAGCTGGCAGAGATAGTACCTGCCAAATCGCCCATGTTATAGTAACCTGCGATATACGCCAAGTTAATGTCATTGACGAGCTTGGTGAGCCAAGGGGTATAGTTAGCAGTGATACCACCCTTGCTCTCCATGAACGCATACTTGGAGGCATTCCAGTGTTGCGAGTTGAGGTCAGGATTAGTAGCTGCACCCAAATCACCCATACCAGCTGCATGTGCATCAGGCGCAATAGTGAGAGAAGGCATAGCCGTAATGACAGGGTTGGTAGCCATCACAGACATTGTCAGACCCACAAGGGTCATAATGGATAAAAGAATTTTCTTCATTGTTGTTAGTTGTTTATTTTTGATAGTTAATAATCTTGTTATAGCCAATCGCAAAAACCAATTGCCAATGGCCTCATACGTAATTGCTTTTCTAAATATGCTTCATAGGCGTTATTGAGTGATTATGATTTTGCCTGCTTTGGAAACGAAGTTCGAAGTAGGCGTTTTGATTCGTACTTGATATATATATATGCCTGGTGTGGCATTCATTTCGTTCATATTCCACCGTATGCCTTCAGTGCCGACTTGCTTATGTGCTTTGACCAGTCTGCCACTAAGGTCATAGAGATAAATCTCCGTTTGAACCACCTCGTTAGGCTGGTCAAACTCAATGCGGAAGTTCAGTACACCTGTCGCAGAGACGGGGTTAGGGTAGGTGAGTACCTGATACAAGGTAGGAGCGAGCCCTTTGACCACTTGGAAGTTGAGAGCCGCTGTATTACTATTGTTGAGCAAGTCCCATGCACGGAACTTCAAGGTGTGTGCTCCCTCTGTCATCTCGGGCATCTTGAAACTGACATTACCCTGTTGGTAACTATTGCTGCGTGCCGTGAAGTACTCATTGAGGACAAAAGTCTGGTTAGGGTCCTCATCAATAATAAGCAACAGGTCATGTCCAATGCCTGAACCCACGGTGTTAATGCCATTCTCATCGTAGATTTCGGCGTAGAAATGGGGGAACTCATAGGTTTTACCTCCATCCACAAAGGCGGGGTTATTGAGGTACAACCTCAGGTCTGGACCAATACTGTCTATCGCCTCTACTGTGCTGCTACCGCCTACCAAGAAATCCTCGTAGTAACCCACGCCTTCTTCACCACTCTCCTCGTCATACGCATAGTAGGCGATACGACCATTACCATAGTTGTAGCGAATATCTTTAGGCACCATGAAGGTGTAAGAGAATTGGCCATCCTTCACCATTGTCTGACCCGCGAAAAGGGTATTAGGATAGTTGTTGAATGGTATCTTGACTTTGTTCGCCTCTTTGGTTTCATCATTGTCACGTGTGATGGTCACCTGCATCTTGTCCCAAATGGTGATATCCATTGGACCATTAAACCATGTAGCCGTGTCACCAGTAGGTGTCATCACATACCCTTGGATAGTCTGTACGGATAGTGCGCGGACGGTATCCAGTGGTGTGGTTGTCTTGATCTGATAATCAGTAGGATAGTTGAGCCGTATAGCAGGGTCGCCAAGCAATACATAAGGCAGTTTGTTCATCGTTTGTCCGCACATGTTCTTGGCAATAGACACCGCTTTGCCGATGGTCATATTGTAGGAGAAAGCGTCCTTATGACCAAAAAGGGTATCGCATAAATGCTCGTTGAGTACTTTGTTTTGTGATGCATACACGGTGCGGCATGCGGATAAAACACCTATTGCACCACCATGTGGATTGAGGATAGCCTCCTCGCCCGCCGAGGGGATACCACTATCGAAATGCGAGAAACCGCAAGTTGCCAAGAACCAGAAGCCCTGATTGGCATTGGTCATATTGCGGATGTCCGATGTCTTCATGAAGAGCTCGTTGGTGATATTGTTGTATCCTCCGTGACCCGAATAATTCATGAACATAATGCCCGTTTTCATGAGATTGTCAAAGCGGTTCTTCGCATCAGGATAGCGCTCGCCTGCGGCATTCACCTCCTGGGTGTATGCGTCCAGATAGATCTTATTGACCACAAAAGAAGGATTCTCAGTGCGCAAGATCTCAGCCGCTTCGTCGGCAGTATTAACATGCAGGCCGTTATCCCCATCATCAGCCAAGAAACAAATCTGAGTCTTCCACTTGCCCAATCCCTTGTTGTCCATATATGCGCAGAGCTTGTCCACCACCTCTGTGGCTTGCTCTAAGGTGCGCAGGGGCAGGCGGCCTACGCCGATATTCATCTTGGCTTTCTCCGCTGAAAAATTACCCTTATTATCTATACCCGCATTATCCTCCAGAAAACCGCAATAGTCATCCGTAGCATAGGCATCCGTCTCAACGGTAGAGTTCTTAGACTCATATACCAGCAAGCGACTCACGCCTGAGTTGCGCAACAGTTTGCGGTTGTCGAACGAGGCATTGCCCATGAGAAGCAAGTTCTTGGGCTGTTTCACTTTGTTGCCATTGGCACGATCATAGAGCATCTTCATGAACCAGCGGTAGGCCGTCACATCGGGCGTACCAGAGGAGAACTCATTATACACTTCTTCATCTGTAACCACAGCCCAAGTGATATGGTCCACCTCTTCATGCTTCTTAGCCAAACGCAGGGCTTGCTCGCGAAACTCCTCTGGGCATATGATAACATAATCCTTATCGCTAAGAGCATGCAGGTTCTGATTCTTCACCTCGCCCACATAGTCAGGTTGGAGCCATTCGTCTGTATCCACATTGACTGCCACATACTTCTCCGCTTGTTGGTTAGAACCCACCCATGAGAGTGTGCCTTGGGTGAGGGTGGTCGGCATCTGCTCTATATTCACGCCATCCGTCACACGCCATACCTGCGTGGAAGAAGTGGCATTGCTCATTACGAAGCGTGTAGGGCGTGGCTGAGACAGATAGTGCGTGTTGCTAATCGCTAACTGATTGCCGCGCATGACCAATTCACTGGGGGCATTTAGCTCTATGTAGTTGAGATAACCCACAGCGGCAGAACCTGATGATGCGTATCGTATCGTGACTGTTTGCTTGTTGTTGGTATTTGTCGCATTGACACTGAGCACGATAGAGTCACATTCCGCCTTGGTGTAGAAGTCGGATGTGGGGATTCCTGGGAGTGGGAGTGGGCAAGATGCCTGTTTACCCGCCAACTCCATGGTGAACTGCGACTGTGTGGAGGATGTGGCTGCCACATGTGCTACGCAGGTCATAGGTGTACTGGTGAGTAGGTGGGGCGTATTGAAGGTGACCTGGAGTGTTAGATTGCTTCCTTGTAGCGCCTCGCCGTAGAACTCACGACCGCCACCACTAACACCAGTCTTGTCTATGAGATTCACTTTCTCCACCTCATGCAACTGGTAGTCAGTGAACCAGTTGACCTCATGGGCGTTGGTGCTATTGATAGGTTGGCTGGTTGCAATAAGACGTTGCTCGCCTGCCGCATCGCTCAAGAAATAATAACCATAATCACTATACGGATTGCGCGTATGATGCCATTTGCCCGCGGCATACTGCCAGCCGATAACACCTTGTGCGTAGAAGAGAATATAGTCTCCTTGGTTGAAGACACCATCCGCACCCTTGTGCATATAGAAAGGCACTGATGGCAGGTCATCCCACTTATGCTTCGTGAAATTCTCACTAAGCATAGTACCTCCATAACCCAATACGCGCACCTGATCTGGTTGCAATCCCCATTCCTTGAGTTCGTTGTAGGTAATGGCATGCACGCCCGTCTGGCTAATGCGAATTTTGACTACCTTACCCTCGCGTAACACCGACTGGTCGGCATATGTATGCCTACCTGCCCACAAAGAAGTAGGTAACAAACAGATAGTGAGTATGAGAAGTATGTGTTTCATTTTACTTTGCAGTACAATAGTTCTTCGTTGTCTATAGTAACACTTAGGACCTCTTCGCGCTGTAGTGGACGAGAAGCAATAGCGCGGTCAATGAAGATAAGGTCACCTTGTCGCAGTGTCATTACCTCGCTGGCACGCTGTATGGCTTCATCAAGAGGGATAATCGTATCCTGCCATGGGTTGCGCTCTAAGTCAATAAAACTGCCCAATGGCAAGGAATAGTCAAACCCCCATGCCTTTACCCAATCACCAGTAGCCAGCACGTCCGCTGCATATATATTGAACGCAGGTGCCACGGCATCATAGTAACGCGTAGCAAACTTAGCACCGATATTCTTACCCAATCGGCTCACACGAAGCACCACGCATGGTGTCACACGCACATCCTCACTCCAATCAGGAATAAAGAATGGCTTGCGATTCACCAACATAGAGGAATCGCATTTAAGCACCATCTGCACTGCTCCGTTTATCTCGCTAAAGCCAATAATCTTCATTAAAATTGCAAAATTACAAAATTTCTCGCACGCGCGCAAATATTCTTATCAAAAAGCACTACTTTCTTAAAAATTGTGCTATATTTTATTTCGCACGAATGAATAATTGGATGGGTGTACCATTAAAATCCCACCACTCGCGCAGTTTATTCTCCAAGAAGCGACGGTATGGCTCCTTCACATACTGTGGCAAATTGGCAAAGAACACAAAGGTAGGAATCTGAGTGTTAGGCAATTGCGTACAGTATTTGATCTTAATGTATTTACCCTTGGTTGCAGGTGGAGGATAGTTCTCTATGAGTGGCAAGAAACGCTCATTGAGTTGTGCTGTAGGCACCTTCTTCTGCTTGTTCTCATAGACATGCAAGGCAGTTTCCATCACCTTGAAAATACGTTGCTTGGTGAGTGCGGATGTGAAGATAATAGGGAAGTCGGTGAATGGTGCAATACGCTCGCGGATAGCGCGCTCGTAGCCCTTGATGTCGGCTGTGGTCTTGCTCTCAATCAAGTCCCACTTGTTGACACAAACGACCAGTCCCTTCTTGTTCTTCTGAATCAGTTGGTAGATATTTAGATCTTGCGCCTCTATGCCGCGTGTGGCATCTATCATCAAGATACACACATCGGAGTTCTCAATAGCACGGATACTGCGCACCACAGAGTAGTACTCCAAATCCTCGTTGACTTTGGCTTTCTTGCGGATACCAGCAGTGTCCACGAGGTAGAAATCCTTTCCGAACTTATTGTAGCGCGTATAAATGCTATCGCGAGTGGTACCAGGAATGTCGGTCACGATAGTACGCTCCTCGCCGATAAAAGCGTTGAGAATACTACTTTTGCCTGCGTTAGGACGACCTACGATGGCAAAACGTGGCAATTCCTCCAGATCTTCACCTACCACAGTGTCGCGGAAACGGCTGCAAATCTCATCCAAGAGGTCGCCTGTACCTAAGCCGTTCTCAGCGGAGAGGATGAATGGCTCGCCCAGACCGAGTTTGTAGAACTCGGGTGCGCCATATTGTTGGTCAAACTGGTCCACTTTGTTAACTGCGAGTACGGTCTCCTTCTTGGCTTGACGGAGTAGGTGTGCTACCTCCATGTCAAACTGGGTAACACCTGCATTGACATCCACCACGAGGAGGATGACATCAGCCTCCTTAATGGCGAGGTTCACCTGACGATTGATCTCGCTCTCAAAAGTGTCGTCAGAGTTGACTACCCATCCGCCCGTATCGATGACGGAAAACTCTTTACCGCACCATTCGCTCTTGCCGTATTGGCGGTCGCGTGTGGTACCTGCTGTGTCATTGACTATCGCTCGACGTGTCTTGGTCAAGCGGTTGAAAAGGGTCGATTTCCCTACGTTGGGACGTCCCACTATCGCTAAAATATTTGCCATAGAATTTATTGATTTTGTTGGTATCCGGTAGCCGGCATCCTGTAGCCATTATTTTGGCGTCCGGCATCCGGAATCCCGTTATTAATTACAATTACATTCGCTTCCGCAGTCCTCGCAGCTACCTTTGCAGCCGCCACAACCGCCACCGCAACCGCGATGGTGCAGGGCTTTGAGTTCGCCTTCGGTCACATCACGCAGGTTGAGCACCTTGCCCACAAAGTGCAGGTTCTCACCCGCCAATGGGTGGTTGAGGTCAATGGTAACATGCTCCTTGGTGATCTCAGCGATTTGGGCATTGATGATTTGTCCATCTGCGGTGTTCATAGGCACGATAGCACCAATGTATACGCGTTCGGAGTCAAACTCGCCGTCGCCGTTGTAGAACGTCTTCTTGTCAAGGGTCAATACGCCTTCATCATCATATTCGCCATAGGCATCTTGGCATGCAATGCGGAAGTCAAAGGTCTCGCCTTCTGCCAAACCAGCCATGTGTTGCTCAAAAGCTGGGAGCATCATGCCCTCGCCGTGGCAATATACCAATGGAGCCTCAGCCGTGGCTTTCTCCATCAATTCTTCTTGTCCATTCTCGCCGTCCACATACAAATCGTATTGGAGGGTCACTACTTTTCTTGCTTCGATTTTCATATATTTAGTAAATTGTAAATTATCAAATTGTAAATATTGTTTACCACCAATTAACGCGTTTACTTGTAGCATCGGCGCTGTTCTTATCATACTTTAAGTCCTTGAGCATGCTGGCGTTGACACCAATATGGAAGGAGTAACTTTTGTAGGGACCAAAAGGTACAAAACTGGCACTCATGCTCCAACAGTGTAGGTCGCGGCTGACGTTGATGCTGGAGTATGCCAACTTCTTGGCATTAACATCATAACTGAGTGAGGTACTGGCTTTCCAACCATTGCCCAGGCCGATAGATGCCGAGAAACTCAGGTTGTGTCGGAACTCCATCTTGTAGTAGTTGCGTTTCTCGTCCCACTCGTTGCTTGCTCCGTAGCGCAAACTGTAGGAAACACTCAAACTCCAGGGGATATTGGCAAAGAGGTAGCCATCATTGCTTACTTCTTCTGGTTCTTTCTTTTTCTTCTTGGTGGGCTGTTCGGGCTCTATAATCTCGCCCGTCAGCGGATCAATAGTGGGTTCTAACAAAGGTTCTTCCTCTTCAGCGGTGGACTTGTTTTTATCTTCTCGGTTAAACCAACGTTTGACCACATCATTACTGAAAGTATAACTAAAACTGGTGCTTGTGCCTAAGAATTGAGGGAAGCGACCATGGTTCCAATACAGTTCGTTGCAACGCACGTGTTGTCCGCTGGCGGTTGTGGTGTACATATAAGGGTCGAACTGTCCACTCAGGTTGATGGTGTAATTAACCTTGGGTATCTTGATACGCAGGTTAACACCAAAGTTCTGCCAGTTCATGGAGTCGGCAATGAAATTGTATCCACCATTGATACTGAGGTTGTCAATGATACTATATACTTTGTACGGCTCTTTGCCCGTGGTATCTTTGTCGTTGCGCATTTTCATCTCTATGTTGTTACCCAACGAGAAGGACAGACTGGCTGCGCTACCTCGTCCTGGTGCTTCGCGGAAACGGGAGTAGGAGACTGCTTCAAAGATAGGTAATCCATTCTCATCCAGCTTAGGCACTAAGTTACCTGCGGCATCGCGAGTCGTGAGCATGCGGTCATACGTGCCGTAGAAACCACCATAGCGTTTCGCCCACATAGGATCGGAGAAATCAGGATTGTAGTTGAAACTAATAGAGGGTGTCAGCACATGGCGGAAACGGTCCACTTTGTCGCCAAACCACTTGCGGAAAGGAATGTAGAAACCATACAACTTGGTGGAGAGACTGACGCTGGCATTGAAGTTATAGACGTTGTAGAAACCGCTAACGGTATCTTTTCGTACCTCGTAATTCTCCTCGTCCCAAGATTGATCCACACGTTGGAAGAACATACGGTCATTGAAACTCACGCTTGGAGTAACACTGATGTACTTGAAGAGCATGAACGATGCCGAACTGCTCAAGTTATGTTTCAGACCATTCTGCCAATCTTTGACGAAGTTTGACTTGAGGAGGTAGTCTTCTTTACAAGTGATTGAGTTATAGAAGTTTCCGCTATACTGAAGACTGATCTTCTCATACCATCTCTCTTTGCCTACGCGTTGCTTGCGCTTGAAGGGATAGATACGGCTCATGCTCACGTTGATGTTTGGCAAACTCACTTGCATGGTAGAGTCCTTGGTGCGCTGAGTGATGGACATATTCGCCGTCAAACTCCATGGACTATCTGGGAAACGCTGGGTATAGTTGATGGTACTGCTGGTGGTGTTCTCCGCATTGGCTTGTACATTGTAGTAACTATTGATATTGCTGCGGTTGTAACCACTGGTCTTGAAGTTCACACTCGCCGAGAAGTTGTTGTAGGGATTGGCTTTGCTGTCTTGTGTGTGTGTCCATTGCACGCTGAGGTTCTTGGCTACGCTGTAGTCTGGCATGTCCTTCTCGCCTGTTACGTCCCAACGATAATTGATATTGACATTACCGCGGAATTTATAGCGCTTGGCGTATGTGCTACGCGCAGCCACGGACCATGTTCCGCGGGTATAAATGTCACCCTTGAGTTCAAGATCCATATAGTCATTAATAGCGAAGTAGTAACCTAATCCTTGTAAATACATACCGCGAGTGTAATCATCTCCGAAGTTAGGCATAATGATACCGCTGGAGTAGGTATTGTTGAAAGGGAAAAAACCGAAAGGTACAGCCAATGGCAGTGGCACTTCGCCTACTACCAAATAAGCGGGTCCAAAGACCACATTCTTCTGAGGTTGCACTTTACCCTTGGTCATTTGCAGGTAGAAGTGAGGATGGTCATGATCATCGCACGTAGTGTATTTGCCGCCGTGCAGCATGAGCGTATTATCATGCATCTTCTTGGTCTCATCGGCAATGAGGAATCCTTCTCCCTGTTCGGTGACTACGTGGCGAATCTTGCCTTTCTGTGTCTTGAGGTTATAGGTGAGTTCTTTGGACTCATAACTATCATTAGCATCCTTGAAGACAGGTAGTCCCACCCACTCGTTTTCAATCGTATCCAACACACCTTTGGCGAAGACGGTGCTGCTATCCATGCACACGCGTATGTAGTCTGCGGTGAGTTCGAGTGCCTTATAGTTAACTTGTCCACTACCATACATGTGGGCAATACCTTTACCTGTGATAATTAATGAGTCTTGTGACATGTACGCTACGCGCGCATCAATGGCATTCTTCTTTGGCTGGGGAGCGGGAAGAGTATCGGTACTCGAAACAGCGGCTGCGTTATCGTGCAAGACCATGGGAGCTAGTAAGGTATCAAGCATGGATACGGAATCGGGCAATACACGTTGCGCTGCAATAGGTAGCACCCACCACAACCATATTCCTAACACTATGAGCAGTCTTTTCACCACGATAAATAGTCTATACTTCGCGCGCGCGTTATACGCGTATGCGCACACTACGCAAAATAGGGCGCAAAGGTACGAAAAAAAAAGCATATATGCAAATTTTTAAGGTTAAAGTTTGTAATAACCCCCAAAATGGTTTTCTTCTTGAGCGTAACAAAAGAAATAAGACCTCCCTAAAGGGAAGTCTTTTTTGTTGCCAAACCAGGATTCGTCGTTCGGATTGTGCTTATTGCAATGACTGTCGCTCTGCGACATTAGGCAAACGCACGCCCTCACTCTCCCCTTCCAAGCACGCTTGGTGGGGACCCCTTTTTGATGGGTTCGAATCCATGAATTTATCAACAAAACAAAAGACCTCCCAAAAGGAAGTCTTTTATTTTGTTGCCAAACTAGGATTCGAACCCAGACAGACAGAACCAGAATCTGTAGTGCTACCGTTACACCATTTGGCAAGATTCGGTTATCGGCAATCGAATATCGGTTATCGATAACCGAAGTGCATTACTTCACGCGGCGCTCTGGAATACGAGCTTTCTTACCAGTAAGAGCACGCAAGTAGTACAATTTAGAGCGACGAACTTTACCGTATTTGTTCACAGTAATTTTCTCAATGAATGGGCTATCCATAGGGAAGATACGCTCTACACCTACGTTACCAGACATCTTGCGAACAGTAAAGCGCTTCTTGTCACCGCTACCGTGGATGCAAATAACATCACCGCGGAACTCTTGGATACGCTCCTTGTTACCCTCTTTAATACGATAAGCTACAGTCACTTGATCACCTGCAGCGAATGCTGGAAACTCTTTCTTCTCGCCAGCGAATGCCTCTTCGGCAATTTTC